>JAKLFY010000004.1 GCA_022710935.1 Verrucomicrobiota bacterium
GACCACCTGGCAGAACCTCTGCGAGCAGTGGCTCGAAGTCGTGATCCCCTAGCCCCCATCCGATTCATTCGCTGACCCCAGGGCCTGCGCTCCCACCTCGTTCCCGCTTAGCTTGACCCGTATTGACCAACGGTCCCCGCTGCGTGCCCAGGTCGCTGATGAGCAGATAAAGATCGAGCCGGCCCTCGGTCGCCCGGGCGGCGCGCGCGTAGTCTTCGAGGTAGAAATCGGTGAACTTGCGGCAAAGAAAGTGCGCCCACCCTGGCCGCTCGGCCATATCCACGAAGAACTCCTCCCAGCCGCGCACCAGGGCGGGCCGCTGCCAGACATCCGCAAAGCCGTAAACCAAGGCGAACTCCTGGTGCCGGCAGACTTCCTGCGTCAACGGCGCGTAGTCGAAGGCGTCGTTCGCCGGCCAATCGAACGCCTCCAACTCGACGAACGTCCGCGCGCCGCTCAGCGCCCCGCGGGCGTCCTCGCGCATCGGACCCCAGGGCGTCGGTTGCCGCACGTAGCGTTCGCCCCAGAAGTTCTGAAACAGGCCCGCCGCGATCTCACGGTCCTTGGGGACGACGGCGTTCAGGTGGCGCAGGTCGATGCCCAGGCGACAGAGAACCTCCTGGCGGTCCGTCAAGCCCAAGTGGGCCAGCAGTCGGTTCCAGGCCGGCTCTTCCGCCCAGAAGTCGCGCGGCGTGCGGTCGGGCGTCCGGTGGGACAGCGCGGTGAGAACGCGTTCGCGAGGTGTCATGCGTGCGGGCATTCGTAGCGCCCCACCGCGCCCGGCTCAACTCAAATGGACGATCCTTCTCCGCGGGTGCCACCGGGCGTCCCCACCGGTGTCTGTTCTCGGCCTGCAATCAGCCGCATAGAACGGAAAGAACCCTGATGACGCAAACCTTTGACACCGGGGAAGACGTTCGCCCATCTTCGGGGCCGTCATGAACAACCACTCGGAACTCCCTCGCTCCGGCCTGGCCTCTTTCGCACACTCGAACCGCCGCGCCTTCATCCAGGCGGCCGGACTCGCCCTGGGCGGGCTGGGCCTGGGCGCGGGCGCCGGTCGCGCGGCCGAATCGGCGGCGGGCGCCTCGTCTCCGGCCGGCAGACAGTCGAAGATGCGGCTGGGCCTGGTCACCTACAACCTCGCCAAGGACTGGGATGTGCCGACCATCATCAAGAACTGCGCGGCGTCGAAATTCGAGGGGGTCGAGTTGCGGACCACGCACGCGCACAAGGTCGAGGTGGCGCTGAGCAATGCCGAACGGGCCGAGGTGAAGAAGCGATTCGAGGACTCGCCGGTGGTCCTGATGGGTTTGGGCAGCGCCTTCGATTACCACACGCCGGACGCCGCCAAGCTGCGGAAAGACATCGAGGCCACCAAGGAGTACATCGTTCTTGCGCACGACGTGGGCGCCAGCGGCGTGAAGGTGCGTCCGAATGGCCTGCCCACGGAGGTGCCGGTCGAAAAGACGCTCGAACAGATTGGGAAAGCCCTCCTCGAACTGGGCGGGTTTGCCGCGGGCCACGGCCAGATGATCCGGCTCGAGGTGCACGGGGCGGGCACATCCCAATTGCCGCACATCCGCCGCATCATGGATGTCGCCCGCCACCCGAATGTCGGCGTGTGCTGGAACTCGAATCAGAGCGATCTCGATGGCGCGGGCTTCGAGGCCAATTTCGATTCAGTCAAGGACCGGATTGTGGCGGTGCACATGCGCGACCTTGACCTCGAGGAGTATCCGTGGCGGCGGCTATTGACGCGGCTGAACGACGCGAGTTTTGCCGGTTACTGCCTGGCGGAGATTCCGGAGAGCGCCGATCCGCTGCGCGTGATGCGCTACTATCGCGCCCTATGGCTCGCCTATCAGGCGTGAAAACGCTTGCGCGCCCTCGCCGGCGGCTTCGCACCTCGCCAAGCGCCTTGACAGGGGACGTCTTCGTCCCCGCCCAATGAAGTCGCAGAATGTGCTCGTGGGCGACGAGGACGTCGCCCCTCCCGTGCTCTGCTGGCACAGACGATAACGCGCGATCGCCGGCTTGCAGCCGGCTTAACGCGCCCGCCTCTCACTTGAGCCGGCCGGCGACCAATTCGTCCGCCAATGCCCGGGCACCGCAGACGCGCCGAAGCGATTCGAGGATGGCGGAGGAATGGACCGACACGGCGCGCGCGACGTCGTCGGTGAAGTAGAAATCAAGGACCAGGGACTGGATATTGCCGTCGAAGATGATCCCGACGAATTCTCCAGCGCGGTTGACGACGGGGCTGCCGGAGTTCCCGCCGATGATATCCGCGGTGCAGACGAAATTGAGAGGGGTATCGAGGTTGAGGGCGTTCTTGCGCTTGAGCCAGCGGGGCGGCAGGTCGAAGGGCGGGCGTCCCTGTTGGTCCTCCCAGCGCTGATAGAGGCCGGCGAAGGTTGTTTGGAAGGGGACGTGCTGTCCCGCGTCCTCGTATCCTTTGACCTGGCCGAACGCCAATCTGAGCGTGAAGGTGGCATCGGGATACGTGTTGGCGCCGTCGATGGCGAAGCGGGCTTTTGCGATCTGCGCGTGGGCTTGGCGCTTGATTTCATCCTGGGTCTCGAGTGTCTTGCGCAACGCGCGCGCCTCGGCATCGATTGACCTCGCCAGGTCGATCATCGGATCGGAGGCGGCGGCCATGACGCTTTTGCCGCCCTTGTAGAGTTCCTTGCGCCGGGCGACGTCCTTGACCGTCGCGCCGCGGACCAGGTCGGCTGCGCGCTGTCGGGGCGATTTGCCATCGAGGACGCGTTGGACCAGGGGGTTCGAGTAACCCAATTGTTCGACCAGCCACGTGAGGGAATCGGCGAGCCGGACCTGCTCGTAATCGTCGTAGACCGGGCGGGTCGAGAACAGATCGAGTTCGAGCGACTCGCGGTTCGAGTCGCGGAACTCGCGCAGGCGCTCGCCATCCGGCTTGGCGTGTTCCTCAGCCGCCCGCAACACCGTGCGGGCGATGCCAAACCACTCGCTGTTGAATCCGTGGCCGGCTTCGAGCAGGCGGTACATCCGCGCGTGCTCGGCCATGACCGCCTGTGCCGCCGCGATGCGGTCCCAGGCGTCGCGGGCCTCCTGGAAACGGGCGTCGCCCGACACAGCGGCCCGGAGCCTCTGTTCGGCGGCTCGTTTGGATGCGATGAACGCCGGATCGAGCAGGCCGGCCAGGCCGCCTTCGCGTGCTTTGCGGCTGTTCTGGACGCCGAAGAGGTCGTCCCTGACCTTGCGGGCGTTCTCGGCATTGCGCTGGCCCCACGCATCGAGCACCACCTCGCGCCGATGCAGCAACTGGAGCGTGTACGGGTACTGCACGTCCCGCAGATACTCGAGTTCGGCCACCGTCAGCATCCGATCCGTGCGCCCGGGATGGCCCGACACGAACACCAGTTCGCCATCCGCCGCGCCGGCCTTGCTCCAGCGGAGGGCGTGCGGCACCTTGGCCGGCTTGCCGTTCTCGTAGACGCGGAAGAAGCAGATATCCAGGTTGTAACGCGGGTACTCGAAGTTGTCCGGATCGCCGCCGAAGAAGGCGACCTGCTGTTCGGGGGCGAAGACGAGGCGGACGTCGGTGTAGCGTTTGAAGCGGTAGAGATGGTAGAGGCCGCCCTGGTAGAGCGTCACCACGTCGCTGCGCAGGCCGGTGGTGTCGAGCGATTCCTTCTCGATTTGGGCCATGACCTTGCGACGGGCGAGAAACGCCTCCTCGGCGCTGAGACCGGGCGTGACGGCCGCATTCACGCGCCCGGTCACATCCTCGATGCTCATCAGGACGTTCAGTTCGAGGTCGTGGCACTGCTTCTCCTCGGCCAGGGTTCGGGCATGGAACCCGTCCCGCAGGTAATTGTGGTCCTTGTCGCCGAACTTTTGGAGGGCGTCGGCGCCGACGTGATGATTCGAGGCCACGAGGCCGTCTTCGGACACGAACGAGCCGGACCCGCCGCTGTTGAACCGGACGGAAGCCTTCTGGAGATGTTCGAGCCAGGCGTCGGAGGGCTCGAATCCGTAGCGTTCGCGCAAGATGTGGCGCGGGGGGTTGTTGAACAGCCACATTCCTTCGTCGGAATGCGCGGAGCCGCCGGTCATCGTCGCGGCGGCGAGAAGGACAGTCTGCATGAGTATTCGTTGCATAGCTTGTTGGATTGGCAGCGGCGGCGTTCTCTACAGAGCGACATGAATGTTCAGCACCGGGTCAGGCGACCCGGCCTCCAAACCTGGAGGCCGCGCGCCTTCACGCGACGGAACTTCTGACGCTGTGTATTGCCCGCATCGGTCCGCCTCTTCGAGGTTTCGGGTTCGCGGTGGTTACAACTGCATGACCCATCCGGGATTGTTCGCCGGCTTGTTCACACGCTGAATTTGAAAAGGAGCACGTCGCCGTCCCGCACCACATAGTCGCGGCCCTCGTGGGAGTAGTGCCCCGTCTCGCGCGCGTGGGCCACCGACCCGCACCGGACGAGGTCGGCGCAGCTCACGCGCTCGGCTTTGATGAAGCCCTTCTCGAAATCGGTGTGGACGGTTCCGGCCGCGCGCAGTGCGGTCTCGCCGCCGCGGAGGGTCCAGGCCCGCGCTTCCTTTTCATTGAAGGTGAAGAAGGTGCGGAGTCCCAGCAACTGATAGGTGCTGCGGATCAGGGCATCGAGCCCGGATTCCTTGACGCCCAATTCCTCGAGGTAGAGCCTCGCCTCTTCAGGTGTCAGATCGGCAGCTTCGCTCTCCAACTGGGCACAGACGACCACGGTGTCGCAGGCATGGTGGCGCCGGGCGTAATCGCGCACCTGGGCCACGTACGGGTTCTCGTCGAGACGCGGCAGATCGGCTTCCTTGACATTGGCGGCGAAGATGGTCGGGCGCGTGGTCAGGAGGCAAGAGGGGCGCGCCAGGTCCCATTCCTCCCTGGCGAGGTTGAGCGTGAGGGCGGGGTGGCCCGCGTTGAGATGCGGCTCGAGCTTGTCGAGGACATGAGTTTCCGCCAGCGCGTGTTTCTCGAGGGCCCGGACCTCCTTGAGGATGCGCTCGCGCCGCCGCTTGAGGGCTTCGAGATCCGCCAGCACCAGCTCGGTGGTCACGATCTCGATGTCGCGGACCGGATCGACGCTGCCGGTGACATGCACGATGTCGGGGTCGTCGAAGCAGCGCACGACGTGGACCAGGGCGTCGACTTCGCGGATGTGGCTGAGGAACTTGTTGCCCAGGCCTTCGCCCTGGGATGCGCCCTTGACCAGGCCGGCGATGTCCACAAACTCGACCGCCGGCGGAATGGTCGTGGGCACTTTGGCGATGCGGGCGAGGGCTTCGAGGCGCGGCTCCGGCACGTTCACGACGCCCAGGTTGGGCTCGATCGTGCAGAACGGGTAGTTTTCCGCCGGGGCCTTGCGGGAACGCGTCAGGGCGTTGAACAGCGTGGATTTGCCGACGTTGGGCAAACCGAGGATTCCGGCTTTGAGCATGGGCGTCTTGTACGGCTTCAGCCGGGAAATGAACATCCAAAAAATCGCTGTTCGACTTTTTGCGAGGATGTGACACAGTGCGCGCAACGCCTATGCAACCAGGTTCGTTGTGCCTGACAGATCGAGCCACCGCGTCGCTGTGCCCCGGACCGTCGGGTCGATGGCGCCGGGTGCTTTCCTGGGGAGCCTTTCTCGCGACGGTGCTGTTTGTGCCGGGATGCACAAAGCCGCCCTCGCCCTCCTCGCTGCCGCCGCCGGTGGTCCTGATCGCCGAGGTCACGGCCAGCAATGTGCCGGTGGTAATCGAGTACATCGGACAACTCGATTCCCCCCAGAACGTCGAGGTGCGCGCGCGGGTCGAGGCCTTTGTCGAGAAGATCCTGTTCACCGAGGGGGCGACGGTGAACCAGGGAGACCCGCTCTATCTGCTCGACACCAAGCCGTTTCTCGAACGGCTCGAGGCCGCCAAGGGCGGGCTGGCCGAGGCCCGGGCCGCCTTGAACAAGTACGAGAAGGACGTGGCCCGCCTCCGACCGCTGGCCGAGAAACGCGCGATCCCGCAGCAGGATCTCGACAATGCGATTGCCTCGGTGGATGTCGGCCGGGCGAACGTTCAAACCGCCGAGGCGCGGCTCAAGTCGTCGGAACTGGACCTCTCCTATTGCGACGTGCGCGCGCCGGCCTCGGGTCGGATCGGGGCGAAGGAGGTTTCGGTGGGCGAGCTGGTGGGCAAGGGGCAGCCGACGTTGTTGGCCACGATTTCGCAACTGGATCCCATCTGGTTCTATGGCAGCATCAGCGAGGTGGACTATCTGCGCGGATTGGAAGTCGAGCGCCGATTCGGTCTGCGGTTCATTGATGTCCCCCTCACCCTGATCCTGGCCGACGGCTCCGAACACGCCGAGCCGGGCAAGTGGGTCTTCGCCGACCGCGCGGTCGACACCACCACCGGCACACTGCGTGCGCGCGCCGTGTTCCCCAACCCCGGCGGCGCGCTGCGGCCCGGGATGTTTGGCCGGGTCCGCATGGTCCTGAGGATCGACCGTCCGAGCCTTCTGGTTCCGCAACGCGCCGTGCAGGAACTGCAGGGCAAACACTTTGTCTGGGTGGTGGACGACGCGAAGACCGCCATGCAGCGCCCGGTGAAGGCCGGGGTGCGCTTCGGCAGCGCCTGGGTGATCGACGAGGGCCTCAAGGCCGGCGAACGCATCATCGTCGAGGGCGCGCAGAAAGCGCGGCAGGGCGCGCCTGTGCAGCCCATGACGGCCGAGGAGATGGCCCAGGCCGCCGCCGCGCGGCAGGCCGGCGCTCAGAAACCCGTCGCCAAGGAGTAGCGCATGGCCGACTTTTTCATTCGCCGCCCGATTGTGGCGATGGTGATTTCGATCGTCATCGTCCTGGTGGGCCTGATCTCCCTGACGCGCCTGCCCATTGCGGAGTATCCGGCCGTGAGCCCGACCCTGATCCAGGCGACCGCGACTTACCGCGGCGCGGCGGCCGAGGCGGTCATGGACTCCGTGGCGACGCCGATCGAATCGCAGGTCAACGGCGTCGACAAGATGCTCTACCTCCAGTCGGTCAGCGCCAATGACGGCAAGATGACGCTCAATGTCACGTTCGATGTGGGGACGGACGTGGACATCATGCAAGTCAACACGCAGAACCGGGTGTCGCTGGCCACGCCGCAGCTCCCCGACGCCGTCAAGCGCGAGGGGGTGACCGTCAAGCGTTCGAGCCCGGACGTCCTCCTGGTGATCGGGCTGTTCTCTCCGGAGCGGACGTGGGACTCGGTGTTTCTCGGCAACTATGCCAACATCAACCTGGTCGACGCCATCAAACGCGTGCCCGGCGTGGGGGACGTGAACAACTTCACCGCCCAGGACTACGCCATGCGCGTCTGGCTGCGTCCGGACAAACTGGCCATTCTGGGTCTGACGCCCGACGACGTCAGCTCGGCCATCCGCGAGCAGAATGCGCAGTCGCCCGCCGGGGTCATCGGGGCCGAGCCCGCCCCGCCCGGCCAGGAACTCCAGTACAACGTCCGCACCCTCGGCCTGCTCCGCGAGGCGTCCGAGTTCGAGGAGATCATCGTCCGCTCGAACCCTGACGGCTCGCATGTGAAGATCAAGGACATCGCCCGGGTGGAACTCGGGGCGCAGACCTACGCCATCCGGGCCCGTCTGAACCAGAAGAGCTGCGCCGCGCTCGGCGTCTACCTGGCGCCCGGCGCCAACGCGCTGGCGACCGCCGATGCGATCAAGCGTCTGCTCGAGGACCGGAAGGCGCAGTTCCCGCCGGACATGGACTACGAGATCACGCTGGACTCGACGCTGCCGATCAAGGCGTCGATGAACGAGATTGTCCACACGCTGTTCGAGGCGCTGGTGCTGGTGCTCCTGGTGGTGTTCATCTTCCTGCAGAGCGTCCGGGCCACGATCATACCCATGCTGACGGTCCCGGTCTCGCTGCTGGGGGTGTTCATCGCCTTCCCGCTGCTCGGGTTCAGCGTGAACACGCTGACCCTCTTCG
Source organism: Verrucomicrobiota bacterium (assembly GCA_022710935.1). Classification (GTDB taxonomy): domain Bacteria; phylum Verrucomicrobiota; class Verrucomicrobiia; order Limisphaerales; family J093; genus MWFF01. The sequence continues at coordinate 7,995 of JAKLFY010000004.1, forward strand.
GCCTGGTGCTGGCAATCGGGATCGTGGTCGACGACGCCATCGTGGTGGTGGAAGCGGTGCAGCATCACATCGAGCGCGGGCTGACGCCTGTCGAGGCCACGCGGCAAGCGATGCGTGAAGTCTCCGGGCCGGTCGTGGCGATCGCCCTGGTTCTCTGCGCGGTGTTCGTGCCGGTGGCCTTCATGGGGGGCGTGACGGGCCGTCTCTACCAGCAGTTTGCCATCACCATTGCGGTGTCGGTCGTTTTCTCGGCCTTGAACGCCCTGACCCTCAGCCCGGCGTTGAGCGCGATGCTCCTGCGCAAGCCGACGCCCGGACGCGGGCCGGTGGGCGCCTTCTTTCAATGGTTCAACGGCGCCTTTGACCGCGTCACCCACGGCTACACCGCCATCGTTCGCTTCCTGGTCCGCAAGGCCGCGCGCTCGATGCTGCTGCTCGTGGCCGCCGTCGGCGGCATCCTGATTCTCTCCCGGGTTGTCCCGGGCGGGTTTATTCCGGACGAGGACAAGGGCTACCTGTTTCTGGCGCTCGAGTTGCCGGAAGGCAGCTCGCTGCAGCGGACCGACGAGGTGCTCGAGAAGGCGGAGGCGGTCGTCATGGCCACGCACGGCGTGCGGTCCGCGGTCGCGATCTCGGGCTTCAATCTCCTCAACAGCCTCAACAGCCCGAATGCCGCCCTGATGTTCATCGGTCTCGATGACTGGGAGGAACGCAAGACGCCTGCACTCCATGCCAGCGCCATCGCGCGGCAGTGGAACCGGACATTCTTCGCGTTCCCGTCGGCGCGGGTTTTCGCGTTCGGTCCGCCCGCTCTTCCGGGGTACGGGAATGTGTCGGGGTTCTCGCTTCAGTTCCAGGACCGGTCGGGCGGATCGGTGGATCACCTGTCGTCCGGCGTGCAGCAGTTCATCACCGAGGCTTCGAAGCGCCCCGAGATCGGGCGGTTGTCGACGACGTTCCAGCCGGTGACCCCGCAGGTGCGGGTCGAGCTCGATCGCGAGAAGGCGCGCACGCTGGGTGTGAAGGTCGACAGCGTGTTCTCGACCCTGCAAGCCTACCTGAGCGGGCTCTACGTGAACGACTTTGTCCGATTCGGACGCGTGTTCAAGGTGTTCGTGGCCGCCGAACCCCGGTTTGCCAGCCGCCCGGACCAGATCGGCGACCTCTACGTGCGCAACGGCGACGGGAAAATGGTGCCGCTCGACAGCCTGGTCCGAATCGAGCCGATGTCCGGGCCGAACTTCGCCGCCCGTTTCAATCTGTATCCGGCCGCGGAAGTCTTGGGCGCGCCGGCGCCTGGCTACAGCTCCGCCCAGGCCCTGCGCGCCATCGAGGATGTCGCGCGCCAACTGCCGCGCGAATACGGCTACGAGTGGTCCGGACTCACCCTGCAGCAGAAGCGGGCCGAGGGCGAGGCCGGCGTCGTCTTCGGCATGGCGATCGTCTTTGTGTTTCTGCTGCTCGCGGCGCAGTACGAAAGCTGGGCCCTGCCCTTCTCCGTGCTGCTGGCGACGCCGCTGGTCGTGCTCGGCACTTTCACCGGCCTGCTGGCCCGGCAGTTTGACCTCAACGTCTATGCCCAGATCGGTCTCGTGATGCTCATCGGCCTGGCCGCCAAAAACGCCATCCTCATCGTCGAGTTCGCCAAAATGCGGCGCGAGGAGGGCCACGAGATCATCGAGGCCGCCGTTGCGGGATCGCAGCTCCGATTGCGCCCGATTCTCATGACCTCCTTCGCCTTCATCCTGGGCTGCGTGCCGTTGATGCTGGCCTCGGGTTCCGGCGCCGCCGCGCGCAGCACGATGGGGACAGGCGTCGTCTTCGGCATGACCGTGGCCACCGCGGTCGGGGTGTTCCTCGTGCCGGTCTGCTATGTGTTCGTGCAAACCCTGGCCGCGCGGGAAGGCAAGACCGCCCCGCTGCCGGCGCGTGCGGTGGCGGCTGGCGGCGAATCGGAAGGAGCGGTCCCATGACCCATCGATCTCGCATCCCCGGGTCCTTGTGTCTGGCGGCCGCCCTGTTGGCCGGCTGCGCCGTCGGACCGCGCTACCAACGTCCCCCTCTCGATACGCCTGCCGCCTATCGCCCAGCGCAGTCGGACAGCCGGGATTTGACGGCCCCCGAGTCGCTGGGGGACCTCGACTGGTGGGAGGTGATGCCCGACCCGCAGCTTCGGGCGTACGTGGCCGAGGCGCTCATCAACAGTTGGGATATCAAGGCCGCCGCCGCCCGTGTCCTGCAAGCCGAGGCCGCCGCGCGCGCGGCCCGGTCCCAGTTCCTGCCTGCGGTGGGCGTGGGCGGCGACTGGACCACCGCCCGCAGTTCGCAACGGGGCGCCGCCGCCATCCCGCGGGGCGTGGATCCGGAGGCCGAGCAGTTCAGCGCCTACGCCACGATGGCCAGCTACGAACTGGATCTGTGGGGCCGCATTCGCCGGGCCAACGAGGCGGCCCGGGCCCGGTTGCTGGCCACCGAAGCGGCGCGGCAGACCGTTCTCCAGACGCTCGTCGCCCAGGTCGCCACGGCGTACCTGAGCCTGCTCGAACTCGACTACGAACTCGAAATCGCGCGGAACACACTCGAGGCCAGCAGTGATTCCCTCGCCCTCACCACGGCGCGCGAGGAAGGCGGGGTGGCCTCCATGCAGGATGTCCAGCAGGCGCGCATCCTCGTCGCCACGGCCCAGGCCGCCATCGCCGAAACCCATCGCCGCATCGAGCAAAAGGAGAACGAGCTGAGCCTGCTCCTCGGACGCAACCCGGGTTCGCCGGCGCGCGGCGAGGGATTGCTGCGCCAGAAACTCGACGTCGCCGTGCCGCCCGGATTGCCGTCGTCGCTGATCGACCGGCGACCGGACATTCGCGCGGCGGAACAGGCTCTCGTCGCCGCCAACGCCGACATCGGCCAGGCCAAGGCGGCATTTTTTCCCCAGGTGACGCTGACAGGCCTCTACGGCTATCAGGCCGTCGCTCTTTCGGATCTGTTCAGCGCCCCGGCGCGGACCTGGCAGTTCGGGCCCGCGGTTTCGGCGCCTGTGTTCACCGGCGGGGCACTGCGGGCCAACCTGAGGCTCGCGCGTGCTCAGTTCGACGAAGCGCTGGCGCAATACCGGCGGACCGTGCAGACGGCTTTTCACGAGGTCTCGGACGCGCTCATCGCCTACCAGCGGACCCGCGAGTTTCGGGTTCGGCAGGAGGAACGCACGGAGGCGCATCGCAGCGCGACTGATCTGGCCAACACGCGCTACGAAGGCGGAGTCACCAGCTATCTCGAAGTGCTCTACAACGAGCAGGAACTGTTCACGGCCGAATTGGCGCTGGCCCAAGCCCGCCTCAACGAACTCCTGAGCGTCGTCCAGCTCTACCGGGCCCTGGGAGGAGGGTGGCAGGAGCCGGCGGCGCCACTCGAGACCTCGCGGGAGCGGAATTGAAGTTCGGTCTTGCCGGCTGGGGACGAAACCGGTTTTCCTGGTCCGCAGTTCTCTGCAGGAATCTTCAAATACGCCGACTCGGATGCCTATGATCACCTGCGCCGTCTTTGACGCACGCCCCTACGACACCGACGCTCTGCGACAAGCCTCGGCTGATCGCGGGATCGACTGGCGTTTCCTCGAGTTCCGGCTGACCGACGACACCGCGCCCGCGGCCCGGGGCGCCCAGGCCGTTTGCGCCTTCGTCAACGACAAGGTGGATCGCCCGTGCCTCGAGGCGCTGGCGGCCGAGGGGGTCAAGCTCGTGGCCCTGCGGGGCACCGGCTTCAACAACGTGGATGTCGCCGCGGCGAGGGAGTTGGGCATCCTCGTCACCCGGGTGCCGGTCTACTCGCCCTACGCCGTGGCCGAGCACGCGGTCGCCCTGCTGCTGACGCTCAATCGCCGGATTCACCGCGCCTTCAACCGCGTGCGCGAGCTGAACTTCTCGCTCAACGGGCTGGTCGGATTCGACCTGCATGGGAAGACGGCGGGCATCCTCGGGACGGGCAAGATCGGACGCGTCACAGCCCAGATCCTGCGCGGTTTCGGCATGACGGTGCTGGCGCATGACCCATTCAAGGAGCGGGAGTGGGCCGCACGGGAGGGTGTCGAGTACGTGGACGCGTCTTCGCTTCTGGGCCTGAGCGATGTCATCTCCCTGCACCTGCCGCTGACACCGGAGACCCGGCACCTCATGCGCGCCGAAACGCTCGATCTGGTCAAGCCCGGCGCCATCCTGATCAACGTCAGCCGCGGCGCACTCATCGATACCACCGGGCTCATCGACGCGCTCAAGACCGGGCGGTTGGGCGGGGTGGCGTTGGACGTCTACGAGGAGGAGGAAGGGGTGTTTTTCGAGGACCTCTCCAACCAGGTTCTCCAGGACGACGAACTGGCGCGGCTGTTGACGTTTCCGAATGTGCTGATCACCTCGCACCAGGCGTTCCTGACGCGCGAGGCGCTGGCCGACATCGCGCGCACAACCGTCGCCAACCTCGAGGCGCTGGCGGGCGGACACCCGTTTGCGGAAGGCTCCCTGCTCACACAGGCAGGTTGAGCGTCGAGCGTCGAGCGTTGAGCGTTGAGCGTTGAACGTTGAACGCTTCCGGTTCGTGGTCCCCATCTGCATTGACCAGTTGAATGTCAACGCTTCCCCAGGCGCAACCTGAGCGCGACCGACTCGCTCATCACTCGTCGGCCGACTCCAACACCTCGAGAATTCGACTGAAAGCGCCGCGCATTTCGCCATAGGTGACCAGATTCACCGTGAACCGACCGTCGGTGTTCCGGCGCGAGAGGACATGCCCGTCGCTGTAGAGGACGTTCACGAACCTCTGCCGGTGGTGGGTGCGAGGCTTCACGTTGAACGACTCGAGGCCGGGCGGACAGAGAAACTGGGTGTCCATCGCCAGGGCCCGGATGGGCAGCCCCTTGCGGTTGTTGCCCAGGCTGGTCAGCCGCGGCGGTGAGGATCCCGACACTGTCGTCGGGTCGTCAAACAACTGCGTGTTGCTGCCATGTCGGTAATAATAACTCGCCTGCACCTGGCGCTTGCCCACATTCGCCAGTTCCGCTCCGGCATCTACGGATTGGTCCGGCCCAGGGCAAAAGAGGACGCGCGGCTGATCGGACAGGTATTGCGACAGGAGCAACCCGAGCCCAACAGGAGCGCCGCCTTGCAGGCCGATGAGGCTGGTTGGCGTGCCGGTCGAGGGATAGAAGCTCGCGGGACTGGTGAAAGGCGGGGCCTGAGGGCCATAGGGGATCGCGCCATCGTACTCCTCGGCGTAACTGTGGATGGCGAGGCCGATCTGGCGAAGGTTGGACGAGCAGACAGCCCGGCGTCCCGCCTCCTTCGCAGCAGCCAGACCGGGAAGCAGCAGGGAGGCAAGCACCGCGACGATCGCGATCACCACGAGCAATTCGACAAGCGTGAACGCGTCTCGAGCGTGCCCGCCCATGCCCGCCACAAGCCCCCGCGTGAACCGTCTTCGCGAATGGTTGGTCATCAACACGACCACCCCTACTCGACCTGGCGCGCCCGGTAGAAACGACGGTCCACCGTCGGGCTTTCATCCTTGAACGCGATGCTGCCGGTGGCGCTGGTCAGCGTTGCCAGGCTGGTCCAGTTCGACAGAGGCAGGCTCGCGTCCGAAGCGGCCAGGATCTCGAACTTCGCCCCCGGCGCGCTTTGAAGGGTGAAGCCGAACTTGCCATCGAAAAACCCCGGAGCCAGCAGCACCGGCTCCCCGACGGCCTCGAGGCGCACGTTGTCCACATCCCAGAAACCGCCCGCCAGGGAGGGATCGATCGTGGACAGCAGCCGGATCCCGATGTGCTGCCCCGCCCAGGGCGCGCCGGCCGGCACGGTCGGGACCTCGACCGTCACATCGACAAACCGCTTGGCGCCGGGAACCGGAGGCGGCGCGTAGACGAAAGTCGATGCCGCGACCGACACCTGGTTGCTCGAGCCGTCGCGGTAATACAGTTCCACCAGGAGGCTGGCACCCGCCTGCATGTTGCCGCCTCCGCCCAGGACGCCCACGGTGAGCTGATAAGACTTGCCGGCTTCATACCTGACGTCGAAGGCGTGCAGCGGCGAGGTGCTGGACCAGTCCGTCGATTCGTAGTCCTGGAAGAAGCCAGCCTGGGGGACGGCGAAGATCCAGACCGCTTGGTTGCCGTCGCAGTTCTCGATGCGCCCGGGATCACCCACCGGGAGATTCAGATAGAGACCGGTCAGTTGGTCCCAGAGCTGCCCTCCGCTCTCGTCGAACCAGTCGGGCTTGGGCGTTTTCTGCCACGAATCGAGGCGGATATCGACAAACTCGGTCGCGGGCGATTCAAACGAGCCGTTGGGGACGGGGATCTTGGCGGCTCGAACCGTGCCGAGGCCGACCGTCGCCGCGACCAGAAGTGCGCCGACTCGGAGCCCTGGGCGGGCGCAACCCGCAAACCACCAGGCATGCGGAATTCCCCGGCGTCCGCGTCCCGCCGTTTCTCGTGTGCTGTCAACCACCCTGTCCGGTCGTGAACCGGCACCCTCATGATGCTCGAACGCTTGTGTCCTCATTCAATAAGCATCCAGCTTGTCACGACCCGGACAGTCCGGCAAGTCACGGGCTGAACATTGGGCTTCATCCCAGCCCGTCCGCGTGCCACCCTGAGGCCATGTCGAACCGCGTTCGGGACAGACTCATTGAGGGCCCCGTTGGCCCGGCTTCCTCACGAGGCGCCGCGCGTTTCTTCCTTTCCCTCTGACTGCTGCTGTGCCATTTCCCACTCACAAAACCAAGATCGTCGCGACCATCGGGCCGGCTTCGGAATCGGCGAACATGCTCGAACGGCTGATTCGCGCCGGGCTGAACGTCGCGCGGCTCAACTTCTCTCATGGCGAGTTCCTCGAGCACGCGGAGCGCATCCGCCGCATCCGCGCCGCCGAACGGGCCACGGGACGGCGTGTTGCCGTCATGGCCGATCTGCCGGGCCCCAAGATGCGGATCGGCAGGATTGACCCCGAGCCGATCCAACTGCAGGCCGGCGACCCTTTCACGCTGACCCGAGCCGATATCGTCGGCGACCGGCAACGGGTGTCGATGAGCTTCGACCGGCTGCCGCGGGTCGTCAGGCCGGGCGACCGCCTCTTCCTCAACGACGGACTGGTCCAACTGGTTGTCGAGCGGATCGAGGGGGACGACGTGCGCTGCCACGTGGCGGTCGGCGGCGAGCTCCGCTCGAGGAAAGGCCTCAATCTGCCCGGCATCGATCTGGGCATGAGCGCGTTCACCGATCACGACCGCGCCTGCCTGGCATTCGCGCTCGAACACGGCGTGGACGCCGTGAGCCAGTCGTTCGTCGAGACGCCGGCGGATCTCGAAGCCGTGCGGGACGCGGCCCGGGCTCTGGGCAAGACGCCATTCCTCATCGCCAAGATCGAGCGCGCCGGGGCACTCAGGCACCTGGACGGCATCCTGAAGGCGGCGGATGGTGTGATGGTGGCGCGGGGCGACTTGGGAGTCGAGGTGCCGATCGAGGAAATGGCCCTTCTCCAGAAGCAAATGATCGCCAAGGCCAGTCTCGTGGGCAAACCGGTCATCACGGCCACCCAGATGCTCGAATCGATGGTCGCACACCGCCTGCCCACGCGCGCCGAGGCCACCGACGTCGCCAATGCCGTCCTCGATGGCACCGATTGCCTGATGCTGTCGGGCGAGTCGGCCATCGGCAGGTATCCCGAGGAAGCCGTGGCGATGCTCGCGCGGATCGCGGCCTTCACCGAGGCGCACCGCTCGCCCGTGCGGCTTGACGATCTCAAGGCGATGTCCAATCCGGACCTGCCGGCCGCGGCGTCGGAAGCCATCGCCTCGGTGGTGGAACACGCGCTCGAGACGGTTCCGTGCGCCGCTGTCTTCGTGCCGACGCGCACGGGGACAACGGCCCGGATGATCTCGCGCTTCAATCCGCGCGTCTGGATCGTGGCCCTGAGCGGCGATCGCGCGGTCTGTCAGGGGCTGGCCTTCTCCTATGGCGTTCATCCCATCGAGCTGGCCGACGAGCCCGAGCATTGGCCGGACTTTGCCCGACAGTGGCTGCGCGCGCATCGGGTCCCGGGCGCACTGGCCGCGCTGGTCGCCGGACCGTCGGGACGCAACCCGCACGCCAATCATCGCCTCGAATTCCTCCGGCTCGACGAGGCCCCGGGATGATTCGAGGTGCTCGTTGTTCGCAGTCTGTGGCCCATGAGTCACATCTCCAAGCAGCGCTCTGACATGCGCGGGGGTTCCGGCGGCAAACCGGACAGCCTGAGCATGCGCCTCGTGCTGGGGAAGGAAACGTCTTGATGCAGACAGGCCTGATCATCTGCCAATGCGCCCACGCCGGGTTGATCGCGCCCGAGACGCTGGGCAGCCTGGTCTCCAGCCTCCGGGCTCATGGGACTCCGTTCGACCTGGTGCCGGATCTGTGCGAGTTGGCGGCGCGTCACGATCCGCGCCTCGAGGCCTTGGCCCGCGCGCCGCGTCCGACGGTTCTGGCCTGCCATGAACGCGCGGTCAGGAGCCTGTTCCACATGGCCGCTGCGCCGCTGGATCCGGCGGGGACGCTGCTGCTCGATGTGCGGACTGGATCGGCTGACGAGGCGCTGGCGCGCCTGGGAATCCCGCGGGCCGCGCCCGGCAGTCTCGCGGAGGCCGCCCCGGCGGGCGTGGCGGAGGCGGGCTGGATTCCGTGGTTTCCGGTGATTGACGGGGAGCGCTGCACCAACTGCCAGCAATGCCTCGGGTTCTGCCTGTTCGGCGTCTACGACCTCTCGCCCGAAGGCCGTGTCCGGGTGGCCAACCCGCAAGCCTGCAAAACCAACTGTCCGGCGTGTGCGCGCATCTGCCCCGAAGTGGCGATCATCTTCCCGAAATACCAGGAGTCGCCGATCAACGGCGGGCCGTGCCTGGACGAGGCGAAGGAGAAGGCGCGGATCAAGGCCGATCTCGAGGCCGTTTTGGGTTCGGAGGTCTACGCCAAGCTGGCCGCACGCCGCGCGAAGGTGGAGCAGAAGCGCCTGCTGCGACAGAACGTGGAACTGGCCGGCGCCGAACGCCAACGGCACCAGGCCGCGGATCCCGCCAAGGGCCTCCGCTCCCAGGAGCAACCGGCCTGTGACCAAGGCCGCGCCGGAGTGACGTCGTGATCCCTGCTTTGTTCAACCGGCTGGTGCGCGAGGTAGATCTCGGTCTGTTGGCCAAGTGCGCCTGGACACTCGGGTTGGGCGGCGTGCGCAGCGTGCGCGCATTCCAGAAGCGCCTGCGGCGGGGCCGGTTGTTTCCGGCGTTCCTGTTTCTCTCCGTGACCAACCGGTGCAACCTGAAGTGCCAGGGCTGCTGGGTGACGGCGACCACGCCGCCTGGGGAGCTGGAACCGGCACTGCTGGACCGCATCATCGCCCAGGCCAAGCGCGAACAATGCCGCTTCTTCGGCATCCTGGGCGGGGAGCCCCTGCTGCATCCGCACCTGCTCGATGTCCTGGGCCGGCACCGGGACTGCTACTTCCAGGTGTTCACCAACGGCACGGTGCTGGACGGCGAGGCCGCGCGGGCGATGCGCCGCCTGGGCAACGTCACGCCTTTGATCAGCGTCGAGGGGGGCGAGGCGGTCAGCGACGAACGCCGCGGCGGCACGCGCGTTTACCGGCGGAGTTTGGAAGGGATCGAGTGCTGCCGACGCGAGCGACTGCTTATCGGAGTCGCCACCAGCATCTGCAAATCGAATTTCCGCGATCTGGTGTCGGAGGCCTTCGTCCGCGAAGTGATCGGGCGGGGGGTCCATTACCTGTGGTATTACATTTACCGGCCCATGGGGGCGCAGCCGACGGCGGACCTGTGCTTGTCGGCGGACGAGATCCTGGCGCTGCGGCGCTTCATCGTCGAGATCCGCGGTCGGTTTCCGCTGATCATCGTCGACGCGTACTGGGACGCCGAGGGGCGCGCCCTGTGCCCGGCGGCCACCGGCATCAGCCATCACATCGGACCATGCGGCGACATCGAGCCGTGTCCGCCTGTCCAGTTTGCCTGCGAGAACGCGCGCGATGGGGACGACGCAGTCGCGCTCATCGAACGGTCGGCTTTCCTTGATGCGTTTCGGCGTCTTGCGAGGTCGCAAACACGCGGGTGTCTGTTGCTCGAGTGTCCGGGCGCGCTGCGCGACTTGATGGTTGCCCAGGGGGTCCGCGACACCTCGGGCCGCGGCACGGCGTTGGCGGAACTGGCTGCGATGCGGTGTCGACCCGGGCATCACATGCCCGGACGGGAGATTCCCGAGAAGCATTGGGCCTACCGGCTCGCCAAGAAATACTGGTTCTTCGGATTTGGCGCCTATGGCTGAACCTTCGCCTCAACCTGTGGCGTCTTTCCCCGCGACCGGAAGGCCGTCGCGCCTCGTGCAGCGCGTGCCGGAGCAGAAGCCGCTGCGCGAGCTCCTGCGGGCTGCGGCCCGCGACCATGTCGCGCGCCAGCGGCTTGTCCCTCCGCTCACGCTCGAAGAGTTGCGCGCGCATGCCCGCGCGGTGATCGACGCGCTCGGCCAGGATCCGGGCTACAGCGATTTCACGACGGTCATGCTCGGGAACGAGACGTGGCGCGAAACGCTGGCGGGCATTCCATTCGACCGGCGCGTGGTCTTGCTGCCGCAGTGCCTGCGCACGCGCGCCGTGTGTCCGGCGGAGATGGACGAGTTCGGCCTGCTGTGCGAGCAGTGCGGGCGCTGTCTGATCGGGGAGTTGCAGGCGGAGGCCCAGGCGCTGGGGTGCGTCGCGCTCGTCGCCGAAGGCACGACCGTGGTCACCCGGCTGCTCGAACAGGGCCGGGTCGACGCGGTGATCGGCGTGAGCTGCCTGCACGTGCTCGAACGCGCCTTTCCCCACGCGGCCATGCACGCCATCCCGGGCATCGCGATCCCCTTGTTCCGCGACGGATGCGACACGACCGGCGTGGATGCGGACTGGGTGCGCGAGGCGATGCGGCTCAAGTCCGACGTCCGGTGGCCCGGGCGGCTGGACATCGACGCGCTGCGGCGCGAGGTGGAACGGTGGTTTCAAAAAGATGCCCTCCAGAGCGTCCTGGGCTGCGGAGGCACGTTCACGGAACTCACGGCCCTCGAGTGGCTGGCGCAGGCGGGCAAGCGCTGGCGTCCGCTGCTTGCCGTCTGCGTCCACAACACGCTCGCGGGCCTGGGGGACGCCGATTCCCTGCCCGACTTCGTGCGCAAGGTGGCCCTGGCGACGGAGTGCTTCCACAAGGCCTCCCTCCTGCACGACGATATCGAAGACGGCGACGAGTTCCGGTACGGCGCCCCGACACTGGCCCGCCAGCACGGCATGCCCGTCGCGCTGAACCTGGGCGACTACCTGATCGGCGAGGGCTACCGCTTGCTGGCCGAGAGCGGACTCACCCCCTTCCAACAGGCACGCGCCCTGAAGATCGCCGCCGAAGGCCATCGTTCCCTCTGCCTGGGACAAGGCGCCGAGTTGAATTGGATGCGCTCCTCCTCGCCCCTGTCCACCCCGCAGGTGCTCGATCTGTTCCGGCGCAAGACGGCGCCCGCGTTCGAGGTCGCACTGCGCCTGGGGGCCGTGTGTGCGGACGCGGACGAGGCGCTGGAAGAGCCGCTGCAGCGCTTCAGCGCCGCCGTGGGCATCGCCTATCAAATCCGGGACGACCTCGAAGACGCTTTCGATCCCCAGGCCCCCGGCGACGCCGCGGCCCGGCGCCCCTCGATCCTGGTCTCCATCGCCTGCGAACAGGCCTCCGGCGACGCCCGTGCCCGGCTGCAACTGGCCCTCGACGCGCAGGCATCCGCCCCCACCCGCAGAGAGATCTTCCGCGACGTCTTTCTCATGTTGCGCACCGAGGACAAGGCCCGCCAACTGCTCGAACACTATCGCAACCAAGCCCAGCGCTCGCTCAGCCCGCTTCGGAACGCCCATCTCAAAGGCCTGCTGCGGCGGCTGGTCGGGCGGCTCCTCGGCCCCCCGGCAACCTCGGCTGCCAAGGCATGAAACCGGCCGCGCCTGACCCCCGCGCTCCGAGTCTCCGCACCCGCTGTGCCCCTGCGCTCGAGCAGGCCCTGGCCCGCGCCGCCGCAAGCCTCGACACCCAGGCCCGCACCGCCCTGCGCGCATTCGTTCGCGCCCAGTTGGCCGCGGATGGGGGATTTCGCGGGCGAAGCGGGGATGGAGACCTCTATTACACCGTATTCGGTCTGGAGTGCGCCCGCGCGCTCGAGATCGATGTGCCGGTCGAACCCATTCGCCGCTTCGTCGAGTCCCGGCTCGATGCCTCGTTGGACTTCGTGCACCTGACTTGTCTGGTGCGCTGCATCGAGATCCTCGCCCCCGACGGCGCGCCGCTGGCGTGCGGCGCAGGCCTCAGCGAACGGCTTGCGCGCCATGCATGCGCCGAAGGCGGCTATCATCGGCACCCCGCCCGGCGCAGAGGGAGCGTCTACGAGAGTTTCATCGGCGCCCTGGCGGCCGAGTCCCTGCGCGAAGCGCTTCCGAATCCGGGCGGCCTGGGCGCGATTCTGGCCGGCCTGGGGAAAGCCTCCGGAGGGTTCGTCAACAGTGAGGGATGGGGAGTCGCGAGTACGCCGGCAAGCGCCGCAGCGCTGCTGTTGCTGCACGAGCTGGGGGAGCCGTTGCCGCCCAAGAGCGTCGCGTGGCTCCTGGGCCAGCAGCGGGCAGGGGGCGGTTTCGCGGCGGCGCCGCTGGCGCCCATATCGGATCTGCTCTCGACCGCGACCGCGCTGCACGCCTTGAACCGGATCGGCGCGCTGCAGGGCGTCGCAATCGATCGCTGCCTCGATTTCGTGACCGGGTGCTGGGACGATTCGGGCGGGTTCCACGCGCACGCGTTCGATCGAAGACCGGATTGCGAATACGCCTTTTACGGTCTCCTGGCGCTTGGCAACCTGGTCGCCCCGGGTGGCATCTGACCCGCTGCAACGCTATGTCCGCCAACCCCCTGGATCGCCAGAGCATCGCCGCGGCGGCGCGCAATGCCCGGCGCGCCCTTCTGGAGCGGATGACGCCCGATGGCCATTGGACGGGGCATTTGTCCAGCAGCGCACTGTCCACGGCCGTGGCCGCGGCCGCGTTGGGGCTTGTGGATGCCAAGGCGCACGCCGGCCTGGTCAGCCGCGGCCTGATCTGGCTGGCAGAACATCAACGTGCGGACGGCGGGTGGGGCGACACGCCTTCCAGCCCGGCCAATCTCAGCACGACGCTGCTGAGCTGGGCCGCGTTCGATCACGCCGCGGACGGGACCGTCCACCGGGGCGCTTGCGAGCGTGCGCAGCGGTGGCTGGAGAAGCGGCTGGGCAGCCTGGCCCCGGATCAGATCGCCGATCGCGTGCTCGAGGCGTACGGAAAGGACCGCACCTTCTCGGTGCCGATCCTCACGTTCTGCGCGCTGTGTGGTCGGTTGGGCGATTCGGACCTGGCCTGGACCGCCGTTCCCCAGTTGCCTTTCGAGCTGGCCGCCCTGCCGCATCGGTTCTTCAAGTGGCTGCGCCTCCCCGTGGTCAGCTACGCAGTGCCCGCGCTGATCGCGATCGGCCTGGCCCGCCACGAGCACACGGGGCATGGGGTCCGCCCCTTGCACCGCCTGCGCGACGCGCTCAAACCACGCGTTCTCAGAATCCTCAGGGACATCCAGCCCGCCGGCGGCGGATTCCTCGAAGCGATCCCCCTGACCGGTTTCGTCGTCTCGGCTCTGGCGGGGTGCGGATTGCGCTCGCATCCCGTGGCGATTGCGGGCGCGGATTTCCTGGCCCGCACGGTGCGTGCGGACGGCAGTTGGCCGATCGACGTCAACCTGAGCACATGGGTCACCACGTTAAGCATCGGCGCCTTTGGCTGCGGCTCGGAACCGCTCGCGGGTCTGGATTCGGGCCGGCGACGCGCCCTCTTGAACTGGCTGCTGGGGCAGCAGCACCAGGCCGAGCATCCCTTCACCCACGCGGCCCCGGGCGGCTGGGCGTGGACCGACCTTGCCGGGGGCGTGCCCGATGCCGACGATACGGCCGGCGCGCTCCTGGCTCTGGATGCGCTGGACCCGAACTCGCCTGAGGCGCGCGCCGCCGCCGGGCGCGGCATTCAGTGGCTGCTCGACCTGCAGAATCGCGACGGCGGCATTCCGACGTTCTGCCGCGGCTGGTCGAATCTGCCGTTTGATCGCAGTTGTCCGGACATCACCGCCCATGCCCTGGCGGCCTGGGCGGCCTGGCAACCGCGCCTCGACGCGCGCCTGCGGGCGCACGTGGACCGCGCCGCCCACCGCGCGCTCGAATCCCTGCTCCGCGCCCAGCGTCGGGACGGAGCCTGGATTCCGTTGTGGTTCGGCAACCAGCACGCCGCGCGGCTCGAGAATCCTGTGTACGGGACATCGCGCGTCCTGCTGGCCCTGCAGCGGGTTCGCGGCCGATTCGGAGCCGGGGTTCAGGCCGCCATCGCGCGCGGCGGGGCGTGGCTGCGGCAGAGCCAGCAGGCGGACGGGGGTTGGGGGGGATCAGCCGGAGCCCCGGCGACAGTCGAGGAGACGGCCCTGGCCTTGCAGGCCGCGATGGGCGGCCAGGACGCCGGGAGTGGAACCGTGGGCCGCGGCCTGGCGTGGTTGGCGGGCGCGACGCAGGGCGGCACGGTCTTTCCCTCCTCCCCCATCGGGCTGTATTTCGCGGCGTTGTGGTACGCCGAAGAGCTCTATCCGATCATCTTCAGTTGTGCGGCCTTCGGATGCGCGGAAGCGCTCGACGGCTCGACAGGCGCCTTGCAGCGCTGATAGTGTCCGCGGCCGTCCGGATTGAACGGCTCGATTCTTTGCCTATGAAGCGCACGCTCATCAAACACGTCCTTGCAGCCACCGAACCGCGGGAAGCGATCACGGTCGCCGGCTGGGTGCGCACCCGGCGCGATGCAAAGGGCTTTTCGTTTCTCGAACTCAACGACGGGTCCTGCCTCGGCAGCTTGCAGGCAGTCGTCGACGCGGGTGTCCCCGGCTATGCCGACATGGCCCACTGCATCACTGGCGCCTCAGCCGAGGTCTCGGGCCGGCTCGTGCCCTCCCCGGCCGCGGGCCAGAAGTGGGAACTCCAGGCCGCGCGCCTGCGTCTGCTCGGCAAGTCCGACCCGTCCTACCCGCTCCAGAAGAAAGGTCACACCCTCGAATTCCTGAGGACCATCGGGCACCTGCGCCCCCGGTCGAATCTCTTCGGCGCGGTGTTCCGGACGCGCAGCCGGCTGGCCTACGCGGTGCACACGTTCTTCCAGGATCGCGATTTTGTCTATGTCCACACGCCGATCATCACCACCAGCGATTGCGAAGGGGCCGGCGAGATGTTCCGCGTCACCACGCTCAAGGGGAACATCGACGAGCAGGCGGAGGCCGATTTCTTCGGGCGTCGGGCCTACCTGACCGTGAGCGGGCAACTCGAAGCCGAGACGTTCGCCTGCGCGCTGTCGAACGTCTACACCTTCGGCCCGACGTTCCGGGCCGAGAACTCGAACACGGCGCGGCACGCGGCGGAGTTTTGGATGATCGAGCCGGAGATGGCCTTCTGCGATCTCGAGGGCGACATGGATCTGGCGGAGGAATTCGTCAAGGCGCTGGCCCGGCACGCGCTCGAAGAGTGTGCCGAGGACCTC
The DNA here is from genome assembly GCA_022710935.1 of Verrucomicrobiota bacterium. Classification (GTDB taxonomy): domain Bacteria; phylum Verrucomicrobiota; class Verrucomicrobiia; order Limisphaerales; family J093; genus MWFF01. Next base: position 23,654 of record JAKLFY010000004.1, read on the forward strand.
GCGCTGTTCGGCAAGTTCGTCGACAAGAGCCTCCATGACCGTCTCCAATTCGTCGTCGAACGCCCCTTCCAGCGCGTGCCTTACGCCGACGCCATCGACATTCTGCGCGCGTCCGGCAAAACCTTCGAGTACCCGGTCGAGTACGGACTCAATCTGCAGTCCGAACACGAGCGGTATCTGACCGAACAGCACTTCCATTCCCCGGTCACCGTCTTCAACTACCCGCGCGAGATCAAACCGTTCTACATGCGCCTGAACGACGATGGGAAGACCGTCACCGCCATGGACGTGCTTGTGCCCGGCATTGGCGAAGTGATCGGCGGCTCCCAGCGCGAGGAGCGCCTGGACGCCCTGATCGAGAACCTGAGCTACCACAAGCTGCGGCCCGAGGATTACTGGTGGTATGTGGACCTGCGCAAGTACGGCACCGTGCCGCACGCCGGCTTCGGCCTCGGCTTCGAACGCCTGCTGATGTTCCTCACCGGCGTCGGGAACATCCGCGACGTCGTTCCTTTCGCCCGCACCCCGGGCTCGGCCGATTTTTAGCGAGGCGCTTCCCATGAACCGTGGTTGCGTAGCCGCCGTCGTGAGACGGCGCCATCTCGCTCCGTCGAAGGCAGGAATCAGCGCCGACTCACGTCGGCGGCTACAGACCGGTTCACGGTCCTCGTGCGCATTCAACTGTTGAATGTCAACGCTTCCCATGACCGACCTTGACCCACGCTTCGGCGGCGTCGCGCGCCTGCTGGGCCCCGAGGCTCTGGCGCGCCTGGGCCGCGCTCACGTCTGCATCGTCGGCCTCGGCGGCGTCGGCTCGTGGGCCGTCGAGGCCCTGGCGCGGTCGGGCGTCGGGCGAATGACCCTGGTGGACTTCGACGTCGTGAGTGTCAGCAACATCAATCGCCAGATCCATGCGCTCGAACCGACCGTCGGCCAGCCCAAGGCCCAGGTGCTGGCGGACCGGGTCCGGCTCATCCACCCGCACATCGAGATCGAGATCGTTCCGGCGCGCTTCAGCGAGGAAACCGCCGCCCGGATTCTCGAAACGCCTTACGACTGCCTGTTGGACGCCATCGACGGCGCCGCAAACAAAAGCCGCCTCATCGCCGGTTGCTGTGCCCGGCACATCCCCGTTGTCACCAGCGGCGGCGCGGGAGGGCGCCGTAACCCCGCCCGGGTGCGAATCGACGACCTCGCGTTCAGCAGCCATGACCGCCTCTTGGCCCAGGTCCGCGCCATCCTTCGGCAGGACCACGCTTTTCCCCGAGGACAGTCGCCCTTCGGCGTGCCCTGCGTCCATTCCACCGAGCCGGCTGTGTCCGCCCAGACGCCTGAGCCCGCCGCCGCTCCGCAGGCCGGAGCCGGACGGGCGTCCGACGATTGCGATCCCGCCAACCCCGTGTTCGGAACGGCGGTGTTCGTGACCGGGACGTTCGGATTCGCCCTCGCGAGCCTGGCCGTGAAGCGGATCGCTGGTTCTAGCCCGCATGTTTCATGGAGTTGTGACCGAGGCGGAGCCGATAACTCCAAAATGCGTAGCGCTGCGCGCTAGCCCGGCTAAGGTCCCTCGCGAAGCGTGTGCAATAGCCGGGCTAGGGATGGAACAGGAAGTTCTTGAACTGCCAGGGATCGCTCTGATCGGGCTGCGCCTGCGGGTTCTCGTCGAAGTAGACCCGATGCCGCCGCAATGGGGTCCAGTCCGTGGGCTGCGAGACCAAGCGGCCCAGGTAGGGGCGCGCCCAGCGGAGGACCTCCTGGTGCGAGAGGTCCTCGGGGAAGCAGACCCCGCGCCGCGGATTGCGGACTGCCCACAAGACCGCGCCCAGGACGCCCGCGGCCACCTGCATGGCCGTGGCGTTGAGGTGCGGCAGCTTGCGCCGCGCGCCGCCGATGCTGAGCATGCTCCCGGTCCACCAGGACTGATACCGATGCCCCATGATCAACGCCCCGACGACGTCCATGCCCTCGACAATCTCGTCGGTGAGGATCCGCTGTTTGGGATGCAGCTCATAGTTGCGGCAGCGCAGCTCGTGCAGGGAGACGATCGAGTCGTTGCACGGCATGTAGGCGTAGTGAACCGTCGGGCGATAGACCGGCCGGCCCTCTTCCCGGACAGTCAGGGCGTGGGAGAGGCCGAACGACTCGCCGTGGGTTACGATCATGCCGACGATTTCCTGGTCGGGCACCCAGGAGCGCACCCAGGTGTTGAGCCCCATCTGCGAGAGGATGATCTGGTTGGCGGTTCCGGCCTGCGGCCTAATCGAGAACGGCGGCAGCCACTTCTCGTGCGTGCCCCACCCCAGTTCGCTGGGCGAAATCGACTCCTCCCACATGCCTTCGACGCTCCAGGTGGCCACGAACTCGTCCGGACGCTTGGGACGCGCTGCGCGCTGCGTGTCCCATTCGCTGCAATGGATGACCCGCACGCCGAGCGCGCGCGCCAGTCCCGCAAAGTCGCCCGCCTTCGTCAGCCGCCTGAGCCGCGTGGCGTGACCCCGCGGCAGATCGGGTTCCCGCACGACCTTGGCCCCGATGTCGAGCAAACCCTGCTTGACGAAGTGCGAGACCAGGCCCGGATTGGCGCCGTGGTCGATGACCGCCGTCACGCCGTCACGCCACCGCGCCGCCAGCGGCAGGAGCTTCTGGTAGCGGGCATAGAGGGATTTCTCGAGAGACGACTTGCTGTGCATGTCCGACGCGGGGTCCCACGATTCGAGCGACGCGTTGACGTAAAGCACCTCGTTGTTGTGCGCCCACTCGAGCATGTCGAAACAATCGATGCTCCAGGCCAGATCGATGATCAGGCCGCCCCGCCCCACGTGCGTGGACAAGAGTCGAGGCAGGTTCAACGGAGTGACACGTTCGCGCACGAAGCGCAGCCCCTTGTTCATCCAGGGACGCAGCTCCTCCTCGCGGTCCGCAAAGTCGATCACCGTGATCTGTCTCAAAGGGATGCGCAGATGGTCGAGCAACATCGGCAGCGTGGCCTGGGCCACCACGCCAAAGCCGGTCATGAGAACTCTCGAGTCAAAATCAATCATGGCATCCCTCCGTCCGCCGCCGCGTTCGCGGCATTGTGACAGACGGTTTGGCCGGGGTCAAAGTCCAATGCCCTTCAAACCCTTGCCCCGGCTCACCGGGAAGATGGCCGGTGGTGTCCAGCACAGGCGAGGAGCGGGCGAATGCGATCCGGTGACCCTGAACCGTGGCGGCCACCGGGAAGCGATGTTTCACGGTGACCGGGACGGGGGGTTGTTTCTCGCCATGCTGGCCGAGGGATGCGGGCGGCTACACGGTGGTGGCGTCGAACTTCCTGGGCATGGTCACCCGGGTTGTCGCCAATGTCTCGATCTCGCAGGGCCCGGTCGGCTCTTGCCGGATGAGCCTGGCTATGGAACAGTCCGCCTGATCGAACGCGGTGAACGGGCTCCTTCTGATCGAGTTCGGGGCCTGACAAAAAAGGCGAATTATGCGAAAGAGACTCCTGATTCTGGTCTGCATCCTCGTCGTGGCCGCACTGGCGGTTCCTATCATCAACATGATCGCTGGCAAACCCAGCGGAACCGCGCTGGTCACCCAGTTGGCGGAAGACCCCGAGATGGCGCGCTTGGCGGCGTTGTTCGAGGCGAAGTGCGCCCACTGTCATGTGCCGGGGACACCCTCGCCGTTCTACGCGAAACTCCCTGTGGCCTCGACGGTGATCGCCAAAGACATCGATGGCGGCTTGCGCAACATGGACCTGGTCGCCGAATTGCGCCCCGGCGAGAATGCGAGAGTCTCGGAGCCCGCCCTGGCGAAGATCGAGCGGGAAGTCACCCTCGGACACATGCCGCCGGCGACCTACCTGGCCGCCCACTGGACCAGCAGCCTGACTGCTGCCGAGAAGGCCGAGATCAGGGAATGGATTGCCAAGAGCCGCGCCCGGCATCATGCGTGGGCCGGCATGCCGGAAGAGCTGCGCACTGCGCTGATCCCCCCCCTGCCGGAGGCGTTGCCAGTGGATCCCAAGAAGGCGGAGTTGGGCCGCAAGCTCTATCATGACAAACGGCTGTCCGGCGACGACACGGTTTCATGCGCCTCATGCCACGACCTCGCCAAGGGCGGCACGGACCAGGAGAAAGTCTCGGACGGCGTCCGCGGCCAGAAAGGCGGCATCAATGCCCCGACGACGTTCAACGCGGCCTTTCAGTTCACCCAGTTCTGGGATGGCCGCGCGGCGACGCTCGAGGCCCAGGCCGGCGGCCCGCCCACCAACCCCATCGAGATGGACTCGAATTGGCCGCAGATCGTGAGCAAGCTCGAGGCCGACGCGGCCTTTGCTCAGGAGTTCAAGGCGACTTACCCCGAGGGCCTCAGCGAGAAGACAATCACCGATGCCATCGCCTCCTTCGAGCGCACTCTGCTGACGCCACATTCGCGGTTCGACAAGTACCTGGCGGGCGATGCCCAGGCGCTTGAGGCAAATGAGAAGCGGGGTTACAAGCTGTTCCTCGACACGGGATGCGCCACCTGCCACTCCGGCGTGCTGCTCGGGGGCGGCTCCTTCGAACGCATGGGCCGCCACCTCGATTACTTCAGGGACCGTGGCGGTCCGGTGACGGACGCCGACAAGGGCCGGATCAGCGTCTCGAAGTCGGAGAAGGATTTGCATAAGTTCAAGGTGCCCACCCTGCGGAACGTGGCCAAGACGTTTCCCTATTTCCACGACGGCTCGACCCCGGAGCTGCAGGAGGCGGTGCGCGTCATGGCCAAATACCAGAATGGCAAGACATTCACACCGGATGAGTACGCCGCCGTGGTCGCGTTTCTGCACAGCCTCACCGGCGAATACCAGGGAAAACCGCTCTGAGACCGGGCGCGAGCATCGCCGCCAAGGCGGAGTTCGAGTTCCTCTACGACAAACCGTACGGTGACAGGTCCAAGGCCCGCGTGGCAGGGCCGTTCACGGTCGAGAGCCTGTCGCCGCATCGGGTGCTGACGGTGAACGAAAACGACAACGTGGTGGACGGCTGGAGGCTTTCGGAGTCGTCGTGCATGGCATGATTGGAGGTGCCTGTGATCACACCCTTCCCGCCCACGTGATCGGGTTCTTTGATGGTCGAAGTACTGAAGCAAATGGTCGGTCGCGTGGGTTCGAGCGAGAGTGATTCTGAGGCGTTGGGGGTCACGGAGGGTGAGCAGCAGGTGGCGGAAGGTCCAACGGTTTGGAGCGGTTTGGATCAAGGCGAGGAGAGCGCCGTGGAGAAACCGACGCCAGGGGGCCCGACTCGCGGCCCGCCGGCGGGAGGGCTGGGCAAAGCGCCCGGAGCGGATGTGCAGAAGGCGGGGTTTTGTGGTCAGTGCTTTGCTCTACCGCATTCAAATGGCATATGGCAGAATTGTTGCCATGAAAGCAACAATGGTTCCCATCGACAAAGCGGGCCGGGTAGTCATCCCGAAATGGGTCCGGGAGGGGGTGAACCTGCAGGCCGGTGATGAACTGAAGGTGAGCGTGGAAGGGCAGCGAATTCAGCTTGAGCTCGTGGGCGAGGACGCGAGCTTGGTGCGCAAGGGCCATGCCTTGGTATTCCGGGGTGGCAGCGGGAAGACGATTACCTCTGACCTTGTGGAGAATCTGCGTGATGAAAGGCTCGCCTCCCTGGTGTGTGCGGCAAGGAATACGGCGAACTCATCGTTGGGGCGGGCAAAAGAGGACTCGTTGGTGGCCTTCTTTACGACGCGCTCCATGTGGCCTGCGCGGAAAAAGGCCGGGTTGACCGGCTCTACTCGTGGAGCGTAGCCCATCTGCAGACAGTTGCCTCAGAAGAATTCCGCTCCCGGATCATGGTTCCATGATTGTACGGTTGGACCTTTCGGCCCTGGGATGGGAATCGCGCCAAGCACAAAAGGCGGACGAGTGGATTCGGGTACGGGGCGGATTCTTAAGAACAGGCCGGCAGGGCAGGGAAGATCGGGGCATGGCGTTTCCAGCACCAGACACCGGCGGCCGCGCAGTCTTTTGGACGCTCCCTCAACTTGAGGCGGGAATGCCCACGTCCGGTTTCACCGAAATCCACTGGTTCAGGGCTTCAACGTCAAGAAGTTGCTGGTGGATCGGGAGTGGATGGAGACAGGCGACGACGATTCCCGTCTCACCGCTTCAGCCAAGTGCGGAGTGGGAGGAAAACTACGAATTCCGCCGCAAGGCCGTCCGCGAGTTCTACACGCTCCGCCCCGTTGCGGACTTCGAGCGCCAACTGACTGTTGGGAGTCAGTCTGTGAACAATGGCGGAAGGGGAGGGATTCGAACCCCCGGTAGCCTTGCGACTACGCCTGATTTCGAGTCAGGTGCCTTTAACCACTCAGCCACCCTTCCAACTGATTACCAATGACTTGCGCATCACCAAGCGGGCTCAGGTTCGCCGCTGTATCCCGCTTTTGTATCCCAGGCGCCCAAACCCGGGCCGATCATCCTCTCGCACGCGGATCGAGTATGCCACATGACAATCCGGCATCAAGTCCTTTAAGCCGGCCATCCGCAGCGACTTCGGTGAGAGGACACGAGCCCGACGGCCTCACGGGGGTTCGCACGTGGTTGCGTCGCGCTTGCCCTCGAATCAGGTGCCCTCAAGCCAAGCGGCCCGTCGTCCCCGAAGGCAGGTCGCTGTCAGGATTCCGGGGTCTTTCGCCGTGGCGGCGCCTGGGCTCCTTCGATCGTGGCGAGGGCCTTGTGCTGAGCTGGCGATGCTTTGCGGCGTGCGATGACGAGCATTTTGTCGCGGCCGTAGTGGTAATGGTGCGATAGCAACTCCAGGATCCGTTCGGCATCTCCTCCGCCGGTGCCGTGGCGGAGAGGACCTCGAACCAAGCCGGTAACACCTTGTCCCAGTCGACGCCGACTTGCCACGAGCCGCCCTCGTCCGCGAAGAAGATGACGTCATCGTGGCACTCATCGATGTGGTCAAGCAGGCCGAAGAAAGATGTACTCGTTGCCGAGCTTGCGAATCGCGGCGCGTAGCTTGTCGCGGTCGATCTGGATGGGTTCCTGTCTCATGGTTGCCTCCCCCGTGCCCAGCGCCGAAACGCATCGATCCATTCCGCGCCCTGCGGCGGAGGATTGGGCAGAGGCAGATCCAAAACGGAGATGCGCTGCCGCGACTTCCCGCGTGAGCAGACGGCGACGATCTGCTCGTCTTCGGTCACGTCAAGACTCTCGACCGTGACTTCGATCCCCAGCACTTCGATGTTGAACGGCAATTGGAGGTGCTCTTCGAGCAGGCAGAAGAAGCCCGTGATTTGTTCGGAGTCCCCATAGGCGTCCACGGTGGCTTCCTCGATCATCTCATCGAGCTTGGCCTTGGACAGACTCCAGGCGGGGTCTTTGGCGTTTCGATTTCATCATACCTCGATACGGGCCGCACTTCAGAGATTCCCGATTCTCCGCATCATTGCCGAGCGACGCGCGTACCGCGCGCGGAAGGCGGCCAGCTTTTCCCGGAATTTGGCGTCCTTGCCGGCCTGCGCGTGCGCGTCGCGCAGTTCTTGGAGTTGGGCCGCCGCCTGGTTGTAGGCTGAAGCGATCTTCTGATCCATCAGCGCGTCCAGACCCGCCCAAATCGTGTCGGCGCGCTGCAGGACGGTTGTGAGATGGCGTCGCCGTGCCTCTTCCTCGCGTTTTCGCTTTACCGCTATTCACTCATGGCTACTGTTTCTCTCCGTCGTCCGTCCACGGTTCGTGCGCCCGGACGTCGTCGATCAGAAATCGCACGCCTTGGTTGTCGTCGGGATTGAGCCCGAGCATCCGGTCGAAGACGTGTTCAGCCTCGGCGAAGCGGTTGAGGCGCCACAGGCACAGACCGAACCCCTTCATGCAGCGCAGGAACGGTCGGTTGTTGATGTAACCCCACGGCAACAAGTCGTCGAAATCTGGATCAAGCGACAACTCGCCGATGCGGAAACCGACCTCGAAGTGCCGGAGGGCGTCCTTTGCACTGAAGTCGAACAGATCGTGGCCGAGATAACAGGTTGGGACCCGGCGAGGGACGTGGCGTCATTGCATCCGGCCTCCGCACGCCGCTGTTGTTTGGCGACCCGACGGGCTTCCCTCTTCTGCTGCTCGAGGCGAGCGCGATCCTCGATGGAGGTCACCATTATCCTGGCCAGACCGGTCAGGCGTTCGAGCGGATCGTCTTCGACGAGAACACCGCCGGGGCGCACGACGTGCTCGTTGCGGACCTGGATGGGGACGACAAGCCTGACGTCGTTCTGATGGGCGACGAACGCACGCAACTCAATTCGCTGTGCTGGTTCTCCATCCCAGCCGATCCACGGCAAACGTGGTCGCGGAATCGCATTGGCCCGCCGGTTCATGGCGCGATCACCCCCAACGGCGCGGCGGACCTGGATGGCGATGGCGACCTGGATGTCCTGCGCGCGGACACCTGGTTCGAGAACCAGGATGGCCGAGGAAAACAATGGGTCGAGCACCGGAACATTCCCATGGGCCGGAAAGGCCCGTTTGGCGTCTGCGTGCGGACCGCGGTGGCAGACCTTGACGGCGACGGCCGGGCGGAAATCATCATCGCCGATGCCGACATCGTGGACTCGAAGGTCGCCGTGTTGAAGAACGCCGACGGAAAGGGAGGCCGGTGGGGCAAGACGGAATTGCCTCAGAGTTTCACGTACGGTTCGCTGCACTCGCTGGCCGTGGCCGATCTCAACGGGGACGGGCGACCCGACATCGTCGTCAATGAACAGGAGGAGTTGTTGCCGCCCGGACGCGAGAACCCGCGTTGGATCGTCTGGGAGAATCTGGGCGGCAACCAGTTCGCCGAACGCATTGTCCTCGACCGCAACCTGGGCGGGCACGAACTCCAAGTCGGCGATGTGGATGGCGATGGTGACGTGGACATCGTCTCGAAGCCGTGGGGGCCGCGCCCGTGGAATGGCGCCGGTGGCGCGGTCCACGTGGACTTCCTGGAGAACCTGCTCAACCACACGAAGCCCGCCGCCGAAGGCAACACGGGACCCGCGACTGCGGAAGGAACCTCGATTGCGTTGGACGGGGGTTCTATAGCGGTGAAGCGGGTGGATGCGCTACCCTACGTCGAGAGCGAGTACACGCGTCGATTCAAGTTCGACTCCGCCGAGAATCCCAAGCTTCGGGAATTGCGCCGGCGGTATCAACTCGACGCGGTCGTGGCTGCGGGCCAAGACGAGTTCGACCGCCAGGTCCGGCTGCTCGATTGGGTCCATCATCGCTTCAAGAAGTTCGGTCGTCCGTCGGTTGAAGCGAGAGGGGCGCTGGAAATCTTGCGGGCCATCGACCAAGGGCACGCGTTCTTTTGCAGCCAGTACGCGCATGTGTTCGTGTCCGCCGCTGCCAGCCTGGGCTGGATTGACCGGGAACTGGCCTTGCGCCGGCATCGGGATCCGCCGGGCGGGGGGTCCAGCGAACACTCCACCACGGAGATCTGGTCCAACCAATATGGCAAGTGGATCATGATGGACCCTACCGCCAAGATGTACGTGGAGAAGGGCGGCCTGCCGTTGAACGCTTACGAAATACGCCAGGAGTGGTTCGAGCGCGGAGGTCGGGATCTCGTGTTCGTGGTGGGGAAAGAGCGGACGCGTTACTGCAAGTCCGACCTGCCCATTTTCCTGGCGCGGTTCGAGGGGTTTGGCGATTTGACGGTGCCGGTCGATGAACTCGATAAGTACGGGTTCATTGGTTACATCCCGAACACCGACTTGATGGACGCAGGCCTGGATTATGGCCGGATGTTCATCGTGCAAGACCAGTTCTGCGAGGGAACTCGATGGCATGTGCGCACGGTGCCGACCAATCCGGCGGTGGATCCGTATTTCCCCCTCAACCAGGCGGCGGTCACGTTGGCTTCCGAGCAGGGCAAGGTCGCGGTGAAGCTCCGAACTATGACGCCGAATTTCCGAGCGTACGAAGTTCGGTTCGCTGGCGGTTCCTGGGGCGTGACTGACGCGAATCTGCTTTGGACCATTCGCCCGGGTCTGAACCGCTTGGAGGTTCGGACGGTGAACCGGTTTGGGGTGTATGGCCCAACCTCGACCATCGAGGTCGTGCAGTGACAAGGCTTCTGGATGGGGTGATGCGGTCACGCCTTGAACCGGGTCCAAACGCACAAGAGCCGCGATGACACTCGCCGCAATCCAAATGGGTTCCATGCCGACCGAATATGCCGTGGGCTGGTTCACGTTGGCCCTGATCAATGCCGGGCTGGCTCAGAATCCTTGAATGGGACAGCCCGGATTTCCGGTTCAGCTTCCCGGTAATCGGAAATCCGGGCTTGCGCGGTAAGCCGGTCATCGTTGGCGCCCCGCCTACCCAACGCGGCGTGGTCTGCGCCGCCAGCTACGAGGCACGCAAGTTCGGCGTGTGTTCCGCCATGCCCAGCGCCACCGCCGGGTGCCTCTGCCCCAGGGGCGTCTTCGTCCGCCCGCGCATGGACCGCTACAAGGAGGAATCGGGGTTCATTCTCCGAATCATGGGCGAAACCGGTGCGGTGATCGAACCGATGTCCATCGACGAGGCGTACCTGGACCTGTCCGCTCGCTGCCAAGCCGAGGACGCCGAGCGCTCCTGAGTCGGGAGCAGGAGGAGGCTTTTATGGCCACCTGGAAGTCCCAGGCAGAGGCCGGCGAGTTGGTGGTGCTCACGCCTCTGCGGGCGGCGTTGGACCGGCAACTGGGCCGGCGGGTGAAGCCCTCGGTGGTGTATCGCTTGGTCCAACGGCACCGGTGGCGCAAAGTGGCCCCCGACACGCGCCATCCGAAGGCCGATCCCGCAGTGCAGGCCGAATGGAAAAAAACGCTCCCCGAGAAGTTGGCGACCGTGCTGACGCCCGAAAAACGCCTCGAAGAGGTCACCCTCGTGGACCAGTCCCTCCACCGCGCCTCGAAGCGCATCGCCCGGTTCACCACGGAGGTCGTCGGAACACCCGCAACAGGATGATGCCCGGCGCTGGGCTTCAAGGCGCGATCACTCGAAGAGCGCGCGGCCGGACCGAGAAGCGGACCGGGAGCGGGCCGGCATTGTCGCCGTCCACCTGAAACGGAACAGCCTCGTCGCTTGTCAGCGTGAACCGATCCGCACGCAGATGCCGTTCGCCCGGCACGACGAATCCGCCCCGGAACAGCCAGGACAGGGCGAACCTGGCCAGGGTGAGAACGCCGACCCGGGGCAGCACCCGAATCTCGAGTAGCCCGTCGCGCAGGCTGGCGCCAGGGAACATCGTCACACACCCGCCATAGAGCGTTCCGTTGCCCACCAGCACCAGCTCTCCGCTCGACCTCGTGCCGTCCGGAAGCGTGACTGTCACCAGCGGTTGGAAGCCCCGCATCGCCCGCAAACCGGCGGCCGCATACGCCAACGAACCGATCCGTGTCTTCCACGTCCAGTCGACGAACTCGATGGCGCGCGAGTCCAGACCCGCCCCGGCGAGTTGTGCAAAGCAGCGACGGGCTGTTCGGCCCTCGACCTCGAATTCCGCCCAGGGCAGATCGACGGTGGTTTCATTGCCCTGGCGGACCAGGCGCCAGGCGGCGTCTGGGTTCAACGGCAAGCCAAGTTCCCGGGCGAAGACATTCATGGTCCCCAGCGGCAGGATGCCCAGACGCGCCCGTTCGAGGCCGTGTTCCACGCCGGCGATGCCGTTGAGAACTTCGTTGACCGTTCCGTCGCCGCCCGCTGCGACCACGGTGTCGAATCCCTGGCGCACGGCCTGGGCGGCCAGATCGACGGCCACTCCAGGACCGGCGGTCGGCATCAGGACACATTCGCGCGCCAGGGCCTCGAGCCGTCGACGGAACCGCTTGGCCTTGTTGCCGCGCGCGGTCGGATTGAACACAACGCAAAGGCGCATGGGGCGGCTCGCCAGGCTTTCAGGTTTTCGCCGCCAGCAGCTTGTTGGTCTCCCGCATCACGGCAAAGGCGTCGGCAACGTAAAGCACGTCGGCCTTGCCCCGCGCCCAGCCGCAGTTGGGATCGAGGCTGATGGCCCGGCGCTCGTTGATGAAACGCCAGCCGACGGTGTGGGGTTCCTCGCCGTGACAGCAGGTCGACAGCCCCTTGGGATGTCGCGGTGTCGCGCCCGTCTGGCCAATCTGGTTCAGGTGCGAGAGAAACGACAGGACAGCCTGGCCCTCGCCGCCCAGATCGACCAGCGACTTGCTGCTGCCGAGCGAGGCGCGGCTGCGCTTGAGAAACTCGAGGATGATCTGTTCCGCCTCGGCCACGTGCGCCTGGCCGTCAGCCTGCTTCTTGGTCCAGCCGGCGCCCGTCACGAACAGAAGGTTGGCGTCCGGCCGTATGGTCTGGGCATCGGCCGCCGGCGCCCGGACTCCGACGACGCTCGTTTTCCGGGCGGCTTCGGGCAGGTTCAACTCGATCATCTCCACTGTGGCGGTGTTGCCAGTCGAGCCGTCCCAGGGCGGCTGGCTGCCGGGATCGACGAGGATGATCCACGGACGTTGGGTCCGCTGGACGACCGCTTCCATCCGCTGCCGATAGTACCAGCGGTTCACGAAAGGCCGGTTCTCGCGGGCGCCGAGGGCGGTGACATGTGTGTCTGCTTGCCCTCCGGTGCGTTGAGCGACACCAGGCAGGCAACGCGACAGACGGCTGGTGCCCGGCGCGACCACCACCGTGGCCTGACTGGCGCGGACAAGCGCCTCGGCCGCCGCCGCGTCGCTCGCATAGCGCGCGGACCCGAAGTCCTGGCCGACCACACCCAGAAAACGCGTCGCGCCGCACCCGGCGATCCGATCGGCGGCGGTTTGGACCGATTGCCCCTGAAGGCCGACCGTCAGGCTGCAGCCGCCCAACGCGGCGGCGAGCGAACGCGCGGCGCCCAGCGCTTCCAAAGCGGATGGCGCGAGCGAGCCGTCCGGCTCGGTGGCTGCAAGAAACAGGAGAGTCTCCATGATGCACCTCACTTCGAAATCCAATCGATAATCTCCCTGGCGATCTCCTCCGCGGACCGGTCCTTGACGATGCGCGTTTCCCGCAATTGCCTCGGCAAAACAACGGTGTCGAAGCTGAGCCCGGCGGCCGCCAGTTGAACCGCCCTGGCCTTTTGCAGGGCGGGCAACAGCGTGCGCATGTTGATCATGCCGATCTGCGGGTTGTTCTTCGGCTCGGGGAGATGGCCGGTGGCCCACCCGAAGAGGGCGGGCGGGCCGGCGCAACGCGAGACCTGGTGCTGTCCGCCTTCGAGTCGCTCGACCACCTCGAAGGACCCGTCATCCTGGATCTTGAGTTCATCGACGCCCTGGAATTGGTCGATGATGCCAAGCCGTTCGCCAACCATCGACATCGTCACGCCCGCCCCGCGGGACGCGGATTCCCATCCACCAAACACGAGCAGCTTCGAACGGTCGAGTCCGGGAATGCCCTGGATGCCTTCGGCGAGGGCCGCGGCGACCGCTGAGGCCTCGGCGAATCCGCTGGCCGAGCCGTCCAGGGGCACGAACTCGAACGGCGCCTTTTGAGCGACGGTCATCATGACCTGTTGCAGCTTTGCCTTAGGGCCGAGGCTGACCAGCCAGACCTTTGTGCCGGGCCGGTTCCTGGCGAGGTTCGCCGCTTCGTACAGGGCGTGTGCGGCCCAAGGATCCAAGACGAACGGGAGCATCGCCTCGTTCTTCAGCGCGGGCCCGGCGGGCCCGGCGACCGGTTCGAGGGTCTGGAGCGGGTCGGGCACCAGGCTGGCGCAGACGACCACGTGATAGGCTGTGCTCATAGGATTGCTCAAGGGCTTGCCGGGGCGACGCCCAGGTAGTTGCCGAGCCCGACCACAACGGTCGAGAAGATCAACATCAGGAGACCGAGAAACAACAGGGTCTTCGTGAACCCGCTCGAACCTTTCCACTCCTTCAGCGCGATGCCCCAGAGCGAGCTGAAGATGATGATGCTGGCCATGTGCAGGGTCCAACTCGAAAACTTGTAATCGCCCATCTGCGTCTCGCCCATGGTGTAGAAGAAGAACTGCATGTACCACGTCGTCCCCGCCAGGGCGCTGAAGAAATAGTTGCTCAGCCTCGGGACGGCGCTGGCGCCGGGCGCGACCGGGCCGCTGACGGTCTTTGCCGCGCTCTCGACGTGTTCCTCGCGCAGAGTCGGGCTGAAGTACTGGTAGCCCGTCCGGTTGCGCACGTTCAGGTAAGCGCACCAAATGAAGTTGGACGTGAACCCGCCGAGCAGGACCACGCAGAGTTTGGGCAGACCGGTCCAGAGCTCCGGCGTCCCGTGCTGGCGCGACAGGTCGGCGATCGGGGTGGCGGCATCCAGGCCATAGGCGAAGCAGGCGCTCATCACGCCCGAGAAGGTCGCCATGAGAATGCCCTTCACGAAGTTGAACTCCTTGATCGCCGCGCGCTTCTGTTCATCGGACATCTCGCGTTCCTTCGACATGCCCGCCATGCCGGCGACGGCGATGCCCAAAAGACAGATGCCCACCCCCACCAGGATGACCTGCCCCGAGACCGTCCCGAGGATCTTGGGGACGAACTCGCCATGAAAGATCGGAGGCATCAGCGTGCCAAACGCCGCGCAGTAGCCGAGCGCCACGCCCATCCCCAGCGACATCCCCAGATACCGCATCGTCAATCCAAACGTGAGCCCGCCCAACCCCCACATGGCACCCCAAAAATAAGCCCAGCCAAGTGTCCCCGCCGGCGTCGAGGAAAGGACGCTCAGCAGATCGTTGGTCTTGAGCGACGCCAGGATCCAGGGCGCGAGAATCCACGAGAAAAACCCGCCCACCAGCCAGTAGACCTCCCATGACCACTTGCGGACGAAGCGGTACGGGACATAGAAACTGCCGGACGCCAGGCCGCCCAGCCAGTGAAACATCACGCCCAGGATCGGATTTGCATTCATTGCGAGCCACCTTTCATCCAGTGGGGAGAGAATACGAACCAGACGACAGCGGCCCCCAGCATCGTGGCCTTCATCGGCCCTTCCCCGATCGCCTTGAACAGGAAAAGCAGAGCTGGCACGACCGTTGCCGCGAGGGCCAGCGGGGCCAGGATTTTGGCAAGCGCTTTCATTCGTCGATCAAGGACAGGACGGGTCGCTTGAAAGACCCGATCCCGCCCCCCTGTTCATCAGTTTCGAAAACAGAATGTAAAGGGCGCCGCAGGCGAGCCAGCAGGGGAGCGGCAGCATGAACGAATTGATGTCCTGCGTCCTGTAGATCGCCAGCCCAATCGCCACCGGGATCGCCCAGGCCAGCAGAACGGCCACGTTGAATCGAATCCCCTGCCGCTCCGCGTAGTCGGTGGCCAGCCCCAGTCTCCTGGCCAGGAAATGATCCACGACAATCACCGCCCCAACAGGAGCCAGGATCGTGCCGTACAACCCAACGAAATCGAGAAGCTTCATCGCCACCGCCGGGAAGACCCCCGCGACGGTGCAGACCGCCCCGGCGATGATCGTGGCGGTCGTGCGGGTCATCTTTGGGAACATCCCCTGAAAGGCCAATCCCGCCCGGTAGATCGTCGGGTTCGCCGTGGTCCATCCCGCCACGGCGACGCAGAGCAGGCCGGTTACACCCACCGCGTCGAACACCATCGGACCGGGCATCGCCCCTTTTTGAGGGTCGACGCCGAACTGGCGCACCCAATAGACCAGCAGCAGCGCGGCGCAGATCCAGGCGACGTAATGGCCCAGGAACATCCCGGCCGCCGAGGCCCAGCCATACGACGGCTTGCGGGCGAAGCGCAGGATCGACAGATCCGACATTCCAAGATGCACCGCCGCGTTGCAGAACCAGGCGAAGAAGACGATGCCCCAGAAGCCGATCCGCCGCGGAGCCCCCTCCGGCGGGTCGATCAACTCGAACAGATTGGTCGAATCGAGCTTGGCCAGCATCACCACGCCGCATGCCACAAAGACAAGCAACATCCAGGGCGCCGCCAGATGCCCCACGCGCGCCACAAAGCCGTATCCGCGCACCGCCACGAACGTCATCGCCGCGCCGATCGCGACGCAAAGGAGGCACCAAACAAACCCCGTTGGCCAGGTCTGGTCGAACGTCGGCATCTTCACGCTTTCGCCGAAAGGCACGCCCACGGCCGTGGCCGAGACCGTGACCATGGCGCCCGCCAGGAAACAGAACAGGATGCCGTTGAAAAGGTTGTAGAGGACGACCAGATTGCGCCCGCAGATCTTCTCGAGCTGGTAATAGAGCGTCAACCGCCTGGCGGTGGCGATCTCCGCTGTCAGAAACCGCCACGTCAACACCGCCAGCAGATTGCCCAGCAGGAGGCCCAAGATCATGTCGAAGGCGCTGGCGCCCCACGCCACAAACAGCGGCCCGATCATGAACTCGGTGCCGGCCGTGTGCTCGCCGGCATACATCCCCCAAAATGCGCTCGAACCCTTGCGCGCCTTCTCGGGCACCGGCTCACGCTCGAACTCGCCGCCGGCCCCGCCTGGGATCTCCTCGCTCTCTAGAATCCTTGACCCCTTCAAAGCGGCACAGAAACTTGACTTGTTTACCACACGTTCCACCGGTCAAGGATTCTAGCGTTTCGAGAGCACGGCGGCTTCGTACCGCTTGACCTCGGCCAGCCACGCCTCGCCCGCCGGCACGTCCGCCTGCAAGCACGCGTAGTCCCACACCGCGCCGAACGGCAGCGACTTGGCCTCCTCCATCAGGGCGAGCCGGCTGGTGTAGTCGCGCTCGAGCTCGGCCCGCTTGAGCGCCGCGATCGGCGCCAGCATGGCCAGCAACAGCGCCCGGCGCATGTTGCGCGCGCCGATCACCCAGGCCGCCACCCGGTTGATGCTCGCGTCGAAGTAGTCGAGACCGATGTGCACGCGGTCCACATAGCCGCCCCAGACAATCTCCTGCGCGATCGCCTCGAGATCGTCGGTCAGGGTGACGACGTGGTCGCTGTCCCAGCGCACGCCGCGGCTGACGTGCAGGGCAATCTCGGGCAGGAAACAGAGCACCGACGAGATCTTGTCCGCAATCCCCTCCGTCGGATGGAAATGGCCGGCATCGAGGGTAAGAAGCACCTTGCGGCTGACCGCGTAGCCCAGGTAAAACTCGTGCGACCCCGGGGTGTAGCTCTCGGCCCCAATCCCGAAAAGCTTCGGCTCGACCGTATCGAGATTGTGGGCCGGATTGATCTTCGGCGCGTAAATGGCATCGAGCGATTCCGCCAGCCGTTGCCGCGGCCCGCGCCGGTCCGCCGGCGTGTCCTTCATGCCGTCCGGAATCCAGAGGTTGGTGAGACAGGTCTTTCCGAGCGCCTTTCCGAACGCCGCCCCGATCTCGCGACAGCGCTTCCCGTGCTCGATCCAGAACCGCCGGATCCCCTTGTCCGGATGCGTCAGTGTCAGCCCGCCGTCCACCTTCGGATGCGAGAAGTAGGTCTGGTTGAAATCCAGCGCGATCCTGCGCGCCTTGGCCCAGGCAATCCAGTTCTTGAACTGCGCCGCGCTCAGCGCGTCGCGGTCGACACGCCGCCCGCCCATCTCCGCATAGCACGCATGCAGGTTGAACCGCTGCGTGCCTGGGACCAGCGCCAGGACCTTCTCGAAATCCGCCCGCAACTGGTCCGCCGTGCGCGCTTTGCCCGGGTAATTCCCCGTGACGGCCAAGCCGTCTCCGAGCGTGCCCCCGGCCGTTTCGAACCCCCCGACGTCGTCGCCCTGCCAGCAATGAATCGACAGGGGGATGCGTGCCAGGCGCCTGATGGCCTGCTCGGTGTCAATCCCCAGTTCGGCATAGCGTTCGCGGGCCAGTGCGTACGCGCGTTCGACAGACTTTGCTTTCATGATTCTCTGTGGTTCCGGGCGCGCCTCAGCAAGGCGCGGGATCCCTGGATCGCTCTTCCCGATCCAGTGGCTACCCGTCCGGATCATGCCAGCAGGCCGCACCCGATTGCCAAGGAAAAACAGCGTCATTCCATCTCTGGCCGACCCTGACCTGGCTTTGCGTGAGAAGCAAATCCAGCAGAACTACCGCCCGATCGTGGCAGTCCACAAGTGGTTTGCTCGACGCCCGGGGACCTTGTTCCGTGGTCTGCTTCTTTCGGAGTTTCTCGATGCGCCCCTTCGCGAGACGTTCTACAAGGGCCAGTCCCTCCCGGACCTCAGGAGCCTTGATCCGTTCATGGGTGGAGGCACTACCCTGCCTGGGTAATCGAAAAGTGCAGGTCCCCATTGACGGCGAATGGATCGGCGACCGCCGAAACGGCGCGGGTCAGGCCGAAACCAAACAGGTGAGGCTGGAGCGCGCGGATGCCACAGCAGTCAGCTTCGACGGCATGAAGTTCGACGCGATCTTCACCGACCCGCCTTACTTTAGGAGCGTCCAGTATGCCGAGTTGATGGACTTCTGCTACGTGTGGCTCCGCAGGCTGACCCGGGCTAATCATCCCGAATTCGCTCCCCTGACCACCCGCCACGCCAACGAGTTGACGGGCAATGACAACATGGGGCGAACGCTCGAACATTTCACCGAGGGAATGTCACGTGTGTTTCAGATGATGGCGAGCGCGTTGAAGCCCGGTTCGCCCCTTGCCTTCACCTACCACCACAACCGCCTGGATGCCTATTACCCGGTCGCCGTGGCAATGCTTGATTCGGGGTTGGTCTGTTCCGCGTCTCTCCCCTGCCCCGCCGAAATGGGGGCTTCGATACACATCAACGGCACCAGTTCTTCCATTATTCGAATTCAACCCAAAGGTGATCATCGAAGCCAAGACCACAGAGGACGATGGCACGGCCCGCGACAAGGTCACGCGCATCCAACACCTTGGAGAGCTGAGCGTGGGCGGCGCCGCTGGGGGCAAACAGAAGTATCAGGTTATCGCTTGCATTGCCGGGCGGGGCTTTGGTGTGCGCCGTGAAGACATGAAGAAGATGCTGTTGGCCACACGGGGGAAGGTCTTCACGCTTAAGACACTCGATCAACTGGTCGAGTATTCAAATCTGCGGAAGTTCAAGACCAAGGTGTGAGTGACGCCAGCACCAGGAAGATCTCCGCTGTGGGGCCTCGGGCGCTCAGCCGCGAGGCCGCCAGGGCAATGGGATGGGGGGTTCATGGGCGCAATGGGTTCCTGCTCATTGTTGCGCAATTCACTGATAATCACCCAGAACGTCCAACGAAGGTTGAGCGTTGAACGTTTCGCTTCCAGTCCCTGCTTCACAGGGCAACCGCGAATCGAGGGAGGAACGGGAGGGATGGCGGAAATCGCCGCCACTCAGGTATGGCCAAGCGCGGGAAAAGGGAGTAGGAGAGACGCATGTTCGATGCCGCGCAACCGACCAGGCGATCATGACAACAGTCTGTGGAACAGATTTCTCGATCCACGCGGCGGAGGCCGCCACCGTGGCCGCAATCCTCACCGCCCGCGCCGGCGGGACGCTGACGCTGGTCCACGCCTCCGAATGCGCCGGGATCGACACGCGATCGCCGGACGCCCTGGCGGCGCTCGAAGAACGCGGAAGGGCGCAATTGAACACCGAAGCCGAGCGGCTCCGCAAACTCGGCGCAACGGTCCGGACCAGGCATCTGCCGGGATCGCCGTCCTCCGTGCTGCTGGATGTCGCGGCTCAGTCCAAGGCACGCCTTATGGTCGTGTCGTCGCTGGGCCATTTCCCCCCAAGCCGCTGGCTGGTGGGCAGCGTGGCCGAGCGGTTGGCCCAGAACTCGACCATCCCGACCCTCGTGGTGCGGGCAGACAAGCCGTTCGCAGCATGGGCCGCCGGCAAACGCGCGTTGCGAGTGCTGGTGGGCTATGATTTTTCGGCCAGTGCGGACGCGGCGTTGGGATGGGTGGAGGCGCTGGGGCGTATTGGCCGGTGCCGGATCACGGTGGCTTACCTGGCCTGGGCGCCGGAGGAGAGTTGGCGGCTGGGTGTGCGGGACGATTGGGCCATCACGGACAATGCGGCTGAAATCACGAAGTACATCAAGCGTGATCTGAAGGAGAGATGCCGGGATATCCTGGGCACAACCAATGTCCAAATCCGGATCGGCGATGGCTGGGGCCCCGCCGGCCCGGAACTCGTCGCCCTGGCCAAGGCCGAGTCCGCCGACCTGATTGTTGTCGGAACCAACCAGCGTCGTGGACTCGAACGCCTGTGGCTCGGGTCGGTGTCGCGGGCTGTGTTGCACCGGGCCCCCGTGAGTGTGGCGTGCATTCCCCTGCCGTCCGCCGAGGAACCGCCCGCGGGGACTGTCCCTGAGGTCCGGCGCGTGCTGGTGCCGACGGATTTCTCGACTCTGGGAAACCAGGCGATCCCGTATGCGTACGCGGCGCTTCGGCGGGGCGGGGAAGTCTGCCTCATGCACGTGGCGCCTCCGCTCGCGCGCCGCGGTGGCAGGCACGAGCAGCTCGAATCCCAGCGGGCGGCGCGCGAGTCCAGTCTGTCTGCCAGGTTGCGCCAACTCATCCCGCCGCAGGCCAAAGCGCTCGGGTTGCGCACGCACGTGCAGGTCGTGGACCACGCAAATCCCGCGACGGCCATTTGCCAGGCAGCCGAACGCTTCGGCGCCAGCCTGATCTGCATGAGTTCCCGCGGCCGGTCTCGCGTCGCCAAGGCGCTCCTCGGTTCCGTGGCTCAGGCTGTCATGACCGGCAGCCGCCGCCCCGTCCTCATTCTACGCGATTATGAATCCTGACCATCACCAACCGGCGCGAAAGCGGCTCCTCCGCCTCGCTCTCCTCATCGCCCTCCCTCTCGCCACCGCGTGTGCGGCATCCGGCGCGTCCATCCGGGTCGGCATGATCGGCCTGGACGCCCATGCGGTGCCTTGGACGCAGATCATGCACGGGCCCAATGCGGCCCGCCCGATCTCGGACATGCGGGTGGTGGCGGCGGTGCCTGCCTTCAGCGCCGATGTGCCCTTTAGCAACGACAACATCGCGAAGAACATCGCGGCCATGCGCGATTTGGGCGTCGAGATCTGCGACACCATCGAGGCGATGCTCGGGCGGGTGGACGCCGTGATGCTGCTCAGCATCGACGGACGCCCGCACCTCGATCAGGCGCGTCCGGTCTTTGCCGCCCGCAAACCGCTGTTCATCGACAAACCGGTCGCGGCGACGCTCGCCGACATCATCCGGATCTTCCGCGAGGCCGAATCGAGCCGCACGCCCTGCTTCTCGAACTCGTCGCTTCGCTACAGCCCCGGGATCGCCGCCATGGCCAAGGATTCCAAGGTGGGCCGCGTCCTGGGCTGCGACGCGTACAGCAACAACCAGTCCATCCTGCCCGGACACCCCGACCTCTATTACTACGGCATTCACGGCTGCGAGATCCTCTTCACAATCATGGGCCCCGGCTGTCGCACTGTCAGCCGTGTCAAGGGCGAGACGGCCGACATCGCCGTCGGCACCTGGAACGACGGACGCGTCGGCTCTTTCCGGGGCATCCTGCGGGGGCAGACCGGCTTCGGCGCGCTGGTTTTCGGCGAGAAAGGCATCGCCCCCTCCGGCCCGTTTGAAGGCTACGAGCCTCTTCTGGTCGAGATCGCGAAGTTCTTCCAGACTGGCAAGCCGCCCATGTCCGCCCTGGACACGATCGAGATCTACGCTTTCATGGAAGCCGCCGACGAGAGCCTGCGCCAGGAAGGCCGCCCGGTCTCTATCAACAGCGTCCTCGAGAAGGCGCGGAAGCAGGCGGACGCGCCCGTCAACCCTTGATCGGCGCGGCGCCCCGGGGCAGCCGGCCCGTCCCTTCCAGCTCGAGAAGCAGAGGTTTGCGCCAGACGCCCCCGCTGTATCCGCTGAGCGCCCCACTCTTGGCGATGACGCGGTGGCAGGGCACGATCAGGCAGAGCCGGTTCGTGGCATTGGCCCGCGCGACGGCCCGCGCGCCCGTGGGCGAGCCGATGCGTTGCGCGACAGCCTCGTAGCTCGATGTCGCGCCGTACGGGATCCGCTGCAACTCGCCCCAGACACGCTCCTGGAATTCCGTGCCCCGCATCTCGATGGGCACGGTGAAGGCCCGGCCCGTGCCGCGGAAGTAATCCCGCAGCTCGACGCGCAGGCGATCGAGCACCGGATTTGCCCCGGACACCATGCAGACACCGAACCTGCGCTGCATTTCAGCGCGACTCCGTTCGAGTTCTCGATGTCGAGCGAATTCGAGCCAGCAGACCGCCCGGTCGCTCGCAGCGGCCAGCATCGGTCCCAGGGGAGTCTCGAGAAGAACAACCCGTCGATAGGAGATCGAGGCGTTGTCCGGACGGTCCCGGCCAAACACCTCTTCGAACTCGACGCGCAAGGCGCTGGCCGTGGCATCGCCCTCTGCCGGCATGGCGCTGTCCCCTTTCCGCTCTGGGGTGTCGGATTTGCTGTGGCGCATGACCCGCACTCTATCGCCCCCTCAGCCGTTGAACAACGCCGGACACACGATACGGACACATGCGTATATGCCGGCACCGTCAGCATCCACGGCTTGTAGCAGGCCGGGTCCCCTGACCCGTCGCTTGCACCGATGCCTGTCGTGGCGCCGCGTGCGGGCACGCGGCCTGCGGCGGGAGTCTCGATCCGTTCAAGGCCCGGTGCTGCCATGTGTGCCAGCAAAGTGACGCCCTCGAGAGCGCCCGTCACTTTCTGGGCCGCTGCAGGAAGAAACAACGATTCGTCCAGTCCGCGTCTCCCAGGAGTTTCCACAGCGCGCAGAGCGACCGAGCCAGTCCGCCGACGTCGTTCTGAGGGATGCTTTTCTCATCGACGAAGATGAGCCCGCCGTGATCGATGCCTTGTTCGCCGCAGGCGCGCAGCAGCGGCGGAATCGTCCGCAAGTCGAAGGAAACAAGGGTCAACTGCTTACGCGCCGCCTCGCGGAGGATCTCCCCGTCGGGTGCGCTGACGAAGTGGCTCTCCATCCATTCAAAGAGTGGCGTGATGGGGATGCCGCGGCAGAGCCTTCGCGCCGCCACGGCCACGTCAGGCGAAATCTGTTCATCGGTGAGGATCTGAAGCATCGGCTATTCCTGGGAATCTTCGAAGCGCTGGATCCCGGGAAGCAGTCGCGAGAGTTTCTGAAAGTCGACGGAGGCGTTATCCCGGATGGCTTCCTCGATCTCATCCGGGAAGGCTTTGGCGTAGGCCACGGCGGCGTGCATTTTGGCCTCGGGCCACCGGAGATGGGCGGCCGCCTTCAGCACGTCGCCCTCGAAGGCTCGGAGCACTGAAATGGCTTGCCAGACGGCCAGGCGCGTCCCTTGGATGAAGGCCTGTCGGCCGGCAGCCGAGTTCCGAAACTCGATAAACGCGAAGTCTGCCCGGCGAAGACTTTCCGCAACCAGTTCTGCGCCGACCTCGCTGGCGCTGCGTCCTAGACGGCGGGCCATCTGGCGGAGGCGTTCGGCTTGGTCTGGCGGGAGGCGGAGACTGACAACGGTGGAAGCGGCCATACGTACACAGTTAATCAAAGTGTATTCACTGTAACTCGTTTCCGGAGCGAGGTCAATACGCTTTGGACGGTCGGAAATGGGTCGCGATCGAAAACCGGGCGCTGGACCTCCGGCACAGAGACCTCCCGGCAGCCATCGAGGAGGACGGAGCCGCCTTGGGGTTCGCTTACGAGCGCTGGCTACGTTGAGCACGAATCTTGCCCTAGTCGTCGAGTCCTGTTCGTCCATCGACACCAACACAGACTGGCTTCCGGCCCGACTCGATATGCGGGCTAGATGCTCAACTTTGTTTTGACTGTCGAGTGGGGATCTTGACAATCGGTCAGGGTGAGCAGGAATTTCGACACGTCCGGCGAAGTGGCGACGGGCGCCGTGTTCGCACTGGTGCTCTGGGTCGGGTGTCTGGTGATCGGGTTGCTCGGCCTGACTCTCGCCTACCAACGCCCCCGCCCCGCCGTTCGAGCGTCCGCGCCCATCCCGATGGTCGAGATGATTGAAGTCGAGGTTGCGAATCTCCCGCTCTCACTGCCCGCCCCCTCACAAGGCCGTGCCGCAGCCGCCATGCCGACGCCCCCTGCTCGATCGACACCCGCGCCTCCGCCCTCCCCGGCCCCGATCGAGATTCCCCCGGCTCCACCGTTCCTGGCTGTCGACACGGCGCCTCTCGCCGCACCGTCTCGAGCCCCCGCCCCCGCAGTCGCTTTCCCCGTGCCGATCGAGACACCGGACCGATCCGCATCGCCGACGCCGGCCGCACATTCCGGGTCTGCAACCTCCACGGCGGCCTTCGCCCCGCCTTTCGCCGTCCATTCGCTGACGGTCGGGCGGGCCGAGGGGCGACAGCCTGCGCCCGAGTACCCGCCTGCCGCCATGCGCGGGGGACAGGAGGGCACCGTCCGCATTGGTTTTGGCGTGGGCGCGCACGGGCGGGTCGTGGATGCGGCGGTTGTGGCTCCGTCGCCGTGGCCGCTATTGAACCAGGCGGCACTGCGGACGGTGCGTGACCGGTGGCGTTTCCACCCGGGCGGCGTGCGCCGCTTCGAGGTGTCGATCCACTTTCGTCTCGAGAAATAGCCCGTGAATCCCATGCTCGGCAATGTGGTCTACGATTTGTTTCTCCGCGGAGGGCCGGTCATGTGGCCGCTGCTTCTGGCCCTGCTCGCGGCGCTGGTCGTCATCATCGAGCGTTCGCTCTGGTGGTGGAGCCTGCAGCGGCGCGCGGGCGCGGCGCCTGTGCAGGATGCGTTCGACGCGATTGCGTCCGGCGAGTTCGAGCGCGCGGTGCGGATCGCCAACGGATCCGATGATCCCTTTCTGGCCACCGTGCGCGACGGTTTGGCGCACGCCCACAGCTCGATGCTCGGCGCCATGCAACTGCGGGCTTCGGACACCCTCGAGCAAGCCGAGCGTCTCCAGTGGGTGCTCGGGACCCTTATCACGCTGGCGCCGCTCCTGGGCCTGCTCGGCACGGTCACGGGCATCATGCACTCGTTCAACTTCGTCGGCGACGACCAGCTTGCGCCCGCCCAGGTCAGCGGGGGCATCGCCGAGGCGCTGATCGCCACCGCGTGCGGGCTCGGCATCGCCATCCTGTCCCTGCTGCCCTACAACTATTTCAATCGCCGCCTGGCCCGCCTGCGCTCACAGCTCGAACGCACCATCAACCACGTGGAACTCCTGGTCGAGTCCGCCAGGCATCACGGCCACGACCTCGAAGCCTTCGCCCGTCAGCGCGCAGTGCATCCACCGGGCCGGACGCCCGGTGCCTCGACCCCGGCTGCGAACACCTGACGCCTCCCCCCCGAACACGCGCGCGCCTCACCCTGCCCACTCGCCTTATGCCCGTCCAGCTTGGCTCCCGACTCCCCCCTGAACACGCCGAGGCGCGCATCGAGATCATTCCCCTCATCGACATCATGTTCTTCCTCCTCGCGGCCTTCATGCTCGTGAGCCTGAGCATGGTGAACCTCAAGAGCGTGAAGGTGAGTTTGCCGACGGCGACTCTTGCGGCCTCCGAAGCCGGGGATGGCATCGTGCAGATCTCGATCGACAAGGCCGGCCTCGTCTTCCTCGACCGCAGTCCGATCGGGCACCATGAGCTCGCGGCGGCCCTGGCGTCCCGCCGCGCCACCAACGCCGCCGTGCGGGTTCTCCTGAGCGGCGACGCCGAAGCGCGCCACGGCGACATCATCCGCGTGCTCGACTGGATCCGCGCGGCGGGCATCGACAAGGTTGCCTTCCAGGTCCGCACCCCCGCTCCTACGGCGGCGCCATGAACCGCTTCCTGAACTCGCTCAATCTGGTCGGCGTGTGCGCCTTGGCCCTGCTGTGCGTTGTGCAATGGCGCGTCAATCGCCGGTTGAATCTCGAATGGAACCGCCAGGAACAGATCCGCCTCGAACAGGCCGCTGCGCATGAGGAACAGGCCGGGATCATCGCCGGCCAGGCCGCCGACCTGGCCGCGCTGCGCGCTCACCTCGAACGCGTGACCGGCGAATTCGAGCAGACCGCAGCCCGCCTGGCCGCGGCCGACGAGGAACTGCGCCAGGCGGTCGAGGCGCGCGATCAGCTCAAGGCGAGCGTCTCGAACTGGGCGGCGGCTGTGACCGTGCGCGACGACCGCCTCAGGCAGGCCGCCAGCCAACTGCAAACGGTCATCGCGGAGCGCAACGAGGCCGTCCGCCGCCACAACGATCTCACCGAGCGCTACAACACCCTGGTCAAGCAGATCGAAGCGCAGTGAGCGCCTGCACCTTGAAATGGTCACGCCACTCCATTTCTCACCTCATCTGTGATGGCCGGCGGCACCACGAAGTCATCGATCCGGCGCCCGGATTGTCCCGGAGGAGTACTTCGCCATCGATACGCTGCTGACGAACCGTTTCGCGGTGCGCATGCGGTCGGCGGATGCGGATGGGGTATCCGATCCATCCGCAACGGGGCCCAACGGCTGTTTCCAGATGGCGGCGGCCCCCACACGGTCATTCCGACCGAAGAACAAATGTTCTACCGCTTGCGGGCTGTCGATGGCCAGAGTGACTTGCGAACAATCGAATAGGAACCAATGAAGACGCCACAAGCCGATCATGCCATCCTCGTTCCACTCTCACCCAGTGGGGCGATTGGGGAGGGGACGCTCTCCGTCGCGGTCCGGCACGGGCGGCCGCGACTGGCGGACGTGGTGCGTTTCCCCAGGGAATCCCTCAGATGATGGCTAACCCCTAGCCCTCATGGTTCACAGCCTTGGATCCACGGGCTCGCTTTCCATTGCCAGAACCCCAAACACGGCCTCATGCACCCGCCGGAGGGGTTCTTTGCGAACGAACCGCTCCAGCGACTCGACTCCCAGCGCAAACTCGCGCAGCGCCAGAGAACGCTTCGTGGACAGCCCTCGTGAGCGCAGGCGCTCGAGGTTCTCGGTCGCCGTGTATTCCGCGCCGTAGATAATGCGCAGATACTCCCGGCCGCGACACTTGACAGCAGGCTGCACCAGGCCTCGCCGATTCCTGGCGATGAACTCCAGAGGCTTGACCACCATACCTTCTCCGCCCCGCCCGGTCACCTCTTCCCACCAACGAATGCCATCGGCTTCGCTCTCGCGGTCGGTCACGTCCACCGCGCGGAAGGGTGTGACCGTGAGAATACCGCCCGCCAGCCGCCCCAGCGTCTGCATGTGCCAGTCGTGCGGCTTGTCCACGTGGACTTTTCCTTCCGTCGCGAGCAAGTGGAACGGGGCGAGCTTCAAATCGTCCACGGCCTTCACCGGCCAGCAATAGCGGCGATAGGCCCGGATATAGTCCTGCACCATGCCGCGACGAGCCGTCGTCCGGGCCATGAGTTCTCCGACGTCAAGACCCCTCGCGACCGCTTGCGTCACTGCGGTTTCCTCCGCCGCCAACGTGGCGTGCGCCGCGACTCCAACTGCGGCGTATTGCTGCTTCAACAACTCCTGCGCCTTAACCGACCAAGGCATCAGTTCGCAGTCGAGGCAAAGCCAGTCGGTCTGAAACGCCTCCCAGAAGCCAGCCCTGGTGACAGCAGTCCGCACGTGATCGAGGAACTCGCACTCGAGAGGCGGGGTGTCGAAAAACCTCCTGCCAGTGCGGGTGTAGCAGATGCCGGCGCCCTCGCCTCTCACGCCGAAGGTCCTCCGGGCAGCCTCTTCGTGGCGGCACACAACCACGACCGCACGCGAGCCCATGTGCTTCTCTTCGCAAACGACGCGCGGGACGCCGGCGTGGCGGTAATAGGCAAACGCCTCAGCCGGATGTTCCAGGAATCCCGGCGCGTGGCTCGCCTCGCACGGAGACATCGTCGGCGGCAGATAGATGAGCCACTTGGGATTCGCTGCGAACCGGCTCATGACTTCCAGCGCGGCCGCCGCGTTCTCCTCGCGAATGGTCACGTTGCCGTGGAGACGCGTGCTGACGATGCGTTTGCCCGTAACATCGGCAAGGTCGAGCAGGTCGTCATGCTGTTGCTGTGCCGACAATGCGGGCGCCCGGTCTTCGGGCGGCAGAAACGGTCTGCGAGGTTCGGCGTAAGTCTGGCTCGCGGGGACGGAGACGATTTCCTTCTCGGGATAGCGCAGGGCCGTCAGCCGTCCTCCATAGACGCAACCGGTATCGATGTTGATGGTGCGGTTCAGCCATTCGGGTTCCGGGACGGGCGTGTGGCCATACACGACCGTGGCCGCTCCGCGATACTCAGCCGCCCAGTTGTAGCGGACGGGCAGACCAAACTCGTCGGTCTCGCCGGTCGTTTCGCCGTAGAGGGCGAACTCGCGCACCGCGCCCGACCCGCGGCCTTGCATCGCCTCCTTCATACCCGCGTGCGCGACGACCAGCTTCCCATCGTCCAGCACGTAGTGGCTCACCAGATCATCAATGAACTCCGCCGCCTGGTTCCGGAATGCCTCCGATTCGCCGGCCAGTTGCGCCAGAGACTCCGCCAGGCCGTGCGTAATCTGCGCGTCCCGCCCGCGCAGTTTGCGCATGAGTTTCGCGTCGTGATTGCCCGGGACACACAATGCCGCGCCATGGGCCACCGCGTTCATCACCAGCTTGAGCACATGAGGGGTCTTCGGCCCGCGGTCCACGAGATCGCCGAGGAAGACGAGCTTGCGACCGGGGGCCGGCTGAATGGCGAAGGCCGCCTCGTCCACGACGCAACCCAGTAGCCGCAGGAGTGCGACGAGTTCATCGAAGCAGCCGTGGACATCGCCGATGATGTCGAAGGGGCCGTGCTCGTGCCTCAGATTGTTCCAGAGCGGCTGGCGCTCGATGACCGCTGCATCAATGTCTTCGGGCGTCCGCAGCAGATGCACATGGCGGAAACCCTCGCGATCGAGCGCGCGCAGGGCGCGACGCAACTGCTGCGCCTGCTGCCGAATGACATGCGGGCCGAAATCCCGGTCGGGCCTCGCCCTGTTCCGGTCGTGCGCGATTCGCTCCGGCACAGCGAGCACGATGGCCACCGGCAGGCAATGGAACTCCCGCGCGAGTGCCACCAGCGGCTTGCGGGCCTCCGCCTGGACGTTGGTGGCGTCAATAACCGTGAGCTTTCCCGCCGCCAACCGCTTCGAGGCGATGAAGTGCATCACTTCAAAAGCGTCCCTTGTGGCGGCCTGGTTGTTCTCGTCGTCCGAAACAAGGGCGCGGCAATCGTCCGACGACAGAATCTCGGTCCGCCTGAAGTGCTTTCGCGCAAATGTGCTCTTGCCCGAGCCGGAGACGCCGATGAGCACGACAAGAGAGAGTTCGGGAATGGTGAGAGTCATGGCGTTTCCCGGAGTGCTGCGAGAAGAATGGGGTCTGTCAGTCGATGTGAAACACCCCGATTTGCGTCGGCGAACCGACAGCCGGATCGTCCGGGCCGACCGGCAGGTAACGGACGTGATAGCCGAAGCGCGCGGCGACGCCGTCGGCCCACGCCTGGAACTCAGCACGAGTCCACTCGAAACGGTGGTCCTTGTGGCGGAACTGGCCGGCCGGCAGCGTTTCCCACAGGACGTTGTATTCGCGATTGGGAGTCGAGATGACGACGGCTTTCGGCCTGGCACACTCGAAGAGCACCCGCTCGAACGCCGCCAGACGCGGCGCATCGAGGTGCTCGATGACTTCGGCAACGGCGGCAGCGTCAAAGCCCGCCAGACGTTGGTCGCGGTAGATGAGCGAGCCATGCAACAGACGCAGCCGCTGCTTCTGCACAGGCGGCAGGCGGTCGCAATGCAGCCGGTCGCGGGCAATCTCCAGCGCCCGATGCGACACGTCCATGCCGACGATTTCAGTGAACTGTCTTTCCTTCAGAAGGGCCTGGAGCAGGCGGCCCTCGCCGCACCCCAGGTCAAGAACGCGATTCGCGCCCGTGCTTTTCAGGGCGGCCGACACAGCACCAAGACGTTGCTCGTTCAGGTTGAGGCTCTGCTCCATGGCCTCTTCCTCGCGCGCATGCGACTCGGCGGACGAATCGGGATCGGGCTCGCTCTCATCAACCAGTCGCGCCAGCGCAGTATCCACAAGCTTGCGCTGGTGCTTGAGATAGCGGCGGGCGATGGCTTCGCGCGCCGGATGCAGGGGCAGCCAGCCTTCGCCATGACGGAGGAGTTTCTCCACCTCGTCGTCGCCAACCCAGTAGTGCTTGTCGTTGTCCAGCACCGGCACGAGCACGTAGAGATGGGAAAGGACTGCGTGCAGGGGCAGCAGAGCCTCCAACTCGACCTGGAAACACGAGCTCTCGCCCCACTCCGGGAATGTCTCGTCCAGCGGCAGACGACGCGCAGCCACTCGGTAGCCAAGAGGTTCAAAAAGACTCCGCAAGAACTTCTCCCCGCCCCGGCACGGCAACGCGGCGAGCTTCACGTGCAGCGGCAAGGGCCTATCAACCAGTCCAGGGCGTTCCCTGCTCCTGCCGGAAAGCGCGCTCCCGAAGACATCGGCAATCGCCACACTCAGAAACGAGGAGGCGGCATAGGGCCGGTCGTTGACGTATTGATCGAGGGCCCCACCCTCGCCCGACGGCCTCCGACGGTTGCGCACCAGACCGACCATGTCCACTTCAACAAGCAGCACGACGGTGCATCGCTCCAGGGTCGCCTCGGGATAGAAGACATGGGCCGTTCCGAACGAAAGGCTGAACGACTGCGAGCGGGCCGGATTCTTGCGGAGCAGATAACCGAGGTCCGTCGCCGGTTGGTGCGTTGTGGTCAGCGTGAGCAACATGGCCGCAGGAGTCTCAAGTGCGGATGGCCGTTTTCACCTGGTGGGAGAGCGTGCGGAAGGATCCGGGAACTTGAGGCGCCCGTTTCTCAACTCGCTCTTGCCCGCCCCACAGCGTCCGCACGTTCCACGGCCAGAGAAGCTGGCGGCACGGGCATGCAAAGCCGCTTCCGCAGCGGCCTCGGAGAGGACCCGCTGTTCTGGGTTGGCATCGGTTGTTTCTGAGCTCAGGGTTGCAGGATATCCACAAACCCGTGGCCATCGCCAGCAAAGTTTCAAGGGAAGGGCCAGCTTGTTGGTCAGTGCGGGATGTCGGGAGAGGACGGACACTTCGCGTGCTTGTTGGCCGGATGATGCGCCGATCGCCAACCAGCTCGGCGATCAGAACTCTGGATTCTCGATTTGACAGGCAGCGGTTCCGCGAGTAGCGACAGCACGTGGAACACACTGCGCGCCATAGACCTGACCCCATGGTGACGGGCAATCCCCCATCGCGTTTCTGGTTTGTCCTTATCGCCCTTCTCGGCTTCTGCCTGTTCGGCGCCGCGACGCGCGGAGCGTCCGCACCCGTCATTCTGGACACGGACATTGGCGACGACATCGATGACACGTGGGCCCTGGCCATGCTCTTGGGCATGCCTCAACTGGATCTCAAGCTCATCGTCACCGACTACGGCAACACCCCGGAACGAACCCGGCTCGTGGCGAAGATTCTCGAACGCGCCGGCCGCACCGACGTTCCCGTGGGCACAGGAATCAAGACCGGAAACCAACCTCTGGCGCAAGAGCATTGGGTGGGCGCCTACGATTTGGGCGCATACCCGGGCAAGGTATATGCCGACGGCGTCGCGGCGCTCATAGACGCCATCCACGCGCAGCAGACCCCCATCACCCTCATCACCATCGGTCCCGTTCCCAACATCAGGGAGGCTCTCCGCCGAGACCCGAGCATCGCAGCCAAGGCCCGTATCGTCTGCACCGGCGGCAGGATCTACAAAGGCTATGCGAACGGCGGAAAACCCTCCGCGGATTGGAATGTCCGAGCCGACGCCGCTTCCTGGCAGGCGATGGTCGCCGCGGCATGGACGATCACCACCTCGCCGCTGGACGCTTCCGAGGAACTGGTGCTCCGCGGCGAGTCCTATGCCACCGTGGCAGCTTCGCATCATCCGCTCGCCCGCATCGTCATCGAAAACTACGATCTCTGGGGCCATCGGAGTGGCCACCCGCGGGATGCCAGCAGCATCCTGTACGATACCGCGGCGGTGTACCTGGCCTATTCGGAGCAATACGCCCGGATCGAGCCCTTGAGACTCGCCGTGGACGACCAGGGCCACACACGCGTCACGTCCGATGGCAAAGAGGTGCGCTGCCAACTAGGCTGGAAAGACCGCCAGGCCTTTGACGCGTTCCTCGTCAAGACGCTGACGGCATCGTCCGGCGCCGAACGCCATGCCAAACCACAACTGGTTCGGGAGGTGTTGGCGGGCAAGCGGCATGAGGCCCGCGTGTCGTGGTGGGGATTCGATCCCGAGGATTCCACGGCGCACCTGCAGGAGGCCATCGACTCGAGAGTCAAGCGGCTGATTCTGGACCGGCAATCGTCGCCCTGGATCACACGGCCATTGGTCGGGTCGAGCAACCAGGAGATTGTGTTCGAGGCGGGAACGGAACTGGTGGCGTTGAAGGGCGCCTTTCGCAACAAAGGCGACTGCCTGCTCTCGTTCCCCCAATGCGAGGATGTCGTTCTCCGGGGCGACCGGTCGGATGGCGGGCAATCGGCGCGCATCCGCATGCACAAGCTCGACTATCAATCCGCCCCCTACGAGAAATCGGAATGGCGGCATGGTTTGGCCATCCTGGGATGCCGCAACGTGCTGATCCAGGACCTCACGATCGAACAGACGGGCGGCGACGGCATCTACCTGGGCGCGGCGGCAGGACAGATTCCCAACCGGCAGGTGACAATCCGGCGCGTCGACTGCAACGCCAACCACCGGCAAGGCATCAGCGTCATCAGCGCGCAAGACCTGCTGATCGAGGACTGCCGTCTGCGCCACACCGAGGGCACGGCCCCGCAGGCAGGCATTGATTTCGAGCCGAACCATCCCGCGGATTCCCTGGTCCGCTGCGTGATGCGCCGCTGCACGGCCGAATCCAACGCAGGAACCGGTTTCCAGATCTGCCCGCAATCCCTGGACGACACGTCCAGCCCCATCTCGATCCATCTCGATCAATGCACGTCCCGCAGCAACGGGCAGCATGCCATCCACCTTTGCAGCGCTCCGAAATCCCCCCCGGTCGGACACCTGCGGATCACGCGGTTCTTCGCCGAAAAAGACGCCATGGCCGGTCTCTCCGTGCAGTTCAATCCCTACAACGCGGTGCGCATTGAGATCGAGGACTCGGTCCTTCGCGATTGCGCACTCACGGACCGGTTCTTCCCGCCGCTTTACGTGCAAGGTCTCGAGGCGGACAGCCGCCCAGCCGGCAATCTCCACTTCAGGAATGTCACGGTGAAGGACGATCGCGACCGTCCGATCCTGAGGATCCGCGACCGGCATGGCAACGGAGTCAAGGCGATCACCGGAGACATCATCCTCGAACGCAACGGACAAAGAACACCCATCGCCATCGACGACGCCTGGCTGGACACGATGCGAGAATGAGCACGTGCCGCTCTTCACACCACCACGTCCCCTGCTCAGCAGTCAATTCGCACTCTGGACGGGATCATCTCGGCCAACGGCGGTCGCGCCGCGCAGGAGGGAGTTCTCGGAGCGGCATTCTCAGCGGAAGGACAAGGGTACGGGCAGGGGGCCGGGCCCGGCGCCAGAATCCTCAACCGTCGCGCCAAGCCCCCGAGCTTCTCCAACCGGATCCCATATGTCAATAATACGGATCTGACCCTATTGCCTTTTGTGACCCTATTGCCTTTTTCTGCCGGAAGAAATCGCGGAGCGAACCCAGAACGCGGTGTTGGTAGTCCTTGAGGGCGATCATTCATCCTTGGGGTTGAATCCCCTAATGCGCCGCGGCGGTGCTGCTGGTGCTGCCAACAGCGGCTGCAACCTTGTCCAGATGCTGCGCAACGCCGAGTCATGTTCGAGCAGCGTCTTGTCAATTTCCGACAGCCGTTTGAGGATCGCCGCGTTGGCGACCAGTTGCTCTCGCATCTGCATAAAGGCCCGCACCACAAACACGCTCATCGCCACGGCTTCGGGACTGTTCAACACGGTTGCTGCCATGATGGCACCGTGTTCGGTGAAGGCGTAAGGACGATAAGCTGCGCCTCGGTGCTTTTGGGAACTGGTCACAAATTGTGACCAGTTCGTCAGAGTTCGCTCCTTTTGAGACACTTCCACATTTAAAGTCACAATTTGGGACTTCAGGTTGGCCCATTCCGAAGCTGTGAGTTGAAAGCAGAAATCCGCGGGAAAGCGGTCGGGGTTGCGCTTGACAGCCTGGTTGAACACCTTCGTCGGCACGCCGTAAAGTTCCGCCAGGTCGGCATCGAGGATCACCTTGATGCCCCGGAGCGTCAGGATCAGGGATTCGACGGGCTTCCTGGGTTTCATGAGACTCTTATCTCGTAGGGGGTCTGGCGGACGATGATGCGCTCCAAGAGCCTAATCGGTTTCGGTGTGTCGAACGGGGAGGTGCCAAAGACGTTCTTGAGTTCTTGATTTGCTTGACGTGTGGTGCCGACGTCCTCTCCAAACCAGATAGACTCAGGCGGTCGGCCCTCCTGGTTCTTCAAGTAGATCTTCCGGAGGATCTTCGTTTCACCCGAACGGAAAACAACCTCTCCCGAGGCAATCTTCGCGGCCATCGTCTCTTTGCTCCAGCGCCAGCCCTTGGCTGGCGGCTTTATAGTCTTGCCGGCGGGGGTAACGAGGTCATAAATCAAGTTGGGTCTGTAAAGAGCGTTGCGAACGTCGCCTGCACGCCAGGGCCCATTCGGGTCATTGTCTGGGTTAGCATAGTTCACATTGTGCTCTTCTCCCCGTGGAATATCACGAAAGGTAAAGCCCGGAGATTTGGCAAATGCCAAGAGGTAGTTGTGATGCACAGAGATTCTCCCCGAATAGCCTTTGGGTTGCACGCTGTGCTGCCAAACAATGGTAGCCCGATTGTTCCCGCGCCCAAACACATCGTTGCCGACCATCAGCGCATGTTCGATCTCGGCATCATCAATAGCAAAGAAGAGAATGCCGTCCTCACGCAGAAACAGCCTCAACAGGGCCAGCCGTGGATACATCATGCACAACCACCGGTCATGGCGGTCGAGCGTTTCGCCCTCCTTGCCAACGACGTTGCCGAGCCATTCGCGGATGATGGGGCTGTTGACGTTATCGTTATAGACCCAGTTCTCGTTTCCGGTGTTGTAAGGCGGGTCGATGTAAATGCATTTGACCTGACCGGCGTAATAGGGAAGGAGCGCCTTGAGGGCGATGAGGTTGTCGCCCTGAACAATGAGGTTGCCTGTGCCGGGGTCGCCGCAGGCGAGGTCGCGCACGTCCTTGAGCAGGTGGAACGGAACCTGTTGGTGGTGATTCACCACGGCTTCCTTGCCGATCCAGTTCAGCGTGGGCATAAGGTCGACAGGGCGAACGGGTCCGGATGGGACCGGAAGGCACGAGAACTGTGCGTGCTCACGGAGACTGCCGAGATTGTGGATCGCTCCTCCGAACGTGTCCCTGGCCTCACGCACATCGGAGACTTTTCTGGTTCGAGCATCGCCACGGCCTTTTGACTATACGAGGACACAGAGCAGGGTCAGTCCATTGAAGCCCCTTTACTGCGAGCAGCTTCGATTCACCGATCGCCTACGATTTCCCTCCCGCCCCAGTTGGGCACGCGTCGGCAACGCAGCTCCGCAGCAGAACCACAACAGCAACCGCCTCCCAGGGCGGTGCTCCTGAATCGACCTTCCCGACTTTGCGAGAACCGTGCCTTGAGCTTTCTCCACCGGCTCCGCACTCGATCCGTCCCTGTTTCGGCTTTGATGCCCCTGGCTGTGTCAGCGATCTCTCTCAACGACCGGGATCCCGAGGAACACGCCGACGTCCTTGATCTGCTGTCGCAGGTCGCCAAGGGTCGCGTTGCGGTGAATTCCATACAGGTAGGGCCGGAACTCGCGCTGGAGTTGCGCGGCGTTCTCGATGCGCGCGACGACTTTGGCCGTGCACATGACGTTGTCCAGATCCTCGGACCCGCCGTAGATCTCCTTGCCGTTCACGATTTGGCCGGTGTGCAACCGGATCTCACGGTTGAGCGCATGCACCTCCCAGAGGGTCACGGGCTCGCCGACGGGCCATTCGGCGGTGATTCCTGTCGAGGACCCGGGCTCTTCGGGTTTGTCCCGGACCGGGCTTTCGGCATGTGGGCGGATGGTGTAGGGCATGATGCGGTCGCCCCCATAGGGATTGACCGGGATTCCGCAATGCAGGATCACCTCGACGAAGTTGTGGGTGTCGTAGAAGAAATCGCCCAGCATGCTGGGGCGGCCGGTGAGCAGGTAGCCGAGCACCTGGCCGACCAGGAGGTCGGGATAGTTCTGGCAGATAGCCTGAATTCCCCGTCGCTTGAAGCCCAACTCGAGCCCCAGCCCGGGATTATACAGGTCTTCGAGTTTCCCGCTTCCGGTGACCGTCCTGAGGTGGGTGGACACTGCATTGCACTCGTACTTGGTTCGCAGAAAGTCGAGAGCGAGGTAGCCCCGCGCGGTCTTGATGATCTCCCGCCGGGCCGCTTCGACTTTGCGGGCGCCCTTGATCCATTCCTCGGCGACCTCTTCGGCCCGCTTCGGATCGACGTTCTTATAGGCTTCGTAAAACTCCGTGGCCTCGACCGGGATGACCTCGACGCCGAAAAGCTCCTTCAGGTTGCGTATGTAGCGGTCGTTGTGATCGGGCGGGAACGTCTGGTTGATGTCCCCGCGGTAATTGACGCTCGCGATGATCTCGTTCGCATCGTTCTTCACCATGAGGATTCTGGTCGTCTTCAACTCAGCCACCACCCGCATGAGCCTGATCTTGTCGACCAGGTCCTGGAACATCGCTTCCCGAACCGATGGCGCCGAGAGGTTCCTGCGGTCCAGTTGCGCGGTCAGGATCCTCCCGCCGGAGTAGTTTGTTCCATTCTTGAGGACGTTGTTCTGCTCATCGGTTTGGCCTGTGGCAAACAGGTGATAAGGATGGGCGTCC
Source organism: Verrucomicrobiota bacterium (assembly GCA_022710935.1). Lineage (GTDB taxonomy): Bacteria > Verrucomicrobiota > Verrucomicrobiia > Limisphaerales > J093 > MWFF01. Next base: position 60,482 of record JAKLFY010000004.1, read on the forward strand.
ATGAACTCGAACAGATTGTAGACCACAATGGTCGGCAGTCCCGTGAAGGCTAGCCGGTAGTCTCCGGACATCCTGCCAACAATCAGAACGCCATCGTATTTCCCGGCGTGATTCTTCACTTCGTCATAACCGGCCCCGGCCGCGCCCTCCCACCGGATGAAGTCGACGCCGGTGCATGCGGCCTGGAGGTTCTTGAGAACCTCCTCATGCGTCATGAAGTTCGCGGGGGCGCCTCCCGACCCGGTGCATCCGCACCCCCCCGAGGTGAAGATTGTGAACACTTTGACCGGGGTGCTCTGGGCGAGCGCGGCGCATAGAGGGAACGCGATCAATGCGATCAGGAGCGATAGGGTTTTCATGCGGTGTGGAAGGCGGTGATTCACGGTTGGGTTGGGGTGTCGATCGGGAGGGTCCTGGCACAGGATGACCTGGCGTGTCTCCGCGCAGAGGATCGCAACGCGTCCCCGCGCGGCTTTGGCACTTGGGCTCATTCCAGGCCTGTGAAGGCGTGATGCGGACTCGATCGCACTTCGCATTTCGTTCGGGCTGAGCTGTCCGGGACCAGAGTGCGCTTCCTCGGCCAAAGGAGGCAGCGCCTGATCCGCAAACGACACCCGTGGCTGCGAGGGCGATCTTAGGCAAACGCCAGCCGTGTGCAAATCAATCCTGCGGCAATGCATCGCGCGCAACCATAGAACGTCAGGCCTGATGCCTGGTTTCATGAAAAGGTCTTTTGAAAAGCCTTGGCACTGGGGGTGAAAACGATAGGCTCGACCGCCAAAAATCCGTCTATCAACCGATCGCCTTGTGCGCGTGCAGAAGGCCAAACGTCTTCGTCGCAATGAGAGCGGGCCCGACCATCGAAGCGCTGAGCGCGGTGGCTTTGTTTGTCGTGACCATGCCCGGGCTCTCGGGTGCACCAGCCGACGCTCCTGCCAGCGCGCCGAAGCGTGTGCTGATCGTGGAGTCGTTCGGGGGCGACATTGCGCCCTGGAACTCGATCGCACCCGCCTTCAAGACACGCCTGACACAGCAGTTGCAGGCGCCGGTCGAATTCCACGAGCCCGCGCTCGAGACGGCTCGGGAGAACCGACCCCGGGCGGAGCTGGCGTTTGCGGCGTATCTGCGCGAGCTCTATGCGGCGCGGCAGCCGGACCTGGTCGTGCCGATCGGCTGGCCCGCAACACAGTTTTGGCATCGTCATCGCGACGAGCTGTTTCCATCCGCTCCCGTGGTGGTTGCCGGGCTTGAAGGCCGCATGCTCAGCCTGCTGGCGGCAGGCTCGAACCAGACCGCGGTGACTTTTGAATTCGACCTGCGCGCCGGACCCGAGAGCCTCTTTCAGCTCTTCCCGGCAACGACAAATGTGGCGGTCATCGTCGGCGACTCGGTGCTCGAGCGTTTCTGGATCGCCGAGTTCGAGCGGGTCTGGGCCGCCTTCACCAACCGGGCCGCCCTGGTCTGGTTCAATACGCTGCCCTTTGCGGAGATGTGCCGGCGGGCCGCCACCCTTCCGCCCCGTTCCGCTCTCATCTATGCTTCCCTGGCCGTGGACGCCACGGGGGTCCGGCATGGGCAAATGGAGGCACTGGACCAGATTCGCGCGGTGGCGAATGCGCCGCTCTTCGGCCCGATGGAGGAATATCTGGGGCACGGCATTCTCGGCGGACGGCTCATTTCGAGCCGCTCCTTTGGACGTCAAGCGGCCGACATTGCAGCGCGCGTGATTCGTGGCGAAGCGGCGGGGTCCATCGCCCCCGCGGCGATCAAGCCGGGGCCGCCCACCTACGACTGGCGCGAGCTGCAACGATGGAATGTCGACGCGCGGCGGTTGCCAGCCGGCAGCACCATCCTCTTCCGGCAACCTCGAGTGTGGGAGCGGTACCGCGGCTACATCGCCGCGGCCATTGCGATCATGGCCGCGCAGGCGGCGACGATCGCAGCGTTGGTGGTGCAGCGCGCCCGACGCCGCCGGGCCGAGGCTTCGGCCTACGAGCTCGCAGGCCGCCTGATCTCGGTGCAGGAGAAGGAGCGCCAACGCCTCGCGGGCGAACTGCACGACGGTTTGAGCCAGGACCTGCTGGTCATCGCCAACCAGGCCCAGTTGAGCCTCACCCAAACCGCCGAGACGCCCAGCATCGCCGCGCGGTTGACCGAGATCTCCCAATCGGCCCACAGCGCCCTGCAACAGGCCCGGCGCCTGGTGCACAACCTGCGCCCCGGCCTTCTCGAGGAACTGGGGCTCACCGAAGCGATTCAAGCCAGCGCCGAGAAGATTGCCCAGGCCGGCGGCCTCTCCGCAAAGCTCGAAATCGCGGACATCGATGGCCTGTTGCCAGCCGAGTCCGAACTGAACCTGTTTCGCATCGTTCAGGAAGCGCTCAACAACATCCTCAAACATGCCGACGCTTCCGAAGTCAGAATCGTCCTGACCCGCGAGTCGACCGCTTTGCGACTGCTGGTGGAGGACAATGGCCGCGGCTTCGACCTGCGCCGGTTCACTTCGCCGTCGCCTGACCAACCGGGTTTGGGGATGCGCCAGATGTCCGAGCGCATCCGCATGATGGGTGCGCGCATGGACCTCGAGTCCCACCCCGGCCGGGGCACGCGGTTGATCGTCACCGTGCCGCTGCCCGAAGAGCCGATCACGCGCAGCCTTGTCAAATGTCCGAGCTCGAGGAATCCCGATCCGCGATGAAACCCGTTTCTCCCGTCACCGTTCTGATCGCCGATGACCATCCGATCTTCCGGCGGGGTCTCTGCGGGATCATCGCCGGCGACTCCTCGTTGCGACTGGTCGGCGAGGCCGCGGATGGCGAGCAGGCGTGGCGCCTGATCCAGGAACTGCGGCCGACGCTGGCCGTGTTGGACAACCACATGCCCAGGCTCACCGGGCTGCAAGTGGGGCGCCTCGTCTTCCAGCACCGCGTGCCGGTCGGGTTGATCATGCTGACCGTCGACACGGAGGAAGCGCTGTTGAACAAGGCGCTGAACCTGGGCTTCAAAGGCTACCTGCTCAAGGAAACCGCCGCCGCGGATTTGTTGCACGCGGTGCATGCCGTGGCGAAGGGCAACGCCTATGTCACGCCGGCCCTCTCCGATGCCCTGATCCGCCGGCAGCGCGCCAGCAGCGAGTTGCGGGGGCAAAAGCCGGGTCTGGACAAACTTAGTCCCAGCGAGCGCGCGGTCCTGAAACTCATCGCCGAGGATCGCACCAGCAAGGAAATCGCCGCTCTTCTGGGCTGCAGCCATCGCACGGTGGATACGCACCGCCAACACATCTCCCAGAAACTCGAGCTGAGCGGCACCCACAGCCTGCTCCGTTTCGCCTTCGACCACAAATCAGAGCTCTAACAAGACCTCGCCTTGGACCGACGAGGCGCGTGCCTTCCTGGCCCTTCGAGTCTTGATACCAGCCTCGTCGGTCCAAGGCGAAGTCTTGTTGAGCATTCCGTGGCCGTGTTGCGCAATCGGAGAGCTCCGTTTGCCTGAGCTCGGCGAGGCTCTGCCTCGTGCCAAATGCCAATTGACCACCTCCGTGTTCACACGTACGCCGTCTTCCGTGTTCACACGGATTCCCGGACGGCGCGGCGCGGTGAGACAGTGCCCGTTCAGCAGTGCACAAGATCTTGATCGCGGACGACGACCCGCGGATGCGGCGGATGGTCAGGCAAGTCGTGGAGAGCCTCGCCAGCCGGATTTGCGAGGCTGCTGACGGCCTCGAAGCGATTGGGGTGTGCGCGGCTGAGCGCCCCGATTGGGTGCTGATGGATTGGCGGATGAAGCCGATGGACGGCCTGCGCGCCACGGCGGAGATCACGGCCCGGTTTCCGGGAACGCGTGTCGTTCTCGTCTCGCAATACGACGATCCCAGATTGCATGCGGCCGCCCTGCGGGCAGGCGCCTGCGCGTGCGTCCTGAAGGAGAATCTCTCGCAGTTGCCGGCCATCATCATGGAGCCATCATCAACTGGAACAACGAAACCTGCATGATCGAATGACAACCTGGAAAAACAGAACCTCCCACAACTCCTGCGCGGGATTCGCGGCGCCCGCCGCCGCCGCCACGGTGCTCCTCACACCCCTGGCGCTCGGGCAGTTGCAGATTGATTCCTTCGGCGCAAACGGGCTCTTGAGCTGGAGCGATCCAGCGGGGACCGGGACGCACTACGCGGTGCAATGGGCTTCCTCGATCGACGGCCCGTGGTACAACTGAAGCGATGCCGTGGCCAATCTGACCGGCCTGGGGAGCGAAGGGACAGCGTCCGTGCCGATGTTCTACCGCGTGGTGACGCCACTGGAAACGAACGAAATGCGGATCACGTTCATGGGGTCGATGATTCCCTTGCCCGTGCGCCGGGCCCAGGCCGAGATGAGCGTCTTCGTCGAGGTGGGCTGGAACCCGGATCCGGACGACCGTGTGTATCAGGGGCGGGCGGTCGACCAGTTCGTCTTTGACTGCGGCGCCGGGGTGTCGGCGAACTACGCGGCGGCGGTGGTCGGGTTCCGTCGGATGGACAAGGTGTTCATCAACCACCTGCACGGCGACCACATGAACGATCTCACCCACATCTACTGCTTCGGCCCGGCGGGAGACCGCAAGTCGCCCCTCTACGTCTTCGGGCAGAGCAAGTCTGGGGTGCCGGATCCTGTCACGGGAGTCATCTACGACGACGGGAGTGGCAAAGGCGATCCCTACGCCCAGATCGACCGGTCAACGGAGATTCCGCCAACCAATGACGACGGATCCGTGAACTACCGTGCCGATGGTCACTAGCCCCCATAGCAGGCCGGGTCCCCTGACCCGGCGTCTGCACCGGTGTCTGTTCTCGCGCCGCGTGAGGGCACGCGGCCTACAGGTTTGTAGACATCATGCGAAATCTGATCGCCTGTGCACTCACGCTAAGAAACATGCGGGCTAGGCGCCTGGCCTTGACCGGGCGGATGGCCTCTTGCATCTTCCGGACGGCCTCCGGTTTATGCAGGATGCGTCCGCCCCGCTCATGATCGGTGTGTTGCATCGCAGTTATCTCCGCCTGCGCGCGCTCAGCGCTTGGCTTCAACGGCGGTTCACACCGGCAGGCGGGTTCGTGCTGGCCGGACTGGCGCTCACGGCGGGCGCGTCAGATCCGGACACCATGGGGTTGTCGGCGTTCGTGCTCCTGCTCGCGATGCTGTCGGCGGCCTGGCTCGCGGCGCCGCTTTTTCGGGCCCGGTTTGCCGTCGAGCGCCAGGCCCCTCGGTTTGTGACGGCCGGCGAGCCCTTCACGCTGCGCGTGCGGGTTCAGAACCTCTCGAACCGGACGCAACGCGGGCTCGAGTATCTGGAAAACCTGCGCGATCCCCCCGTGACGGCCGCCGAGTTCGCCGCCCGCCTGCGTCCCGGCCGCGGCAACCGCAGCTTTCGCATCGAGTCGCCGCTGCCCCCCATCCGCCCCGCGCGAGTCCGTCCGGAGCCCATCCCCGTGCTGCCATCGCGCGGCCGGATCGAGCTCCGGGTCGAGATTGTGGCGTACCGTCGCGGGCCGTTGGTGCTGACGGGAGGGTGGTTGGCGCGGGCGGATCCGTTCGGCCTGGTGCGGGCCTTCAGCCGCACCTCGACGCCCCAAACGGTGCTCGTCCTGCCGCGGCGCTATCCGCTGCCCCCGCTGTCGTTGCCCGGCCAGTCGCAATACCAGCGTGGCGGAGTGTCCATGGCGGCGGGCGTGGGCGAGTCGGAAGAGTTCGTGGCGCTGCGCGAGTATCGGCGCGGGGATTCGTTGCGGCGGGTGCATTGGCGCAGCAGCGCGCGGCGCGGGCAGTTGATCGTGAAGGAATGCCAGGACGAGCATTTCGTGCGGCATGCCCTGGTGCTCGACACGTTTTGCGAGGCGTCCCGGGATGCCCTTTTCGAGGAGGCGGTGGCGGTGGCGGCGTCGTTTGCCTGCACCGTGCCGGACCAGGACTCGCTGCTGGACCTGCTGTTTGTGGGGCCAAAGACCGTCTGCGTGACCAGCGGCCGCGGCGTGGGCCATGTGCAGCAGATGCTCGAAGTGCTGGCGGCAGTCAAGCCCTGCCGCGAATCCCGGCTGGCCGAACTCGAATCCCTGGTGCTCGATCACAGCCCGGTGCTGAGCGGATGCCTGCTCGTCCTCCTCGAGTGGGACGAGCCGCGACGCGCCTTGGTCCGGCGTCTGCGCGCCCTGCGCGTGCCTGTCCTGGCTATGATCCTGATGCGGCCCGGGGAGACTCGGGCGTTCGATCCCGGCGCGGCGGCCGATCAGCCGGATCGCCTCCTCCGTCTCGAGTCGGGTCGTGTCGGCGAGGGGCTGCAGCAACTGGGTGAAATGCGATGAACAGCCGCATGGACAACGCCGCCGCGCCCAGGCCGCCGCTCCTGTTGGCTCTTGCCCTCTGGGGCTGGGAGACCGGGTTGTTTCCCTGGGCGCTGGCAATGGGCGCGCTGCTCGAAGCGATCCGGTTCTCGAAGCTGCGTTTCGAGCTCCGGCAGGAGGACTTTGTCCGCCTGTGGAACTTCACGGCGCTGCTCTTTCTCGGCGCCGCCTTGTACCTGTTCCTGGCCCGGGAAGGGCTCGGCACGGTGGGAGCGATTGTCACGACCGCTTCTCCGGCGACGCGGCTCGAGGAGATGCGGCGGATCTCCCAGACAGTGGTCGCGCTCTTTCGCTGGCTGCCCTTCGTCCTCTACCCGTTCCTGCTCGCTCAGGCCTTGAGTCGCACGACAACCCTCCCATGGGCCACGTTCTCGTTCCGCTCGAAGGCATCCGACCCATCCGCTGCGCCGCACGCGGGGCCGGATTGGGCGGCGAGCCGCGTTCACACAGGCTACGTGTACTTCGCCGTGGTGTTGTTCGCGTCCTCCGCCAGCACGGACCACTCGAAACTCTACCTGCCGATGCTTTTGGGCGTGATCTCCTGGGCGCTCTGGCCCTGGCGCAGCCCGCGCTATCCGGCGCCGGTCTGGATCGGGATGTTCCTGGTGCTGCTGGCGGGGTCGCTGCTGGCACAGCGCGGACTCGAGGGTGTGCGCCAGACGTGGCTTTCACTCGAAACCCGCCTGTTCCAGGGCGTCGGCCAGGCGCGATTCGACCAAGTCCGCGGCGCCACAGCCCTCGGCGCCGTGGGACGATTGAAACAATCCGGGCGAATCGTCCTGCGGATACGCACGGACGATGGCGTGGCGCCCGGCTTGCTGCGCGAGGCCGCGTTCAACCGATTCCGCGCCAACATCTGGGGAACAGCGCACCGGGAATTTCAAAGCGTCGGGCTGCCGATCGATGGCCATGTCTGGCGCCTGGCCGCGGAGCCGGGCCAGGGGCGGCTCATCACCATCGCGCGGTACACTTCGAGGGGCGAGGCGCCGCTTGCCTTGCCTGGCGACGCGCTGACCATCCGCGACCTGCCGGCCCTGGATGTGGAAACCAATTACCTCGCCTCGGCCCGCATGCAGGAGGGCCCGCCCTTGGCGATCTACACGGTCGAACACGGCGCAGGCGGGGGATTTGACGGTCCGCCAGAGCCCGAGGATATGGATCTCGACCCGCTGAACGGACCGGACGCCGAGGCGATCGCGCAGACGGCGCGGGCGCTGGGCCTGGCGGGGCAGACGCCCGAGGCGGCCGTTGCCGCCGTCGAGCGCCATTTTGCCGGCGCGTTCGATTACACCCGATGGCAAGGGCCTGCGGTGTCCCGAACCAACAGCAGCGCGCTGTCCAGGTTCCTGCTCGAGTCGCGGGCGGGTCATTGCGAGTACTTCGCCACGGCCACCGCGCTTCTGCTGCGGGTCGCCGGCGTGCCCACGCGCTATGCCGTCGGGTTCAGTCCCGGCGACCGCCGCGGCGACCAGTGGCTGGCGCGCGGACGGGACGCCCACGCCTGGTGCCTGGCCTACATCGACGGGCGCTGGCGCGATGTCGACACGACGCCGGGCACCTGGCGCAAGCGCGAGGCGGCGGGGGCCGGGCCGTTCGAGAGGCTCGGCGACTGGTTCTCCCAGGCGTGGTATCGCTTCGCCGTGTGGCGCCAGCGCGGCGGCAATTGGCGCATCCTCGTCTTCGCGGCCGGCATGCTCGCCCTCTCCTGGCTGGCCTGGCGGCAGATCCGCGGCAGCCGCTGGCGCCGAACCCGGGAGCGCCCCGCAACAGCCTCCGAACGCCCGCCTGCGCGCCCCGGCCTGGATTCCGAGTTCTACGCCGTGACCCGCCATCTCGAGAAGCGCCACGGGCCGCGCCCGCGTCACCAGACATTGCGCGCCTGGGTGCGCGGCCTGGCTCCACCGGGCAGCCATGCCGTGTCCAACTCGCTCGAGGAGGCGCTCGGACTGCACTACCGACTCCGGTTCGATCCGCGCGGATTGCCCGAGCCCGAGCGGCGGCGTTTGCGGGCGTTGGCGGTCGAATTGGCGGATGGAGAAGACGGTTCGGGGCGCCGCGGGCGCAGCGCCGAGGATGCGGCGAGGCCTGCTGAATTCCCCCGTTGACGCCGCATGGAAAGTCTGGACGCCCAGGCGCACAAGCTGCATTTTGTCCGGGGTGGATGATTCTCTGAGACCATGAACCAAAAGGAACAACACCGGGCTCTTCAAACGGCGGTGACCGCCGCGCTTGAAGCGGGCCGCCTGATGCGCCGGAACGCGCATGCCGCCAAAAAAGTCCATGCCGCGACCCGTCACGACATCAAGCTCGAACTGGATGTCCGCTGCCAGGCCCTGATCCAACGCCGTTTGCTCGAGGGCTTTCCCACGAGCGCCGTGCTCGGCGAGGAGGGAGTCGCCGGCGACGCCCGATCCCCGCTTCGCTGGGTGGTGGATCCGATCGACGGAACCGTCAACTTCACGTACGGCATCCCGCACGCCTGCGTGTCCGTCGCCCTGGACCTGCGCGACTCGAATTCCGCCGGCGGTTATCGGACCGTTGTGGGCGTCGTCTATGACCCGTTCTCCGTCGAGCTCTGGACCGCGATCCGCGGCAAGCCGGCGCGGCTCAACGGACGTTCCATCCGCGTCAGCGGCCGCCGCAAGCTGGCCGACACGATTGTCTCGGTCGGGTTCGGCAAGGATGCCGATGCGCTGAGCCGGATGTTGCCGATGCTGCAGCGCCTGGTGCATCGCGTGCGCAAGATCCGCATCATGGGCTCGGCGGCGCTGGCCTTGACCTACGTGGCGTCGGGCCGATTCGACGCCTACGTCGAGCCGCGTTTGAGCCTTTGGGACATCGCAGCCGGCGGGCTCATTGTCGAGTGCGCCGGCGGCGTCTACCGACCCCGCCCGCTCGCGGGCGAGCACGCCTTCGAGGTGATCGCCAGCAACGGCCCGCTGCATCGGCCCCTCGAACGCCAGCTCAAACAGACCCCATGCTAGCCTGCATTTCTCGCCACTTTCTTGCCACCGCAAAGCCGGAGTTCACAAGAGAAATCAGCAAGCAGGCTGGGAACTCATCCGCATCGAATCGCATGACCCGGATTGGCTCGCTTTCCTGGATTCTCGCGGTGCTCTGGACCTCGCTGGCCGCCGGGCGCGCCGCCGACAGCCTGGCCCAGGTTCACACGCCCCTCGGAGACTGGCTCCTTGTCCTGTTCGACACGGACAAGCCCGTGACAGTCGCCAATTTCAAGCAGTATGTCGCCACTGGGCGATTCCGCGATTCGTTCGTGCAGCGGTGGGAACCGGGCTTCGTCATCCAAGGCGGCGGGTTCTTTGTGACCAACCGGTTCAAATCGAATCCGGCCATCCTGTCCGTGCCGACGTTTGGCAGCATCACCAACGAGTATTCCGTTGGCCCGACTCTGAGTAACACCTACGGCACGATCGCGATGGCCCGGGCTGGCGGCCAGACCAACTCCGCCACCTCACAGTGGTTCCTCAACCTGGCGGACAACGTCGGACTCGACACGGTCGACGGCGGCTTCACGGTGTTCGGACGCGTGGCGGTCGGAACGAACCTGTTGAATCGCTTCAACCGGACCTCGGTCGCCAATGGCATCTTTCCGCTCAATCTCGGCGGCGCGCTCTACCGGGTGCCGGTCCTGTCGCCCGCTCCGACGTTCGGCGACCTCATCTACAGCGACTTCTCCCTGCCGGACTGGCCGCGCGTCCGGATCGCGGTCGACGCCGGGCGCCTGCGCCTCGCGTGGAACAGCCTGAGCAACTTCGTCAATCACCTCGAATTCGCCTCGGGCTTTCCCCTGTCGTGGCAGACTTTCGTCAGCACCAACGGCACCGGGCAGACCATCGAGGTGTTCGACGACCGGCCCGGCACCGCCGGTGGCTGCTACCGCGTCCGCATCGAGTAGATTCTCAAAAGATGGGTTCCGTCCGCAGTGCGGACGCGCAAGGCCTCGCGCGGGCGCGCGCATTCACATTGATCGAGCTGTTGGTGGGGATTGCGATCATCGCGATCCTGGCCGGCATGCTCCTGCCGGCGTTGAGCTAGGCCAAGCAGAAGGCGCAGGGCATCATGTGCATGAACAACACGCGGCAGTTGACGCTGGCGTGGATTCAGTACGCGCAGGACAGCAACGATCGCCTGGGTCGCCGAACGCACGACCATGCGCAACTGAGGGCGGACGGTTTCTGGATCGCCCTCCGCGTCATTCGGAAAGCGGCCCCTTGGGCAACGGAATGTGAACTGCCGCTGGCGAGCCAGCGCGGGGACTCGGGCCCGAGGCGGTTGTGCCACAGGCCGGACATCTGATTTGGCGCAGCGCTGGGGAATGGGCTATTTGTTCCCCAGCACGCGCACATCATCGATCGCGCAGACCCCGGCAGGCCCGAGCGTGCTGAAGTCTTCGTTTTTCGAGCCTGGGCTCATCTTGCCAAGCCGCACCGCCCCTGGGGCGCGGCTGACAATCCGCGGACCGTCGCTCCGCCAGATCACTGGTCGATCGTTTTCCATTCGGACAACCCAACGCATCGGCTCGGCCAGCAGCTCCCGCGGGGTGCCTGCGGCACCGTCCACGTTGCGCGTGAAGGTGCTGGCGATCCCCGACAGCAAACCGTTGTCGGCCAATCCCACGGTCCGACCGAGGACGCTGAAGTTGCGTTCTCGAACTTCGACCGGCGTATAGGGCGGGTACACTTCCTGGTCCAGGCCAATGGTCGAGTCGAGCCAACGCAACCGCGCATGCCGCCACAGATCGCCGACGCCGGCGTCTTCGAGCACCGTGTCGGCAACGCGCAGCGTGAAAGCGATGGGGGTGAATGGGGCGTTCCTGGCGCGCAGCGTCACCGTGCCCCGGTACATGCCCGGAGGCGCATCGCGCGGGACGGCGACGCTGAACCAGAGCGCCTGCACCTTGCGCCGGGGCACCGTCACGACCTTGCGCAGTGGCCGGCCGAGCCAGTCGGTGCCGCCCAGGTTGAAACAGCGCCAGGCGCTGGCTGGGATGGCTTTGCCTGCCCCCGATGTCAAGTCACTGAACTCCGCCGCGACGTCCTCGACCGCCTGCCCGTGGGCGTACAGGCCGATCTGGAAGGCGTAGTCCTCGCCCCGGCACGCCTCGCCCGCAAACGCCGCGCTCGGCCCGGCGCGGACCCAGCGCAACGGCAGTTCGTCGGTCATGCGAATGGGATGCCGCCGGTCCTCGGGAAAGAGCAGGTACGGACTTCCGGGATGGGCGGCCACGAGTGTCTGGGTTTCGTGCGGTGAGGCCACGATTTCCATGGGATCGAAACGGTGGAACGTGTTGATGGCCTGAAACTCGAGCACCCGTGCCGGTTCAAGTCCGGATGTGTCACCCGCGCGCAGCCGTTCGGCCAGTGGGCCACAGGCCGCGGCCCACGCCGGCTGCGCGGTGTTGCTGGGCGGCAGGTAGACCGTGGCCGGAAAGTATGCTGAGCCTTCGGTCTTGTAAGGCATGTAGTAGACCAAACACTCACCGGGCACGGTGAGCGGCTGGAACAACAGATCTCCAAACTGCCGCTGAATATTCACCCGCAGCACGTTCTCGATGCGCTGGTTCGTCGCGGCATCGATCACGATGATCTCCGTCCGCTCCGGCGCCGTGTCCCGCCGGCGCCAGGGCAGCCGCACCCACACCGCCTCGGCCGGCTGCTCGACGCGGATGCGGGCGCGGTGGTTGCCCAAGGCCTCGGGCCAGTCGCCGACGCCGTAGGGCACTTCCTCGGCTCTTCCCGGGCCGATGCCGACGGTGACGAAAAACGCGAAGAAAAACCGAAGCCGATGGCCCCATGCGCTGGCCATACCCCGCTGATCATTGCTGCCGTGATTGTGTTGGCTCATAGATTGAAGACCAGGTCTTGGATGGACCCGTTGTCACGCCTTGCCGTGCCAGCGGGTCAAACGCTCGCGGAGTGAATCGATGTGGCTGGTCTGGGGGCACAAGCCGGGGATCTCCTCGAGCAGTCGTTCGATCCGCGGAATCTCGCCCCAGGCAGTCACGGTGAAGACTTCCATCGCGTGCGGGGAAGCGATCTCGAGTTCCCGGTTCTTGCGGTCGAACCGGCGGCGTAGAGTGGCCTTCCAATCCGCCCGGTCTCGGGGCACGTCCATGTGGTGGCGTCCGACCCAGGGCAGCCATTCCTTGATCTGGGACTGGTGGCACCAGGTCATGGCGCAGAGGGTGTCGAACGCCTCCTCGACGTCGACGGCCAGGTCGTGGGTGTTCGCGCCGAACATGTAACCGTCGTAGACCGCGATGATCACCGGCACCGCGCAGGCGACTGACGCCGTCTCGTCGGCCGGGTATTCGGGCGTGAAGGCGTGCGGCACATTGATCATGTAGGCAACCTCGCGGACCGCCTGTGCCACCGCCAGGTGATCCACATGCACGCCGGCCAAGGGATCCGCCGGCAAGGGCGGACACAGCAGATAGTCGGGTTCGAAGTCGCGGATGGCCTTCCAGAGAGCGGCCAGGAACTCGAGTGTCACACGCAGACAGGCCTCTCGAGAGACCTGCCCGCCCGGCAGCCGGAGCAGCTCGAACTCGTAACCGCCGATCCGCGCGGACTCGAGCTGTTCGCTCAGCCTGAGGCGGGCCGTTTCCTCGCGCGTGCGGAAGTGGTGTCCGGCGGCGCCGTCGGTGCAGACGATGACTTTGCCGCGGAAATCGTTCCCGAGCCGCTGCCGCCAGACGTGGAAGGTGCCGGCGGCGGTGAATTCGTAGTCGTCGAAGTGCGCGTGGATGTAGAGGACTTTCATGAAAGCAGATCGGTGGGGCGAGGTGACGTGATGGAGACTCCGTGAAACACAGGTTAGCGGACAACGCGGAAGAAGCGGGCGGGCTGGCTGGGGGGCACGGAGGCTGGGCTGCCGAGCCCGGGCTCATCGCGCCAGGGGCCGATGGGCGAATCGCTCGATTGCAGAGTGCCGGGTCCCTTCCATGACACCACGGCGGTTGCCTGGTCCAATCCGATCGCGACGGACGCGGGCGCCGGGTCCGCGGATCGGAATCGAGCGAGCCCCTGCCGCGCCTTGCCGTCGATCGTGGTGAACGGGCCGCCCACCAGGATATTGCCCTCGGCGTCGACCGCAGCCGCGAGGGCCCAGCGATCCATCCAACCCTTCGGGTCGAAGTCGGGGTCGAGTGAGCCGTCGGCACGGACGATGGCCAGGTTGAGCCGCGGCGTGCCGTTGAATGACTCGAATTCGCCGACGACGACCCACCACCCGCCCGGTCCGAGAGCCGCGCCGTAAACAGCAGGCAGGCCGCCTCCCGCGATGCCTGCGCCCGGATCGAAGCTCTGATCGAGTGTTCCCTCGGGGTCAAGGCGGGCAATGCCGCGGTGCGGTTCGCTCTCGACCGTGCTGAAGGTGCCGGTGACGAGCAGGCGTCCATCGCCCTCGAGGGCGATGCCTGTGACGATCGGCAGATCGCCATCGAGGAGGGACAACCCGCCGAAGTCGGAATCCAGCGAGCCATCGGGCCGCAGCCGGGCGAGACCCGATCGCGTTTGCCCATTCACGGTGTCGAAGTAGCCTCCGATGACAAGGCGTTCGTCGTCTTGCGCAACGATGGAATAGACATCCGGCGCGGCAACCCACGAGGCCACATGAGGATCGAATCCGGGATCGACGCCGCCCGAGGCGTCGAGGCGCGCCAGCCGAAAGCGGGGCACGCCGTTGACTTCGTCGAACAGTCCCCCGACCAGAATGTGGCCGCCGGGCTGAAGCGCCAGGCAGTAGACCTCGCCATTGGGCCCCAAGCCCGGATCGAATGTCGCGTCGAGTTGGCTATTGGCCGCAAGGCGAACCAGGTTGGCTCGAGACTTGGCCTGCACGGTGGCAAATCGTCCGCCCACGATCACCTCGCCCTGCGGTTGGAGAACGATGGCATTGACCACGCCGCCCTGGCTGACATGGGCGTCGAACGATTCATCCAGTGCCCCATGCGGGAGGATTCGCGCCAGGGCCTGGCGGGGCTGGCCATCGACGCGTTCGAAATCCCCGCCGACCAGGATCCGGCCGTCCTCCTGCACCGTGATCGCGTTCACCGAGCCAACCCGCTCGACGATCCGTTTGGAATCCGAATAGTCCGGGTCGGCCGATCCGTCCGAGTGCAGCCGCCCGAGGTTGTGGCGCACCTCGGTTCCGATCTGCCTGAATTGCCCCGCCACCAGGATGCGCCCGTCGCCCTGGACTGCGACCGCCATGCCGACACCCGCCGATCTCCCGGCCGTTTGCAGGCCTGGCCCCGGGTCAAACGTCTCGTCCGGTGCGCCGCCGGCCTCGAGCCGTGCGATCCCCGGGTGCAGGCTCTCTCCGAACCGATCGAAATCGCCCGTCACCACGATCCGGCCATCCGGTTGAATTGTCAGGTCGCGCACCGCGTTCACCACGCCATCGCCCCAGCCATCGCCCTCGAAACTGGCATCCGCGACCCCTGTCTCCTGCAAGCGGGCCAGGCCGAAGAGCGTCTGGCCCTCCAACTGGTCGAAGCGCCCGGCTACGAGCAGATGACCGTCTTCCTGACGCCGGACCAGCGCGACGCTGACCAACCCTTGGCTCCAGTACAGGCCGGGGTTGAACTCGGGAACCACGTTCCCCGCGGCGTCAAGCCGGACCAAACCGGGGCGTGTTTGCCCGTCGAACTTCGTGAACAACCCGGCAACCACAACACCCCCGTCCGGCAGCGGCGCCAGGTCCTGCACAATCCCGAATGCGTCTTCGACTCCCGCGCCAGGATCGAATGTCTCATCGAGGGCGCCGTCGGGCTTCAACCGCGCCAGGCAGGCGCGCGGGGCCGATTCGACCGTGTTGAACTGGCCGCCGATGAAGAGGCGCCCGTCCTCGAGAACCCGCACCACATCGATTCTGCGCGACCGTTGTCCGTCCACATGCGGCGCGAAGGCCTCATCGAGGTTCCCCTCGGAGTCGACCCGGGCCGCACCGTGCCGCGCCTGGCCGGCCACGCTCGTGAAATCGCCTCCGAACACAATCTTCCCATCCGGTTGGAGTGCGACGGAGTTGACGGCGCCCTCGACTCCGGGCCACAGCGCAAAACTCGTGTCCACCGCGCCGTCCGTATCGAGCCGGACCAACCCGCTGATGGGGCGTCCATGAAAGAACTCGAACCGGCCCGCGACGATCGCCTTGCCATCGGCCTGCACTGCGACCGCTCGCAAATCGGCGTCGGCTGTGGTGGTGAAAGATGGACCGAAATGGGGATCGAGGCCGGGCGATGAACCCGCCTCGGCCAACGCCGCCATCGCGAACCATGCCGCCAATGAGACGCCGAGCCGGCCCGGGCGCGCTCGGGCTGGCAGCCTAACTCGATTGGCACAGCACTCGGATACCACAGATTTCAGGAGCAGGATCGACCCATTCCGTCCGCAACGGCTCTCGGACAGAACCTGGTTGCGTCACCCATCAAGGAGCAGATAAAGAGCAGATGTTGTGCCGGGAACTTCCGCCACACCCGCCCGGCGTGTCCCGGGCACCCTCCAATCAGCGGATCTCCGAGCCTTCCAGCCTGCGACGCAGCCGTCCGAGCTGCCGAGGCCGGAAGACGCCCAGCGGCGTGATGATTCCAGTGATGAGCTCGGGCGGGGTGACGTCGAACGCGGGATTGCGGGCGCCGCTGGTCGGGTTGGCCACGCGGACCCAGGTCCGTTTGTTTCCTGCCGCAAGGCCCCAGGCCCCGAGGACTTCCTCTTCAGCGCGTTCCTCGATCGGGATAGCGCGTCCGGACCCCATTTCCCAGTCGATGGTCGAGAGCGGAATCGCCACGTAGAAGGGGAGTCGATGCCGGCGGGCGAGGACCGCCTTGGTGTATGTGCCGATCTTGTTGGCGACTTCGCCGGTCCGGGCCAGGATCCGGTCGCTGCCCACGATGACCAGATCGATCTCGCCGCGCTGCATCAAGTGCCCGGCGGCGTTGTCCGCGATCACCTGGTGCGAGATGCCCTGCTGGGCCAGCTCCCAAGCCGTGAGCGATGCCCCCTGGCAGCGGGGCCGCGTTTCGTCGCAATAGACGTGGAAGGTCCGACCGGCCGCCTGCGCCGCGTAGAGCGGGGCGGTGGCGCTGCCCACATCCACGAAGGCCAGCCAGCCGGCGTTGCAGTGCGTCAGTACGCGCGCCCCTTCCGGGATCAGATCCAGGCCATGCCGCCCGATGGCTTCGCACTCCTGGACGTTCGTGTCGGCGAAGGCCTGTGCCGCCGCCAGCGCCAGATCCTGCTGTTCCGCAACCGTGCCGCCTTGGGTCATCCGGCGGCGGACCTGGTCCATGGCATTGACCGGGTCGACCGCGGTCGGCCGGGCGGCCTTGAGCGTCGCGTAGACGGTGGCGACACGGACTTCGAAGCGATCGAGGTTCGCGCCGCGAAACGCGCGGACACCCTGGGCGAGGCCGAAGGCAGCCGTCGCCCCGATCGCTCCGGCGCCCCGAACCACCATGTCGCGAATCGCTGCGGCTGTCGCGCGGTAGTCGGGCGTGGCGACCACTTTGAACCGGTGCGGCAACAACCGTTGCTCGATCAACCGCACCGTGTTGTGGCGAACATCAAAGTCGACGGTGCGGTAGTGGCGGGCGCGGTTGCCGACGGTGACATTCATAATCCGCCGTCACCGCACCTCGATCCTCAGCGCTTTGACTCGGGCGCGAAGCTTGCGGTAGAGCGGGTGCTTGCGGAAGGAGGCCAGGTCCGGATCCCGAGCCAGCCAGCGGAAATCGCGATACCCGCGGTCGATGGCGAGGTTGAGGGCCGCGTAGGCGGCATCAAACTGGTTGGTGAGGGCGTAGCTGCAGGCGAGGTTGTAATGGGCCAGCGGATCTTCCGGCCGCAGGCGGGCCAACTGCGCGTCCACGCGCAGCCCGTCCTCGAAGCGCCCGCGGCGCGAGTAATCGTCGGCGAGGAGCCTCAGGGCGTCGTCATAGCACGGATCGCGTCGTGTGAGTCCCTCGAGGAACCCGATCTCGATGTCCAAATTGCGGCGTTCGTCGCGGCGCAGCTTCTCTCTCCTGGTCTCAGCCATATACCCGGGCCGGATCATGCCAGCCGTTGCGGCAGCGTCAAGGGACAGTGAAGGACCCGCCGCGGTGTCCTCACAAGCTTGACGCTGGGGCGGGCCTGGGAAACCCTTGCCTCCATGATTCGCATCCGATTCGTCGGCGGGCTTGCTTTTGCGCTCGGGCTGGCCGCCTGGCTGCCGGGGATCCCCGGAGCGGCTTTGGGGGCGGCATCTTTGCCATCTTCGCCGTCGGCGGCAACCGGCGCCCCTGGGGGGCTCAGAATCTGGTTTGCCGAACCGGCGACAAACTGGGAGAAGCAGGCATTTCCGATCGGCAACGGGCGTGTGGGGGCGATGGTGTTCGGAGGGACCGGGCGTGAGCGCATCCAGCTCAACGAGGACACGCTCTGGTCGGGCGGCCCGCGCGACACCACCAACCCCGAGGCGCTCAAGCACCTGCCCGAGGTGCGGCGGCTCCTGTTCGACGGGCGGCCGGACGAGGCCGTCAAGCTGGCCCAGGAGCATCTCATGGGCAGACCCATGAGGGTCAAACCGTACCAGTCGCTCGGTGATCTGCGCCTCGATTTTCCGGGTCACGAAGCGGCCCAGGACTACCAGCGCGAGCTGGATCTCGAAAGGGCGGTTGTGCGCATCCAGTACCGGGTTGGGGAGATCCGGCACACGCGCGAGCTCTTTGCGAGCCATCCCGATCAGGTGCTCGTGCTGCGCCTCACCTGCTCGAGGCCGGGCGGTTTGACGTTCTTTGCGACGCTGGATCGCGAGCAGGATTTCCGGACCAGCACGCGTTCGCCCGATCGCGTGCTGCTGCAGGGACAGGTGGATGGCGGGCAGGGCACCGAGTACTGCGCCGTTCTTCAAGCCAACGCCCAGGGCGGCCAGATGTTCGCCCCGGCGCGCCGCCTCGAAGTGCGGAACGCGACATCGGTCACCCTGGTTCTGGGGGCGGCGACGAGCTTCGGCGGGCGCGACGCGCTGCAGGTCGCCACCGAAGATGTCGAGGCGGCGATCCGCAAGCCGTACGCCGCCCTGGTGGCGGCGCACGTGCGTGATTACCAGGCGTTGTTTAACCGGGTCAGCCTCGATCTGGGCGGGGCGGACGCCGCGGTCCACCCCACCGACGCGCGGCTGGCGGCGATGAAGAAAGGCGGGAACGACCCGCATCTGCTGGCCACCTATTTTCAGTTCGGACGGTACCTGTTGATCTCGAGCTCTCGTCCGGGCGATCTGCCGGCGAATCTCCAGGGTCTTTGGGCTGAGGGCATGAACCCGCCCTGGAACAGCGACTACCATCTCAACATCAATCTCCAGATGAACTACTGGCCCGCCGAGGTCACGGCCCTTTCCGAGTGCCACCAGCCGCTGTTCGAGCTCATCGAGTCCCTGCGCGAATCGGGCCGCCGCACGGCCCGGGTGCACTACGGCGCTCGCGGATGGGTGGCGCACCACTTGACCGATGTGTGGGGGTTCACCACGCCTGCGGACGGCGCGGGCTGGGGATTATGGCCGATGGGCGCGGCGTGGCTTTGCCAGCATCTGTGGGAGCATTTCGCGTTTACGGGCGACCGGACGTTCCTGGCCAGGCGGGCTTACCCGCCCATGAAAGAAGCCGCGGAGTTCTTCCTCGATTTCCTGGTCGAGGATTCGAAAGGCCGGCTGGTGAGCGGGCCATCCAGTTCGCCGGAGAACACCTACCGCCTCCCGAACAGCACGAAGGGAGGACTGTGCATGGGGCCCTCGATGGACTCGCAAATCATCCGGGATCTCTTCTCGAATTGCATCCGAGCCTCCGAGATCCTCAGGATCGACGCCGAGTTCCGCGGCCAGCTCGCCGCCACCCTGGCCAAACTGCCGCCCACTCAGATCGGACGCCACGGCCAGATCATGGAATGGTCCGAGGATTACGATGAACCGGAGCCGGGGCATCGGCACATCTCCCACCTGTTTGCCCTGCACCCGGGCAGAGAGATCACCCGCACCGGCACGCCCGAACTCGCCCAGGCGGCCCGGAAGACGCTCGAACGCCGGCTCGCGCACGGCGGCGGCCACACCGGCTGGAGCCGGGCGTGGATTCTGAACTTCTGGGCGCGGCTGGGAGACGCCGACAAGGCGCACGAGAATCTGCTGGCATTGCTCCGCCAAAGCACGGCGCCCAACCTGCTGGATCTGCATCCGCCCTTCCAGATTGACGGCAACTTCGGAGGCACGGCCGGCCTCGCGGAGATGCTTCTCCAAAGCCACGCCGGGGAAATCGAGTTGCTGCCCGCCAAACCGTCCGCCTGGGCCGATGGGCACGTCAGCGGATTGCGCGCCCGGGGCGGGTTCGCCGTCGATCTCGCGTGGCGGGGCGGACAATTCGAGTCGGGGCGCATCGAATCGCTCGACGGGGCTGTGTGCCGGCTCCGGTGTCCGGTCCCGGTCACCGTGCGCTCGGGGTCGGCGCGCGGCGCCGTGGTAAAGACGAGGCCGCTAGCCACCCAGGCGATCGAGTTCGCCACGAAACGGGGCGGGGAGTATTTTCTGGCGAGGCGCGATGCACACTGACTTGCAGCCGCTCGAAGCGGCCATTGGGGGGCATCAAGCGCGGTTGGAGGCGCTGCGCGCGGAGATGGCGCGTTCGATTGTGGGGCAGCAGACGCTGATCGAGCGGCTCCTGGTCGGCCTGCTCGCCAACGGCCACGTCCTGCTCGAAGGCGTGCCCGGCCTGGCCAAGACCGCCACCGTCAATGCCCTGGGCCAATGCCTCCACCTCAAGTTCGCCCGCGTCCAGTTCACGCCGGATCTCCTGCCGGGCGATCTGATCGGCAACCTGGTCTTCAACCCGCGCGACAACAGCTACCACACGCGCAAGGGGCCGATCTTCGCGAACCTGGTCCTGGCGGACGAAATCAACCGCGCCCCGGCCAAGGTGCAGAGCGCGCTGCTCGAAGCGATGCAGGAACGACAGGTCACGATTGGCGAACAGAGCTTCCCTCTGCCCTCTCCCTTTCTGGTCTTGGCAACGATGAATCCGATCGAGCAGGAGGGAACCTATTCGCTCCCGGAAGCGCAGGTGGACCGCTTCATGCTGAAGGTCGTGGTCACCTATCCGACCGAACCCGAGGAACGGCAGATCATGGCCCTGATGGCCCGGACGGCTCCGCGCCCGCCGCTGACGACCGTGGTGCGACCCGAGGATATCCTGGCCATGCGCGCGCTGGTCGATCAGGTGTTCGTCGACGAGCAGGTGTCGGACTATATCGTGCGGCTGGTGTTCGCCACGCGGGATCCGTCGACGGTGGCGCCGCGCCTGGCGCCGTTCATCCGGTTCGGCGCGTCGCCCCGGGCCTCGATCAACCTCTCGCTGGCGTCCAAAGCGCTCGCGTTCCTCCGCGGGCGTCCGCACGTCACGCCCGAGGACGTCAAGGCGGTCGCGGCGGACGTCCTCCGCCACAGGGTGCTGACGACATTCGAGGCCGATGCGGACCGGATGACCTCGGAGCACATTGTGGCGGAGTTGCTCGCCCAGGTGCCGGTGCCTTGAAGTTTCTCGTTCATGGTCCTCAAGCGCATTCAACTGTTGAGTTTTAACCCGTCCCGTGAACTGTGTATCCGTAGCCGCGGACGTAAGTCCGCGCCATCTCGCTCCGCAAAGACGGGAATCAGCGCCGACTCACGTCGGCGGCTACAAACCGGTTCATGGTCCCCAGTGCGCACTCAACCGTTGAATCGCAGCGCCTCCCCATGAAGCGCGCCCCGTCACATCACCTCCCGCCGCCGATTCGGACCGAGGGGAGCGCGTCACCGGGCCGCGCGCCCGCCTCGCACGGCGCGACCGAAATCATGCGGCGGGTGCGCCTGGTCGAGCTGCGCGCCCGGCGGTTCGTGGAAGATCTGCTCGCCGGCCCCTACCGTTCGGTGTTTCGGGGTCGGGGGCTCGAATTCGACCAGGTCCGCGCCTACGAGCCGGGAGATGACGTGCGCAGCATCGACTGGCACACCACAGCCCGCACGGGGGCTGTTCAGATCAAACAGAGCGTCGAGGAACGATCGCTGACGGTGATGCTGGCGGTGGATGTGAGCGCCTCGGGCGATTTCGGGTCGGTGCCGCAGAGCAAACGCGAGCTGGCCGCCGAGCTGGCGGCGGTCCTCGCCCTCAGCGCGGTCCTGAACAACGACCGTGTGGGACTGCTGCTCTTCACGGACGCCGTCGAGTGCTATCTCGCGCCCCGCACCGGGCGCCGCCAGGCCCTCGCCATTGTCTCGGCCATCCTCACACACCAGGCCCGTTCACCCCGCACCTCGCTGCGCCAGGCCCTCCAGATCCTCGGCAACGCGCTGCAACGGCGCGCGACGGTGTTTGTGCTGTCGGATTTCTGCGACGACGGATTCGAGCGCGCGCTGCGTCTGGCCGCGCGGCGCCACGACGTGGTTGCCATGTGTGTCCATGACCCCGTCGAGGCGCGCCTGCCGGAGGTCGGGTGGCTCGTGTGCGAGGATGCGGAAACGGGAGAGGTGGTCGAGTTGAATACCCGCGACCCCGCCGTGCGGCACGCCTTCGAGACGCAGCGCCTGGCCCGAACCGCGCGTCTGACCGACATCTTCCGCCGTGCCGGCGTCGAGAGCGTCACCTGTCAGACCAATCAGCCCTATCAGCGCGCCCTGCTTCAGTTCTTCGAACAACGCCTGCGCCGACTCCGACTGGCGCCCCCCGCGGACGGATGAACGAGACGAACCTCATCGAGGATCTGCGCTTGCTCTCGCCCCCCAGTTTCGGTTGGGCGCTTGCCGCGGCGGCGGTGGCGGCCTGCGGCCTCCTTCTGGCTCTGGCCCTCCGTGGCAAGGCGCGGCGCGAGCGGACATCACCCCCCGGGACGCCGGACGCCCCCGCGCCGTGGGATTGGGCCCTGGCCGAGCTCGAACGTTTCACCGGTCTGTTGCGAACGGATCGGTCGCGCGACTACGGCATCGCCGCCACCGGCGTTCTCCGCGGCTATGTCGAGGCGCGCTATGGATTGCGCGCCCCGCGCCTGACGACCGAGGAGTTCCTCACGGCGGCGGGGGCGTCGGACGCCCTTCCCGCGGCGGACCGGCAGCACCTGGGGCGGTTCCTTCAATTGTGCGATCTGTGCAAGTTCGGACGCTACGTGGCGGGTGTCGGCGAGTTGCAGGAGCTCCACGCAGCGGCTCTTGCGTTTGTCCTGCGGTCGCGTCCGGAGTCCGACGCCGCCCCCAGGAAGGCAAGCACCCATGCCGAGTGATCTGGCAAAACCGGGCCGATCTGATCGGTCGGTGCGCCATCGCGGCGCGCGCCCAGGCCAACCGACCGTCGTGAACTCGGTTCGGGGAAGGACGCGCCCATGAGTGATGGGTTCCGTTTCGCCTCGCCGGCCTGGCTGCTTGCCCTGGCCCTGCTGGCGCTGCTCGCCTGGCGCCGCGGGCGCGCCGGACCAGGCGCGGCCCTCGTCTTCAGCTCGGCCCTTGTGCTGCGTCCTGCCGCGCAGGCGGTGCGCCGCGCCCCGGGGCGCGCGGTGCTGGCCCCGCGGCTGGGCGTCCTGGCCTTGGTGATCCTGGCCCTGGCACGCCCCCAAGTCCCGAAAGCCGAGATGCGGGAAGACGCGCGCGGAATTAACCTGATGCTGGCTCTGGATTTCTCGGGCACGATGCGGACTCGGGACTTTCTCCTGGACGGGCGCCAAGTCACCCGCTCGGCCGCCCTGCAGCGCATTTCCGCCGAGTTCATCCGCACGCGCCCCCACGATCGCATCGGCCTGGTCTGCTTTGACCGCGACGCCTATCTGGCCAGTCCGCTGACGCTCGATCACCAATGGCTGCTTGAACGATTGGCCGGCGAGACCAACGGCGTCGGAACCGATGTCGGGTCAGGGCTCGTCGTGGCCGCCCACCATCTCCAGCGCCACACCAACGAGACCCGCGTCGTTCTCCTGGTCACCGATGCCGAGAACATCAGCGCCGGCCCCGAGCCGGAAGCCGTGGCTGAAGCGCTGCATGGGCTGGGCATCCGGCTGCATTGCATCCAGCTCCTCAGTCCGCAGGAGGCCGCGCCCGGCGATGAATTGAGCGAGGCGTTGACCCACGCCGCCGCCCGGACGGGCGGCGAGTTCTTCCGGGTACGGAGCGGGGCGGACCTGCGGGCCGTTTCCAGGGCCATCGACCGGCTCGAGAAGCAGAAGCTCAGCGATCTGCGGCAGAAGGGATGGCGCGAGCTCTTTCCATGGCTCGGGTGGGCGGCCCTCGGCTTGTTATTCATCGAGCAGGCCCACTCGCACACGCGCGGACGGAGGCTGCCATGACATTCGGCGCACCCATCTGCCTGTGGCTATTGTCTCTCCTCGCGGCGGGTTTGCTGCTCTTTCGGCTTTGGGCGGGGCGCCGGGCCCGCCGCGATCTCGAGGCGAGCTTCCGTTCCCCGTTGCTGCCGCGCCTGCTCCGTTCGGTAAACTACCGGCGTCGGAGATGGAAGCTGGCTCTGCTTATGGCCGGGGTGCTGGCGCTGGGAGTGGCACTGGCCCGACCGCAATGGGGACGTCGACAGATCGAGCTCGAGCAAACGGGCATCGACCTGGTCATCGCTCTGGACGTTTCACGCTCGATGCTCGCCGCGGATGTCGCAGGGACGAACCGGCTCACCGTGGCGGCCGATGCCATCGAACGTCTGCTGGCCGGATTGGGCGGAGATCGGGTTGGGCTGGTGATCTTCGCCGGAGAAGCTTTTGCGGCCGCTCCGCTGACCCGAGATCACAGCGTCATCGCACGCGCGATCGAGTCGGCGGTTCCCGGCACGGTGTCCGACCCGGGCAGCAACCTGCAGCAAGCAATCGAAGAATCGCTCAAGGGCTTCGATCGTGAGACGCGCGGTCCGCGCGCCCTCCTGCTGGTCAGCGATGGCGAGCAGTTGCAGGGCGACGCGATCGGGGCCGCGCGCGCGGCGCGCGCGGCAGGGCTGCGCGTGCACACGGCCGGAGTCGGATCGGCGCTGGGCGCTCGCGTGCCGGCGCCGAGGTGGGGTGCCGCGGGCTTTGTCAGGAACTCATTGGGCCGCGAGGTGGTCTCACGGCAGGATGAACTGCGATTGCAGCGCATTGCCGAGGCTGGAGGCGGCGTGTACACGCGTCTGGACGCGCGCCATAGCACGGCTTTGAGCGGGTGGTTTCGACAAACCGCTGCCGGCTTGCCACGGTCGACGGCGAAGCGGATCCTCAATGAACCGCAGGAGCGCTTCCAATGGCCGCTGGCGGTGGCGCTGGCATTGCTCGGCGCGGAATGGTGGCTGGGCGACCGGCGAAGCGGTGGCGGCAGAGACCGAATGAAGTTTTGATCAATTCGCAGGCATGGTTGACACACAACGAGTCGGCCCGATCCTGAGACTGCTGTTCGTCGGTGCGGCGCTGATGGCGTCTCGCCTGCCCTCGGCGGGCGCCGACATCTCCCCTTCGCCATGGGATGCCTATAACCGGGGCGTCCGGGCCTACGCGGCAGGTCAATACTCCGCGGCGTTTGACTGTTGGCGGGATCTCACCTCGCAGCCGCTGCCGCGCCGGCTCCGGTCGGCGGTCTGGTTCCAGTCGGGCAACGCCCAGTTCCGGCTGGGCGAACCGCACGAGACCAATGCGCCCGAGCAGGCGGTCGAATGGTGGCGCCGCGCGCTCGAATCCTATCGCGTCGCTCTCGAACGAAGTCCGCGCCACGGCGCCACCCGGCACAACTACGACCTGGTGCGGCGGCGATTGGCCCGCGTGTTGCATCGGCTTGGGATGGAGGCGCTCGAGGCGGCGCAGAAGCAGCCTCTCGATCCGGCAATCGACCTGCTCGAAGATGGTCTGGCGAAGGCCGACGAAGCGGTTCTGTGGCATCCCGAGGATGGGGCGCTGCGCGTCGATCTGGAGCGGATCGAGGCGGCTCTCAAGGAGCGGTGGATCGAGCGCGCCGCCGGGGCGGAAGCTAAAGGCGACGTCGAGGCGGCGCGCAATACGAGCTGGGGGGACCTGGAAGCCGAGTCGAAGTACCGCGCCGCGCTCGAGGATCTGGGGGCGGCACGCGCGCGAGCGGATGCCACGGCCCAACCCGAGGATCGCGCGTCTGCCCCAGCCTCTCCCCAACCGGCAAAGCTCGACGAGGCCGCTGTCCGTGGGGAAGTGCGCGTGCGCGAGAAACTGTCGGATCTCCTGACTCGAATGGGGCGGCGGGAACAGAAGACAGGGGATGAAAACTCGAAGTGGGACACGGGATCGGCGATCGAGCCCTACGAGGCCGCGCTCGGCCATTTCCGCGAAGCCCTCGAAGTTCGGACCGATCACGAGGGCGCCCGGCGGGGCCAACTCGAAGTGCGCGCGGCGCTCGAGGCACTGCACGTGCGCCTCGGCAACACGGAACTCGAAGAAGGACGCGACCGGTTGGCGCGCAAGAGTCCGGAGGCGGCGCCGCGGCTGATGGCGGCGCTGGACAACTTCGAGGCCGCGCGAGGGCTGAATCCGGACAACGCGGAGGCGAATGCTGGCGCGGCGGAGGCGCGCCGCTTGCTGCCCGAGGCACTGGTGCTTGCCGGGCAGCGGGCCGTGGCCGGAGGCGAGCAGGCGGAGGAACACCGCCCCGGGGAAGCCCTCGGGCACTATCAGGACGCGCAGACGGCCTTTGAACAGGCCTTGGAGCTCGAGCCCGGGCAGGAGCCCGCCCGCGAGGGTCTGCAAGAAGTCGAGCCCCGGATCGCGCGTTTGCGCGAGCGGGTCGCCCTCGAGGCGGAGCAGGCCGCCCGGCAACGCACGCTGCGGGACGGACAACCATCGACACTCGAAGAGCTGCTGGGCCAGGCCAGCGAGCGGCAGCAGGAACGCGAGGGCGAGTGGGATCGGCGCCGCCAGCGCGCCCGGAAGGAAACCGGGACGCGCCGCAGCGCGCTCGACTGGTGAGGGGTGCGGAAGGGCGCGGCGCCCGGGCCGTCACTCCTCGAGCAACGCCTGTTTCGCCGCAACGAGTTCCTTGCGCTTGTCTTTGTCGACTTCCGGGTAGGCGAGTTCGAGGGAGGCAAGCGTCTCGATCACCGCCGCCGCGACCACGGCGCGTGTGAACCACTTGTGGTCGGCCGGCACCACATACCACGGGGCCTCCGGTGTCGCGGTGTGGCGGATCATCTCCTCGTACGCCGCCATGTACTCGCGCCAGAATCCCCTTTCCTGAACGTCGGTCGACGAGAACTTCCAGTTCTTCTCCGGCTTCTCGATCCGTTCGAGGAACCGTCGCTTCTGTTCCTCTTTCGAGACGTGGAGGAAGAACTTGCGCACGACGATGCCATTGCGGGTGAGGTAGCGTTCGAAGCTGCGGATATCCTGGAAACGTTCGTCCCAGATTCGCCGGGTCACCAATTCGGCTGGAAGACGCTGCCTCTCGAGCAGCTCGGGATGCACCCGCACCACCAGCGTCTCTTCATAGTAACTGCGGTTGAAGATGCCGATGTGGCCGCGGTTGGGCAGGTGTTGAAAGCAGCGCCAGAGGTAGTCGTGATCCAGTTCCTCGGCGCTCGGCGCCTTGAAAGACATCACCTGGCATCCCTGCGGGTTCACGCCCGACATCACGTGCTTGATGGCGCTGTCCTTGCCGGCCGCATCCATCGCCTGGAAGATCAGCAGCAGCGCCCAGCGATTGTCCGCGTAAAGCCTGTCCTGAAACTCCGCCAGGGCCTGAATCCCCTCCTCCAGGGCTTCCGCCACCCTGGACTTGTCCTCGCGCTTGAGCCACAGGGTGTCATCCGGATCGATCTTCTTGAGACGGAACTCCTTGCCGTCCGTCACGCGAAACGGCTGCGTCAGCTTGCGACACTTCTTTTGGATGGACTTCATGTTGTGCCTGAGTCTGCTCTCCTGACCCGCATAGCAGACATCCTGCGAGGTCTGACCGCCCTGTGTACGAACGGGGCGTAAAACATGCGGGTCAGGGGGTTTCGATCAGGATGTCGGATACCACATCCGGGCTTTGGCGATCGTGCACTTGATCGGAGAATGCGATCACCACCATCGGGCGGGCACCGGTGTTCTGCATCGCGTGCGGAACGCCGGGCGGGAAGACAAACCTCCAGGCCTGGCCATCCGGCACCTGGATTTCCTCGATGCCCGACTCGCGACGGATGCACACCCGGGCGGGCCCCAGAACAACCGAGACTTCCGTGGCGCGCCGATGCCAGTGGTTGCCCCGCACGGCCCCAGGTTCGGTGAGGACAACGTGGCAGTTGCGCTGCCGGATCAGCACATCGGCATCCACCGGCTCGAACAACACACCCCGCGGATCGCAACGCACCGAAACCGGTTGATGCGAGCCCGGGTCCATGAGAGGCGGGGGCTCCACGGGATCGGTTGGCTTCGAGATGGGCCCATCTAGCCCGGTTGCGGTTCCTCGCGAAGCGTGCAAAATGACCGGGCTAGGGGTTCACGGCTTTCTTCGCAGCGTCGCCCGCGTCCTTGGCCGCATCCTTGGCAGCGTCTCCGACCGCCTTGACCGCCTCGCCTGCGGCCTTGCCGGCATCCTCGCCCACCTTCTTGACGGCATCGACGGCCTGGCCGGCGGCTGCGCCAATTTTGGCCTGCACCTGGGCCAGGAGATCCTTCACAGCTTTCTGCTGCTCGGGCGTGAACTTCAGGTTCGAGGCAGCGGCCTTCAGCGACGCGACCGCCCCTGCGTAGTCGCCTGCCTTGACCGCGGCAATCGCCTTCTTGACATCGCCCGTGTCTTCCTCGGCAGCCCCCGAGAATGCGGATTCGATCTGGGCAACGTCGATGGCAGGAGCCGTCGTGGCGCCTTCGATGCTGGATTCGGAATCTGGCTTCGAGCAGCCGGTCACGGCCAGAAGAGCGGACACGGCGATGATTGTGAGACTGAGCAGAGATCGTTTCATTTGGTTTATCGAGTTTCTGATGTTTCCGACCGTTAATCGGCACATTGCCTCACCCTTCGCACAAAAGCAAGGCCGCATGAGCCCGCATGAGTAAACGCCCTTGTCGGTGGGAAGCGAGTCTGCGCCGCGTGGGGGCACGCGGCCTACAGAATGGGCATCATCGGCTTGTAGGCCGGGTCCCCTGACCCGGCGCCTGGACCGATGTCTGTCCCCGCGCCGCGTGGGGGCACGCGGCCTACAGCCTGAGTCTCCATCCTCTGTAGGCCCGGTGCCCTCACCGGGCGACAGAACATCGACAACAGTCCGACGCACACCTTGGCGGAGGCTCAGGCTCCGCGGTGGTCAAGAATCGGCGAAACGGGAGGCTGGTCCGGATTTCTCACGACCGGTCAGATGACATCAAATGTTGGTGAGAAATGGGCTAGAGGGGGCTTGACTGCAACAGGGCGAACGGTTCGAAGAGACCGTAACCGACTGTTTGATAGTAGCCGCCTCGAGGCGGGCCCTGCTCGGGGGCCGCGTGGAACATCGCCGGCCAGGCGCTGCCCAGTGGCGGGTTGTTGTGATGCGGGCCGAGCGTGTTCTTAAGAGTGCCGAAAACCGTCACCTCGACTCGATTCACGCCCGTGATCAGCTCCGCGGTCACGTCCAGTTCCCACGGCGGGGCGCTGATGTAGCCGGCCAAATCCCCGTTCACCCGCACGCGCGCAACGCTCCCGTTCCATCGCCCGAGCCGGATGAACGATCGCGGGGCCTTCGAGTCGACGCAGAATTCCTGGCGATACGCGACCCCGGCGCTGTAGAAGGGATGGCCTTGGTCGTTCCAGCCGGCCCCGTCCTTCAAATGCAGAGGTTGCTCGGGAACCACGCTGAATCCGCAAGCGGCTGGCTCGAGCGCGAACGCGCCGCGAAGATACGCCGGCTCGATCTCATGATTCATGGTGAAAGGCGATGCCTCGAGCGTCACCACGTTCTCGCCGACCCGGGCGACGGCATCGATTTCGATCCGGCCAAAAGCCCGGTCGAGCCACCACGCCCCTGCCCTGGCCTTCACGGGATGCCCGTTGCACGTGATCTGATAAAGATCGGGCCGCTCGATCACGATGGTCAGATCTGACGGCACCGCGCCCCCGATCACAAACCGGTAGCTCGCCCTGAAACCGCTGTCGGACGGGAATGTCCTGGCAATCAGTTCGTCCTTGAACTGCACGGCGCTGTCCCACGGGTTACGGTCCATTCCGTGCTTCTGCCAGGCGAACCGGTTCGCTTGATAGAAATAGACATTGGTCCGCGACTCGCCCCCGGCGGTCACGTCCACGTAATCCAGGGTCAGCACGTTGGGTTCGAGCCGGGCGACCTCGATCGGCCCGGCGGCAGGCACGGGCAGAGGAGCGCCCCAGACTTTGGTCTCCGGAGAGCGGCTGGCGCGGGAGAGGAAAAGGAGCAGGCTGCCGGCGGGCGGGAGGTCAAATCGGGCCGTGACGCCGCTGCCCTTGACGAAGGCGTAGGGCTCGACCGCCCCGGTATCGAGGTTCCACCGTTCGATGCCTTGCCGGTCGCTGATCAGAGTGCCGCGCGCGGGGTGCTCGAGACTTGTGTTGACGAGGAACACCAACTCGCCGTCGTCGAGCTGCCGGCGATGATGGAACAGGATGCCCCGATCGCCGTCGTCGCGGTGCAGAGCGAAGCCATCGGACGGGAGGCAGTGTGCGAGTTCGGCCGCGATCCGGGCCGGGTAGCGATCGAGGGCGGCGCGGTCCATGCCGCGCTCTGGGACGGAAGAGGTCCGTTCCTGGCCGTCGATGCGGGGCGATTCGGCCCGGCCGTAGGCGCGGACGCATGTCACCTGATCGAAGAGCCTGGCCGTGGCCGCGTTGAGATTCTCGAGGGCGGGCGGGAGGACCACGGTGTGGTAGGTGCGTTGGCCGACGCG
Organism: Verrucomicrobiota bacterium; assembly: GCA_022710935.1. GTDB lineage: Bacteria > Verrucomicrobiota > Verrucomicrobiia > Limisphaerales > J093 > MWFF01. The sequence continues at coordinate 90,722 of JAKLFY010000004.1, forward strand.
CAGTTCCTTGTGGAGGACGCGGTGGGCGGGCGCGGCGACGGCGACCGTCTCGCCGACGGGTTGCCCATGCCGGGCCAGGACATCCTCGCAGCCGAGATCGTATTCGATCTGAGCGGCTTCGAGCGCCATCAGCAGGTTCGAGAACGAATCGCCGATCTCCTTGAGTCTCGCTTCGTTTCCCTGGTACATCCAGGCGGTGGTCGTCGGCTCGATCACAAGCAGGCGATTGTACTGATCGCCCTGGGACAGCGCGGCGCTGAGGCGGGCGAAATAGGCGGCGGAGAGGTGATAGGCTTCCCACCACGGCTCGTGGTAGGAGAACGATTGCGGGTGATCGCGTTTGCGGGCGCCGCGCAGGGTAATGTAGCTGAGGTGTTGGTCGAGCGTGTTCAGGCCCAGCACCTGCAGCCAGTCGCCGATCCGTTTCATGTCGACGAACCGGAGATCCCACCCGCCCGCGCCATAGAGCTCGACCAGCGTGCGCTTGCGGCCCAGTTGGTTGGCGATGCTCGACACTTCGCGGCAATACCGCACGTTGCCGAACTGGGCGTGCGTGTGCTCGGCATACTGGTTCATGAGCGTGTCAACACCCGGGCGATGCTGCCACGCCGCCATCGCCATGTTGTCGGGCACGCCGATGCACCGCGGCCATTCGTGATCCCAGTAATGCCCCGTGAATTCGAGTCCGTTCGTCCCGCACCAGTCGTACATCGGCTTTGCCCAACGCTCGATGAACAGATCGAGCAGGGTCTGGAAGTAATTGTGTCGAACGCGCCTCCAATCCCCCACTTCGAGGACCAGGCTCGGGAGTTGGTCGACCAGGCAGTAGCCCCAACGCTGTTCGAACTGCTCCGGCAGGTCGCGCGCCCACGGCAACCCGCCCGCCGGGCAGATGTTGGGTTCGTCGGTGAACACCCCGGGCACGCGCTTGCCAAAGTGCTCGCCGATATTCGTGCGATAGGCCTCGAGGGTGACCTCGATGAACGTCTCGGTCACCCCCGGCGTGAGCAGGTTGACATACCACCTGTTCCCGTGCCACGGCGAGTTGCCCGCTTCCTGAACCGATGCGACGAAATACCGGCCTTCGGGCAGGGATCTTCCCTCCTTGAGCGAGGCGGTGATGTCTTCGGTCCTGGTGTAGGCGTCGTCTTGGACTTGCAACACCTTGAGAATCTGTTCGTGCCACGCCGGGGCCGCCTTGGTTTCGACCAGCTTCAAACCCAGTCCGCGCGCCGAGGGCATCAGCTCGGGCACCCAACCGCCGGCGAAGCCCGACGGATACGAGTTCTCGTCGTAGATCCAGACGTTCATGTCGAGACGCTCCGCCTCATCGAGGGCGATCTTCCACAAGCGGAACCATTCCTCCGACAGATAGGGCGTCATCAGACCCGGACGCGGGTGAACGAAGACCTGGTTGACCCTTTGCCCGGCCAGGTCGCGCAGCGTCCCCCGGACCTGGGCTTCGGTGAGCCTGTCGTTCCAGACCCAGAGGGGCGCCGTGGCGTACTCGCGCGGCGGTTCGGCGAAGAGGCGCTTGACAGCCGAGGACTCCGACGCGGCGATCAGCGTCGGGTCAAACGCCGGGGACAAGAGTGCAAGCGCGACAAGGATGGAATTGCACTTCATGCGAATGACAGCGCTTCCCACGCCCACGTTCGTCCCGCCGACTTTCGAGTCGGCGCGCGTCTCCAACTCGGTAGACCGATGGGTGCCACCGAAATCCCGGCGCGCCCTACTTGGTCTTCTTGACCTTCTCCCACTTCGCGGTTTTGGCGGATTGCAGGACGGCGTCGCAGACGTACTGGGTTTCGAGCGCCTCGGCGAAGGTGGGACTGGCTGGCTTGCCCTTGGCCAGGCCGGTCAGGAAATCCGCGAGCTGATGCACAAACGAATGCTCGAACCCGATGTTCAGCCCCGGCACCCACCACTTGTCCATGTACGGATGATCGCCGCCGTGGTCTGTCACGTGGATCGAGCGCCAGCCTCGGACTTTGCCTTCATCGCGGTGATCGAAGTAGGCCAGGCGGTGGAGATCGTGCAGATCCCAGGCAATGCTCGCCTTCTCGCCATTGATCTCGAAGGTGTAAAGCGCCTTGTGGCCGCGGGCGTAGCGCGTCGACTCGAACGTCGCCAGCGAGCCGTTGGCAAACCGGCAAAGGAACGCGCAGGCATCGTCGATGCCCACCTTTTGCATCTTGCCCGTGAGCTGGTGCTTGCGCTCCTTCACGAAGGTCTCGGTCATCGCCGTCACCGATTCGATCCGCCCGTTGAGCCAAAGGGCGGTGTCGATGCAGTGGGCCAGCAGGTCGCCGGTGACGCCGCTGCCAGCCGCCTTCACATCCAGCCGCCACAGCGAATCGCCTCCCTGCGGAACGTCCTTCGAGATGGTCCAGTCCTGCAAAAACTTCGCGCGGTAATGGAAGATCTTCCCAAGGCGCCCCTCGTCGATCAGCTTCTTGGCCAGCGAAACCGCCGGGATGCGGCGGTAGTTGAAGGAGACGAAGTTGGGCACGCCGGCCTTCTCGACGGCCTTGACCATGCCTTCGGCCTCCTTGCCGTTGCGGGCGAGCGGCTTCTCGCACAGGATCATCTTGCCCGCCTTGGCGGCGGCGATCGCCACCTCCGCGTGCATGTTGTTCGGCAGGCAGAGATCGATCAGGTCAATGTCGTCGCGCGCCAGGAGCTTGCGGTAATCCGTCTCGACGGACTCAAACCCCCACTGGGCGGCGTGGGCCTTGGCCCTCTCCTCGTTCGAGTCGCAGATCGCCTTCAGGACAGGCCTGTATTCGAGGTCGAAGAAATTCCAGACTTTGCGGTGCGCGTTCGAGTGTGCCCGGCCCATGAAGCCGCAGCCGATCAAGCCGATATTGAGTGTTTTCATACGTGATATGCTTCCCCCGGTTTGCAGGAACAGCCGCCCGACTGCAAGGATGAAATGCGCCGAACCCGCGTATTCGACACCCCGTCCGTGCGCATGGCGGTCAGACTTCGCAAGAGGACTGCGATGCGGGCTAGAGCAGCTTGCCCTTCATGGCCTCGAGGGCGTTGAAGACGAACTGGAAGGCGATGGCCACCAGCAATAGACCCATGATCCGCGTAATCAGGCGCAGGACGATCGGGCTGAGCCATTTGGCGCCGTGGGCCGAGAGGCGGAGCGTGACATAGCTCACGCCAGCCACGGCCAGGATGCAGAAAAAGAGCGCGATCTGCTTCCCAATGCTGCTCCCGGCCTGGTTGTGCAGCAGGATCGCAGTCGTAATCGCCCCGGGGCCGGCCAGCATCGGCACGGCCAGCGGCGCAATCGCAATGTCCTGCTTCTCGGTGCCGGCGTCCGTTTCTTCCGAGGTTTCATGCACGCGCGACCGCTGGGCCTTGAGCATGTCGAGGGCGACGAGCAAGAGCACGATCGACCCCGCCATCTGGAAGGCAGGCATCGTGATGCCCAGGAAACGGAAGATGTAGTTCCCGACCCAGGCGAACACGATCAGCATGCCCGCCGACACGGCACAGGCCAAGCCCGCCATCTTGATCCGCTGCTTGGGCGTGTCGGTGGGCGTCATCGCCAGAAACGCCGGCACCGCCGCGATCGGATCGACGATCACAAACAGGGAACTGAAGGCCAACAGGACAAACTCAATCATCGCCCACACGACACGGGGCCAGGATCGCCTCCTGCATCCCGTGTATGATTTTCTTATCCGCCGGGCAGAGGGTGGCCAGCACGCCCCCCAACCGGGCCCGCGCGGCCTCACCCTCGCCCGCAACGAAATAATAGGGACACAGCCGCGCGCGTCCAGCCATAGGAACCGTCTGGCCGCGCTCGAAATCGAACCATGCCGCGGCCACCGTTCTCGGCTTGTGATAGCGCTGCAGCACATAGGGAGAACGCGCGAAGCTCCGCAGCGCATTGTCGACCGCGGCGCTCCAATCGCCGGCCGACAAATCGCTGCCCAGGGCCACACTGCGGGCTCCCCAGGCCTGGTCGGAGTAGCCGGACACCTTGAGGACGAGATCGCGTTCGCGCTGCGACAGGCCCTTGAGCTGCTGCCAGTCGGTCAAATCGAGGCCGGGCAATGCGGCATGCGGCGGCAACGGCGCGGGATCCATCACCCATGTCACGGGCACGCAGGCCAGCAGGCGCTCCAGGAAACCCTCCCCCAACTCCTGGCGCCAGAATCCCCGCAGGTTCCTGTTCCACAACAACGCGAAGAGCATCTTCTCCTCGAAAATCGGCTTGGGCGGCGGTGTGAGCCGGATGCGCCTCGCCAACGCCAACTCGAACAGGCCGCGGGCGGCCCGGACATTCTCGAGGTCGAACAACTCGAAGAACCGATACACCGCATCCCCCGGCTGGACCCCGTCGAACTCCGCATCCCGCACCCGATACTCGACCTCTTGCTCTCCGCTCTCTCTACTCTGTACCCCGCCCTCCGCGCCTTCCAGCTCCCCCGCCAGCCACTCCATCTCCGGTCGATAGGTCGCCGCCTCCTGAGAGACGACAATATGGACGCGCGGGGCGTCGCCGAAAATCGAGGCGAATCCATCGATCATGCCGCGCGGGCCGCCAAGAATGCCGGCGCTTGGCGCGTGCTCGCTCGAAATGCGCCCCCCACGGCCGAGGCCCCCAGTCGGGGCGCCTCCGGACGCACCAGGATCCGGCTGGCCGCAGCCGCTGGCGCCCGCGCTCTCAAGCGCCGCATAGGTCCGGTTCAGCCACGCCGTCAGCCCGATGCCGCCCGGGACGGAATCCAATTCGGTGATGACGAATCCGTCGTCTGTGAGCAGGAGATCCGGCCGGATCACGCGGGGCAGATCGTTCTTGAACGACGGATGCCGTTGCCAGGCGATCATCTCGGATGGTTTGCCGCGATCGAGCCATTCGGCCACCCACGCGGGCTGCTTGCCGGCCACGCTCTGTCGATAGAGCAGGTTCACCGCCCGATTGAACTGGAGCAGGACGCGGCCCAGACGCTCGAGATCGGACGCCAGCGCGCGATCGAGAGGAAACGACGCGGGCGCAATCCGCCATCGCATCCCGGCGAACAAGCCGCCCGACGGCAGCGCGGCGCGGACAGCGCGGGCTGTGCGCTGGGCGGACAGGGCCGGCATGGCCTCGCCCCCGGTCGTGACCTCATTCCGTTGAGGACCGGGATCCGGGAACTCGGATGGAACCGCCTGGACCTCGACCGGGTTCTTGCTGCGGATTTCTCCCATAACGATTCGAGTCTTGAGGTTCATACCCGCAGCCTTCGGGGACGGCAAAGGAAAAAGTAACTTGGAGGGTCGTTTCAGAGAGGAGAGCAGGTTGATGGGCTGAGTGGGCGCGTTTTCTTTGGGTTCGCGCGCGGAGCCGTCGGGCTCAGGGGCCGGCAGCGGGGGCGTGCGGCATGAAGGGCTTGCCGATGGCCAGCCGGTCCTTCAACCTGGCCACCTCCGCTTCGAGGTGCAGGCAATGGTCCGCCAGCGCCTCCGGTTGCGTGCGCGCCTGATGCAGGAGTTCTTGGCAGCGGGTCATGGGGCGAGCAAGTGGCGCCGCCAATCGGCCCCGCAGGGGGTAGAGCCAGACCGCCTTGGGCGGGGCCTGCGGGATCGGGGACTTGTTCTGGCGCGTGCGGCCGGTGGTGTTCCCGACGTAGGACCAGTTGGCCGCCCGGTAACAGACGCCCTGGAAACGGCTGGTATCGACAAAAGTCTCCAGGAGCACGACAGGATGCCCGGCCAGCCTGAAGTCAGTTGCGCCCGCCACCACGTTCCTCAACGGTCGCGCCATGCCCCGGAGCTGCTCCAGCCAGATCCCATATGTCAGTAATACCGATCTGACCCTATTGCCTTTGGCCGCCTCGTAGATCTGGGTGGGGTGCTGCGGGGCCTTCTCTGAAACTACGACATCACACGATACGGATCTGACCCATCCATGTTCACGGACTGAATGCGTCGGGTGAGGCAGAGGGAGGAGAATGCGCAGACATTGACAATCTTTGTGTAGCGAGGCAAAGTCGATTCATCATGGCAACGACGCCGATGAATGTCTCGTTGACACCGGAGTTGCGCGCGGCGGTCGAACGGCGGGTCCGGTCCGGCCGCTACGGCAACGCCAGCGACGTCTTGCGGGCGGGCTTGCGCGCCTTGGAGCGTGAGGAGATGGGTGAGGCATGGCGCGACTGGCACGAAGCACGCCGCCACCTGCCCCAGGAGCCAATCACGCCTGACATCGTGCAAGACATCGAGCGCCAAATCCGCGCCGCGCGCCGGACAGTGAAGCGGAAAGCCAACCCATGATCCGGGCCGTGTTCGATTGCGGCGTGGTGATCTCCGCACTGGGCTGGACCGGTAATCCCCGTTTTTGCCTCGACCTGGTCTATGCCGGGCAAGTGCTTCTCTGCGTGACGCCGCCAATCTGGGATGAGTATCGCGAGAAGACCCCGATGATCCTTGAGGCGCACAAGCGTCGCGTGGATCCGGAAACCGAGTTGGCGCGACTGCTGAAGGTGGTGCAATTCGTCGCTCCGGCGCCGCTGGGCAAGCGGCGGGGCCGCGATCCTCAAGATGAACCCTACCTGGCTGCCGCGCTGGGCGCCCAGGCATCGGTCCTCGTGAGCAACGACCGCGATCTCCTGGCGTTGGAAAAGCCCTTCGGGATCTCCGTGGTCACACCCGTCGAGTTCCTCAAACTGGTTCGGTCGCCGTGATTCAGTTGAAGGTCGAACGGAACAAACAACTATGCGAGTTAGGCGCCGGCCTCGCCTCGGAGTCGGCCCGCCCGCCACCATGATTTGCGAAAGGCAATAGGGTCAGATCCGTATTGTTGACATATGAGATCCGGTTCGAGAAGCTCCGGGGCATCGCGCAACCGTCGAGGATCCTGGCGGCGGGCGGATGGACTCGGGGGCGAAGCCGGCGCCGGGTGCAATGGGAACAGAGCCATACCTTCTACATTTGTGTAGACCCGCGAGCCATTTCTCATCCTCGCTCTCCCCACCTTGCCCCGCACAGCTTTCGCCTCATGCCTTCCACGAACCGAACCTTCGCCGCGTCCTTGCCCAGACCGGCCGCGAACCGTCGCACCGCCTGTGCCGCCGCTTCGTGCTTCAACCCGCCCATTGCCCGCACTACGTCCGCCAGCCGCTGCCGCCGTTCCTCCCGGCTGCGTCGCCCGCAGCTCGCAACGATCATCTCGCTCCTCAGCCATTTCGGAGCCGATCCCAGCTTGGCTTCGGCACGCCTCGTGCAGTAGGCTCAGCGGCGATGCGATCGCTTACGAAAGGGTGTCGGGCCGCCAAGCACGCGGCGTGGATTGTGTCGACTGTTTGCGCGCTCCTCTCGGGAGCGGCCGCCACGAGCCAGGTGATTCCCCCGGACCGCGCTCCCGATCTCTCGCTGCGCAACGAAGTGCAGCACGCGATCGACCGCGGTTTGACCTGGCTCCTGACGCGGCAGGACGCCGCCGGCTGGTGGTCAACCGCGGATCATCCGGCCCTGACCGCCTTGGTTGTCAGCGGCTTCCTCGGCGATCCCAGCGGACGCTACCGAACCAATCCGCCCCCGGCCATTTCGAAGGCGATCGATTACCTGGCGTCGAGCGCCCATCCCGATGGCAGCCTCCACCGCGGCAGCCTGATCAACTACAACACGGCAATCACCGCGACCGCGTTGGCCCTCGCCAACCGGCCCGAGCATCACGACATGCTCCGGCGCGCCCACGGATTTCTGGCGCGTTCACAGAATGACTTCGGCGAGCCGGGCAAACTCGATACGCCCCTCGATGGGGGTGTCGGGTATGGCGACAAGAACCAACATGCCGACCTCAACAACACGCTTGTCGCCCTCGAAGCTCTGCGGGCCACGGACCACCTCGTCCAGGACCGACTGCCCGCCGGGACCCGCCCCCTGAACTGGGACGCGGCCATCCAGTTCATCCAGAACTGCCAGAATCTCCCGAGTCACAACCGTCAGCCCTGGGTCTCCGACGCCCCCGAGGATCGGGGCGGGTTCGTCTATTATCCCGGATACAGCATGGCGGGCGGAGTGACCAATGCGGCGACTGGGCGCGTCGCGCTCCGTTCCTACGGCAGCATCAGCTACGCGGGACTGCTCAGCTACGTGTACGCCCGTCTCGATCGGAACGATCCGCGCGTGGCGGGGGCGGTCGATTGGCTGCGCGCCCACTACACACTCGACGAGAATCCGGGCATGGGAGAGCAGGGATACTACTACTACCTGCATCTGATGGCCAAAGCCCTCAACACCTGCGGCATGGACACACTCGAACTCAAGGACGGACGCCAGATTGCGTGGCGCCGCGAGCTTGCGCTGCGCCTGATGAACCTGCAGAACGCCGACGGATCGTGGGTCAACACGCACAACCGCTGGTGGGAGAAAGACCCCCACCTCGTCAGCGCCTACGCCATCCTTGCCCTGGATATCCTGTGGCGCGGTTTGTGAAGCGCTTCAGCCCGCATTTCTCACCAACTTATGACGTCATCTGACCGGTCACCGTCACATTTGACCTGAAATCCGCGCCAAATGAGTCAAGTCTCAGGCCGCAATTCAGCCCGCAGGGCGGGCAGAAACCGCTGTGTATACACGCCGATCGAGATGAGGTTGATTAGCATGCTCAGGCCCTCGAGGCCGTGCACCAGCCACGCAGGCGGGCGCAAGATCCAATCCGCTGGAGCCTGCAGAAAGTAATAGATCAGGCAGATCGTCGGGAACGAGATCAGGGTCCGCACCTTGCCCGACCAATTCGCCTTCGCGCTGATGTCGTGGAGCGCGCCAATCGAGCGGAGGAACGACACCCACTGATCCCGCAGCAGAAACAGGATCGCAAGGACCAATAGGATGCGCGCGTGCCCGAGTTGTCCGTCTCGGGCGGCCAGGTAGACCAGGGTCGGAAACGTCGTCAGGTAGAAGATCTTGTCCGTCAGGGGATCGGCGTGGCTGCCCAGCCTCGAGGTCACCCCGAACCGGCGCGCAAAGTAGCCGTCGAACAAATCGGTGACCGCCGACAGAATCATCGCGCCCAAGGCGGCGACGAACCACCCGGCGGAGAGCGGGACGCCGCCAAACACGCTGATCGCCAGGAAAGCGAGGATCAATGGGACACGGATCAGCGTGAGCGACTGGACAAAGTAGTACTCGAGCCGCATCGAGGATTTCATTTCGCCGCACCCTAATTGGAAACTTGGCCGACGGAAAGCACCGCGTGTCGGAGGTTCATCCGGCCGTCAGCGCCCACACCGGGCAGCAATCGGCTCGACGCGCCCTCGATCGGATGACACCATCGCGCCGTTCGCATGAACGCAACTCGTCTCCCGATGCAGGTCCTGTTGTCGCTTCCGTCGCGCATGGCGGAGTCGTTTGAAGCCCTCGAAGGACGCCCGCGTCCCGAGTGGTTCGCCACGAGTGACCCGCCCGGCCCGCACATCGGATCCGGAGGAGGCACCGCCCACGTCCTGGCCGAGGCCTGGCGCGCAACGGAGCCTGCCTCTCCCTTCGCCCAATGGCTCGGCCAAAGCCGCAAGCTCATCATCCACGGCGGCGGCCAAAGCCGGCGGCTGCCCGCCTACGCGCCGGTGGGCAAGCTGCTCATGCCCACCCCCGTCTTCCGCTGGGCGCGCGGACAGAGGCTCGATCAAACGCTGCTCGATCTGCAACTGCCAGCCTACCGGCGGGTCTTGGACCACGCGCCCTCCGGATGCGTGGCGATGGTTGCCAGCGGCGATGTGCTGCTCGAATTCGCCCGCCAGCTCCCTCCGTTTCCCGCTGTGGACGTCCTGGGGCTGGGCATGTGGGTGCCGCCCGAGAAAGCCCGGCATCACGGGGTGTTCTTCGCCAATCGCCGCCGCCCGACAGAACTCGCGTTCTTTCTGCAGAAGCCCAGTCCAGCCCAAATCCGCGAGGCGGCGGGCGATTGTTTCCCGCTGGTCGACACAGGCATGTGGCTGCTGAGCGAACGCGCGATCCGCGTTCTCATGCAACGGTGCGGCTGGAAGGGGAGCGGCTTTGCCGGCGATCGCGCGTCGAACTACGAGCTCTACAGCCAGTTCGGATTGTCGCTCGGCACTTCCCCCGTCGAGCCCGACCCTGAGATCAGCGCCCTGAGCTGCGCTGTCGTGGCGCTTCCCGAGGCGCGATTCCACCACTTCGGCACAAGCCGCCAGATGATCGACTCGATCTCGGCGCTGCAAAACACCCAGTTGGACGAGACCCGACTGGGCATCACCGGCGTCAAAAGGCATCCGGACATCTACCGCCTCAACTGCCGATTCGACCTGCCGATCGGTCTCGATAAGAACCACACCCTCTGGGTCGAGAACAGCGTCGTGCCGCGGACGTGGAACCTCGGCTCCGAGCACGTGTTGACCGGCATCCCGGACAACGCCTGGGATCTGCGGCTCGAGTCGGGGGTCTGCCTGGATTTCGTCCCCGTGGGGGACACCGCATACGCAGTGCGGTTCTATGGTATCAACGACGAGTTCCGCGGCCCGGTCGGGGACCCGCTGACCCTCTGGCTGGGGGCCCCGGCGCCCGATTGGTTCGCCCGCCGACAGATCGCTTTGCGCGCGACCGGCCTCGACCCGGGCGTCGATCTCCAGCAGGTGCCCCTGTTCCCCGTGCTCGAACCCGAGACGCTGGCCCCGCGGTTCATCGAGTGGCTGTGCGCCCCCGACCCCGCACACGACCCGAAACTCGCGACTCTCTGGCGCGAGGCGCGGCGGCTTTCGGCCGAGGGCCTCAGCCAGCAGGTCAACCTCGAACGCCTCTACCGGCAACGGGCCCAGCGCCGGCGCCAATGCCTGCTCCCCATGCTGCGCAACTCGCGCTGGAGCGTCTTTTACCGGCTTGACCTCGAGGCGACTGCCCGGATGTTCGCCGAGACCCCCGACCCGCTCCCCGAACAGCCCTCGAATGCCGATGCCCCCCAGCCGGTCGAACCGCTCCATCGCGTCCACGACGAGATGTTCCGATCGGCCGTGCTGCGGCATCGCCGGCAACCCGACTGGGAACAACTCGAACAGAGCGCTTTCGCCCGCCTGCGCGAGTTGATCGTTCAGGAGGTTCAGTTGCAGCCTGTGCTCCCGCGACGCAACATCCTCGAAGACCAGATCATCTGGGGACGCAGCCCAGTGCGGCTCGATCTCGCGGGGGGCTGGACCGACACCCCGCCTTACTGTCTGGAATTCGGAGGTCAGGTGGTGAACGTGGCGGTGGACCTCAACGGACAGCCGCCCATCCAGGTCTTCTGCAAGTTGTGTCCGCGGCCTGAAATCGTCCTGCGCTCGATCGACCTGGGCGTCGAGCAACGGATCCGCAGCTATGAGGATCTCGACACATGCGGTCAGCCCGGAAGCGAGTTCGGGCTCGCCAAGGCCGCCTTGGCCCTGGTGGGATTCCTCCCCCGCTTCCACGCCCACGGCAGATTCGCAACCTTGGAAGAGCAACTGCTCGATTTCGGCGGCGGCATCGAGATCTCGATGCTCGCCGCGGTCCCCAAAGGCTCCGGACTGGGCACCAGCAGCATCCTCGCCGCCACCCTGCTCGCAACCGTCGGCGAACTGTGCGGACTCGGGTGGGACCGCGACATCCTGTCCTCGAGAACGCTCGCCCTCGAACAAATGCTGACTACGGGCGGCGGTTGGCAGGATCAGGCCGGGGCGATCTTTCGCGGACTCAAGCTCGTCGAGACCACGCCGGGCCTGGCGCAGAAACCGAGAGTGCGGTGGCTCCCGCATCACTTGTTCGAGCCCGCATACGCCAACACGCTGATGCTGCTCTATTACACCGGCGTGACCCGGCTCGCCAAAGGCATCCTCCACGAGATCGTGCGCGGCATCTTCCTGAACTCGCCGGAGCACCTGGCCACCATCGGCGCTATCGGCGCCAACGCGACGCGCGCCTGCGATGCCCTCCAGCAATGCGATTACGCCGCGCTCGGCGAGGTCATCCGGCGCAGTTGGCAGTTGAACCAGCGGCTCGACGCCGGCACCAACCCGCCCGAAACCCAGCGCGTCCTCGACCAGGTTGGCGACTGGCTCGCGGCCGCCAAACTCCTGGGCGCCGGCGGCGGCGGCTTCTTCCTCATGCTCGCCAAAGACGAGGAAGCCGCCAAGCGCGTGCGCCGCTCTTTGACCGAGTCCCCGCCCAACCCGCGTGCGCGGTTCGTCGACCTGAGCCTCTCCGAGACCGGCCTCCAGTTGACGCGCAGTTAGAATCCTTGACCTGTCAAACTCCTTGTAGACGAGTCAAGTTCCTGAGCTGCGTTGAAGGGGTCAAGGCTAGCTGCGATATCGCCAACGCCGCAGACGCAGCGCGTTGCCGATCACCAGAACATCCGATAATCCCATCGCCGCCGCGCAAACCAGCGGACTGAGAAACCCGAGTGCGGCCAGCGGCACAGCCGCTGCGTTGTAAAAGAAGGCCCAAAACAGATTCTGCCGGATCGTGCGGAGCGTCGCCCGCGCCAATCCCATCGCCTCCGGGATCGCCTCGATGTCGGACCGCAGCAGGATGATGTCCGCCGCCTCGCGCGCCACATCGCTGGCTCGGCTGACCGCAATCCCCAGGTCCGCCTGTTCGAGTGCCGGGGCGTCGTTGATTCCATCCCCAACAAACGCCACCCTCTGCCCCTGGTCCTGCAAACGCTGCACAATCTCCGCCTTCCGCTCGGGCCGCACCTCGGCAAAAACCCGTGTTGGATCAATCCCCGCCTGCCGCGCGATGGCCGCAGCCGTCGCCGCCTGATCGCCCGTCACCAGGTACACTTCGTTTCCCTGACGACCAATCGCGGCCACCACATCCTGCGCTCCGGACTTGAGCGTGTCCGTCAAAGCCATCACGCCTTCCAATGCGCCGGCCGTCGCCACCCCCAACACGGTCGCGCCCCGCTCTGTCCAGTCGGTCACGAATCGCGTCGCCGGCGTGACATCAATCCCGCCCTCGCGCAGCCAGCGAAGCGATCCCAGTCGGACAAGGGCTCCGCCCCGGCGGGCCTCGACTCCGCATCCGCGGACTTCGCGCCAATCCTCGAAGGCCGGCGCCTTGGCCGATCCGACCGTCGTCGCCTCGAGCCGGCTGCGTCCCCATGCCGCAATCGCCACGCTAAGCGGGTGGCGCGACGGCTCGGCGAGATCTGCTGCCAGCACCTGCGCGGTTCCATCCTGACCCGAGCCCGCTCTCAAATCCGCGAAGGCAGCCACGCTGACCTTGCCCGCGGTCAGCGTGCCGGTCTTATCGAACAGGACGGCCGTGATGCGTCCGCTTTTCTCGAGGGCGTGGCCGTCGCGGATCAGCAGGCCGCGCCGGGCAGCGACGTTGGCGCCGGCCATGATGGCGGCCGGAGTCGCCAGGCCCATCGCGCAGGGACAGGCGACAATCAGCACCGCCGCGGCATGAATGAATGCTGCCGCCAGAGGCGTCGCCGGCAGTGTGACCGCCCACAACCAGGGCATGAATCGCCCGGCAGTCTCCCGGGCCGACGCGTAATCGAGCCCCCACCACAAACCCGTAGCGATCGCAACCAACACCACAGCCGGCACGAACACGGCGCTGACCCGGTCCCCGAGCTTCTGAATCATGGCTCGGCTGTTCTGCGCCCGCTGGACGACCGCAATGATACTCGCCAGGGCAGTGTCTTCGCCCAGAGCTGTCACCCGCGCCACTAATCGCCCGCCCCCGTTGAGCGTGCCGGCGTAGACCTTCGCGCCCGCCCTCTTCTCGACCGGCATCGACTCGCCGGTCAGCATCGATTCGTCGAGTGCGGAGGCGCCGTCGATCACCTCGCCGTCAATCGGAACGCGGTCGCCTGGGGCGAGCAGAATGCGGTCCCCGATCACCAATTCGGCCACCGGCACAGCCGACTCCGCGCCGTCCGCGCCCAACCGCCGGGCCTTGGGCGGCGCCAACTCGATCAGGCTGCGCAGGGCGGCGGACGCTCGCGCCGTGGCGGCGGCTTCGAGCCAATGTCCGAGACTGATCAGGGTCAGGATGCCCACTGCCTCCATGAAGTACAGATGCGTTGCCGCGCCTGCGAACAGGGCCCAGGTGCTGTAGGCGAACGCGGTGGTCGAGCCCAAAGCCACCAGCGTGTCCATGTTGGCCTGCCCAACCCGAAGCTGATTGAACGCGCCCCGGTAGAATCGCGATCCGCAAGCGATCTGGACCGGCAGGGCCAGTCCGAACGCGAGCCACTGGAACCATCGCGTCATCCCCAGACCCAACACCCACTCGCCAACCATCAGCACCAGGGTCGCCGCCCCGCCCACCACGACGTTGAACCGCCAACCCGCCAGCGGAGACCAGACCTCGGCGCCGCGGCTCGCGCCGCTGACCGATCTGCTCGCGTCATGTGCGTCTTCGGTAACGAGCGGCGTCGCGCCGAACCCGGCTCGTCGGACAGCGGTGACCACGGCATTCTCGTCTGCGGCCCGGCCCGGTTCCCACCACACCGTCGCCCGGCCCGCCGTCAGATCCACGACTGCGTTTGCCACACCTGCAACGCCCTGGATCGCCTGGGTCGCGTTGCGCGCGCAGCCCTGGCACGTCATGCCTGTGATCGAGAAGCCGGATTTCGTCCGTATGGCATCGGTATCCACAGAAGCCAATAAAGCCGCAGTCGCGCCATTCCGCAAACCAGGCGGATCCGCAACAATCCTGCTTTCTTTCGTAGGAGGGACTCAATCTCTCCCTCGGTGAACTCCCTCGGCAGGAACAGCTTTACACTGCCGTCCTCACAAACCCGCGTTCAGGCTCACCTGCCATCGGTTCGGCTTATCCTTGATCGGCTGGACCGCTGCCGCAACCTCAAGGTCTCTCTCATTGAATTTCGTTTCCTTGTCGGCCTTGAACTGCGGATTCGCTTGGCAATTCAGGTCCGTCAGGAAATAGCCTTCAAGTTGGAGTGGTGCGAGTTTCATGCGACGAGTGCGTCTGGAATCTCAAAACGCGGACTTTGCGCGGCCCTTGGCTCCGCCGGCCGCACTGCACGGCCCACAGGGACCGTGTGCTTCACTGGCTGCACCGGGATCAGGTTTCCGGGCGCCGAGCTCACAAAGGTGACCCTGTCCTCCATCTGGAAACCAAAGTCACCCTGCCGGCCCCTTGACATCAGGTAGCCGGCCACCGCCTCCTGTATGGCCTGCGCCAGTTCGATTCCCGCTTGCGGCTCCCACCCCTCCCACATCGCCTGAACCGCATCGAGCCAGGGGTTACGTGGCGCACAAGGCCCCTCTGCCAACCGCGTCGCCCAGTCATTTCGCCGCCGGGCCACGGACCGCAGGTAGGCCGCGTCGAGTTTACCGTCGTTCAGGGCAAATATCTTAACCCGCATGTTTCACACCCCGTCGGTGCACATGGCGGTCAGACTTCGCGAGAGAACTGCTATGCGGGTTAGCCCGGTTACGGTTCCTCGCGCAGCGTGTGAAATAACCGGGCAAAGGGCTGACCCTGACGATCACACGGCGTGACAATTCGGGCGTGCAGCGGGCTTGGGCTCCTCTAGACTTCCTCGCATGAACCTCGAAGACCATCTTGGCGACATCCTCCGCAAAGGGCGCCTGCATGCCGGCATCGGCCTCGAACCAGCCGCCGCCGCCGCCAGTCTGACGGTCCCCGAACTCGAAACACTCGAAGAGAGCGGGGTCGCAGCGAGACCCTGCAACCTCGAGGCGCTTGCCTCTCTGGTTGGACTCGATGCGCCCAAACTGCGGGCCCTTGCCGAAGGCTGGAATCCGCGGCCTGTCGACCTCGGCACATGGCGCGAGCTCAAGGTCGTCACCACCACAGTGGGGATGAGCGTCAACGCTTACCTCGTGTGGGATGAATGCACACACGACGCCGCTCTCTTCGACACCGGCTTCGATCCGGCTCCGGTCTTTGCCCTGATCCAGGAGCACAATCTCCAGATGCGCCACCTTTTCATCACGCACGGCCACGCGGACCATGTCGCCGCCTTGCCGGCCATTCGCGCGCGCTTTCCCAAAATGCGCCTGCACTCGAGTTCGTGGACCGCACCGGTCGATCAACGAAACCGTCCAGACGAGTGCCTTCAACTCGGCAGTCTGCGCATCACGCATCGCGACACGCCCGGCCATGCCGAGGACGGTGTGACTTACGTCGTTGGCACATGGCCGGACGACGCGCCGCACGTGGCGATTGTGGGCGACGCCCTGTTCGCCGGGTCGATGGGCCGGGCGACCGGCCAGGCGCTTCTCGCCAGACAGAGAATCCGCGAGTGCATCCTCACCCTGCCGCCCGCCACGCTCCTCTGTCCCGGCCACGGCCCGCTCACGACCGTGGCGGAGGAGAGGGCCCACAACCCGTTCTTCTGAAATCCCGGAGTTCGCCGGGTGCTCTCAACCGTTTTAACCGTTCCTGGCGGCCAGCAGGTAGATCCAGTTGAGGATCAGGGCCGCCAGGCCAATCCAGTACCAGGGCCAAGCCGCCCAACCCCGCAGCCGCGGACCCCAGCGCGTCCCCAACCACCGATCCGCCGCCCACGCGACAAACAGGGCGACGGACGCCGCACCCAGCGCGCACGCCAGAGGGTTGAGCCGGATCGCAGTCGCAAAGTCCAGTCCCGCTGCGGCGGACGCCGCCCGCGTGGCGCCGCAGAAGGCGCAGGGCAATCCGGTGATCGTCTTGAACCAGCAATGGGGCAGAGGGAGCCGCCAGAGCTCGGCAAGGCGCGCGCCGGCCAGCAGGCCCAGCAGCCCAAGAAACAACCACGCCGGCCAGGCGCCGGTCCAGCCCTCCGGCTCAGAGTCGGGGCGGGATTCGAGAAGAGGGGGCGTCATTGGATTTCGGCGCGGGCGAGGGGCGAGCGGCTCGACGATGCATCCGGATGCTGCTGGCCAGGGCCCAAAGCCAGGCAGACGCGAACAGCCCCAGCCCAAGCACCGCCACCACCAGGCCCCGGGTAAACCCTTCCGGCATCTCTCCGGTGTCGAACCAGACGCGCAGGTGCGCCACCAGGCCTCCCAGGCTGAGTGCAAAACCGATGAGCGCACACGCGGCCTGGACATACCCCACTTTGCGGCCGCCGGCGACGGTGCCGAGGCCGGGAAGAGTGGCCGCGTTGGTGATCGTGCAGGCCCAGGCCGTGGGCTTATCGATCGGCTCCTGCCCGGCGCGGGCCGAAGAGGTCTTCATACGCTTGGAGCAACGCCGCATACCCAAACGGCATGCTCAACAGAACGACGAGTTGTTCCTGCAAACCCAGGGTCATCATGAACTCGCCGATTTGCGACTTCTTGTTCTGAATGGCATCGAGTGTCCACGTGCCCGGCGGCCCCAGGATGTCGGTCAGGAACGTCATCATCCGCAAGCCGCCATACACTTCAAAGACCAGCAGCGGCAGAAACGCCACGCACATCAACAGCGCCACCTTGAGAAAGTGACGCTGCACGGTTTGCCGGCTCAGTTCCAAGGCCGGCCAGAAGACCAGTCCGCGATCCGCGGCCAGCGGAAGGGCGAACGCCCAGATGACCTTGAGGATCAGGCCGGGGACCAGACAGAAAATCAAGCCGATCTGGCTCAGCAACTGAGTCACGATCGCGATGAGCATCAGCGGGACGAACCGCGGGCCAAAACAGGTGAAGAGAGTGCCAAGAGACGCCGGTTGGCCCCGCATCAAGCCCAGGTAAAGCAGCATCAGACCGCCATAGAGCGCGCCGCTCAGGATAAGGCCCAGCACGCCTCCGATGCATGTGGCCATCGCGCTGACGGTCAGAATCGCCCAAACCAGCGCGCAGCCCGCTGACACGAGCAGGAAATGCCGGCGCAAGAACACCCACCCGCGCCCCAGGCAATCGCCGGCACTGAAGCTCGCCGCCGGCGCGGCATCCCACGCCTCGATCGCCCCGTGAGTCTCCTGCGTCGACGGTTCGGACCGCGTCAGGCCGGCAGCCGCGCCGGGATACGCCTGGCGCAACACCTCATCGAACTCAGGCACCGTGGACAAAGGCTGCCACTCCGATCTGCCTTCGACCTGGACCATCGTCTGGCCATTGGCCCGATGATCCAGAATCCAGACGCTCAACTCCTCCACGGTTGCCGGACCGTACTCGCGGCCGTCGCCACCGATCATCTTGAACATGACGGCCAGTCTGTTGGCAATCCGCACGCAGCGTCAAGCGCCGGTCTGAATCGTGCCGGTCTGAATCGCATCCACCCGCGGCGGGATGGGTCTCGCTGCCGTTGCTTCGGGCCTTGCGGCTCAGAAGCCGTTTCCGCCAGCGATTGCCCGGGCCAGTGGATCGAGCAGCAACCCGGGCAATGCACCCAACACAAGGACGCCGACCGCCGCCGCGATCAGCACAAGGCGGTCAGTCCACGGCACGACAATCCGCGAGGCCTCTTCGTCGCCCGTGGCGACATACGCCTGCTTCAAGACGCGCAAGTAATAGTACAACGACACCGTGCTCATCGCGATCGCGATGCCGACCAGCCACAACAGGCCCAGGCCTGCGGGGTCGGCCCCCATGGCCGCCGTAAACAAGCCGAACTTCCCGAAGAACCCAGCCAGGGGCGGGATGCCGGCAAGCGACAACAAGAAGACCATCAGACACAAGGCCAGCAGCGGCGACCGGCGGCTGAGTCCGGCCAGCGCGTCGATCCGCCCATCGCCCGATGCCCTCTCGATCACCGACGCCACGCCGAAGGCCCCCACGGTCGTCAACCCGTACGTCGCCACGTAATACAGGACCGCGGACAGCGCCGCGGAACGCTGCGAAGGATAGCCCATCGCCATCAGCCCGAGCAGGACGTAGCCCGCATGCGCGATGGCCGAATAGGCCAACAACCGCCGCAGATGCCCCTGCACAATCGCCGTGAGATTGCCCAACACCATCGAGCCCACGGCCAAAACCGCCAGCACCGGCAGCCAGCCCGCGCGCAACTGTCCCCACGCGCCGCTGCCTTCCACACCGGCGAATCCCAGCACGGCGATCTTGGCCAGAACGAAGAAGCTCGCCACCTTCGATCCCGACGCGATCAGGGCGGCGGCCGGGACGGGTGCGCCTTCGTAGGCGTCGGGCGCCCACAAATGAAACGGCACCACGGCCACTTTGAATCCGAATCCCATGATCACCATCACCACGGCCACGGCGAGCAGCGGATCGAGACGATGCACCCGCAGGCCGGCCGCGATCTCGGTCAGGTTGGTCGCTCCCGACAACCCGTAAACAAGGCTCAATCCGAAGAGGGTGAATGCGGCGGCCACGCTGCCGAAGAGAAAGTACTTCAGCGCCGCTTCGCTGGCATGGCGCGTTCGCTTGTCCAGCGCCGTCAGCACGTAAAGCGAGAGGCTGGTCAGTTCGAGCGACACGAAGATCATCAGGATCTCCTCGGTGCTCACCAGGAACATCATCCCCACCGTCGCGAGCAGCAGGAGCGCGAAATACTCGCCCACATGCTCGGTGAACTCCGCCTGCGCCGAGATGCCCGCGGTGAACAGCGTCAGCACCACCACGAAGATCTTGACCCATTGGGTCAGCGAATCGACCACCAGCACCCCGTCCAGAAACCGCAGATGCGCCCGGCTCAGCGCGAGAATTCCCAGCGTCACCAGGCAGCCAAGTCCCGCCGCCGCGCTGGCCGTCAGAAACCGCTGCCGCAGGGGGGCCGACCGCATGAGCCCCATGTCGATGAACAGCACCGCCACAGCCGCCAGCACGAGCGCGGTCTCCGGCGCCAACGCCACCAGCAAATCGCCGTAACCCACGCCTGTCATGATCCACCTCCCCTCTCGAGGCCCTGGATCAGGGGCGTCACGCTCGGCACGATGAGGTCCAGCAGCAGCCGCGGATAAAGCCCGATCGCCAACGTCGCCCCCAAGAGCAATACCGCCCCCGCGCGCTCGGGAAGCGAGATGGGCTCGATCGCCTCTCCCGCCCGTTCGCCGCGCGCGTCACCCGCCGAATCGGCGAAGAAAGCACGCTGAAGCGCCCGCAGCAGATACGCCACACCCAGCACAATCCCCACGCCCGCCCCCAGGCCGGCAGTCGGGAACGCCCGCCACGACCCGATCAAGACCTGGAGTTCGGCCACGAACCCGCTGAAACCGGGCAGCCCCATCGACGCCATGCCCGCCAACACGAACGTGACGGCTGCAAACGGCATCGCTCGGGCCAGGCGCATCCCCTCGAGTTCGTCCAACTGCCGCGTGTGCGTCCGGTCGTACACCATCCGG
The DNA here is from genome assembly GCA_022710935.1 of Verrucomicrobiota bacterium. Taxonomy (GTDB): domain Bacteria; phylum Verrucomicrobiota; class Verrucomicrobiia; order Limisphaerales; family J093; genus MWFF01. The sequence goes on from JAKLFY010000004.1 coordinate 110,907, forward strand.
CCCACGACGGCGAAGAGCAGGCCTGCGATGACGCCGTGCGAGAACATCTGCAGCACGGCGCCGCTGAGCCCCACCTCGTTCAGAGTGGCCAGCCCCAGCAGGACAAATCCCATGTGGCTCACACTCGAATAGCCGATCACAAACTTGAAGTCCTTCTGGACCAACGCCGTCATCGCACCCGCCACGATGCCCACGACGGCCAGCACCGCAATCTCCGTCTGCCAGTGCCTCACACCCGCGGGGAACAGGGTCATGGCAACCCGCAGACACCCGTACGCCCCCAGCTTCATCACGACCCCCGCCAAAAGCATCGACGCCCCGGTCGGGGCGGCCACGTGGCCGGTCGGCGCCCAGGTGTGAAACGGCCACAGACCCGCCAGAATCCCAAAGCCCACAAAGACCAGCGGGAACGCCCACCGCTGAAAGCTCTCCGGATAGTTGACCCGCGCCAAAGCGGTCAGATCGAATGTCGGCACGCCCGTCTGGGATCGCGCCACGACGAACGCCGCGATCAGGCCGATCAGCACCAGCGCGCTTCCGGCAAAGGAGTAGAGCGCCAGCTTCATCGCGCCGTATTCCTTGCGGGTCGAACCCCAGATCGCGATCAGGAAGTACTTCGGAATGATCGCGATCTCGTAGAAGACGAACAGGACAAACGCGTCGAAGCTCAGGAACACCCCGTACACTCCGCCAATCAGGGCCAGGTAGAACGCGAAAAACTCCTTCGCGCGCCGCGTGATGTTCCACGAGAACAGAATCCCCGCCACCGCCGCCACCGCCGTCAGAAGGATCAGCGTGACGCTGATCCCGTCGACGGCGAGGTGGTAATCGATGCCCAGGGACGGGATCCAGCTCGTCCTGGCAATGGTCCGCAGCCCGCTTCCCGCCTGGTATTGGAATGCCCCGCCGAATGCCGCAATCGCCCCGGCCAGAGCCGTGCCAAGCGCCACCCACCGCGCCCGCCCGGCCTGGTCCCGCGGCAGGAGCATCAGGACCGCCACGCCCGCAAATGAAATGTAGATTGTCCAGGCGAACATGATCAGCAAGGCCCCAGGCGCTCGACCCAGAGGAGCACGGTACGGTGAATCACGCCAATGACCAACTGCGGGTAGATCCCCAGCACAAACATCAGCGCCGTGGCGGGCGCGACCATCCAGATCTCCGCCCGGCTCAAGTCGGGGAAGGCCGCCCACCGCGCCGGCAACGGCCCGTGAAAAACCCGTTCGAGGAACGTCAGCAGAAACACCGCGGTGATGAGAAGCCCGGCCGTCGAAACCGCGGCAGCCCACGGCGCCAGGGCAAATGTGCCCTTGAAAATCAGGAACTCACCCACGAACCCGTTGAGGCCCGGCAAGCCCAGCGATGCGAACGCCGCCACCCCCATCAGACCGGCGAGCACAGGCGCCGGCTTCCGCAGCCCGCCGAAGTCGTCCAGTCCTCGCAGGCCGCCGGCCCGCCGCTCGATTAGTGCCACGAAACCGAAAAGCACCGCGGCGGTCAGCCCGTGATTGAACATCTGGAGCAGAACGCCGTTCAAGGCCGCCGCTTTCTCCACCGCCCAGCGGGCCTCTTCTCCCGTCACCCGCAGCGCGGCGAACATTGCCAACAGACAGTAGCCCAGGTGGTTCACCGACGAATAGGCCAGCATCCGCTTCAGATCCCGCTGCGCAAACGCCGCCGCCGCCGAGCAGACGATCGTCAGCACGGCCAGACCCAAAAGCGGCGTCTCCCACGCCCGCATCTGGTCCGGAAAGATCGGCACCAGAATCCGCAGGAAACCGTACACGCCCATCTTGGACAGCGCCCCCGTCAGAAGCATGGTCGTGCCCGTCGGGGCCGCCGCGTAAGCCGAGGGCAGCCACGTGTGAAACGGCAGCACCGGCACCTTCACCGCAAATCCCAGAAACGCCCCGAAGAAGACGGCTTGAGCCAAGGCGTCAGCGGACATCCCGGACCAGCCCAGGTGGGCATGCAGAAGCGCCGCCGTCTGATGGGTCCGACCGAAGTCCGAGAGTTCGAGGAAATTGAATTTGCCCGTCGCGAGGAACAGCGCGAGGAAGGCCAGCAGCAGACCCACGCTGCCCGCCATGGTGTAAATGAAGAACTGCGTCGCCGCCCGACTCCGGTCCGGACCGCCCCAGAGCCGGACCAGGAAGAACGCCGGGATCAGACTCAATTCCCAGAAGAGGAACCAGTGGAAGAAATTCAGCGCGGTGAACGCCCCGAACAGCCCGGCTTCGAGCCAGAGCACCAGCGCGAAGTAGAGGGGGACGCGTCCCTCGATCCGCCACGACACCAGCAGCGCCAGCGGCACGAGAAGCGCCGCCAGCATCACCATCAGCAGCCCCATGCCGTCCACGCCCACAAAGTACTCGACGGCCAGCGTCGGGATCCACGCCCGTCGCTCGACATACTGCAACGCCGTCGTATCCCGGTCGAATCCCGCCCAGAGCGCCCCCGCCATAGCCAGGGCGAGCAGGCTCACGCCCAGGCCCAGGCGCCGGGCGAGTGTCTTCTGCCCCGGCGGCAGAGCGGCAACGATTAGCCCGCCCACCAGCGGGATCAAGGTCAGGAGCGTGATGGAGCCAAACGGGTTCATCATGAATCGCCCCAAATGAACAGCAACAACAGCACCACCAGCGCCATGCCCAGCGCACGCAGATAGTCGTGCACCTGCCCGCTCTGAAAGCGCGAGCCGGTCTGCCCGCCGCGGGCAACCCGCCGACACGCCTGGTCGAATCCCAGGTTGATGCCGTAGTCGTCCAGGGCCCGGGTCAGCCAGGCGCACCCGACGACAACCGCGCCGATGGCGAAAACGATCCCGCCCCAGACCCAGCGGTCCAAGGCATCGCAGATCCAGGCCCAGGCGGCGTGCCAGCGCACCACCGTGCGGGCATAGAATTCATCCACATAGTACTTGCCCCGGAGCACCGCGAAGAAGGTTGGCTGATACCGCTCGATGGCGTCCGGGGCCTCCGGGCTTGTGATCGGCTGCCGCCCATACCAATGCCAGCCCAGCCCGAAACCGGTCAGCACGATCAGCGCCGACAGGAGGATCATCGGCCAGTGCTCGCGGGAGAAAAGTGCACTCGCGTGGAACTCGACCGGTTCGCCCGTCAAATAACCCTGAAACCATGGCCAGACCGGCGTCCCGACAAATCCCAACACCACCGCGAACGCCGCCAGCACAATCAAGGGCGCCGTCATCACAGCCGGACTCTCGTGCGGCGTGTCGCGACGCGATGCATGGGCAGCCGCGGCGCGCCCGGCCCCGCCCCGGTATGCCCCGCCAAACACATAACAGACCTGCCGCGTCATGTAGAACGCCGTCAGAAGCGCCCCGCACAAACCCAGGTAAAACGGCGCCGCCGACACCGTCCAGCCGTGCGCGGCGTGCAGGATGGCGTCCTTGCTCCAGAATCCCGAGAAGAACAGCGGCACGCCGGCCAGAGCCATCATGCCGACGCCATAGGTCGCGAAGGTGACCGGCATCCAGCGCCGCAGTCCGCCCATGCGCCGGATGTCCTGTTCCTCATGGACGCCGTGAATGACCGAGCCGGCCCCGAGGAACAGCAGCGCCTTGAAAAAGGCGTGCGTGATCAGGTGAAACATGCCCACCGCCACGCCCCCCACGCCCAATCCCATCATCATGAAGCCAAGCTGCGAGACGGTGGAATACGCCAGAATGCGCTTGATGTCGGTCTGGGCCACCGCGATCGACGCCGCAAACACCGCCGTCAGCACCCCCACCCAAGTCACCGCCTGCAGCGCCGTCGTTGTCTCCGCCGCCCCTTCCGGATGCGCCGCCATCAGCGGATAAACGCGCGCCACGAGAAACACGCCGGCCGCCACCATTGTCGCCGCATGGATCAAGGCGCTCACCGGCGTCGGCCCCTCCATCGCGTCCGGCAGCCAGACATGCAGCGGAAGCTGGCCGGACTTGCCGATCGCCCCGCAGAAAAGCAACAGGCTGATCGCCGTCGCCACACCCAGCCCGCCGACGGTCGTTTGGGCGACCAGCCGGGTCAGGGCCGAATGTTCGAGGCAGCCCGCGCCGTCGTCGTAGAACTGCAGTGTGCCCGTTTGGGCGTAAAGCCAGACGATCCCGAGCAGAAAGCCGACGTCACCCACACGGGTGGTCAGGAACGCCTTCTTCGCCGCGGCGGCGGCGCTCGGTTTGTGGTACCAGAATCCAATCAGCAAATACGATGCGAGCCCCACCAGTTCCCAGCAGATGAACAGAAGCAGCAGGTTGTTCGCGATCACCAGGCCCAGCATCGCCGCGGCGAACAGCGCCAAAAAACCGAAGAAGCGCGTGAAGTTCTCGTCGTGCGCCATGTAGCCCACGCTGTAAACGAAGATCATCAGCCCCACCAAAGTCACCATGACTAGCATCGACGCCGTCAGCGGGTCCAGCACCCACCCCAACTCGAGATCCGTCGGCCCCAGCGCAAACCAAACAAAGCTGAATCTGTCGCGTGCCGGCACGCCCTGCCCCTGCCCCGCCCCGCCCAGCGTCGTCCAAAACGCGACGAGCGACAGGACAAGGCTCAACGCGATCGAACCGATGGCCAGACCGGCAGCCAGCGTCCTGTGCCGCTGCCGCAGCAGCGCGATCACCCCCGCCGCGGCGAGCGGGAGAGCCGGGATCAACCAGAGATGAGGCGTGATGGCGGTCACCCTTTCATTTCCTCGATTTGATCCAGGTTGGTCGTCCGGTAATGCCGGTACACGGCGATGACCAGGGCCAGGCCAACCGCCGCCTCAGCGGCCGCAATTGCGATCGCGAACAAAACGAACATCACGCCCGTGAGCGCCTCCGGGTGCGGACCGTGCCGCCAGAAGGCAATGAAATTCAGGTTCGCCGCATTCAGCATCAGCTCGATCCCGATCAGGACCACGATCGCGTTGCGCCGCGTGAGCACGCCGGCCAGCCCAATCCCGAACAGAAGGGCCGCCAGAACCAGATAGCGCGCGAGTTCTCCCATAGATCAATCCTCGGGCCGGCCCTCGACCGGTCCCCGCTCCCCGGGCTTCGCCCTCTGCGCAGGGCCGTCTTCCCTCAGCGCCACGAGCGCCGCCCCGATCAGCGCCACCGTGAGAAGAACCCCCACCACTTCGAGCGCCACGACGTATCGCGTCATGAGCAGATCCCCGATCTCCTTCACGGCCGGCACCGGCGCAGAGGATGGCGCGCGGCCCGTCAGGCCGCTCCCCAGAATGGCCGAGACGACGGCGCCCGACACCAGCAGCGCGATGGCCAGACCGAGCGTCCACGGCCTGAACGCCAGCGCCTCGTGCATGGCCTCGAAGTTCCGCGTGAGCAACAGCGCGACGACAATGAGAATCGCCACGGCGCCGACGTAGACCAGCAACTGGGCGAAGCCGACAAACTCGGCGCGCAGTTGGAGGAACGCCACCGCCAGACCCGCGAACGAGACCACTCCGCACAGGGCGCAGTGCACCACGTTGCGCGCGGCCATCGCGCCCGCCGCGCCGGCCAGAATCGCCGCTGCTGTGATGAGAAAGGCGATGTCCATTGTCAGTTCCAGGTCAGGCAGCCATGCGGTAGGTCCGCGGACCGATGTGTTGTCCGGCAAACAGCCGCCGCCCCAGCACGACATAAGGCACGCCCACCAGGCTCGCGCACAGGAGCCAGCGGGCCAGCCCGGCGCCGGCGAAAGTCCACTGCGCCGTGTAGTGCCAGAGGGCGGCGGACATCGCGTTCAAGAGCACCAGCGGCAGGAGGAATTTCCAGGCCAGATTCATCAGGTGATCCGCTCGCAGGCGAGGCAGCGTTCCGCGCAGCCAGATAAACAGCGCGACAAAGCCGCCCAATTTCAGGAAGAACCACATGTACGAAGGCACCCACTCGAGCCAGAGGACCGGGGCGCGCCATCCGCCCAAAAACAGCGTGATCCCCAACGCGCTCACCGCGAACATCCCCAGGTACTCCCCAATGAAAAACAGGGCATACTTGAATCCCGAGTACTCGACCAGGTGCCCGGCGATAATCTCCGATTCGCCCTCCGGCAGATCGAATGGGGCGCGATTCGACTCGGCCGTCGCCGCCACGGTGAAAAGCAGCAGACCGGCCAGGCCCCACGGTGTGAACACATGCCAGCGCGCCAGCCATCCGCCATAATGCCCGCCCTGCGCGTCGGTGATATCGACCAGAGACATCGAGCCCGCCAGCATGACGACCGGCAGCGTCGAGAGAATCAGCGGCAACTCGTAACTGATCATTTGGGCAATCGCCCGCATGCCGCCCAGGAGCGAGTATTTGTTGCGGCTCGACCACCCCGCCATGAACACCGCCAGTTCGATGCACGCCCCAACCGCGAAGAAGAACAACAGGCCCGCGTTGAAGTCAACCGCCGCCATGTTGCGTCCGACGGGGATGACCGCGTAGGCCAGCAGCACCGGCACCACCATCACCAGAGGCGCCACAAAATGCACAACACGGTCCGCCCCGCTCGGCACAATGTCCTCTTTGGTCAGCATCTTGATGAAATCCGCCATCGGCTGCAGCAGCCCCCACGGACCGACCCGGTTGGGCCCATACCGGTTCTGGATGCGTCCCAGTCCCTTGCGCTCGATCAGGACGGTCAGCGCAAACAGGGTCATGAACACACCGAGAATCGCCGCCGCCGAAATCACCAGCGACGCCCAGGGTTGCAGGGCGGCCGGCAACTGGCCCACCAGCCAGTGCTTCAGGCTCACAAAAAGCTGATCGAGCGCGTCAAACATCGTCGCTGCCGGAGGCGCCACGCCCCCGACCAAGGGCGTATGCTCCGGGAATTGGAATGGTCTGGCGGGCCGCGCGCATCTTAAGTCCTGTCTGAACCGGCAGGTGTTGCCCCGGACGTCGTTCCCGCCGCAGGCGCCGGCGCCGCCCCCGGTTTGGCCTTCGTCTCAGCGTGGCCCGGTCCCGCCGCAAGCCGGGCGTTCACCTGCCCCGCCTCGACGGGATGCAGCCCGAGATAGTACGAGGCGGGTTTGGCGAGATCCATCTTGTGCAGGAGAAGGGATCCGAACCGGTCGGCCGTGCTCAGCTCGAATTCCGTGTTCATCTTGATCGAGTCGAAGGGACAAACCTCGACACAGATCTGGCAGCTCATGCAGACCGAAATGTCGAGGTCGAAGATCCGCGGACGCCTCCGCGGCCGGCCCTTCTCGTCCCGGTCAAGAACGATATAGATGCACTGCGGCGGGCACTCCTTTTCGCAGATCTTGCAGGCCACGCACCGCAGGCCCTTCTCGGGATCCTCGCCGTCATAGACGAGCATCGGGAAACTGCGCGCCTTCTCCGGCAACGGAAGGCGTTCGTCCGGGTACTGGATCGTGACCAGCCGCGCCGGGTCGTAATAGCTGCCGACGAAATTCCGGGCTGTCTCGACGAGGCCCTTGAGAATGCCGCTGCCCAGATTCATCGGTCCACCTCCCCCATCACGATGTCGACCGCCCCCAGGATGACCACGGTGTCCTGAAGCGTCGCTCCCCGGCACATGTCCTCGAGAATCGTCAGGTTGATGAAGCTGGGCGGACGGATCCGATAGCGGTAGGGATTGGCCGATCCGTCGCTGATCAGGTAAAAGCCGAGCTCGCCCTTCGGCGCCTCGATGCGCCCGTACACCTCGCCCACTGGCGGCTTGAACCCGCGCAGCCGCGCCTTCGGGTTGATGATCGGGCCCGCAGGCACCGCCCGCAGCGCCTGCTGCAGGATGCGCACCGATTCGCGCATCTCGAGCATCCGGATCATGTAGCGATCGTAAACGTCGCCGTGCGCCCCCAGCGGAACACCAAACTCGAATCGATCGTAGATCCCGTAGCGATCCACCCTCCGCAGATCGTAGTTCACACCGCTCGCCCGAAGCATCGGTCCCGTCACCCCGGCCTGCACCGCCAACTCGGACGAAAGCACGCCGATCCCCTGCGTGCGCGCCATCAGGATCTCATTGGTCGACAAAAGGTTCTCGAACTCGTCCAGGAACCGGGGCAGGGCGTCCACCACGTCCCGGCAGGCCTCGATCCAGCCATTCGGGAGATCGCATCGGCATCCGCCAAATCGCATGTAGTTGCACATCATGCGCGAGCCCGTCAGGGCCTCGACCAGTTCGAGAATCTTCTCTCGCTCGCGGAAGGCATACATGATCGGCGTGCCCATCGCCCCCAGCTCCTGCAAGAGAAACCCGATCAGGCACGCGTGGTTGAGCACCCGGGTCAATTCGGCCGTGATCACCCGGATGTACTCCGCCCGCTCCGGCACCTCCAGCCCGGCCAGGCGCTCGACGGCCAGGGCGTAGGCCCAGTTGTTCGTCAGCGAACAGAAATAGTCGAGCCGGTCCGTGTACGGCATCGCGGCCAAATACGTCCCCCCCTCGCCCAGCTTCTCGTGGTTGCGGTGCAAATACCCGAACACCGGCTTGAGCCGGACCACCCGCTCCCCGTCCAGCACGACATCCATCCGAAACACCCCGTGCGTCGATGGATGGTGCGGCCCCACCGCCACTTCGAGCAGCGCCCCCTCGGAGTCGTCCCGCGAGATCGGATGCGGGCTGGCCTCGGCCTCCGCCTGCGGCGCCTTGTCCGGGCGCGGCAAGACCGCCGCGCGCGGCGGACTCTCCGGCACCAGATCGCCGGTGGACAACGCCTCGATCAGAACGTCTTCGGGGATCCGGCGGTTCATGCGTCGGCCTCGATCGGATAATGGCGCCGCGCCTTCTCCCTCAGGTCGTCGTGCGGCGTCGGCTCGTATTCGTAATCGTCCGGCTCCACGTAGTCCTTCCGCATCGGAGAATCCCGGAACTCGTCCCACATCAGGATCCGCCTCAGATCCGGATGCCCCTCGAACACAATGCCGAAAAGATCGTACGCCTCGCGTTCCTGGAATTCCGCGCTCCGCCACACGGGCGTCAGCGAGGCAAGGCGCGCCTGGTCCACCCGGTTGACCGTGCGCTGACGCAGGATGACCGGCCCGTGCTTCAGCCGCATCGAGTAGAGGTGATACACGGCTTCGAGATGCCCCGGGACACGCCGTTCCCGGCACTCCTCGAACACCCGCTCCTGCCCGTCGACCAACCGCGTCACACGCACATGCTCCTCCACAACCCGGTCCAACCAATCGACCCCGCTGACATTCGAGCAGTAATCGAGCGCCAACCGCGAATCGTCCCGCAGGAACCGCGCCACCTCGAGCGCGCGGGCCGGGGGCACAACCAGCGACGCCTGGCCCGGCACGACCCTGTTGCACTGGATGTCAAGCCCGACACCGGGGATTGCGGCTTCGATGCGGCACTTGATTTGTTCCAGTGTCTCCACAGGCTCGGATTGGGCGCGCGGCGCGCGGTCAAGGAATGTGATTTACTCGTTGCGGGTGATTGGCTTCGGACGCCACAGGTCGGTGTTCTTGGCCGGGACCAGGTCGTAGGGGCCATACTCCGGCACCGGGAATTCGCCGGGGGCCTCTTCCTGAAACGCCCGGGCGCGGGAAGGTCCGGTCAGTTTCCGCGAGGCAATCTTCTCTTGGAGCGTGATGAGCGCGTGCAGCAAGGCTTCCGGGCGCGGAGGACACCCCGGGATATGGACGTCGACCGGCACATACCGGTCGATCCCCTTGAGAACGTTGTAGCCGCGCTTGAACGGCCCGCCCGAAATGGCGCAGGCCCCCATCGCGATCACGTACTTCGGCTCCGGCATCTGGTTGTACAGCCGCACCACCTGCGGTGCCATCTTCTTGGTCACTGTCCCCGCCACAATCATCAGATCCGCCTGCCGCGGCGAGGGGCGGAACACCTCCGCGCCGAATCGCGCGATGTCGAACCGCGCCATCGAGGCTGCGATCATCTCGATGGCGCAACAGGCCAGACCAAAATTGAGAGGCCAGAGCGAGTTGCGGCACCCCCAGTTGTAAAGGTCCTGGATCGTCGTGGCGAAGACGCCCTGTCTGCTCAACTCGCTGCGCAGTCCTTCATCCATGCTGATCGCCCTCCTCCCATTGTCGAGTTTTCGGCTTCGCGATGGTCACAACTCCATGAAACATGCTCTTCCAGCCCGCCTGGCAGCCCTCTTGCGAGGTCTGACCGCCCTCTGTGCACCGCCGGGGTGTACCATGCGGGCTAGCGCCACCGCAACAACCCCTTCCCCCATGCCCAGACCAGCCCCTCGACCAGCAACAACAGAAAAACCATGATTGCCACAAACGCCCCCGGCGCCAAACCGGTGAACGACACCGCGAACGGCAGCAGGAAAACAGTCTCGACGTCGAACACCAGAAAGATGATCGCGTAGAGATAGTACTGGGATTGGAACCGGATGCGGACATCGCCTTGCGGCGCCAGGCCGCATTCGTAGGCCGCACCCTTGGTGGGACCCGGCTTGGGGGGGGAGACCCACACCGCCCACAATCTCGCCAGGCCCAGCATCCCCAGGCAGAAGACGAGACCCGCCGCCAGCATCAGAGCCAGAAACAGGTATGGGTTGGATGCGGACGGCATGCGCGGCACGATATCCCGATTCCCATGGTTCAGTTCTGCTCGGGTGACTTTCGCCGAAGACCGACGTCGTGGGCAATGTCGTCGAACTCCTCCGCGCTCACGTCCTCGAGACGCTTGCCGCGCTCGGCCAGTTTCTCGTTGATCTTCAACGCTTTCTCGGTCATGTGCTCATGGGTCGCCTCCGAGCCGCCAATGAGCGCAAAGTTCGGCCCGGTCGTAATGCGTTTATGGCCGTCCGAATCCAGGCCCAGGCCCAGCAAGAGGGCCATCTTGCGCTTTCCGGCTGCGACATCTGACATGCCGACACGCTACGGTCGCAGCCCCCTCCCTTCCAAGCAAAAAAGGCGCCGCCCGACATCGTTCCACCCCGCGCGCCCGCCTCGGCCTTCAGCAGGAACAGGTCCGCCCGATCCACCGCCTCCCTGACTTCGAGCCCGACCGGACGCAGCAGGGCAGGCCAGCGCGCCGCCGGCGGGAGGTGGTCGTGGCCGACCGCTCCGCCCACGCTCTGGTGAAAGGCGTTGAGCTGGCTGCTGCCCGCAAGATGCAGCACCAGGAGCTGGCCGCCGGGCTTGAGATGCCGGGCCATCCGCCGCAGCGCCCCCGCCTGGTCGCGGAAATGGGGGAACGAGTGGAAACATAACACCCGGTCGAAAGACCCCTCGAACGGCTCGTCACCGCAGATGTCCAGAAGCACAAACTCGGCGTCCACGCCGCGCGCGCGCGCCTGCGCCAGCATCCCCTCCGAGAAATCGACCGCCACAACCCGGCCCGGCCTCACCGTGCTGGCCAGCCAGCCGGTGATCTGTCCGGTGCCGCAACCCACTTCGAGGAGATCGAGGCCCGCCTTCAGCCCGAGCCGCCCGTCGAGTTCCCGCAGCCGGCGCATGGTCGCGTCCGGATCGGGTCCGGTCCTGTCCCAGGTCGGGGCCTGGCGGTCGAAGAAGGCGACGCGCGGGTCGCGGGTCGGCGGGGATCCGTGGGCGCGGCTCATACTATTTTTTTTGGGTTGCGTAACACGGCATTTCTGGTAACATGCTTTATATCGACAGTAATACTGGCGCGCGCGGCTCGTCAAGCCCGTCCTGCGCGCGCCGCAGGGCGGCGAGGGCTTGGGGAAAACGAAAATGGTCATGTCCTATGAATCCGCCGCGCGCCGGATCGTCCTGGCAATCGCGCTGGGCGCGGCCGCGGCGCCGGCTCTGGCGCAGACGGAGACGCACGCCGCCCTTCAGGCGGTCAACGGCGTGGGGGCAAGCGCGTGGAACGGCTCGTTCCCGTTCACGCTGCGGGGGGTGCTCCTGTGCGATCCGGACGCGATGCTCGATGCCACGCCGCAGTTCCTGCCGTGGGACAACGGGGCCAACCAGTATCGGATGGGGGGCGAATGGCAGGTGACGTTCCAGGCCGTGGATCCAGGCGACCGGGGCGGGACGACGTGCTGGATGGGGCAGAACTACGGCAACCAGCCCTGGATCCACCAGAGCGATCTGAGCTACAGCAACGAGGCCTGGGTGCCGGAGATCCTGCGGCTCGGTTTCGACCCCTCGAACCTGCGCCAGTTCCGCGCCGGCGACCTGATCGAGGTGACGGCGCGCCAGGCGCTCTTCTACGGCGGCAAACGCAACATCAACGAAGGACACGACATCGACCCGGCCTTCAATTTCGACATCCGGCTCGTGACGCCCGACTATGGCCTGCCGGCGCCGGAAGTGATCACCCTCGCCGATGTCATGCAGCCGGGCGGCAGCGCGGACGATCCTGCGTCCTGGCCGGCCATTTTCGACCCGACCCGCGCCACCGGAGGCGAGCATTACCAGGGCATGCGGGTGCGCCTCAACAACCTCACGCTCGTGACGGCAAACGGATGGAACCCCACGAACAGTTGGGCGGCGCGCCGCTGCACTGTCACCGACAACGACGGGCGGTTCTTCTGGCTGCGCCATCCGCGCTTCAGCCTTGGCCCGGCCCCGGCAGGCCGGTTCGACGCCGTCGGCGTCTTCAACCAGGAATCCGGTTCCGGCAGCCAGGGCACCAACGGGTACGAGCTCTTCGTGCAGCAGGTGATCCCGCAAGAGCCGCCGGTGCTCGGCATCGACCACACCGTCGCCCTCTCATGGCCGGTCAGCGGCGCGGCTTATCAGCTCGAGTCCCGTCCCGACGTGAATTCGACGGAGTGGTCGGCGGTGACGAACAGGCCGGCGGAGATCGAGGGCCGGAACACGGTTCTTGTGCCGCCCGCCCCCGATCCGCAACAGGTGTACCGGCTGAGGAAGACGAATTGACGCCCTCTCATGCGCGCGGCGAGCCAACGATTCGCGGGATTCACACTGGTCGAGCTGCTGGTGGTGATCGCCATCATCGCCAGCCTCGCCGGCCTGCTGCTGCCCGCGCTGGCGCGCGCCAAGGAGAAGGCCAAGGTCATCAAAGTCCACGCCGAACTCTACGGCGTCGGCCTCGCGCTCGAGATGTACTCCGACGACCACGGCGGCCAGTTGCCGCCCGTGCGCGTCGACTGCAACAGCGATCTGTCCGCTCACTGGTGCCAGTTCCCCGTCGAGCTGGCCCAGGAAGGGTACCTCGCCCGCGGCAGCAAGCCCGGCCTGGCCGCCAACATGCAGGATGCGTTCAACCCCGGCCACACCTACAAGTACGCCACCCCCGGCCCGCAACTGCTCAACGACTCCGCCGGCGGCAACTACAGGCTTTGGGTTCCCGACGATTTTCCCAATTGCGCCAGCGCGTCCGGCAAGTACTACTCGAACCGGATCGACTCCCCCGTGCGGTGGGTTCTCTGGAGCCTGGGACCGCGCCCGGACAGTGACAGGACCCAGGACAGCCACGCGCCGATCGCCAGCCGCAGTTGGTACCGCCGCGCCGGGGAGGGCGGTGTCATCGCCCGCATCGCTACGCGCGAGGCGATGCAGTTCAAGACGCCATGACCCGGCCCCTGCTCCGAATCTGCGCGGCCGCCGCGCTGGGACTGCTGATCCTGCCGGGCTGCCGCCGCGCCGCCCCGCCGCCCGATGTCCCGCGCATCGCCACGACAACCTCCTACCTCGAAGCCGCCGCGTCCGACCTGCTGGGGGACGCCCTCAGCATCGTCCGGCTCGCCGAACCCGGCACCTGCCCCGGGCACTTCGACATGCGCCCCAGCCAGATCGCCGCCCTGCGCCAGTGCCGCGCCTTGTTTCGATTCGACTTCCAGAAAGGCCTCGATGCGAGGTTTCCCGGGGCGGACGACCCTCTGCGTGTCACCCCGGTGAGCGTTCCGCGCGGGATGGCCCGGCCCGACAGCTACCTTTTGGCCTGCCGCCAGATGGCCGATGCGCTGGCCGCGCTCGACCTGCTCTCCCGAACTGAGGCCGAGACACGCCTGCGGGAAATCGCGGACCGGCTCGATGCCTTGTCCCGCGACGCCACAAACCGCGTGAGCCGCGCCGGATTGAGCGGCGCGGCTGTCATCGCCAGCGGGCGGCAGCGCGACTTCTGTGAATGGCTCGGGCTCGATGTCGTGGCCACCTTCAGCGCCGCTGACGCCGCCAGCATCGGCGAAATCGAGCAGGCCATCGCGGCAGGCAAGCTCGCCTCCATCAAGCTGGTCATCGCCAACCTCCCCGAGGGCCGGCGGACGGCCGATGCCTTGGCGAAACGGCTCAAGGCGGACGTGGTCGTGTTCGAGAACTTCCCTCGGGTGCGCAACGGACGCGTCTCGTTCGACGCCATGCTCGAAGCGAATGTCGAGGCCCTGGCGCGCACCGCGCTTCCATGACGCGCGCAGCCGTTGAAGTGCGCCGCCTCGGAGTCCGGGCCGGGCATCGCTGGCTGCTCGACATCGAGGATCTGCGGGCCGATCTGGGCAGCGTGGTGGCGCTCATGGGGCCCAACGGGGCCGGCAAAACCACGTTGCTCCGGGCCTGTCTCGGCCTGGCGCGCCCCGCGCGCGGCGACTGCGCGGTGCTCGGGGTGAACGTGGGCGGGCTGCAAGGCCGCGCCCTGGCGAGTTTGCGCCGCCGGATCGGCTACGTGCCGCAGTTGCTCCCGGTGCGCAGCGAGCTGCCGTTGACGGTGCGCGAAGTGGCCGCCATCGGCCGCACCGCGCGCGCCGGCCTGTGCCGTCCGCTCACCGGGGAGGATTGGCGGGTTGTGGACCAATGGCTCGAGCGCCTCGAATTGACGGCGCTGGCCGACCAGGCCTTCAGCCAGGTGTCGGGCGGCGAGCAGCGCAAGGCGATTATCGCCCGGGCGATGGCGCAGGATCCGGAGCTGCTCTTGCTCGACGAGCCCACGGCCAACCTGGATCTGGGCTGGCGCGAGCGCATTGTCGAGACGGTGCAATCGCTCCACACCCAAACGCGCATCAGCGTCCTCCTGGTCTGCCACGAGCTGGAAGTTCTGCCGCCGGCCTGTCGCAAGGTCATCCTGATCGAGGGTGGTCGGGTCTCGGCGTCCGGCTCGCCCGAAACCGTGTTCACCACGGCGCGGGTGTCCCAACTCTACGGCGCGGGCCTGCGCGCGGTGCATGAGGGCGGACGCCACGGCGTGGTGCCGGGAGGATCTGCCCATGATTGATCTCGTGTTCTGGGCTCCCGTGATGGCCGGAGGCGCCCTGGCCGGCGCCTCGAGCGGCGTGCTTGGCACGTTCATCGTCGGAATGCGCATTCCCTTCCTGGGCGTCTGCGTCGCCCACGCCGCGCTTGCCGGCGCTGTCTTCGGCGGCCTGGCCGGCCTCGAAGGACAGCAACTCCTCCTGCCCGCGCTTGCCGGCGCAATGCTGACCGCCCTGGCGCTGGGACTGCTCAACCCCCAACGGGCCCATCTGGACGACAACACGGTCCTGAGTTTCCTCTTCTCGGCCACGATGGGACTGGCCTTTCTCGGCATCGGGCTCTACGCGATCATGGGCAGGAGCGACAACGACGTGCGCAGCCTCCTCTGGGGCAGCCTCAACTTCTGCCGCTGGAGCGACGTCCGCCTGATGCTGGCCGCCGCGACAGCCCTGGCCGTCTATGTCGTCCTCTTCTTCAAGGAACTGCGCGCCATCCTCTTCTCCCGCGCCGACGCCGAAGCGTCAGGCATCCGCGCCACGGCGGTCTGGACGGGCTTCCTCATCCTGACAGCCGCAACACTGACGGTGAACTTCCAGACGGTCGGCGGCCTGATGATCTACAGCCTGATCTGCAACCCGGCCGCGGCGGCGTTCCAGTTGACGCGCGGCTGCGGCCCGGTGCTTGCGCTGGCGGCGGTGTTCGGCGCGGCCAGCGGCCTGGGCGGCTTCCTGATCGCGGCAGCCACCGACCTGCCCAGCGGCGCGGTGATCGTGCTGGTGTCCTCGGCCCTGCTCGGGGTCGCCGCGCTGATCGGCCGCCGGGGGCGGCACTGACCGCACCCCTGTCCGCCATTGGACGCGCCATTTGACGCCCCCTTGGCATCTGGTAAGGTCCCCCGCCATGAGAGCCAAAGGCACCAAGGGCGTGGCCCGCTTCAGCATTTCACTGCCAGGCGAGCTGGCCGAGCAATTGGACCGCATGAGCCGCGAGAAGGGCTACGACAACCGCTCGCTGGCCATCGGCAACATGATCCGCGCGCACCTGGTCGAGCACCGACAGCGACTCGGCGACGAGGAAATCGCCGGCACCATCACCCTCCTCTACGATCATCACCAGCAACACGTCCAGACCGCTCTCACCGACATCCAGCACGATCATCACAAGGTCATCATCGCCACCCTGCACGTCCACCTCGACCACCACAACTGCATGGAAGTCCTCGCCGTCCGAGGCAAGGCGGCCCCCATCAAGCGGATTGCCGACGAGTTGATCGCCGCCAAAGGCGTGAAACACGGCAAGCTCACCGTCACCAGCACCGGCAAAGACCTGCCGGGCTAGCCCGCATAGCAGACATCATGCGAAATCTGACCGCCCTGTGCACCGTCGGGGTGTGAAACATGCGGGCTAGCGGGCCGGTTCGCTGAAGCTGTCGGTCTGGCGCTGCCAGATCTCTTCGAGTTCCCGCACTTTGTCGGGCCTCTGGGCAGCCAGGTCGTGCTGCTCCGCGCGGTCGGTCGTCAGATCGTAGAGTTCCCAGGGCTCGCCTGCGGCCGCAGCCAGCTTCCAGTCGCCCGCACGCACGGCCCGATTGCCCTCGTGCAGCCACCAAAGACTCTCTCGCGGAATCCGGACATCCTCGGCAAAAGCGGGCGCCAGGCTCACGCCCGGCGCCTTGGGAATCGGCTGGCCATCCCATGCCTGCGGTTTCTCGACGCCCGCAACCGACAGCACGGTGGGGACGATGTCGATCACATGCGCCGGGGTGTGGCGCAAGGCGTTGCGGGCGGTGATGCCCTTGGGCCAGTGGGCGATGAGCGGGGTGCTGATGCCCCCCTCGTGAACCCACGTCTTGTGGCGGCGAAACGGCGTGTTGCACGCGCTCGAGAAACCGGGGCCAAGGCAAAGGTAGGTGGCCGCGCTGCCCGGGGCGGCCTGGGGATCGTGGCCACCATCACGGACCATGATCTCCGCGCTGGCCCCGTTGTCGGACGCAAAGAGGATCAGCGTGTCGTCATAGGCCCCCATCGCCTTGAGCTGGCCAATGACCCGCCCGATCTCCCGGTCCATGCGATCCACCATCGCGGCGTGGATGGCCATCTTCGTGGCCTGGAAGCGCCGCTGTCTGCCGGTCAACTCGCTCCAGGGCAGAGGACGATTCACCTCGCCGGCCCCCAGTCTCTCCAGAGCCTCGGGGAAATGGTAAGGTGGGCCGACGGAAGCTTCCAGGGGCGAAAGGGTGGTCCGGACCAGGCCCATTTCTTTCTGGCGCGCAAACCGGTCGGCCCGCATGGCCTCCCACCCCGGAAGGTAGCGGTCGCGGTACTTCGCGATATCCTCCGGCAGTGCGTGCAGGGGAAAGTGGGGGGCGATGAAAGCAATGTAGCTGAAAAAGGGCTTGCCGGCGTGATTCGCCGCGTGGTCCTTCAGACAGTCGATGGCGTGATCCGCCGTGGCGATGGTCGCGTAGTAGCCCTGTTCGCTCCCCGGCGATTTCAGGGGCGCGTCGTCGATCCGGTTATTGGACGCGGTGAAGTAGTTGCCCTGGTTGCGCATGTCCAGCGAGCGGTCGAAGCCGCCCGCGAGCACCCCGCCGTCAATGTGCCACTTGCCGCTGTGATAACTCCGATAGCCCGCGGATTTGAGGAAGTCCGGCAGCAGCCGCGCCCAGGGCGGACGCACCCCTCCTCCTCCGCCCCCGAGGCCGGGGAGTGCATCGCGCCGGATCTGCTGGGCGTAATAGCCGGTGAGCAGAGCCCCGCGCGTCGGCCAGCAGCGAGCCGTGTTGTAGAACTGGGTGAACCGCAGCCCCTGCTTCGCCAGCGTGTCCAGATGCGGCGTCTGGATCTCGCCGCCGTAGCAGCCGAGATCGGAGAACCCCAGGTCATCGGCGAGGATGATCACGATGTTGGGTCGCGCACCCAGGCACTGGCTGCAGAGCGCCGCCATTGAAAGAAAGGCCGACAGGCGGGCGAACAACGCGCTGGCGTTTTTCATAATCCAGCACCTTGGTCGATTCACCGCCCGAGGGCAAGTCACGGAGGCGGAGCTGGGAAGACGCGCAAAAGGGGATGCGGGAAAGGTGGCGATCGCGGTGCGGTTGCGGGCGGAGACGGTGATGACGGTCAAATGGATTGTCCAACGCCTCCAGATGGGGGCTCCCGGATATGTTCATCACCTGCTGTATTGCCAGCGAAAGACGGCAGGAGGAGCATATGCCAAACTCAAGAACTGACCCGTTTTCGCCCTCAAAACCGACCTCGCCATGATCCGCCACGACGATACCCAGATCACTGCCCTCGAAGAACACCTCCACAAACTGACCCAGGAACAGCACGGCCCCGATTATGCCCTGCTCCAGACCGTCCCGGGCATCGGCGAACACCTGGGCCTGACCATCCTCTACCAGATCGGCGACATCGCCCGCTTCCCCAGCGTCAAAGACTTCCTCTCCTACGGCCGCCTGGTCAAAGACACCGTCGCCAGCGCCGGCAAGATCAAGGGCCTGCGCGGCGCCAAGCTGGGCAACCCGTACCTGCGCTGGGCTTTCGGCGAGGCGGCCGTCATCGCCAAACGCGATCATCCCGATCACGACATCTTCGCCAGGGATGAAGGACGCTACACGGGCAGATGGCGTCGAATACACTGTGCAAGCTCCGCCAAATCCACCGGTTTGGCCAGAAACGGGAGGCCGCCGATTGACCCGGCATGGGCCCGGACCTCGTCCCGCTTGACGGCGGCGGTCAGAAAGACGATCGGCACCCCGCGCAGCGTTTCGCTGGCCTGAAACTCTGCAGCCAGCGTGCCGCCATCCATTCCGGGCATCATCACGTCCATGAGGAGGAGGTCGGGGGAGAATTGCTTCGCGCCACAGATGGCCTTCCGCGGGTCATTCTCCAGTTGGACGACGTACTCTCCAGTCTGTTCCAGACTCAGTTTCAACAGGCGCGTAAAGGGCGCCTCGTCATCCACAATCATGATTCGTTTCTTGCTCATATTTCCTTTTGTTGGCTCGGAGGGCCAGAGTCACGGCGACCCCACCTTCCGCAGCATTTTGGACCTCTACAGTTCCCCCATGGAGATCGATGATTTTCTTCACAATTGACAGGCCCAAGCCGGTTCCGGCGCCCACCGGCTTTGTGGTATAGAACGGGTCGAAGATACGAGCCAGGTGTTCCGGCGCAATACCCGGGCCGGTATCCTGGACTTCGATCAGGACAAGTCGCTCACCATGGCAGAACTGGCCCACATCAGCCCCTTTCACTTGCAGATCCTCCCCCAACCGCCCTGACCGTGTGGTGACCCGGAGCG
The DNA here is from genome assembly GCA_022710935.1 of Verrucomicrobiota bacterium. Taxonomy (GTDB): domain Bacteria; phylum Verrucomicrobiota; class Verrucomicrobiia; order Limisphaerales; family J093; genus MWFF01. Next base: position 130,261 of record JAKLFY010000004.1, read on the forward strand.
TGCCATTCTGCGTCATGGCCTGCAGGGCGTTGATGAAAAGGTTCAGCAAGACCTGCTCCATTTTCTGCGTGTCGAGCCACGCCAAAGGCAGGCTCGGTTCCAGACGGCATACCACTTCGGTCCGGCTCGAAACCAATTCGGCGTTCAACAACCTCAAGGACCGCTCCACCGCTTCATTCACGTTCCCTTCCACGAGCGTGAAGGCGGTATCGGCCGATAGCTGCAACAACTCCCGGATGATGGTGTTTGCGCGCCGGACCGCATCCCGCATGTCGCTGAGGGCCACCGCGATGTTCCCGGTCGGGTCCGGCTGTGCATTCTTGAGAAAGTCCAACCCGATGAGAATGGTCTGAAGGGGATTCTTGACTTCGTGCGCGACGCCTGCAGCCAGCGTGCCAATGCATTCCAGTTTGGCGGCTTGGATTAACTGGCGCTGGGTTCGCTTTAGTTCGTCATGCGAGGCTTTGAGCTGATTCACCGTATCCCTCAAAGCCTGCTGGCTGTGTGCCAGTTCCTCGCAGGTCGTTCTCAGCCGCTCCTCCGCCTGCTTTCGCTCGGTAAGATCCACATGGGACCCAGCCATGCGCAGAGGCCTGGCGTCGTCATCCCTCAAAGCTACGCCCCGTGCCAAAATCCAACGATAGCTTCCATCCTTGTGGCGGAGACGGTGCTCCAGTTCATATGTTTCGGTCTGGCCAGAGAAGTACGCTTGGATGAACCCGAGCGAACGCGCCAAATCGTCGGGGTGCAACAGCCGTTCCCAGCCGGCAAAGGTGTTCTCCACCTCATGGTCCTCATAGCCCAACATGCTCTTCCACCGAGGTGAGAAGTACACCTCGTTCGTGACGACGTTCCAGTCCCAGATCCCGTCATTGGTTCCCCGCACTGCCAGGGCAAACCTCTCCCGACTTTCCTCCAGCGCCCGCTCGGCCCGTTTGCGATCCGTGATGTCCACGACCACCCCATCGAAAAAGCTCCGACCCTCCTCGTCCTGCTTCCTGACAGCGGTCACAGAAGCCCAAAACTGGCGCCCACGCAGGCTCCTGGCCTCCACCTCCTCCTCCTGGATGTAACCCTGGCGAACGGCTTTTTCGCTGAGTTCCCGGCGCCGCGCGGGATCCACATAGAGGTCGCTTACGCGCCGGCTCATCAACTCCTCCTTGGAAGCAGCCTCGAACATGGCGACCAGCGCCGGATTCACTTCCAGGAAGCATCCCTCCTCGCCCGCTGTGTTCCGGAAGACCCCCACGGAGAGATTGTTCACCAAGTCATGGTAGCGCTGTTCGGCTCGGATCAGTTGCTCCTCCGCATGCTTGCGCTCGGTGACATCTTCCACGATGCCCAGGAAGTGCGTCTTCTGCCCTCGGGCGTCGAGCACTGGCACCAGCCGGAACTCGGCCCAGCACGGGCTGCCGTTGCGATTATATTCCCGCAAGACCGCGTGCTTCCCGCCCCCGGCTGCCAGCACGTCGCGCAGATCGCGCGCGTGGGTGTGGACGCCACCGGTCCGGAGCAGATGCCCTGTGTCACTGCGCAAAGGTTGATCCACCTCATAGCCGGTCATCCGCTCAAAGGCCGGGTTGGCATAGATAATGGGACCATCGTCGCGGGTGGCGTCCAAGATGAAGATGCCGTTCTTGGCCGAAGCCAGCGCGTAGTGCTGCAGGCGGAGCTGGGACGTCATTTCGTCGGCCAGCGCCTGCGCGCGCCGTCTCGTGCCGCTCAGGGACCGGGCAATGCCGAAGACCAGCAGGCTGATGCAGAGGCCCAGCACGGCGGCCGGAACGTAGCCGGGGGCGGAGAACCAGCGGGCCTGGGAAAAAGCCGGGCCGGCCTGGAAGCGCAGGGTCCAGACAGTATTCCCACAGTCCAGCCGGACAATGCGCTCGAAGGCGGCGCGCGCGGTTTCCGGGCGGGGCCCGACCCGATCCCTGCGCCCGGCCAACTGTGCCGCGGGCGACACCACGGTGCCGTCAAAAACCTCAACTTCCACTCCCTCGCTGCCGGAGCTGTGAACGACCGTCAAAAGATCCTCGACGACGAAGGCGACATCGACCCAACCGATCAGGGCGGCCCGCCGCAGCGCGACATTCGTGGTTGGCAGTCCGGCGGAATAGACCGGCAGGAGCAGGAGGACCCCCGGCGCCTGCGGGGCCTGCACCAGGGCAATTCTGCGGGTCAGGGTGGCCTGGCCGGTATCCCGAGCCCGCTCGGCGGCCTGGCGCCGGATCGGTTCGCTGCCGATGTCATAACCCCAGGCCGGCTGGTTGGGGTCTAGCGGTTCGATGAATCGCACCACGTAGTGTTCCTCGCTCGCGCTGCGGGGGTGGACCTGAAAATCAGGAACGTCGCGCCCGCGAGTCTCGACCCTTCGGACTTGCTCGACAAAACCAGGCAGCCTGTCGGAGGGAACCCTCGCAACGTAAGCCAACGCGTGCAGACCGGGAAAGCTGTCGGACAACTCCAGCCGCTGCACGTAGCTTCGCCACTCATCTTGTACGCCTGGCGGATGGACTTCCCAGAGAGCCCGCGCGCTGTTCAGCACCCGAACATAACGATCGAATTCCTGCAAGAGCGCGGCCCGCATCGCCTCTGTGCGAGCCAGAAAACGCGCCTCGTCCTGGGAGCGGACCTGCCGCCACGCCCCGACGCTGGCCAGCAGGGTGGCCAGCAGACCAATGCCCAGGAGCACCCAGGCCGCGGCTGGTTCTGCCAGGACGCCTTGGATCGTCGTCCGCCAGCCATGCCTCGTCTCTGCCGAAGCCCAGCCGACCGTCCCGCGTTTCGCTGCGGCACGTTGTTGCTTTGGCGTGGTCACCATCGTTGCTCTTGCGTATGGATTTCGCTGCGTGGAGACACCGGGCCTCCGCCATTCATTACGAGGTTTCGAGCCCTCGGGGGCCAGGAATCTTGAGAATTCTCCGTGCCTGGAGTGGATCGGGCGCCCTGCTCCGAGGTGCCTTGGGTGCCCTTGGCTCAGCCGGGCATGCCTGAGTTGACTCCTCGAGCGCAGATCGCCAGCCGCCCCGGCGGGCTCGACTTGCATGCGTACAGCGCTGACGGCGTCACCTGTTCCCGTCCGGATCGAGAGTCACCCGGAGGCCTGGAACCGGCCGGCCATCGGCTTCCGTGATCCAGACGGAACCGCCCCAAGCCGGGCCTGACTGCACGATCTTGAACACCAGCACGTTCAGCTCGGCCTGGAGTGCGACGCCCTTCACCTGGTCCCGGTCGGGCGCAAAGCTCGTGGGATTTCTCCGCTCGTGGACAGGGCGTCCGTTGAGGTAGATCTTCGCGTGATAATCACTCCCCACGTTCATGAGCAGGCCGGTGCGGTTTGTCTCACTCACGATGTACGTGACCAGGTAGCCCACGTTATGGTTAACGGGATCAGCCACGATCTTCTTGAGATCAAGCCGGTAATCGTCCTGGCGCACGGCGGTCCAGACGCGTTCGACAGGCCCGTCGTAGTTGCCAACCACGATGACGGTTTCATCCGGGTGCGGGCGAAGCTGGGCTTCGTCGGGGAGCTGGTCCTCCTCGAGGCGCGTCTCGGAGTCTCTCCCCTCCGCGCGAATCGGCGCCAGCACCAGCCATTGCTTGATCGCGCCCGGATCGCTGGCTTGCCGCACCGGATCGCCCCGGAGGGCTGCCCCCTCCGCCCGTGCCTTGGCGATCGCGGCGTCCTGGCGGTCCCGCACCTTTTGCCTTGCCTGATCTCGCTTCTCCAGGTCCGCCTTTCTGGCCGCCACGAGTTTCTCCCCGGCTTGTTCCTCCTGCTGCCAGGCGGCCAACTGCGGCGGTGTCGCAGCGTCCCAGATGCGGCTCGTCCCATCATAACCACAGGTGAGAATCCGCTGGCCGCTGGGGAAGAAGACGGCCGAACGGACGGCCCCGTCATGCCCTTCCAGGGTGAGCAGTTCCCGGCCGCGATGAATGTCCCAGACCTTGGCCGTCCGGTCGTCACTCGCCGTAACGAGGCGTTGGGCATCGGCCGAAAAGCTCGCCGAAGTCACCGCATCCTTGTGCCCGCGCAATGAGATCAGCGCCTCGCCAGTGGCCGCATCCCAGAGCTGGACTGCAGAATCTCCCAGGGCGGTGGCGAGGAACCGGCCGTCGGGGGAAACCGCCAAAGGCCGCTTCCGACAGCAGCCCGAGCCTCCGCCGGGGAGGGGGAAGAGGTGCTTGCCGCTCTCGACATCCCACACCCCCGCCGCCGTCTGACCGGTGGCGATCATCCGCCGTCCGTCCGGGGAGAAGATGGCGTCCCAAACATCGGGGATCGTGTGCACATTCTCGGTAATCGCCGCCAGGAACTGGCCGGTAGCGGCATCCCAGATTCTCAACGGTTTGGCGAAGTCGCCGGAGCGTGAAATGTCGGCTGAAGCCGTGACGATCTGCCGGCCATCAGGGGAAAATGTCGCCGAACGCACCGAACGCTCACTCACGTCGGCGGACGAATGATCGAGGGTGACCAACTGCTGTCCGGTCTTCACCTCGAAAACGATGGCGACATAGTTGTTGCCGGCGGCGACGACCCGCTGGCTGTCCGGGGAGAAACTCACCGTATTAACCGCATCCTCGGCCCATTCCCGGCGCCGGTCGGGGTTCCGCGTGTAGACCCTGAGTTTGTGGACAAGCCTGCCCGTGGCCGCGTCCCAGATCACGGCATTCGTGTTATGCGCCGAGGCCACCCACCGACCGTCGGGTGATACAGCAGCATCCTGGGGTTCCTTCAACCCGGGATCGCGCAGGACCAGCGGACCGTCTGGGGCGTCCACTGCCCACATCCGGGTTGTGCCATCCTCGCTGGCGGTGGCGATCCACTGCCCGTCCGCCGAGAAGGCGACCTCCCTGATCCCACCGGTGTGGCCTCGGAACGTGCGCAGTTCCTTGAAGGTGGTCGCATCCCACAACTGGGCCGTTCGATTCTGCCCGCCCGTCAGCCATTGCCCGCCGTCCGGGGAGGGTTTGATGGAAGCCCTTTGACCGAGCATTCCCACGAGCGAGCCCAACGGTTTGTCGGGGTTGGCCAAGTCCCAAATCATCGGCGGATTTCCGCCCCATTTAGACATGGTGGCGACCCGCCGGCCATCCGGCGAGAACGCATGGACCTGGGTCCATTCGCGGATGGTCAGCTTCTTCTCTCCTGTCGCCGCATCCCAAAGGCCCTCGGTGCCGACATGTTGGCCAGCGACTGTTTCCATGGAGGGGACCAAAACCGATTTGCCATCCGGGGAGAATGTGACCGTCTGGCCAAACGGGTCCGAGAAAGGCGAGGAGGCCTTGAGCGAAAACACCTCCTGGCCGGTCACGGAATCCCACAGGATCACCCTCTCGCCTCGGATCGTGGCAATCCGCCGCCCGTCCGGGGAGAAGCTCCCTCCTTTGACGCGACTCAGAGCAAGCAACTCCGCCCCGGTGGTGGCGTGGTGAATCCGCAGCCCACGGTCGTCCCATCCGGAACTGGAAAGGACCCGTTCGCCATCAGGCGAAAACGCGACCAACCCGATTCCCTCGCTGCCGCGATCCCGGTGGAATCTGAGGCGCTCCTCGCCCGTGGAGGCGTCCCACACGATGACCCATCCGTCCTGGCCTCCCGTCACCAACCGCCGGCCGTCCGGGGCAAAGCCGACGGAATGCACCGGGCCGACATGGCCCCGGAGAATCCTGGCTTCACGGTGCATCTGGGACTGCCAATAGTACCATTCGAAGCCCCGCTTCGGGTTGGCGCTGGTAACCTCGAGCAACTGCCGGGTGCGCTCGAAGTTGTTCTCTTTGAAGGCGGCCTGCGCCAAATTCATGTTCGCGGCGTAGAGCAAGTCGGAGGTTCTGGCCTCGCTCGCTTCGGCGCGCTGCCGTTCCCGTTCGGCTTCCCGCTGTTCCGCCCGAGCCCGGTTTTCCGCGTATTGAGCGGCGAAGCGCTGCTGGGCTTCCGCCTGCCGGGCCCGGGTGGCCCGAATTGCCTGCCAGGTGCTCACCCCCGCGCCGACGAGCAACGTCGACGCCACGAGCGTCCCCGCTGTGAACGCCACTCGGTTCCGCTGCCAGGCCTTTTGCACTCGGTAAGCGGTACTCGGCGGACGCGCGACCACCGGCTCATGGACCAGATGCCGCTGGAGGTCCGCCGCGAGGCCGTTGGCCGTGTCGTAACGCCGCGCCCGGTCCTTCTCGAGGCACTTCATCACGATCCAGTCCAAGTCACCCCGCAGGGCGGGGACGAGCCGGGGCACTTCACAGCGCTGGGATTGAGCCACTGTCTGGAGGTCGGCGGGGGCCAGGGTGCTCACCCGTGTGCTGGGACGCGGTGGCTCGACCTGGCGGAGCGTGAGGATGAGTTCTTCGATACCCCGCTGCAACAAGGCCCGGCTGTCAAAGGGCGTGCGCCCGGTCAGCAACTCGTACAGCACCACGCCCAGGCTGTAGATGTCGCTGCGGGTGTCAATGTCCACCCCCCGGACTTCGGCCTGCTCGGGGCTCATGTAGGCGGGCGTGCCGATGAAGTGCTCGAACATCGTGAAGAGCGTCTTGTCGGTCAGGTTTCCCTGGGTGGCTTTGGCAATGCCGAAGTCAATCACCTTGGGCATGGGCACGCCGTCGTTGAGGGTGACCAGGATGTTGGACGGCTTGATATCCCGGTGAATGATGCCCTTCTGATGAGCATGCTGGACGGCCTGGCACACCTGCACAAACAGGCCAAGCCGTTCGCGCAGGGGCAGTTGCCGCTCATCGCAGAACTGGGTGATCCGCACGCCGCGAACCAGCTCCATGACGAAGTACGGGCGCCCGCTAGCGGTCGCCCCGGCGTCAAGAATCCTGGCGATGTTGGGGTGATCCATGACGGCCAGGGCCTGCCGCTCGGCCTCGAACCGGGTGATGACTTGCCGGGTGTCCATGCCCAGCTTGACGATCTTGAGTGCCACCCGGCGGCGCACCGGTTCGAGCTGTTCCGCCATGTAAACCGTGCCGCAACCGCCTTCGCCGATCTTCTGCAACAACTTGTAGCAGCCCACGCGATGACCCACGTCCTCTGGCCCAAGCGGGTGCCTCTCCTCGCGTTCTCCCGTTGGCACGGTGGTCTCCTCGACCGGCGCGGTTTCTTGCCCTTGAGCTGCCAGGTTCTCCGCCAGGAAGCCTTCCGCCTGGTCCAATGCCTGAAGCAGTCCCTGGACGCGGGCCAGCAAGTCGGTGTCACCCCCGCACGCTTGCCGCACAAACCGCTGTCGCTCCTCGACCGAAGCCAGGTCAAGGGCGTTCTCGAAGATCTCTTTCTCGCGCCGCGGGTCAGTCATGGTGTTCAGCAGGCAACGTCACCCTTCCACACGTTCTTGCCGCCGGCTTGGGGCCAACAAACTTCGCCGGCTGTCAGTCCGGCCGCAGCAAGGCGGCGGCTTGGCAGCGACAACGGCACTCACAAAGTCCGTGTGAGCTCCCGGAAAAGCCAGGCGCGGGCATAGGCCCACGTCCGCTTGGCGGTCCGTTCCGAAAGCCCCAGCAACCGAGCCGCCTCCGTGTTGGGCAAGCCGGCGAAAAACCGCAGCTTGATCAAGTCGGCACTGACCCGGTCGTGTTCCGCCAGTTTGTCCACCGCCTCGTTCACCGCCAGGACAACATCCGAATCTTCAGCGTTCGGCAGGTCCAGGTGTTCCAGGGTCACGCGCTGCAACCCCCCGCCGTGCCGGGCCCGGCCTCTGCGGCGCGCCCGGTCCACCAGGATGTGTCGCATGGCCTCCGCCGCCGCCGCAAAGAAGTGAGGGCGCCCGTGCCATTGAGGGTTGGGGGAACCCACCAGGCGAAGATAGGCCTCATGCACGAGGGCCGTGGGTTGCAGCGTCTGATCGGCGGGCTGGCCGGCCATCTCGTGCGCCGCCAGCTTCCGCAGTTCCTGGTAAACCAGCGGCAACAGCTCCTCAGCCGCCGCGGCATCGCCTTGCAGCATGCGATCGACCATGTGCGTCACGTCGCTCACGTACCCAACTTAGGGGTCCCGTCGCGTGATGTCGAAGTCAAATCAGGAACCCACCTTCACGGCCTGCACCCAAAGTACGCCAAACAAGCTTGCCGCCAGGACGGGCCGTTCTGCCACACCGATGCTACTCCTGCCGAAGGATTCATGTCGCGCGCAACGGTGTTCCGTGGAGCCGGAAAGCTGACGGTGAGGGACTGAGTCAGGGACCTGATTCCGAGGTCACGGATAGAGTGTGGACTTGATTTCCGTCTCGGTTTCGGTTTTGGAGAGTTGCATCCAAGTTCGAAAACGGGTCAGTCCTTGATATAAAACGGGTCAGTCCTTGATATAAAACGGGTCAGTCCTTGATATAAAACGGGTCAGTCCTTGATATAAAACGGGTCAGTCCTTGATATAAAACGGGTCAGTTCTTGATATTGACATATCAGCCATGCCGACACACGGTTGCACCGCATGGCACGCAAGCTGCGAGTCGAGTATGCGGGCGCGGTCTATCATCTCATGAATCGCGGAGACCGAAAGGAGCCAATCTTCCGGGATGACGGGGACCGGGAACAATTTCTCGAAACGCTGGGTGAGGCGTGCGTCAAGACCGGGTGGCAAGTGCATGCCTTCTGCCTCATGCCCAATCATTTCCATCTGGTTGTGGAGACGCCGCGGGCGAATTTGGTGGCTGGGATGAAGTGGTTCTTGGGCACCTACACCGGGCGATTCAACCGGCGGCACAGGCTGGCTGGGCACGTGTTCAGCGGGCGGTACAAGAGCCTCGTCGTGGACGGCGACAACCGCGGGTATTTGAAAACTGTGTGCGACTATGTGCACCTGAATCCGGTGCGGGCGAAGTTGTTGCGACCCGAGCAGCCGTTGCGGGAGTATCGGTGGAGCAGTTGGCCCGAGTACATGAAGCGCCCAGGCCGCCGCTGGCCCTGGCTGCGAGTGGATCGGATTCTCGGGGAGTACGGCATTCCCAAGGATAGCGCGGCGGGGCGGCGGTATCTGGAGCGCGCCCTCGAGGAACGGCGGGCGGCCGAGGCTGGGGCGGATTACCGCAATCTGCGGCGTGGGTGGTGTTGGGGGGCGAGATCGTTCCGGAAAGAACTGCTGGGCCAGATGAAGGATCGGCGCGGACCGGAGCACTACGGGTCGGAGCGGCACGAGACGGCGGAGGCTCTCGCCGAGGAGATCGTGGCGCGGGAGTTGAAGCGACGGCGCTGGACCGAGGCGGAGCTGGAAAGACGCGCGAAAGGGGATGCGGGAAAGGTGGCGATCGCGGTGCGGCTGCGGGCGGAGACGGTGATGACGGTCAAGTGGATTGCCCAACGCCTCCAGATGGGGGCTCCCGGATATGTTCACCACCTGCTGTATTGCCAGCGAAAGACGGCAGGAGGAGCATATGCTAAACTCAAGAACTGACCCGTTTTTGACCCGTTCTCGAGAAGAACATGCGAAAATCAAGAACTGACCCGTTTGGATGGGCTGATCATGAGGGTGTCCGCTGACTTCCAGCGCTGCATTCGGGCCGATCGCGGCGCGGTGCCGGAACAGGCCGAGGCCTTGTCATGAGCATGGGCCTGACCCACCCGACAGCGATCACGTTTGTCCTGTACCTTCTGCTGATGGCCGCCATCGGCGTCGCCGCATGGCGCACCACGCACAGTCTGTCCGACTACATCCTGGGCGGGCGCCGCCTGGGCAGTGTGGTCACAGCATTGAGCGTGGGCGCATCGGACATGAGCGGGTGGTTGCTGATGGGGCTGCCCGGCGCGGTGTTCGCGACCGGCCTGGCCGAGGGCTGGATCGCTGTCGGGCTGGTCCTGGGCGCGTGGTTCAACTGGACCTTGGTCGCCGGCCGGCTGCGCGTCTACACGGAATTGACCCGGGACGCGCTGACCCTGCCTGATTACTTCACGCACCGGTTCGAGGATCGCCAGCGCCTTCTGCGGATCTTGTCCGCGCTGGTCATTCTGGTCTTCTTCACGATCTATTGCGCGTCCGGCATGGTGGCGGGGGCGCGGCTCTTCGAGCGGACTTTTGGCTGGAGCTATCCGGTAGCGCTGGGGACCGGCGCGGTCGCGACGATCTTCTACGTCTTCCTGGGCGGTTTTCTGGCTGTAAGCTGGACGGATACCGTGCAGGCGCTGCTGATGATCTGCGCGCTTTTGCTGGCCCCGGTCGTCGTTGTGCTCAAGTTGGGCGGGCTGGAACACGCGTTCGAGGCGGTTCGCGCCGTGGATCCAGGCCGTTTGGACTGCCTGCGCGGCGCGTCCTGGGTGGGGATTGTTTCCCTCCTGGCGTGGGGGCTGGGTTACATGGGGCAGCCGCACATCCTCGCCCGATTCATGTCGGCAGCCTCCCTCGAGGTCATTCCGCCCGCGCGGCGGATTGGCATGACCTGGATGGTCCTCTGTCTGGCGGGGGCAGTGCTGGTCGGTTTCTTCGGGATCGCGCACTTTGCCGCTCACCCGGAACAGGCCGCGCCTGTGCGCGCGAACCGGGAAACCGTCTTCATCACACTGGCGCAAGTGCTGTTCAATCCGTGGATCGCCGGCGTCCTGCTCTCGGCCATTCTCGCCGCCGTGATGAGCACCCTCTCGTGTCAGTTGCTCGTCTGCTCCTCCGCGCTGACGGAAGATCTCTACAAGTCCTTCCTCAGACCCAAAGCCGGGCAGAGGGAGTTGGTCTGGGTTGGACGGGGGATGGTTCTGCTGGTGTCGATCGCCTCTATCGTGCTGGCCTCCAATCCGGACAGCCGTGTGCTTGGCCTGGTGGGTTACGCGTGGGCGGGCTTTGGCTCGGCGTTCGGGCCGGTGGTGCTGCTGTCGCTGCTGTGGTCGCGGATGACGCGCAACGGCGCGCTCGCGGGCATGTTGGTCGGCGCGCTGACCGTCATTGTCTGGCGCAACGCGGGTTGGTGGGGCCTTTACGAGATGGTCCCTGCGTTCGCGCTGGCCTGCCTCGCGATCGTTGTCTTCAGCCTGCTCGACAAGGCCCCGGCTCGATCGGTCACGGATTTGTTTGCGCGCATGCGCACGGCCAGTGCCGATCCCGATCCGCGGGGGTGCGCGGACGCGCACGCCGTGAGGTGAGACATGCCGTCCACACCGCCCACGTGATGGACGCGCCCCAGGGCGTCCTGATCGACGGATTCGGATACGCGCTGTTCTGATCTTGGCGATGGACGGAGGGCCGGTCTTTGTGGGACGATCCGGACAGCAGTGATGATAAGCCGTCTGGAACGCTTCCTTGAACAGGGTGTGGTCAAGTTTGTCCTCGCGTTCCTGATCGTCCTGTCGGTGATGCCTTCCGAGGATCTGCGGCGGTTTGATCTGGTCTTCTTCTGCATCTTCGCGGTCGAGCTTATTGTGCGTATCGCGGTTCTGAGGCGTGTCCATGGGTGGCAGCGCGTGGGCGAGACGGGCTGGGTCGTTCTGGATGCCGTGGCCGTGCTGAGCTTCCTTCCAGTGCTGCATCTGATGTTCGACATGCGGTACCTGAGGCTGTTGCGCCTGGTGCGGCTCTCCTTGCTGGCCCGTTACATCTCTTCGCTCGCCTGGGACCTGTGGGCGATCGTTCGGCGCCACGAGATCAAGCACCAAATCGGCTTCCTCCTGGGGAGCCTGCTGCTCCTCACGCTATTTTCGGGGATCGTCCTGCACACGCTCGAGATACCAATCGACGCGGCGCCTCCCGGCGCGCCCGCGGGGGCGGTATCGCCTCTGGAGCTCAAGGAGGTCCTTTGGTGGTCGTTTCGAAACCTCGAGAGCGCGGACAACCTGGTGACCACACTGGAGGGGCATACGGTCTGTGTGCTGTTCTCGCTCTTTCTCACGATGGCCGGCGTGTTCATCATGTCGCTGGTCATTGGTCTGGGCACGTCTGTGGTCCAGGAGATGCTGGCGTCCAACCGCGCCAAACCGCTGAGGACAACGGGTCACCTTGTCGTCATCGGGCGGGGGCCGAACCTGCCTTACCTTCTGCGGGAAATCACGGGGATCCTTCGCAAGCGGCGTCGGCGCACGCTGCTGGCGCTGCTCTCCGACAGCGCCTCGACGCCCTCTTTTCTCTACGACCGTGATCTGAATCATGTCCAGTACCGCGGAGGGAACCTTTCCGATCACCGGGTACTTCGCCTGGTTCACCCGGAAGAGGCCGCCACCGTGGTGGTGCTCTACGACGCCGACAAGGGGGCGCACGCGGACGCCCATGCGCTTTCGACGGTCCTTGCCCTGCGCCAGTGGTCTCCGGCGCACATCTACCTGGAGCTGATGCACCGCAGCAACACCAAGGCCGCCGTCGCCGCCGCCGGCTGCGAGATCACGCCACTGCCCCTCGGGAAGATCCTGGGAGGCATTCTCAGCACCAGCCTCGTCTTTCCTGGAATGGACCGGCTGTACGAGGAACTCCTGACGATGGCGGGCAACGACATCAACGTGGTCCAACTGACGGCGGAGGAACGGGCGCGGCGCGCGGGCAACAAGACGCGCCTCGTGTTTCAGGACCTTGTGCATGCGGCCTATGCGAGATTCGGCGTGGTTCTTCTCGGTCTGTTCGTCCAGGACGATGGCGGAGAGGTGCTGTGTCTGAACCCGCTCGGTCCGCGAGCCGGAGGCATCGAGATGGCGGCGCTGACTGGCCTGGTGGGGATCTCCCGGGAGGAACGGCAGCTCGACCAGGTCAAGTCCTGGCTCCTGCGCGGGTGTCTCGGGGAGGGCGAACCGGACAATGCCCGGACTGGGGACGCTGGCTTGAGCGTGAGTCTCGGGGGCGCCCACAAGGCCCTGCGGCATGTCCTGGTCATCGGCGAGAACGAGTGCCTTCCTACCCTGGTCGAGAACACGGGGCAGTTCTGTCCCGGCGTCGCCTTCACGGTTCTCGTGCAGGGGCGTGATCGCGCCCGCCTGCTCGCGCGCCAGCTCAAGGAACGCTGGCGCTGCGGCCTCGAAGAGAACGCGGACGACCTCCTCCGTTCTCACGCTTCTCTCAAGGGCGACCGGATCGTCTCCGTCCACGGAGCGGAGGACGACCTGATGCACAGTCTTGCGACGGACCCCCGGATCGCGGCGTCCTGCTTCGACGCGGCCGTCTTCCTTGCCGACAACGTGGCGCCCGACCCCGATGCTCAGAACCTGCTCTGGATCTTCAAGCTGCTGGAACTCGTCGACCAACGCCAACTCCGCGTCGGCGACCACTTCCACACGCTGGCGGAGATCCTCTCCTCGACCAAGGGGGACCTGGTCGAGAAGCGAGCGGTGACCGCGCAGGGCCGTCCGGTTCGTGTTCTCTCGACCCAGAAGCTCCGGACCTACTTCATGGCCCACTGCTGTTTCATGCCCAACCTGCACCGCGTCTACGAGGAACTGGTTGCCCCGACGGGCATGACGTTCGTCCAGGTGCGGATCGATCATCTCGCGAAGCCAATCGCGTTCAGCCAACTCCTCGACGCCCTGGCCCTCCGGGGCATCATCCCCGTCGGCTTCGACGGATGCCCAGACGCCGACACGCCACGGCTCATTGTAAACCCCCTGGCCGGTGGCGGACACGATGTCGTCGATCCCGAACGAGTCAGACATCTCTACGTGCTCACGAGCAGTGAATCACTGACCTGATTCGCCTGGCATCAGATGCGGAAGTTGCCGGGTGGTGAGCGCGAGCGGTGCATCTGGTCGGTGTCGGTGTCATGTCGCCCGGTGAGGGCACCGGGCCTACACGGGATAGGGGAGGAACGTCGTGGCCAAGAAAAAGGGGACCGGACGCATGTCCGGTCCCCTGTTCACCGACTCTGGAATGGCTCTTATTTCCTCAGGCGATAGAACTTGGCGGGCGCAGCGGAGAGAACCGGCCGATAAGGCGAGGTCGCTCCGGCGACGGCTGTCCAGGTCTTGAGGTTCGTGGACTCCTCGAGCGCGGCCGCTGCGTCGGTCCAGGTGATTTCGACATTGGCGCCGCTCATCGTGACCGCGAGGGTGATGGGGCCGGTCGCTTTGTCAGGCGCAACGCCCGTGTAATAGCACGGGAAGCCGCCGTTGTCCGTGTCGTTGAGCAACACGCGGGTGCCATCGGCTTTCACCGACGAGAGTTCGAGGCCCGCATCGCCGCCGCCTTCCTGCCAGATCACCCGGAGCGGGTAGACGCCCGCATCCTGAACGAAGAGCCTGAACGTGACGTTGGCGGTGGCGCCGTCAACCTCGTACAGCAGCACGCCATCAGCCGGCTTGTTGATGTAGCCGGCCTGAGCGCGGAAGCTGTCGTCACTGACCACAGTCAGGGTGACCACCCCGGCCGGCAGTTGGACAAACGTGATCACCTCAGCGTCGATGCCGTCTGTCGAGGCGGTCGTGCCCGGGATGCCGCACATCTGCTGGTCTCCGGTGAAGTTGCCGAGCGCTGTGCCCTCTGTCTGGCTGAGGTTGATGAAGGCGCCAACGTCGGAGGAGAGAATGAACTGGTACAATGCGCCCACCTTGGTGCCGAAGTCCTGCGCCCAAGCCGCCGCCATCGGATCGGCCAGGTTTTCGAGGAGGGTTCCGGCGGTGTCCGTCAACTGGCCTGCCAGGGCCAGTTCGCATGAGGCGAGGCTGTTGGGCAGGTACGTTTCGTTCTGGAACACCCTCCAGATGAAGCCGCGTTTCGAGGTATCCACCGACACCGCCTGGTGCGCCTTGGTCAGCGTGGCGTATGTGACCACCGCGAATTGCCAACTCTCGGTTCTGGCCGCGCCGCCCGAGGTGAAGGCAATGCTGACGGTGTGTTGCGAGCCCGAAGGCCAGTACGCGGCGGGCTGGTAATTGACCGTCGTGAGGTCGCCAACCTTGCTCGGCGTGACACTCACCGCGGCGCCATCGACCGTCAGTTGGATCGACCCGGCATCCACGATGTTCTGGCCGTCCTTGAGTTGGACGAGTACGGGCGCATCGAAGGCGACGCCCGTTGCGCCTGGAGCGGGTGAGACCATGGCGATAGCGGCGGGACCCTTGCCCCCCGTGATGGCGCGGTAGCAGGTCAAACCGCCGTTGGCCGTGTCGTTGAGCAACACCTTGGTGCCGTCAGCCTTGATGCTCGACCATTCGATGTAGGCATCGCCTCCGCCCTCTTCCCAAACGGTTCGGAAGGCATAAACGCCCGCATCCTGCACGTAGATGTCGAAGTTAATGTTCGCCACGGCGCCGGCGGAATCCGCGGCCGTCATACCCCGGAAGGCGTCGTAGATGGTGCCCGCCTTCGTAAAGAAGCCGTCGTCACTGCGCACGTTGAACGTGTGCTTGCCGGCGGGCAGGTTGATGTACGTAATGACTTCGCCCGCGATGCCATCGGTGCCTGCCGCATCGAGCCCGGGGATGCCGGGCATGATATCGTCGGGCACGAAATCGCCGAAGGCGCCTCCGCCGTTCGGGCACATGTTGATGAGGCTGTCGATCTCGAACCGAGTCGCCAT
Source organism: Verrucomicrobiota bacterium (assembly GCA_022710935.1). Classification (GTDB taxonomy): domain Bacteria; phylum Verrucomicrobiota; class Verrucomicrobiia; order Limisphaerales; family J093; genus MWFF01. Next base: position 145,662 of record JAKLFY010000004.1, read on the forward strand.
TCGGTTATTGGCGCCGGCTGTGCCGGCGGCGATGGCAACACCCTGGGCGCTCGGATCGGCGTAGTTCTGACCCAGCGCTCCCCCCAGTTGCTGGAGCGGGCGGGTGCTGTCATTGGCTTGGAAGGCGCTGTTCTGGTGCACGTTCCAAATGAAACCGCGCTTGGATGTGTCGGGTGTCACGGCCAGATCGCCCGTCAGCAGGGCGTAGGTCGGGGTCGTGAACGTGCCCGAGTCCATCACCACGTTGCCCTTCGTGTCCTTGGCCTCGATGATGTACGTGTGTTCGGAATTCGGGGTGAAGTAAGCGGGGTGCGTGTAGGCGAAATCCGTCGCCCCCGCCTTGGGCGTCACTGCCAGCGTGACCGATGCCCCGTCGATGTAGAGCTTCGTGTTGGCCGGATCACAGATCGAGTCTGCCAGGTCGTTCACCCGGAAGTCGAAGCCCTTGACGGTCGGGTTGACGGCAGACAGGTAAATGAGGTCAGCCGCGGTTCCGCCAACTCCCAGCGTCACCAGCGCGGTTTCACCCGGAGTCTTGCCGAAAACGATCGAGTGGGCGCCCAGTCCGCCCCACCCTTTCTGGCCTTGCTGGCCCTCGCCGTCATCGCCGTCGTTGATGGCCATGCCCAGACCGAACTGAGTTCCGTAGACGAGACTGGTCAGGCCCAAGGCTGCTTTGGGCAGCTTGATTTCGTAGGTTGTCTTTTTTGTCGTGGTGTTGCGGGCCACGAACGCCTCCGTGCCGCCCGGTCCGGCCTCATGGTGGACATACACCTCACCGATGGATTCGTCAGTCCCACTGACGGCGTAGTTGTACAGCGCCACCTGTGTCGCTTGAGCGGCGTCGGCAATCATGAGCTGGACTGAATCCCCGTTCCAGGCCGTGTCCACCCCGGTAGCCGAGTTTTGATGGTAATCGTCCGTCACGACGAACCCGAAGAAGACGTTGTCGGCGTCATAGGCGATCTGGACTGCGGACGTCTGGTCGTCGGGGCCCGTCCATGTGCCGCCGGAATACTCCTCGAACAACACGAGCTCGGCCCCCACGCCCGCCGTGCCCTTGCCCGCTGCCTGACCTTCGAACCCTATCTTGACATAGAATTTCGGGTCGGCCAGGACCGGCACTCCGCTCCACTCCGAGAGGTTGCCATCGAGGACGATCGGTTTGGGCGCCGGGTTGGCGGTGTAGATTTCCTTGCCGGGCTCGATGTCATTCTTCCTGGCCAGCGTGACCAGCGCGGTTTCATTTGGGCTCTTGCCGAACACGATTGAGTGGGCGCCCAGCCCGCCCCACCCTTTCTGTCCTTGCTGGCCGGGGCCGTCGTCGCCGTCGTTGATAGCCATGCCCAAACCGAACTTTGTACCACCCGTCAACGAGGTCAGGCCGAGAGCCGCCTTGGGCAGCTTGATTTCGTATGTCGTTTTCTTCGTCGCGGTGTTGCGGGCCACGACCGCCTCCGTGCCGCCCGGTCCGGCTTCATGATGAACATAGACCTCGCCCAGCGACTCATCGGTCCCGCTGAGCGCGTAGTTGTAGAGCGCGACTTGTGTGTCTCGGGCGGCGTTGGCGATCATGAGCTGGACCGAATCGCCGTTCCAGGCCGTGTCCACCCCCGTGGCTGAGTTCTGATGGTAATCATCCGTCACCACGAACCCGAAGTAGACGTTGTCGGCATCGTACGCGATCTGGACGGCGGATGTCTGGTCGTCGGGGCCCGTCCATGTGCCGCCGGAATACTCCTCGAACAATACGAGTTCGGCGCCCACACCCCCGGTCCCCTTGCCCGCCGCCTGGCCTTCGAAGCCTATCTTGACATAGAATTTCGGATCGGCGAGCACGGGCACTCCGCTCCATTCTGAGACGTTGCCGTCCAGCGTGACAGCGCGGGGAGTGTGGATGGCACTGTAGTATTCCTTCCCCGGCTCGATGTCGTTGGCGGTTGCCGTGTACTGCACCAAGCAACACGACACCGCTGCCAACAATGTGGAAACTGGTGTTCTTCTCATAGGTCTTTCTGCTGACAGCTTATTGAATCTGTGAGGGCTAACGGGATGGACGATTACCAAAAAGCCGTCCGGATTGTAAAGGGAAATCTGCACCGCACTGTAAAAGGGTACAAGGAATCGTCAAGGTCGCGGGGCCTTCGAAAAAGCCCCTCCTGCGGGCATTGCGCGTGCCCTCCCCGACTGTCTGAATCGCATCGAGCCTCGGCAGCAGTCGAATGTCTCAGCCCATGAATCTCCCCTGACATTCTGGTACGCCACTTCAAATGACAATGAGGTTCGCAACGACCCCGCCTCAGGCCGGCACGGGGACCTGGCGCAGGATGTCTTCCACCACGCTGCGCTGGCTCTGACCCGAGTACTGCGCCTGCGGATCGAGCACGAGCCGGTGGCCCAGGGTGGGAACGGCGATTTCCTGCACCTGGTCGGGCGTCACGCAATCGAACCCGTCGAACAGGGCGAGCGCCTGGCTCGCTTTCATCAGCGACAGGGAAGCGCGCGGACTGGCCCCCAGACGCACCCCGGCCGTCTTTCGTGTCGCCGCAACCAGCGCAACGATGTACCGCCGCATCTCGTCGCTCACGCGCACGCCCTGGACCGCCCGGCGCAGCGCCAGCACATCGGCCACCGTCGCGCACGCCTCGACCCGGTCCAGGGGATGATCATGCATCTGCGCTTCGAGCACAGCCGCCTCGTCTTCCGGCGCCAGATAGCCCAGATCCAGTTGCAGGGCGAACCGGTCCATCTGCGCCTCCGGCAGGGGATACGTCCCGCGGAACTCGATCGGGTTCTGTGTTGCGACGACGAAGAAGAGTTCGTGCAGAACGCGCCGTTCGCCCTCGACGCTCACCTGGCCCTCCGCCATCGCCTCGAGCAGGGCCGACTGCGTCCGGGGCGACGCCCGGTTGATCTCGTCCGCCAGGAGGATGTTGGTGAACACCGGGCCTTCGTGGAATCGGAACTCGCCGGTGGGCTGATCGAAGATTGCGACGCCCAGAATGTCCGATGGCAGCAGGTCCGGTGTGAACTGGATCCGGGTGAACCGGGCCGACATCGCGCGGGCGAGAGACTTGGCCAGTGTGGTCTTGCCCGTGCCCGGGTAGTCGTTGAGCAGGACATGGCCGCCGCTGGCGAACGCCGCCAGCAGCCGGCGCACCGCCGCCGCCTGTCCCCGGATCACCGAGCACACCGTCCGCTCGAGATCGAGGTAAACCTCCCGCGCCGATGTCGCCCGCGGGACGTCGCGGTCGCCGTCGGTTCGAGACGCGGACACCGGGCTGTCGACTCCGCAGGCGAACGTTGGCATGTCGGACACGCGCGGAGACTAGCCACGGGCAACCCCGCGCGCAATGTGGAACGTGCAACAGCTTGCCCGCATGCTGCACAGAGTCGTGACCACCGCCAAGCCGGACACCCCAAACCGTGGGCCCATGCGGGATCAGAATAGCTTGCGATTCACGTTGGCTGCCTGTGGAATCGGGGAGGCGACGGATGAAGTGGCTCGTCCAGTTGTTGCAGAAGCTCCTGACCGAGTCGCCGTCCGGCATGGTCGTGGTCTGCGCCAAAACCGGCGACGCGAATGTCCGTCGCCAACCATTCCCCGATCGGCTACGATCGCCGCCAGTCATGACACAACACGACCAGGCGAATGCAGCGAGGTGCATCGATCTGCGCAGCGACACGGTCACCTTGCCGACCCCGGCGATGCGGCAGGCGATGGCGCAGGCGGACGTTGGCGACGACGTCTTCGGCGAGGATCCGACCGTGCGTCGGCTGGAGGAGCGGACCGCCGAGTTGCTCGGCAAGGAGGAAGCGCTCTTCATGCCCTCAGGCACAATGGCCAATCAAGTTGCCGTGCGCGCGCAGACCGAGCCGGGCGATGAAGTGCTCATCGAGGCCGAGGCCCACATCCACTACTACGAGGCCGGCGCCCCCGCCGCATTGTCGGGAGTCACATGCCGATGCCTGCCTGGACGGCGCGGCGTCTTCACCGCCGATGACCTCCGCGCCGCGCTGCGCCCGCCCGACCAACACTTCCCGCGACCGCGCCTGGTCTGTGTCGAAAACACCCACAACCGCGGGGGCGGAAGCCTGTGGCCTCTCGAAACCCTCACGGCCGTGGCCGAAGCCGCCCGCGCCGCCGGCCTGAAAGTGCATCTGGACGGCGCACGGCTCTGGAATGCCTCGGTCGCCACCGGCATCCCGGAGCGGACCTACGCGGCGCTGGCCGATTCGGTCAATGTCTGCTTTTCGAAGGGCCTGGGCGCGCCAGTGGGCTCGGCATTGGCCGGCACGCGCGATTTCGTCGCCCGGGCGCGGCGGTTTCGCAAACAATTCGGAGGCGGCATGCGCCAGGCCGGCATCCTCGCCGCCGGCGCCCTCCACGCGCTCGAACACCACCGCGCCCGCCTGGCCGACGACCACGCCAACGCGCGCGCGCTGGCCGAAGGACTCGCCAACCTCTCGGGCATCGACATCGATCCGGCACACGTGCAGACCAATATCGTGTTGATCCGCCTGACGCGCCTGGCGGCCTCGACGGTGGCGCAACGCCTCGAAGCGGACGGCGTGAGGGTTTTGGCGACGGGTCCCCAGACCATTCGGGCCGTCACAAACCTGAACGTGACCCGGGCCGACATCGGCCCGGCCCTGGCGGCGTTTGCGAATGCGGCAGGCAGTCCAGGATAAGACAAGGCCGATTCCCGAACGGCAGGTCGAGACTGTGGTTGTGCTGGCTCACACAGCCGGCCCGCGCCCGCTTTCGAAGACAGCCGCCAAACCGTGTGGCCCCCCGGGCTACTGTCCGGCGGGGCCGATGTAGCGGCGCGCGATCGCCACGCTGTCGAAGAAGACGATGTTCACCGGGTTCTTCGTCCAGCGATCCGTGACATAGGTTTCGAGTGTCAGGGCGTTCGCTTTGAGCTGGGCGGTCTTGCGCCAGTTGATCCCCTTCCAGTGGCCCAGGAGCTTCCCGTCAATCCAGAACGCCTGCTCGCCATCGGGTTGACCCGGGGTGTTGTGCTTGAGCATGAACTCGACGCAGATCCACGAGCCGCGCGGGATCGCCGGAGCCTCCGGAACGGAAAACGAGTTGCCCCAGTATTTCCCGTCGGGCGACACCTTCATCTCGTGCCAGTAACTGTAGAAGTTCCAGCGGCCAGGCGGCGGATTCCTGCCCCAGTCGCCCCACGGCTCGATCGCCGTCGAGAAACGCTCGTCACCCGCCGGTTTCAAACCAGCCCCCCCAAAACCGCTCCATTTGTCGCCTCCGCGCAGGCCCCGGTTCGCCCGCAACGTGACGAAGTGGTGGACGTAATCGCACGCGCCGTCGAACTTCGTGTAGAACCGGATGAACACCGTGTCCGCCGGCTCGAACCACTTGGTGAGCCCCCCGCCGGTGTCCTTGCCCAGATGCGCCTCGACCCGCAGACAACGTGCCCCCAATCCCGCCGCCCCAGGATCGACCCAACTCAGCACCCGGCCCTCCTTGTTGCCCACCTCATCCCAGCCCTCGCCCAGCTTGCCCGACTCGAAATCGTCCGCGAAGATCACGTCCGGATGAGCGCGCAGACCCGCGTCTCCTCCCGACGCGATGGCGATCCCCGGGCCTTGCGGAAGCAGCGCCTGCGCCGCAAGATTGTTTCGAGCCGCCGGGTCGGCAGCCCAGACAAGCGTCGTGAACCAAACCATTACTGAGAAGAGGGTGAGCGCGCGAAGCATGATGGAACCTACTATGCCATCCGCGCACCGATGCGCCACCATTTCCTTGCCGACCTGCGCGAGAGCCGGAAAAGCGCCGTGACACCGGACAACGCCAAGAAACCGGCGCGCGCCTCGATGGACGCTTTGCTCGCCGCCGATCAGCCGATCCTCGCGCTGGCGCCCATGCAGGATGTCACCGACCTCGCCTTCTGGCGCCTGGTCCTGTCCTATGGCGGCGCCGACCTCTACGTGACGGAGTACTTCCGCGTCTACCCGACCTCGACTCTCGACCCGACCATTCTGCGCGCCGTCACCGAGAACCCGACGGGATGTCCCGTGATTGCACAGGTCATTGGCAACGATATCCCGGCCCTGGTCCGCACCGCCCGCCAGTTGCAGGCCTATCCCGTCGCCGGAATCGATCTCAACCTCGGCTGTCCCGCGCCGGTCGTCTGTCGAAAACGGGCCGGAGGCGGCCTGCTGCGTGAACCGGAACGGATCGATGCCATTCTCGCCGCTCTGCGCGAGGCCGTAACGACCCGGCTGACGGTCAAAGCCCGGGTCGGATTCGACTCCCCGGCATTGTTCGACGATCTGCTCGGCGTGCTGGCCCGGCACCGGCTTGACCTGGTCACCGTGCACGGGCGCACGGTCACCGAGCTCTACCGGAGCCAGGTGCGCTACGACCTCATTGCCCGGGCCGTCCGGCGCCTGCCGTGCCCCGTTTTGGCCAACGGGAATGTCTCCTCGGCCGCCAAGGCCCTCCGCATCCTCGAGGACACCGGCGCCCGCGGCGTCATGATCGGTCGCGGCGCGATTCGCAATCCCTGGATCTTCGACCAGATCCGCCAGGCGCTTCGAGGCGAGTCTGCGCGGCCGCCCGCGGGCCGCGATGTGCTGGCCTATCTCGAAGGCCTGCTCGAGGCCACGCGCATGCCGGGCATGGGCGAGCGCGCTCACATCCAGCGTGTGAAGAAGGCCGCCACGTTCGTCGGCTTGGGCATCGAGCCCGCGGGCGACTTCCTCCATCAGATCCGCCGTGTCACGACCGAGGCCGACTTCCATCGCGTCTGCCGCGCCTTCCTCGATCACGACGCCCCGATGCCCCTCGATCCGTTCCCGCTCCCCCTGAAGGAGACCGATGTGCTGTCCGGACCGCACGCCTAAGTGGGGTCACATCTTCATTTTTGACAATTGTCCGTGCGCCGTGTCGACCAGGTCCTGCCAGGCCTTGCGCCGGGGGATCTCCTGGCGCGAACCGCCCTGATGGTCGGCGCCATTCCCGCCAGAATGTCAAATATGAAGATGTGACCCCATGACTGACCCCTTTGCGGTCAGTCACGCGATCCGCCTGGTCTTCGGCGCGTCCAGGCCGCTTCTGGAATCGCCGCCCCGTCTTTGCGCGGGTCCGACGCCCCGAGGTTGACGCCCGCCCCAGAATCGCGAAGGACAGCCTGCCCGCCGCCGACCGATTGGGCGAACGGCCCGACGATCTCGAGCGCGTGCCCGCGCGCCGCAAGGTCCGCGCGGACTTCAGGCTGAACACGCGACTCGATTTCGACGTCGCGGCCCTGGAACGACATCTTGGTGAAACGCGGCGCTTCGAGTGCCGCCTGGAGATTCAGCTCGTGGTCGACAATGTTCGCGACAAACTGGGCGTGGGCCTGCGCCTGGTTCCAACCGCCCATGATCCCAAACGCAATCCGCACGTCGCCTTTCGCCATGAACCCGGGAATGATGGTGTGCAGCGGCCGCTTGCGGCCCGCCAGCGCGTTCGGGTGCGCCGGGTCAAGCGCGAACAACCCGCCGCGATTCTGCAGGCCAAACCCCGCCCCTTCCGCCACCAGGCCGGAGCCGAATCCGCCGTAATTGCTCTGAATGAGCGAGACCATGTTGCCCTCCCGATCCACCGCGCACAGGTAGGTGGTGTCGTTGCCGCCCGCCGGGGGTTCGCCGGGAGCAACCGCGCTTGCCGCCCGCGCCGGATCGATGAGTTCCGCGCGCGTCTCCGCGTACCCCTTCGACAATAAGCCCGCCACCGGCACGCGGCTGAACAGCGGATCGGCGACGTACCGCAACATGTCCGCATAGGCCAGTTTCTTAGCCTCGATCACCACGTGCAACGCGTCCGCCGAGCCGGCACCATATTGGGCCAGCGGGAAACGCTCCATCAGATTGAGCATCACCAGGGCGGCAATGCCCTGGCCGTTCGGCGGAATCTCCGAGACCGTCCATCCCCGATACGTCGTCGAGATCGGCTCGACCCACTCGGCCCGGTATTCCCGCAAGTCGGCCGCCGTCAACGTGCCGCCGTGGCGCCGGGACGTGGCAAGCAGCGTCTCGGCGATTGGCCCCCGATAGAAGGCCGCGCTGCCCCGGCGTGCGATGTGGCGGAGGGACCACTCCAGACCTGGGTTGCGGAACAACTCGCCCGCACGCGGCGCTCGGCCCTCGGGCAGGAACGTCTCCGCCGCTGCCGGGTCGGCCCGCATCAACCTCTCGCCACCGGCCCAATAGCCCGCTACAAGCTCGGTGACGGGGAAGCCCTCCCGCGCCGTCCGGATCGCCGGCGTCAGCAGGCGGTCGAACGACTTTCGGCCGAAGCGACGTCGCAGCGCGTCCCAACCCTCGACCGCGCCAGGCACGGTCACCGAGTGGATGCCGCGCTGAGGCATGTTCGTCAGCCCGAGTTGGCGCAGATGCTCGATGGTCAGGCCCGACGGCGCGTAACCGCTGGCATTGAGCCCATCCAGCTTGCCTGACTTCGCCTCATACACCAGCGCGAACAGGTCGCCCCCCAGACCGCACGTCATCGGCGCCACCACCCCCATCATCGCGTTCGCCGCAATCGCGGCGTCCACCGCATGACCGCCCTCCGCGAGAATCTCCGCCCCGGCTTGCGACGCCAGCGGATGCTCTGACGCCACAATGCCACAGCGTGACATGACGATCGACCGGCCCTGGGTCCGTTCGGCGTGGGTGGCAGGCATGGCGCCCGCCATTGTGCCAAAGCCCAGCAGCAGCGCAACAGAGCACGAGGAAACGTTCATGCGCTCACTCTAACCCGCATCGAAGCCGATGACAGCACGAGACTGAGCGTCATATGTCAACGAGGCGGGGTCTGGAGACCCGGCCAGCGCATTGTAGGCCGCGTGTCCTCACGCGGCGTGACTTCCGACGTTGTGTATAGAATCGACCGACGCTTGGGAGGACTTGGATTCCCTGATGGGCGGGGCGGGTGTTGACCGCGCGTTTGTCGGTTAGCACTCCGCGACGACTTTGAGGCCGAGCAAGTGCCCGAGGTGGCGAATGGTGCGGGTCTGGTCGCCGTAATAGGCCACGCGATGCAGCGACGCGTAGTAGTCCTTGGCGCTGCTGCCCAGCGCGCCGCCGCCCCAGTTGTCGAGCAGTCGATCGGCGTCGCTGACTTGGGCGACCAATTCGGTGCGGCAGCCGCGCTCCTCGCCTTTGGGCGTGGTGGGGGCCTCGACGATCTTGCCCGTGAACACGAGCAGCGTGTCGAGGTGAATCAGCTTGGTGAACGTGACCGTCTGGCCGATGCGATAGTGGACCTCGGGAACGGCGCCGCCCCGCACCTCGGCGTGCCGCCGCAACAGATAGGGCGCGGCCTCGCCATTCCGACCCTCCATTCTCAGGGGCGCCGAACAGTGGGACAGGTGGAACGTGTTGCGGGAGGTATCCACGCCCGCCGCATTGCCGAGGAAGCCGGGTTGGTTCAAGGCGTGTTCGAGGATGAGCATCGTAAGCAGACAATCCATGTCGCCGTCGCAGGCGGCCGGGATGCCCTGATCGTTCAATTCGGTGAATCCCAGGCAGGGGAAACCGCGCGGCAACCACCCCATGCACGTGCCGACGCACAGCCCGCGGGCGCCATGTTCCGCGATCAGTTGGTCCAAGGTCAGGGCCGCCCGCGCCGCTTTGACGACATCCTCGCGGCTCGGCTCGACGAGTTGTTGGGCTTCGCGCAGCCACGTGTCGGCGCGCGCCTCCGCGGCGACCTGATCGACCGTCGCCATGACGGCGTCGTAGCGACCATCGGCGATGGCGACCATCTCGACGCCCAAACGCTGTTTGACCTGGGCGGCGTCGTGCGCGGCCGGCGTGCCCTTGAAGGGCGGCGAGACCAGCACCCGGCTCCGGCGCAACAACGGAATCACGCGCAACGCGCGAGCCGCCTGCTCCAGGTCGCCGGAGTCGGTGGTGTTGTAGAGGGTGATCCGTTGCCCCTCCTCGCGCCACGGTTTGACCAGGCACCAATCGTGGCCGCCGATCACCGGCAGATGAAACACCGCGACCGGACGCGCCTCCTTGAACACCGTCGGCATCACGCCCTGAGCCAGGCCGAAAATGTCCGCGCTGATGGCCAACACGGGCGCGTCAGGACCGGCGTGCTCGAGCAATTCGGACGTTTCAGCGGCGTTGCTGGCCACGCCGACGACGAACTCGACGTTTCCGAGCTTCCGCTCGACTTCGCTCAATCGCCGGGTCAGCGCGCTCACCTCCGCTTCGGACAGGCTCCAGCTTCGGTCCGGCGCCTTGCCGGCGACGATTACGGCGATGGGGACCTTGCCAGTCGTGGCGGGAGGAGAGGGGGACGATTGGGCGGCTGCGGGAGCGGTTTGAGCAAGCAGTGAGCTTGAGGCCAGGGCCGCGCCTCCCAAGGCCGTGGCGCCGAGAAACTGGCGGCGGTTACAGAGCGTGCACATAGTGTGTTCCTCTTGATGCGCTGTGCGAATTGACCGTTGATTGAACGCGTGTTGGTTGGATCGTCGCGATTCCGTCTGTCGTGAATGAGCCGTTGCATAACGCCCCGCAACACCCGACACAAGACCCAAATCATCGCCTAAGTACGCTAGTTCATAAGTCCGCACACGTATTTTTTCTCAAGCCGCCACCGCCAACTCCGTGGTTCTTGGTGTGGCGAACTTGGACAGCAGTTCATTCAAGTCGCTGCGGGTGAACTTCCACT
>JAKLFY010000040.1 GCA_022710935.1 Verrucomicrobiota bacterium
ATGGAGTCGCACAATGTGTTGGCGGGCGACGAGGACGTCGCCCCTCCGGTGCTCTGATCGTGCACACGAAGGCGTAGGAGTGGGGACGTCCTCGTCCCCGACCAATGGAGTCGCACAATGTGTTGGCCGGGCGACGAGGACGTCGCCCCTCCGGCGTGGAGATTGACGCGCAAGCGCGGTCGCGGGGCGGCTACAGAGTGATCAGGCGTCACTGCCGGCTGATCGATCCTGGGAATGTGTGCCGGGGAATGTCTTGTGCCGAAGGCCATGGCCTTCATAATCGCCGGATGAGACTTTGGTCTGCTGCAATTGCTGCGTCGTTGCTGATGACACTGGGCTCGGGAGGGACTGCCGCCGATTTCGATATTGTCCTGCGCCACGGACGCGTGGTCGACGGCACCGGCAACCCGGCCTCCTTCGCCGACGTGGCTGTCAAAGACGGTCGCATTGCCGTCGTGGGCCGGGTCGAAGGCCAAGCCAAGTCGGAACTCGACCTGCGCGGCCTGGTGCTCGCTCCCGGCTTCATCGACGTCCATACCCATGTCGATGAACTGGCCGAGCAACCGCTGGCCGAGAACTTCATTCGGATGGGGGTGACGACTGTGGTAACAGGCAATTGCGGCGAATCCGCTCCGGACGTGAGGCGGTTCTTCGCCGATATCGAGCGGACGGGTGTCACCCTCAACACCGCCACCCTCGTCGGGCACGGGACGGTCCGGGGCCGCGTCATGGGCGGGTCGTTCGACCGCGAGCCGAGCGCGGACGAGTTGGCGCGGATGAAATCCGAGGTCGGCCAGGCCATGCGCGACGGCGCAATCGGCATGTCGACCGGCCTGATCTATCCCCCCGGCAGCTTCGCCCGGACGCCGGAGATCGTCGAGTTGGCGCGCGTGGTGGCGGCGCACGACGGACTCTACGCCAGTCACATGCGCAACGAAGGACGGGAGATCTTCCCGGCTCTCGACGAGGTGTTCCGGGTCGCGCGCGAGGCCGGTTTACGGGCTGAGGTCTCGCACATCAAACTGTCAGGCCCGGCGTCGTGGGGGCAGGCTGACACCGTCCTCGGGACCATCGAACGGGCTCGGGCCGAAGGATTGGACATCACCCAGGACCAGTACTCGTACACAGCCGCCAGCACGGGCCTGAGCCAGCTCATCCCGGACCAGGCCCTCGAGGGGGGTGCGGCCGAGTTCGCCCGGCGTCTGGCCGATCCGGCTTCGAAAGCCGATCTGATTGCCGGGATGAAACGCATCCTCGACCGCGGTGGCCGGACCAACTACGCCTATGCTGTCATCGCGTTCTGCAAACACGACCAGACCCTCAACGGTCTGAATGTGGTCGAGGCCGCGCGCGCCCGCCGCGGAAGCGACACGCTCGACGATCAGATCGAAACCATCCTCGACATCGAGCTTCGGGGCGGGGCGGACGGCGTGTTCCACGGGATCAACGAGCAGGATCTGCAGACCTTTCTGCGCCATCCCAACACGATGATCGCCTCGGACAGCAGCGTGCGGCGGTTTGGCCAGGGTGTTCCCCACCCGCGCGGCTACGGCAACAACGCGCGGGTGCTCGGCAGGTACGTGCGCGAACTGAAAGTGCTCCGGCTCGAAGATGCCATCCGCAAGATGACCAGCCTGCCGGCGGCCACATTCCGGCTCGAGGGCCGCGGCCAATTGCGCCCCGGGGCCTGGGCGGATCTCGTGGCATTCGACCCGGCAACCATTCGGGACACGGCCACATACAACGATCCACATCATTACCCCGAAGGCATCCCGCTTGTCCTGGTGAACGGCGTGCCTGTCGTCAAAGACGGTCAGGTCACCGGCGCGCGCCCCGGCCGGCCACTGCCGCATGGAAGCCCTCTGTGAGGGCGGAGACCAAGCTGTCTGGCACCGCGACTGGTATTGTGTAGCGCCCGCTTACAGTGGTTCGAGTCAGGGGTAAGCCACAAACGGCAGAGTCGTAAGCCATTGAATGCCAACGGAGATGCGCGGATGCGGCACCGCGCGGCGGCCCCGTTGTGAGCGTATCGAGTGTCGTTTCGGCTTACAACCAACCATCGGTGATGCGTGGTTTGCGAATGATAGCGAACAGCGGAAGTTGGATGTATTATCCTAGTGATCAATTGCTTACGGATGCGTGCACTGCGATCTCTGTTCCTTGGCATAACTGGTGCTTCATCTGTTTGGTATGAACAAGACGCTGACTGTTGCGTTCGCTCTGCTCCTGGGTCTGTGTGATGCTTCCGCGATAACTCTTCTTTACGACAGACCATTCGAGTCGAATCCGCCGCCGCAAGAAGAACCGCCTTGGATGACTGTTGATGTGGATGGGAGCGTGTTCACGTTCAAGATCACAACCAGTGCCATTCTTCAGAGCGTCTACTTCAAGGTCGAGAACCCGGAAGGGGTCAGCATACCAGCAACCTATTCCGGTGTGGCGTCCACACGTGTGGTCAACGAGCAGAACTTCGACTACAACCTGGCATTTGACTTCGGCGTCGATTACGGCGGTGTCGGCACAGGGACCTACGCCGTCCCGTTGCTCGGTTGGGACGGAGCTTTTCTGATGTCGGGCGAAGGATTCCTCTCCGTCGCCCAGTTTGGGAACAGCATCTGGGCGGCCGATTGCGTCTCCGTGCCCGTTCCGGATGCAGGGTCCACTTTGGCTTTCCTCGGCGTCAGCCTGCTCGGCCTGAACCAGGCGCGCCGCTACTGGCGCTGACCGGCTCGGCCGACTGAGCTTTTGCGGCGGGCGAGGAAGGCCAAAGCGCCCAAGCTGATCCCGAGAAGCGCCAGCGTCACGCCGCCGTCCGGGACGCCGATGAAGTCCTGGTAGTGGGTCGCATCGGTCGTGTTGACGAACGCGAACAGCCTGGGGAGTTGGTGAGTCGGATTGTAGTCCAGGATCGAATTCAGCATCTTCTGCGCTTGGGCCTTGTCGAAGTTGCCTCCTGTCGCGGTGAAACTGCCTCCAGCAAGCGAGAATCTGCCGTCCTGGTTGACAGCCCCCTTCTCGTTGACAACCTCCCAGATGGCGACCTGCAGGGCTGCCGCCGTCTTCAGGTTGGCAAGCGCCGCGTCGTAGTAGAGATCCCACAACTTTGCGATCGCCAACACTCCGGCCTCACCCATCCGAGTGTTCAAATTCCCAACGCTCTGCGGTGCTTCGGAGAGCGGCTTCAACTCGTACTTGTTGTACTTGCCCAAATCCCCTGCGTTGTCATAGAGGTCGACGCAGAAACTCTTGAAGGCGCCCCAGCCTTCGACGTCGAGGTTGGAAATGCCGACGTAAGCGTAGTACGAACCGCCCGGGTAAGTCCCCTTTGCCGTGTAAGTGTGATCCACACCCATGAACGCCAGCTCGACCGTATCGGCCATCGCAGCGCCACCCAGCAGGAGGGAGGCCCCGACCAAGAGCCCGACGTGATGAATCGTCACCTGAGTTTGTATGCCCGGCCTATGTCGCTGCGTCCGTCCGATCATTGGACGCACCGTCACAGCACCCCGGATGCCATTTTAAGGCGAGTGAATCCTGCTCCAAGACCCGCATGCTGTAATAATCTAATCGTGAATGCCTTATAGATAGGCGAAAAAATGGCGTTTTCTGATACGCAGCGTCCGCATCTCTTACATCGGGTGCTTCATATGTTAGGAATGCCGACACATTGTAAACCCATATAGTAGTCCGCAGTTTTGTATATAATTGATTACCAACATAGTATGCACGGAAACGGGATGTGTAAAGTTCTCCGTCACTACTCGAGCATTGAACGATTCCGGCTGAGCCGGTCGAGCGACGCTGACAAAGAGTTCGGAATCATGGCTTTGGAGAATCGCGGGAGCACGGCGACGGCACCCCGGATGAGCGGTTGCACGGCAATTGATGGGGACCTTCTGTTCGGCCTTCTGCTCGCGTTTGCCTGCGGCGGACACGCAGGCAGTACCAAACAGCAGTATCAAATCGTCAAGGTTGAGGGGTCTCGAATGATCCGTAACTCCCTGCTGCTGAAGTGGTGCCCCGGCTAGGACTCGAACCTAGGACCAATTGATTAAGAGTCTGTTGCTTACGGGTTTTATCAGGTTGCATGATACTTTGCCGAATTGCGCAAGAAACCTTGTTTTGCTTAGGAAATATGCGAATTTGGCCACAGCATGACACAACCAAGCAAAACCGCACCAAACGCAGAAAGTGGCCAAGAAGTGGCCAAGATTTTTCCTTCTGTCTCCCGGTTCGCCGCCGCGGTTTGGGAAAGAAAGATCACCCGCCCGACCTACACCGCCGCCGGCAAGAAGCGGCAAGTTGAAGAATGGCACGCGCGGATTCAATACGGTGGGAAGCGGAGGTGGGTTCCACTTGGTTCAAATTGCAGGCGGACCGCCGCCCGCCGCGCCGCGGACTTCTGGCAACACCTTGTCCAATCGGGATGGGATGAAGCCCTGGCCAAGTTTTGCCCGGACCGCGCCACCGCCGACAAAGAGCCGACAATCGGCGCCCTAATCGAAGCCGCGACAACCGCGGGCGCCGCTAAGGGCATTTCACCAAAGACGCTCCGAGGCTACGCCGTGTCCCTTCGTTGGATTGCCGCGCGTGTGTTTGGCGTCCGCGACACCGCCTCGAAATTCGACTATGCGACCGGCGGGCATGGGCAATGGCAGGCGCGAATCGACAACATTCGGTTGGACCGTCTGACCGGCGCCAAGGTCCAAGCGGCGCTTGACCGCCACATTGCCGAGGCCGCAGACAACCCGATTGCCGAGCGCAAGGCGCGCGTTTCCGCCGCGAGCCTGTTACGCCAAGCCAAAGCCCTTTTCAGCCCGCGCCTTGAACTGCCCTTTGCGAACCTGCCCCAAGTGTTCACGAAGGCCACCCCGACCGGCCCCCGGCCCGTGAAGATCGAGGGCGTTGGCAAGCCGCCCCGGTACAAGTCCACAATTGACGCCGCCTCGCTTCTACGGGACGGCAAAGCCGAGCTTGCCACGCAAGACCCTGAGGCATGGAAAGCCCTTTTGCTTGCCCTTGGCGCCGGCTTGCGGAAATCGGAAATCGACAATCTGACTTGGCCGCAAATCGACGTTCACAAGAACCTGATTCGAGTTGAAACAACCGCGACTTTCTCGCCCAAGAGCGACGATTCCGAGGGCGAGGTTTTTGTTGACGCCGGATTGATCCGCGAACTCGAGAGCTTCCGCGACAAGGCCACCGGGCTTTTCGTGATTGAAAGCGCCAAGCCGCCCCGCCCGAAGTCACCCGTCCCTTACTACCGCGGCGAAGTCGTTTATGACCGCCTCGCCGGCTGGCTTCGCATGAAGGGCATCTTGACGCACAAACCGATTCACGCGTTGCGCCGTGAATTTGGCTCGATTGTGTGCGCGTCCGCCGACGTTCACACGGCGAGCCGACAACTGCGCCACGCGGACATTGCCGTAACCTCGGCTTACTACCTTGACGGGCGAAAGCGCGCTGCCCCGCCCGTTGGCGCCATGCTTGGAACCGCAACCGCCACCACCGCCGCCACGAAATGAACACCGACCCGACCGTTTCCGAACTAGCCGCCCTGGCCGCGACGCTGAACGCCGCCGGACGAATGACACCGGACGCCGCCGCCGAGGCCGCCTTGGCCCACTGGCGCGCCGCAAACGTGCTTCTCTACACCGAGGCCGCCCGCGCGGAAGCGCAAACAAAGGAGCGCGAGGCGACCGCCGCCGCCGAGGCGGACTTGCGCGACGCCCTGGCCGCGGTCCGCAAACCCGAGAGGTTTCCGGTCCCGCTGGACGCCGCGTTGCCCTGCTGGCTTCCGAAGCTAAAAGGCCGCACCGGCGAGGCCGCCGCCTTGTATCGTGCTTACCTGGCCGACAGTCTTACCGCCACCAAGTACCGCGGTTTGAAGGCCGCCACCAAAGACGAGGTTGCGCAACAGTACGCGCGCGACCGGCAATGGCCTTTCAACGAACAGCAGTTTGGAATGGTCGGGAGTTTGTTCCTGCAATGGTACACCCGCCGCCACGCCGCCGAGGTTGCCGCTGCCCGCGCCGCCGCTGGCCGCCGAGGCGGGCGACCGCGCAAGAAGGCGAAGGCGCGCACAAGTGGCAACCGAAAAAAACTTTGAAAAACTTCTTGGACTGACCCGCAACCGCTAGAAACCGTCGTTTGCTTTCCCGCCGGCGAGCATTTGCTTTCCGGCGGTTTCGTTTTGCTTTCCGCCCGCCCCGTTTTGCTTTTCCAAGGCCGCCGTTTGCTTTCCGACCGTCCGACCGACCGTGAAAACCCGTGTGGTAAAGCTGACTCGCGTCGCAAATAGGCGCGCTAGAACGGCGCGGGTTGCGAGCGAACGAAAGGGCGAACGAATGAAGAAAACAGTTGTGGAAAACGAGACGAGCGAGGCGAGACTTTATGACCCGAACGCGGTTGCGCGAGCCTTTCAATGGCACCCGGAGAGCGTTCGGCGAGCGATCCGCCAAGGGCGAATTCACGCGCTCCGGCTTGGCAACGGTTGGCGCGTCCCCAGCGACGAACTCGCGCGAATTCTCCGCGACGGGCTTCCGACCGCGAACTAAACCCGCCGTGAACGCCACCGAATTTGTTTCGCTGCTAGAGGCCCGCGGGCTTCACCCGGTCCGCAACGGTTCGGGCTGGGCGTCAAAGTGCCCAAGTCACGAAGACGGGAACCCGAGCTTGTCCGTTGCCGAGGGCCGCGACGGCGCGGTTCTTGTCAAATGCCATGCGAATTGCGCCACAAAAGACGTATGCGCGGCTTTGGGTTGCACCGTGGGCGACTTGTTCCCGGCGCGCGAGAAAGCCCGTCCTAGTGGCAACGGCGCGCCGCGCGGGCGCATTGTGGCGACCTACCCTTACACCAACGAAAAGGGCGAGTTGCTTTTCGAGGTTTGCCGTTTCGCGCCAAAAGACTTCAGACAACGCCGCCCGGACCCGACCGCGCCCGGCGGTTGGAATTGGAGCGTCAAGGGCGTTCGGCGCGTCTTGTATCGGTTGCCCGAGGTTCTGGCCGCCGTCGAAACAGGCCGGCCCATTTACGTTGTCGAAGGCGAAAAAGACGTTGCCGCGCTTGTCCACGCTGGTTTCGAGGCGACAACCTGCCCGGCGGGCGCGGGCAAGTGGCGAAGCGAATACTCGGACGCCCTGGCCGGCGCCGAGGTTGTCGTTTTGCCCGACGCCGACACGCCCGGAAGGAAGCACGCCGCACAAGTGGCCCAGGCGCTTTATGGCGTGGCCCGGTCCGTCCGCGTTTGCGAACTGCCCGGCGAGTTGAACGGACGCCCGGTCAAAGATGTTTCGGACTGGTTTGCCGCCGGCGGGACGCCCGAGCAGTTGCGCGCCATGGCCGACGCGGCGCCGGAATGGACACCGACCCCGGACCCGCGCCCCGAGGGCGAACGCAAGCCCGAGGCCGGCCCGGCGCAACCGCCGGCGACGTATGCGCCGCTTGCTGCTCGGTACGGCGCGCCGCTGTTTTTCGGCGAAGGCGGGACGGTCCGAGGCGTCAACGAAAGGTTCTTTGCCGCCCTTGTCCACGCCGCCGGCGACATACTCTTTGAACCGTCCGAACGCGCCTTCTATGAATACACCGCCGCAACCGGACTATGGGCGCGCGCGTCCGAGGAACACACCCGCGAGCGCGTCAATGCCCGGCTTGTAGCGTACGGGCGCGAAGTTGCGACGCCGCTTGAAGCAAAGGCGACCGCCACCCGCGCGAACGCCGTCTGTTCGCATTTGAAGGCGATAGCCGAACGCCGCGGCGCCTTCGCCCACAAAGGCGACGCAATTCACCTTGCCAATGGCACGGTTCGGTTTTCGGACACCGGGCGCGCCACCCTGGCCGCGTTCAGACCCGAGGACTTTTCAAGAAACCGTTGCCCGATACCGTTCAGCGAAACCGCCGAGTGTCCGCGGTTCATTGACTCGTTTCTACGGACCGCCTTGCCCGAGGCCGACGCCGACTTTCTGCAACGATGGGCTGGGCTGGCCCTGGCCGGCGTGAACCCGGCGCAAAGGTTTGTCATTCTGGACGGCGCCGCCGCGACGGGAAAAAGCACGTTTGCCCGGCTCATGCAACTGCTCGTTGGCGCGGAAAACTGCGCACAGTTGCGGACCGAACTTCTGCGCGAACGTTTCGAGTTTTTCCGCTTCGTTGGTAAGACGCTTCTACTCGCGCCCGACGTGCCCGGCGACTTCCTAGACCGGAAAGGTGCGTCCGTTTTGAAGGCCCTGGTTGGCGGCGATCCGCTTACTGCCGAAGCCAAAGGGAGCAACGAAGTCTTTTCCCTGGCCGGGACGTTCAACGTTTTGATCACGTCAAATTCGCGCTTGCGCGTCCGGCTTGACGGCGACGCGGGCGCGTGGCGCCGCCGGGTTGTCATAGTGCGTTTCGATCAACCGCCGCCGACGGTCCGCCTCCCGAACTTCGCCGATAGGCTCGTTGCCGACGAAGGCCCCGGAATTGTCCGCTGGGCGCTTGCTGGTTTCCTTCGTGCCCGGCGGGAAATTGCCGAGACCGGCGACCTTGCTTTGACAGCCGAGCAAACCGCGCGGGTTGACGGGCTGCTGAACGAGTCTGACAGCGTGCGGCGCTTCCTGGCCGAATGCACCGAGGCCGGCGACGGCGACGTTTCAACCACCGAGTTGACGGAAGCTTATTTCGCGTTTTGCGCGTCCCGCGAATGGACCCCGCAACCGGCCCGGACCGTGGACCGGACTTTCTCGGACGCTATTCTCGAACTGCATGGCGCAAGTCAAAGGCACGATATTCGACGGGACCGAAAGAGCGTCCGAGGCTGGCGAGGCGTGGAATTAAGGCGCGAACCGTCCGCGCCCTTGCCCGAGGCGCCCGAGCTTGAACCGGAGGTTGCTTATGTCTGACCGTGACATAACCGAGAGTTTACAGAGTTTCACCGGGTTGCACGTCTCGGACGTTTCGGACGCTACATTTTTACTCGGAGACACTCGCGCGGGGGGGGAGAGAACAGAGAAGGAAGACAGAGAAGCCAAAAACATGGAACGGTGTGGACATTTACCCGTCCGAAACGTCCGAGAACACAACCAAGCGCAACCCGCCGCGAGTCCGATCACCGACGCCGTGTTCTGGCATTTGCTGGCAACCTGGCCCGCCGCCCGAGAACACCCACGCTGGCGCGACCGGCCCGAACTCCGGCGGGAAGTGGCCCGGCTCGAACGCCGCCGCCGAGCATGGCGACCGGCGAGGTTCAGGTTTCCAAACGACAGCCAATGAACGCACGCCCACAACCCGACCGACCGCCGGACCGCCCAGGCGCCACCGACCCGAGGCCGCGAGGCATGGCGATCCGACCGACCCCGAGACTTTCACGCCGCCGCGCGTTTGCCGTGGCTGGGCTGCTGGTTCTCATGCGGGCGCTTCACGCCGGCTTGCGAGTATGCGCCCAAACCGTTGACACCCTGGAAGGCCGCCGCCTATGAGACACCCGCGACAGCCCGAGCTTGACCTTGGCCCCGAGGCGCCGCCGCGGGAAATGGTAGTGGCTGGCCCCGACCTTGCCCGGACCATTGGCGAGCTTCGCGCCGCCGGGTATGAAGTTGCGGCAATGGACACCAAGGGCGCAACATACCGTCTGCACGTCCGGCGCGTGGCCCCC
Source organism: Verrucomicrobiota bacterium (assembly GCA_022710935.1). Taxonomy (GTDB): domain Bacteria; phylum Verrucomicrobiota; class Verrucomicrobiia; order Limisphaerales; family J093; genus MWFF01. Next base: position 9,630 of record JAKLFY010000040.1, read on the forward strand.
CCCCCCCTTGCCAAGAAAACTGTTACCCCCCCCCGCCCGGACGCGGTACGCGGAGGACCGTTCCTTTCTCGTGACACCCCCTGAAACCAAATTTCCGCTTTCGTTTCCGCTTTCCGCTTTTGTCCTATGAGAAAACCCACAACGAAACTACTGGCCGAGAAATACAACACAACGGCGCGGACGATCCGCAACTGGCGCCGTCAAGGCGCGCCACTAAGCGACGCGAAGGCAATGCAAACCTGGCTCGCCGGGCGCCGGTCCGCACCCCCCGCCATCGGTCCGACCAAAGCGCCGCCGAAACCACCCGCGCCACCGCAAAAGTCAACCAAAGCACCGCCGGCGCCGCCACCGCTGAAACCGAAGGCCGAGGTTGTCGGCAAGCTGGGCGCACCCGAGGCGCTGCGCCGCCTTGAAAAAGCCGAGGTTGCTGCCTTCGCAAATTTGGAGGCCGCCCTTGCAACTGGCAACGCGCTCCAAGTTCAAGCCGCAAGGCGCGGTTACTTGGAAACGACAGAGCAACTACGGAAGGCCGACTTGGCCATTACTGAAAGCCGCCGGACTTCGGGCGAAACACTTTCACGCGCGGACGTGGAACACTTCGCCGAACGTGCGGGACGCGCCCTTGGCTTGCTGGGCTTCGAGCTTACCCAAGGTTTGGCCGGCGAGGTTGCCCGGCAGACCGAACCCGGCGCCATTATTCACTTGCTGCGAACCGCTTTCGACAACCGCTTGCGCCTCGCCCTGGCCGGCCCCGAGGACGTTGTTCCTTCGTGGCTTCGCCGGGCATTCACTAAGGGCGCCGCCCTTGGCCCCGGCGCCGAGGACTGGGTTGAAAGCTTCGCCACCCTGGCGCGCGCCTTCGTTGCAACGCATGACGCGTCCGTTTTGGAAGCCGCCCGCCGGGCCGAACTCGAAAACGAAATGAACGCGAAGCTTTGGGCGGACGGTCTGGCCGCGTTACGGCGAGGCAATCTTGACGAGCTGCCCGGCTTGGCCCTGGACAAGTGGAATGTAATGCGCGCGGACCTTGGCTTGCCACCGCGCCCCCGCGCCCCGACCGGCGCCGAGATAAAGCGCGCCCGAGAAATGCGCCTCGCCGGGACGCTGGCGCCCGACGCCGACGTTCCTTTGGACCCGTGAAATGGGCCGGTCCGTTCTATCGGCCCGACTCGCGAACGTGCGTTGTAGGGCAAGCCAGAGGCCTTCTTTTCCCGACCGGCCCGCCGAAACGGCGGTTTTCGACCGTCCGGCGCCAGAAACACCGCGCCGCGCCCGCGGACAAAACGCCGCACAAGGCCACCTAGACGCCCTGGCCCGCGCCCGTGGACGGTCCGCACCGCTGACACCCGGCCCGCCTCGAAGGGCGCACCCCGAGGCCCTGGCGCGCGCCCGTGGCCACCCTAGCAAGGTCAACGAGAGTATGGCCCGAGGTTGACGCCGAGGCCCGAGGCGCTGCCCGCCACCGCAACCGTTGGCCACCCGCCCGCCGGACGTGGCAACCGTTCGCGTCCCGGGGCGAAGAAACCGGCGGTCCGCCTCGAAACCGAAGGCCGCCGTGGCCCGGCGGACGCAACGCCCGACGCGAAGGCGCCGGCCCCCGAGACCGCCGCCGACGGAAGGAAGGCCCCGACCGTTGCCCGAGGCCCCGACTGGCCGGCGAGGCGATCCGCCCCGGCGATCACGCAAGACCGCGCGAGGCCCTGACCCCGAGACCCTCGCCCCGCCGGATGAAGGCCCGACCCCGAGGCCCCCGGCGATCATGGCCGGCGCGGCGCCACCCGTCCCGACGCCGAGGCCGGACGCCCGACCGGCCCCGAGAGGAAGGCGCCTTCCTGGCCCCAAGGCGATCCGCGCCCCGACCGGCAAGACCGGCCCCGAGACACCCCGAAGCGAGACCCGACCGGCGGGAAGGCGATCCGCCACAAGCCCCCGCCTTCGCGCCCAATTGACACGAGACGCACCGAAAGCCCCGCCGCCACCCTGGACACCCCGAGGCCGATCCGCCCCGCCGAGGCCCCGACCGCGAGGGCGACCCCCAGGCGGACCCGACGCCCCGGACCGGCGCCGCCCTGGCGCTTCGAGGCCCGGCCCGACCGCCGAGGCGATCACCCGAGGCCTTGGCCCGACCCCGAGGCCGCCGGCGATCATGGCCGGTTGGCGATCCGCCGCGAAGGCCGACCCTGGCCCGAGGCCCGACCGACGGGAAGGCGGTCCGCGACGGTAACGCCCGGCGCCCGTCGTTGTGACCCTGGCCAGCGAGGCGATCACCGGACCGCGAGGCTGTGACTCCCGACCGGACGCCGGCGAAGTGGCAAAGACACCCTGGCTGGCGAGGCCCGCCGCTTCTCATTTTCACCCGGACTTGTGGCCAAGGGCGGCGGATTTGCACCCTGAAAGACTGGCCAAGAAGTGGCCAAGAAGCCCGACCGCCGCCGCGACAAGTGGCCAAGAAGTGGCCAAGACGCGCTTGGGATTGTCGGTCGGATTCTTCGTAACCCCTTGCTGCTGAAGTGGTGCCCCGGCTAGGACTCGAACCTAGGACCAATTGATTAAGAGTCAACTGCTCTACCAACTGAGCTACCGAGGCAGCCAATTTCTAACCACTTGCAACTTCGCATCGCCTTCGTCCCACTCGTGCAGCGCACACCTCTCCACGTCGCCCGCGTTCTGTGAACAGCACTCACGGTCTGCAACCGGCGGATTCCGGGATTCCGCGAAGTCCGAAGAGGGAACCAAACGTCTCCCCGGATGGCAAGTGGAAAACCTTCCCGTGCCCCCTGCCTTCTGATGTACATTCCGAGCGGGACTCTTTTGGGGCGCGTAAAGACCGGCGGCAGGATCCTCCGGCACAACCATTGAAACGCCGGAAGTTGAACCGCCTCTACAGCTACATTGGACGGCACAATTTTATTTCCTGCGCCCTGCGAGCTGCACAGCGGATGAACGAGCGGGCGATCCGCCGGCAGATCAAGCCGCACTGGAAGAAGCTCGAAGACGAAGTCGAGACGGCCTCGGCGAAGTTGTTGGACGGCCGAGGGCAGCCAAGGGCCAAACAAGTCAGCGAATTCGGGCCAGCTACGCCTGCGCCAGCGCGCTTGCGGTCAAGGCCCGAAGGGCTTATCGTCAATGCGTTATGGAGCCGATCGTCAATCTTGAAGAGCGGCCCGGCAAAGTTGTCGGGCGGCGCGCGGCGTCGCCGGCGGATTATGACCGGCTGGTGCGCAACGCGGCGGCGCTGATGCCGCGGTTGCCGTTTCCCAAGGGCGTTGTCCGCTTTCGAACCCACGAGGAAGCCGACGCATGGACGAACGCTCACATTCTCCAGGCAGCTCTGAGGAAGGCCCGCGCACCCCAGGACGCGACGACCTGACGCGTCTGTGCGCGGAGCTCAACCGCCTCGGCGCGCGTTATGTCGTGGTGGGCGGATTCGCCATCATCGAAGCTGGCTTTCCCCGGCTCACGCAGGATGTGGACCTGCTGGTGGACGTCTCGCCGGAGAACGAGGGCCGTGTCTTCGAGGCCTTGCGCAGCCTGCCTGACCGGGCGGTGGATCAACTCGATCCCGGCGACATCGCGCGCTTCGCCGTCGTGCGGGTGGGCGATGAAATCCTCGTGGACCTGATGAAGAGCGCATGTGGAGTGGGCTACGCGGAGGCCATCAAGGATGCCGTCCATCGGTTGATCAACGGCGTCCGCATCCCATTCGCCTCGCCCCTCACGCTCTGGAAGATGAAACAGACCCCCCGGGAAAAGGACATCCCGGACCGCCTGTTCCTGCGGCAACTGCTGCTTGCCCAGGGCATCGAAGTCGAGGAGCCAGCCCCGCCCCCGCAACCGACAGGCTTGCGGGCCTGGCTCAAGCGGTGCTTTCGTGGCTGATAGGGTCATTGCTGGCCACGACGAACCCGGCAACCAAGCGGGCATCGCCGCCCTCGGCGCCAGCGTTTACCTGACCAAACCCGTGGACGAGGCCCTGCTGCTCGAAGCGATCCTCCGGACCCTGAAGGGGTCGGTCCCGGAAAGCAGGAATAGCGTGAAGGGCTCGGGGAATGACGTCGGCCTCGAAACTCGCCAGAGGTTCAGTGAACCGAGATTCGCGCAGAGGGGAACTCTCGGCGTGGCTGAGGTGCGCACTATCGACGATTGAGTTTCGTGGCCGGTCGTTTCGTCGGTTGATGGACAAGTTCGATGAACGGCGCCGTCTCTTATGGCATCGGGCAACGAACCGGAACCGCCCCGCTCACGCACCTTTGCCAGTTGGGTCACATCGCGGGAGGGCGGCGAACCGGCTTGCTCAAAATCCAGGTCGCGGGCAAGCGCCCGCCGTATGCCCCGTTCTTGCATCAGCACAAAGGAAATGCAGTCCGTTAGCGACCATCCCTTGTCTGGGCGTGCGCGATGGAACGCGAGCCCGGCTTCGAACCAGCGCTCACCCGCCCGCACCAATTCGTACGATGGGTCGCTCTGCGCCAATGCCACCATGGCGTGGGCCTTGGCCCGGTCAACAGGATGAGAAAAGACATTGACCATTTCCCAGAGGACGTACTCCGTGACCAGAAGCGGAGCAAAATCGGGTCGCATCTCAACATGTGGCAATTGGCGTGGCGGCGCGGGCGTTGGCGGGTGTCGGCGGCGTTCGGGGGCAGCGGCCAGCTCGGCAAACGAACGTGAACAATGAGGCTGTTTCTGCTGGCAAAGCGAATCGCACACCGCAGGAATCTCAGGTTTCCCCTACCGAAATAAGCAGTGCTTTCTCCAGAGTGGGACTGACAAAGAAGCGCGCTTCGAGACGCAGTCGGTTGGATGGCGGTCCAGTTCCGCGTGGACAGCCGGTGGGATCACCACTTCGCCAATCTGCTCGCGCAGCAATTCCAGTTGCCCGATGATCGCCAGATTGGAGAGCGGTGAGGTGTTACTGACCACCAGCATAGCGGAGGTCAGCTTCGAGGTCGTCAATGGTGTATTGGCGCGGGATGCCGCGCTCGGCGAGTTCAACCCCCAAGGCATAGCGGTCCAATTTCGCCAGGCGCGCCGCATGCCCAAGGGAAAGCCAGCCGCTGGCGTAGTAGCGGCAGGCCAGCTCAATCTGCATGTGCCGCTCCCGTTCGCCGGGGCCCAAGGGCAGTCCGGCCAGCACCGTCTCGTCGAATTCCAACGTCACGCTCATGACCGATCTATGGCGCTTTTCTTAGCACACGTCAAGGGGCCGCCGCCGTTCGTCGTGCAGCGGCAACGAGCGGACTGGCGCACCAGTCCACGACGTCGCATCCGCCCCCAGACCAAGAACAGAAAGAGGAAGCAATTACAGTCAACAATGACTGATCGAACGGAACCAGAAGGGGGAGAAGGCAATGGGGTCAAGTCCATACCCTCGACCGCCATTGCGGTGCAGATCATGCGTGGAGCGCAGAACGTCATTGGCCAGTTCACCTGCATCAGCAGAGACAGCCGCGCGGTCTGGCCCGGTGCCGGATGATCTGCGGCACGCTGGTTCGACCGATATTGGGTCCGCACATGATCGTCCCGCGGACCGTCCCAAAGGGAAGGGGTACGCAACAAATACGTAATCGGGACGGTTGGGGGATTGTCGGGCATTTGGTAGAGATTGCCTATGGCAACGGGATTCCGATCGAGTCGGGGATGAAGACGATTTTGCAGGCTCGCCTCCGGACGCCGCTTTGGGCATTATTGCGCGGTCGTATCGAGTTCATGCCCTCACCGACCAGTTTTGTTTCGGCCACCCGCTGGCGGGTATTTGCCGTCGCGATGCTATGCAGCCTGATGCCGGCGCTGCGGGCTGGGGACGCTCTGCCCCTGAAGCCCTGGAGCAGCATGATCGTCCGGGCCGTGCCCAACCAGATGTCGAATGTGGCCGGCGGCGGGGACGTGAATGGGGATGGGTTGGCGGACGTGGTGGTGGGCGGGCCGCTGGAACGTGACGGGCGTGGGCGGGTGATGGTGTTCCTCGGCAGGCGCGGCGGTCTCGCGTCAGAACCGGACTGGAACTTCGACGGCGAGCGGGCGAACTCACACCTGGGCACTGCGGTGGTCCTGGCCGACATCAACGGGGACCGGGCGAGCGACCTCATCGTTTCGGAGTGGCAAGCGCCTACCGGCGAGACCAACGCTGAGGCGGCTATCCATGTCTTCTTCGGTGGGACCAACGGCTTGCCGGCGGCGCCGTCGCAGACGCTACGCAAACGGGCCGGGCGGTCTGAGCTGCGGTTTGTTGTCGCCGCGGCGGGCGACGTGAACGGAGATGGTTGTCAGGACTTGGCGGTGACGGCCGCTGATCCCACCAGCCAGATTGATCAAGGGATGACCTTGATCGTTCTCCACGGATCCAAGCAGGGTTTGCAGCCCGAGCCAGCCTGGTTCGCCCATAGCGAACAGGATGGATCGGCCTTCGCCTCGGCTTTTTCGTCCGCCGGCGACGTGAATCAGGACGGCTATGGAGATCTGCTGGTGGGGGCGATGAAGTTCAACGGGCGCTACCGTTGGGGAGGCAAGGCGTACCTGTTCCTGGGTTCGGCGAAGGGGCTGGGACTTCAACCCGCCTGGACCAGCGAGTATCCGTTGCCGGTCGATCTGGGGAAAGAAGGCGACGGGGCGCAGTTCTTTGGTTTCGGACTCGGTCCGGCGGGCGATGTGAACGGGGATGGCGTGGACGACCTCCTGATCGGCGCCTGGCACGCCACGCACGGCGACTTCAACGAAGGGGCCGCGTTCCTGTACCTCGGTTCGACGAACACGATCGCGCAAGTGCCGGCCTGGCGTGTTGAGGGAGGCTGGCCGCGGACTTATCTGGGCGCTTCGGTGAGCAGCGCTGGCGATTTGAACGGCGACGGCTTTGGCGACGTGCTCATCGGCGTTCCGTACGCGTCGCACGAGGCAAAGGAGGAGGGCGTGGTCGCGGTGTTCTACGGGGCCAAGACCGGCCTCGGTTCGGAGCCGGCGTGGACATTTGATGGGGATCGAACCAACGGTCATCTGGGCGAGTTTGTATCGAGTGCAGGGGACGTAAACGGCGACGGCGTGCCTGACCTGCTGCTGGCAGGGACAGAGTACCCCGAGGCCGACAAACCGTTCACCCGGGTGGTCGTGGTCTATGGGCAGCGGGGCGGCCTGACCGGCGGCTCGAATTGGAGTCCGAACAAGCCGCTGTTGGTGGGCCTGGAGCAACAGATCGAGCGGGTCCCGCGCCGGATTCGTTGGGCCGCGGCGGTCTGCGGCGCGCTGCTGGTTGTGGGCGGCTTTCTCCTGGTCCAGGTTCGGTTACGACGGCAACTCGCGACGGTGATCCACGAGAACCGACAGTTGGCCGCCACCCAGGAGCGGACGCGGATTGCGCGGGACATTCACGATCATCTGGGGGCGGACTTGACACGTCTGGCAGCTCAATTGGGCCGGGCGGCAGAGACGACGGAGTCGTCGACGCTCGAGAAGCTGGGCGATTCGGCGCAGCAGACGATCAAGACCCTCGACGAACTGGTGTGGGCGACCAACCCGGAGCAGGACACGCTCGAAGGCCTGGCCAATTACCTGGTGGAGTTCGCGCCGGGCTTTCTCGAGGCGCACGGCCTGGGGTGCGATCTGGCGCTCCCGGATCAACTCCCGCCGCTGCGGCTCCCCGCGCGCGCGCGGCACAACCTCTTCCTGATCGCCAAGGAGGCGATGCGGAACGCCGCTCAGCACGCCGCCGCCACCCGGGTGCGAGTGGCGTTAAATCTGACGGATCATGAACTCCGGCTGACCATCGAGGACGATGGCTGCGGCTTTAGCCCGGCTATTTCACACGCTTCGCGAGAAACCGTAACCGGGCTAGCCCGCATAGCAGTCCTCTTGCGAAGTCTGACTACCCTGTGCACGGACGGGCAGGCGAATCTGCGGGTTCGAGGGGCCAACAACAACGAGCGGGCACCCGACGCGAGTCAAGTGGGAGAGCCGGCAGGTCTGGAGCTGCCTCCCGGGAACGGTCTGGGCAACATGCGTGCCCGTGCCGAAGCGCTGGGGGGAAAGCTGGTGCTCGAGCCGGCGGTTCCGCACGGCACACGGCTTTCGGTGGTGGTGCCCCTCGAGAACGGCTCAGACAGCGGCTGAACTTCACACCCATGCCTGCGACATCAAAACCGATCACAGTGGCCGTCGTGGACGATGACGCCGAGTTCCGCCAACTCGTACGCGAGACGCTCCTCGGCGCCTCGGACCTTCAATGTCGGGCCGAGTGCGCGAGCGGGGAGGCGGCACTGGCGGAGTTGCCGGCCCTGCGTCCGGATGTGGTGTTGTTGGACATCGTCATGCCCGGCATCTCCGGCATCGACTGTCTGCGCCGGCTCCGGCCCTTGTTGCCGGAGGCGCGCTTCATGATGCTGACGGTGTTCGAGGATTACGACCGCATCTTCGAGTCGCTGCGGGCCGGCGCCACCGGATACCTCATCAAACGAGGCGTTGCGCCGCGATTGGTGGAATCGGTTCGGGACCTGGCCGAGGGCCAATCGCCCATTTCGCCCTCGATTGCCCGCAAAGTCATCCAGACCTTTCAGCAAGCTGCGCCGACGGATGAATTGAGCCGTCGGGAGCGGGAGATTCTCGAATGGCTGGCGCGCGGGCGCCAGTACAAGGAGATTGCCCAGGAACTCGGGGTGGCTCTCAACACCGTGCGGACCCATGTGGGGCGGATCTACAAGAAGCTGCATGTCCACAACGGGCGTGAAGCGGTCGCGAGGTTGGAGGCGAAAGCAAGGGGAGGCGGCAGCCGTTAGCCCGGACACTCCGCGGCGCGACAAGACCGCGCGCAGGACTGGATCCAGTGGAATCCTGTCGGTTCAGACGGCGGGCTGCCATGCGAAAAGAAAAGAGCGCAGATTTGAATCTGCGCTCTCTCCGATATCGGTGAGAATGAATATCCGAACTCTGGAAGCCGATCAGCCGCGGAATCGGCGAGCGCCGGCGAACAGGACCAAACCAAGCCCTGCGATGACCGCGAATTGGCTCGGCTCAGGCACCATATAATCGTAAGTCACAGTCACCGTGCCCCAGCCCTTAAAGTCGCTCACATTGACAGTGGCATCCGACACACCGAACACCGCCCAGCCACCGTCTCCAGCGTAGTTTACGTCGAACGTGCTACCCCCGACGAACGGGGTGAAATCGAGAGGATTGACTGTGGATGCCGAATTGCTGCCCGTGGCTTGAAGCGGGCTGCCGAAAGTCGTGAAGTCAGGACCGCTGCCCGCGGTTCCATTTGAGGCTGCCAATGGTACCGGCCCAGCGACAATGCTCCCGAACGAAATAACTGGAGCGAGTCCGGATGGGCCCAAGGCGCCGACATCCCCGACGATCCATGCCGTCGCGTTGACAGGCTTGGCCGTATTGTTCTCAGCCGAGATGTTGGCCTGCAACGTCGCTTCGATTCCGAGTGTGACCCCCGAGAGCGTGCCCCAACCGGGATTGAATTGGGTAAGACTCACCGTCAACGGGCCAAACGGAACCGTCGTGGGATCGAAAGGCTCAGAGAACGACCTGGAGGCAGCGTTTCCTACGAATGGGATCGCCGCCACGGCAACTCCCGCCAGTATTTTTCGAATATTCATTATGGTTGTGTTAAAAATCGCGAGCGTTAATAGGCTCCATTATTGGCATTGTCAAGAGCGTTTTTCAGCAGCTCCTGGCACGCGCGATTCGGATCGCCTTTCGGAGTGAAACCGTCCGCGCAGAGCGCGTCATTGGCCAGTGCAATCAGCCAGGCGGCTTCGAGAAAGCCGCTGTCCGAACAGCCTGGGGCAGGGATCAGGTCTGTCGGTTGGTAAACGCCATGACGGACGTTCAGGACGAACGCCGCAAGCTGACACGCCAGTTGAGAGGCCATGTTGCTGGCCGAACGCTCGCGCAGCCACGACGAGAAGAGCTTCTTGCTTTCCGTTGTCAGGGCCCCGAAATCCTGTGGCTTCCCCGCGCCATCGACCAAACACAGGAAGTCGAGGTAATCGAAGTCGGCTTGTGTAAGCAGGGCGAGACCGTTCTTGTTGCTCCAGAAACCGGCGGTCCCTCCACCGTACTGCTGCTCGTCCCACGTGTACTCGTAGGTGACCGTGACTTCGCCGAATCCCCTGAAGTCTTTGACTCGAAACTCCCCATCCGATACGCCCCACACTGCCCAACCGCCCCAACCCGAGTATGCCACCGGGAACGTGCCACTGCCCAGGAACGGTTCAAAATCGTCCGGGTCCGTCGTGGATGCAGAGCCGACTTCCGTGGCTGACAACGGGCCGCCAAAATCCGTCCAATCGGGTCCGCCACCAGGCTGTGAATCCGCCGGTGCCAGCGCGACTGGTCCGGCCACCACGTAACCGAAGCTGGCAATCGGTTTGAGATCCGCGATCGGGCCTGCGGCTTCGACGTCCCCCAAGACAAATGACCTGGCCTTGAGTGTATACGGAGTGCGGTTCTCGGCAGTCATGTAGCATTCGAGAGTTGCTTTAATCTCGAGCGTAACCCTGGTCAGAAGCGAAGGATCGAACGGAAACTTCTGCAGATTCAGCACTTCCGGTCCGAAAGGGACCGTGGTGGGCGCGAAAGACGCCGTATCGGTCATGACGTACTGGGCGTTCCCGAGGATTGGCAGGATCAACGCGACAGGCAAGGCAAGCAGCTTTGTTTTCATGATGAGTTGGCTGGTTTGAGCGGTATAACTGATTGTGTTTTGACTCAGTTTATTTACATTCGTCCACTGTCTTTACATTTATCCCTGACGCGCCTGTTTATAGCGCCAGAGAACCGGGTTGTCAAACCTGCTTACGGAGAATCATTTAGTAATGCCAGCGTAAGTGCTATGTCGGCTTGTGCGCCTTGTTGTGTAAAGTATTACCGCACAGTTTATTGTGCGAATACGCAAACGGAACGTAAGCGCTGGTATCTACAGAAACCCCGCTTTAGCTTGAATCGAACTCCTTGGGTCAGGCCGTTGCCGTTCTCGGAACTGCGAGCGGCAGCGATGATCGACAATCAAGCGATCTCCGGCTCGATAACTCAGGTGTGAGTGGGAATCTGGGTGCTCGTCGATAGAGGCGATTGACTCGATCGAAGACTTCGAACCAATCCCTGGGACAGAAAGATCCTCGCAAGGCTTGCCCTGCGAGGGTCTCTTATCTCCGATTGCTGCGCGATCTCAGCACATTAATCCAGCACCGGATCCGAGCCGTCGATCATCTTGACCTTGTTGTGTTGGAAGTACTCTTTGGTCAGGGCCTTGACCATACGGGCGCGCTGGTCGTAGAGGCGCCGATGCTTGCGGCGGGAATGCGTGGCCAGTGCGTAGTGTGTGAGGATCGGCATGGCCAGAGTTGTGTCGGTGTAGCAGACGACGGCGTCGGGCAGGCTTGCTGGGTCGACTTTGCCCCAGCTCACGGCCTCGCTCGGGGTGGCGCCGCTGAGGCCGCCGGTGTCGGGCCGCGCGTCCGTGACCTGGAGGAAGTAATCCTGGCCGAACTCCTTGATGCGGAGAACCTCCTGGATCTGGGGTTCGGTCTGGAGCATGAAGTTCTTCGGGCTGCCGCCTCCCCAGAGGACGACGGCGCTCTTGCCGCCGCTGCGTTTGGCAGCGAGCACGAATGCCGTCGTCTCGTTGACATCGATCGAGGGATTGACGCGCAGCTTGTTGCCGCGCAGTTCGACGCCGGCCACGTTCATCCCGATGGTCGAGTCTCCCGGCGACGATGTGTAACAGGGCACGCCCGCGCGGTAGGCGGCGGCCAGGACCGAGACATTCTTGAGGCCGTTCTTGCGTTCCCATTCGGCGCAGTATTTGCCCAGGAGATAGTGCAGCTCGGCCGTCCCCATTTCCTTTTGGAACTCGGGCTGAACCAGGATGTCGCGGAGGACGTCGTCCGTGGCCATGAGGGCGTCGGAGTAGGGGATGATGACGTCGTAGATGCGGACCAGGTCGTTCTCGCGCAGATCGGTGTCGTCGAATTTGAAGCTGCCGACGTGCACCGGGTAGTTCAGGGCGAAATGCATGTCGTGATACAGATTGGCGCCGGTGGCCACGATCCAGTCGACGAACCCGGCGTTGATAAGGGGCACGACGCAGGAGCAGCCCAGGCCGGCTGGCGTGAGCGCGCCGGACAACGTCATGCCGATGGTCACATCCGGCTCGAGCATCTTGTCTCTGAACAACTGGCAGCCTTCCTTGAGTCGGGCGCTGTTGTACGCCAGGAAAATGTCGTCCACGATCTGCGGAAGCTTTTCCTTCCCGGTCATGCCTTTGGGGAGGATGCGTTTGCCCGACATGTAGTCCGCCTTGTGCGGGCACTTCTTCTTCATCAGCCAATCGGGCGTCTCGGTCAGATCTTCGCGGTAGCGACGGTGTTGTGGTTTGGGTTTTGCCATAAATTCCAGATGCTCGGCTCGTTTTTCGGACGTCAAGAATACGGGCGCACGCCGGGAAGCCAACCTTTTTCGCCAATCCGCGGCGGTGCATCTGGTTGTTGTCGGTGTTCTGTCGCCCGGTGAGGGCACCGGGCCTAGTGCTCTGATCGTGCACACGAAGGCGTAGGAGTGGGGACGTCCTCGTCCCCGACCAATGGAGTCGCACAATGTGTTGGCGGGCGACGAGGACGTCGCCCCTCCGGTGTGGATACTCCCGGTGTGGCAGGCAGACCCCACGCGGCGCAAACTCGATTCCAACCGACGCACTCCAGATCCACTGTCGGCAGTCTTGCATTTCCAGCCCGCATGCTTTCACATCTTGGAGCTTTCGGATTCAGCATGGTCACACCTCGATGAAAAACGCCGGCTATACAGAGCGACATAAATGATGCGGCGCCGGGTCAGGGGACCCGGCCTACAAAGGAACAGACATCGGTGTTGTAGGCCGCGTGCCCTCACGCGGCGGAACTTCTGACGTTGTCTTTAGAACCGTGAACCTCCTCGTTTTACTCGTGCTGCCGGGTGCGGCCGCGGGACTGGCGCTCTGGACGGGCCACCTGCCTTTCAAACTGGCTGTGCCGGGTCTGTGCGCGCTGATCCTCGTCGAGGCGATGCGACGCGATGCCGCCGCGCGCGGCGCCGCGATCTGGGCTGTCGTCGCGGCCTTTGGCATGTCCATGGTCGGCGATTACTTCCTCTCGAGCCGGCGCGGGCACAGCCACTATTTCGAAGCCGGCATCGCGGCCTTCTTAGTAGCGCATCTCGGCTACTTGCGGTACTCGCTGGCTCACGGCAGGCTCGATTGGCGGGCGCTGGGGCTGTTGCTGACTGTGTTTGTGGCGTACTTTGGGCTGGCGCTGGCGCCCGCGATCGAGAGCCGCGTGCTTTGGGCGGCGGTTCTGGCGTATTTGGCGGTCTCGTGCGTCGGTTTGGCTGCCGCGGTTGGTCTCGAACAGCCGGGGCGCGTCAAGGGCCTTTACGTCGCCGGCATCGCGCTGATTGTATTCTCCGACACGCTGATATCGTTCAGCGAATTCCTGCGCTGGCGGGAACTGAATGCCTGGATTCTGCCCACATATTATCTGGCGCACCTGTGCATTACGGCGGCAGTTCTCTTAGCGAGGATCGATCACAGGCTGTGCGCTGGTCAACTATGAATGCGGTTTCACACTACAGAGTCACTGCGATGACATCTCCGCTTCAATAGCCGCAGCCGCCCTGGCTGAACACCGCACCGACGGCGTAATGCACCGGCCGTGCGGACAACGCCCGTCGTGCCATCCATTCGCTCAGATCGTCTTCAACCGCAAGGTAAATGGGGATGGCCAAGCGAAGCGCGCCTTGCTACGGTGTGTGCCCGTGCAAACACCAAGCATGAGGGCGGCCGAGCCCGCCCAAGGAGGAGAGTCCGCGCGGAACGTTGCGCGTTGGCCGCGCCGGGCCACGGGAGGCGGCCCAAGCGAACCCGCACCCCGTGAGGCCGTGCGCGACGAGGTGTCCGTTCTCGTGTCGAGGCTCGGATCGTGCCTTGGGCTGCTGCTGGCGGTCGCGGTGGCGTGTTGGTGTTCCGGTTGCGGAAGACCGGAATCGGGGAAGACCGGGGAAGGGGGCGGACGCCTGTTCGGCGTCACGTTCCAGACGATGAACAACCCGTTCTTTGTGGACTTGAACCGGGGTTTGAAGCGGGTGATCGAGGGGCGCGGGGATCGGCTGGTCACTCTGGATGCCCAGTTCAACAGTCTGAAGCAGAAGAACGACATTGCTGATTTGCTGCAACAGAGGCCGGCGGCGCTCTTCATCAACCCGGTCAACTGGGAGGGCGTCAAGGGCAGCCTGATCGAGGCCAGGCGCCAAGGCGTTCCGGCGATCATCGTGGATGCGCCCGTGAGCGATCCGGATCTTGTGCTCTGCCAGGTGGCCAGCGACAACATCGAGGCGGGGCGGCTTGCGTGCGCGGCGTTGGCCGAGGTGAATCCGAAAGCCAGGGTCGTGATTCTGCATCTCTCGGTCAACAAGGCGTGCATCGATCGCGTCGAGGGATTTCGGGCGGAGATGAGCAAGCATCCCGAGATGAAGCTTCTCGAGACGCAGGAGGGCAAAGGAACCACCGAGGGGGCGCGCCCGGTCATGCGCGATCTGCTGGGCCGGTTTCCGGAACTGGATGCGGTGTTCCCAATCAACGATCCGAGCGCTCTTGGGGCCATCTCGGCCATCGAGTCGGCGGGTCTGCTCGGCCGGGTGACGGTGGTCACCGTGGACGGCTCGACGGAAGGTGTGAGGGCGATCAAGGCCGGCAAGCTTCACTCGACGTCCGCCCAGTTCCCGGAGGAGATCGGGCGTGTGGCTGCCCAGGCGGGCTACGATCACCTGGCCGGCAAGGCGGTCGACAAGGACATCCGGATCCCGGTGAAGCTGGTCACGCGCAAGAACGCGGAGGAATTCCTCGAGGCGCCATGAGTGACTTGCCCGGTTCTCGCAACCCGGCGATGCGCCGGACGCGTCGGGCACACGCCGGTCCGCGGCGGTTCATCGACACGGCGCAGATCCAGCCATGAGCATTCCCACGGCGCACTCGAGTCCGCCGCTGCTCCGCCTCGAGGGCATCCGCAAACGCTTCGGCGGCGTGGTGGCACTGGACGGTGTGGACTTCGAGTTGCGCGCGGGTGAGATCCACGCGTTGCTGGGCGAGAACGGGGCGGGCAAGTCCACCCTCATCCGCATCCTGGGTGGCGTTCACCGTCCGGACGCAGGCATCATCCGCGTCGACGGCCGGGAGGTTCAGATCCGCGATGTGTCGGTGGCGGACCGGTTAGGGGTGCGGGTGATTCACCAGGAGTTGTCGCTTGCCCCCAACCTGTCGGTGGCGGAGAACATCTTCCTCGGGCGCGAACCGGCGCGTCTGGGGTTATTGAGCTGGCGTCGGATGGCCGACCAGGCGGAAGCGCTGATCCGTGAGTTGGGGATGCCGGAGATCGGTCGGGTGGGGGCGTCCTTGGGGGACTTGAGCGTGGCCCAGCAGCAGATGGTTGAGATTGCGCGGGCTCTTTCGGTCAAGGCGCGTGTGTTGATTCTGGACGAGCCGACGGCGTCGCTGTCCGAGGCCGAGACGGAGGCGTTGTTTGTCAAATTGCGGCACTTGCGCAGCCAGGGGGTGGGTTTGATTTACATCACCCATCGACTCGAAGAGGTTCAGCGGTTGGCCGATCGGATCACGGTTTTGCGCGACGGACGGTCGGTCGGGTCCCAGGCTTCGGCGGAAATGAACCAGCGCCAACTGATCCGGTGGATGGTCGGACGTGATCTGAAGGATCACTATCCGCGCGCGTCCTCGAGGCCGGGGACGGTGGCGCTGCGTGTGCGGGATCTGCGCAACCCCTGGGTTCGCGGCGTGACTTTCGAGGTGCGGTTCGGCGAGGTGTTCGGCGTGGCGGGTCTGGTTGGCGCAGGCCGCACCGAGTTGGCGCGGGCGCTGTTCGGAATCGATCCGCTCGAAGGGGGGGAGATCTGGATCGAAGGCCGACTGGTTCGGATTCAGAGCCCGGGCGACGCCCTCGAGGCGGGGCTCGTGCTGGTGCCGGAGGACCGGAAGCGGGCCGGGCTGGTGATGACCGGTTCGGTCGGGTTCAATCTGGCGCTTCCCTGGGTGCGCGATTGGATTCGCGGTATCGTGCCGGACCGCCAGCGCCGGGCCGACATCGTCTCGGGAGCGATCCGGCGCCTCGGCATCCGGGTCGCGGATCCGGAACAGCCGGTCGGCAGCCTCTCGGGCGGCAACCAACAGAAGGTCGTCGTTGGCAAATGGATGGAGCGTCCGCCCAAGGTCCTCATTCTCGACGAGCCGACCCGGGGCATCGATGTGGGGGCGCGCGAGGAGATGTTCGCCATTATGCGGCAGTTGGTCGAGAACGGCATGGCGCTCATTCTTATCTCATCCGATCTGCCGGAAGTGTTGAACCTGTCGCATCGGCTGGCGGTGTACCGCCAGGGCCGCATCGTGCGCGAGGCGCCTGCTGGCCAGATGACCGCCGAGGACGTGATGGCGGAACTGACGCGCAACTGAACGCCGTGCCGACGACACTGCCATGAAATCGTTTCGACACCTGGCGCCGCTGCTGGTGGCGGTGGCCGTTCTGCTGGGGCTGTTTCGACTCTGGGTGCCGCGGTTCCTGAGTCCGGAGAACCTGCTGGATCTCGCCCAGCAGATTGCCGTGAACGCCATTCTCGCGAGCGGGATGACCCTGGTGATTCTCATTGGCGGGATCGATCTTTCGGTTGGCGCGGTGGTCGCGCTGGTTGGCACGGTGACGGTCGCGTTGCTGCCGGAGTGCGGCTGGGCGGCGGCTCTGCTGGGGGGGCTGGCGGTGGCGGCCGCGTTCGGGGCCATGAACGGCGTGTGCGCGGCGAAGACGCGGATGCCGCCTTTCATCATCACGCTGGCGACGATGCTGATGGCGCGGGGGGTGGCTTTGCGTTTCAACGAGGGGCGGCCCCTGGCGGTGCCGGACTCCGAGCGGTTGTTTTTGGCCCTGGGGAATGCCCGGCTGTTCGGTGTGTTGCCTGTGCCGGTGCTGCTCATGGCGGCTGCCATGGGCGTGATGGCCGTGCTGCTCCATCGCACGCGGTTCGGGCAACATCTGTACGCGATCGGAGGCAACCGCGAGGCGGCGCGCTTTACGGGCATCCGAATTGCGCGCAACGAGATTGTCGTCTATGTGCTGTGCGCGGCGCTTGCCGGCCTGGCCGGGGTCATTCACGCGTCACAGCTCTATTCGGCGGAGCCTGCGTCCGGACAGGGGTTCGAACTCAATGCCATCGCCGCCGTGGTTGTCGGCGGCACGAGCTTTACGGGCGGGATCGGGACGATGCCTGGCACGCTCATCGGCGCTGTCATTATCGGCATTCTCGACAAAGGACTGAACCAGGCCGGCGTCCATTTCTCGCTGCAATACATCGTCAAGGGACTTGTCATTCTGGCCGCCGTGTATCTCGACGTGCGGCGGCGGAAGTAGACGCGGCGCCGTCGAGTCTTGAATTGGCGGTGGCGTGGCTGCAAACTGGCCGGGTTAGGCTGCGGACAGAACAAGTGTAACAACTCAAGAAGACCGAACATGAAAGCAGGTTCAACCACAACACGAACACCCACAACACGAATGAAGTTTCGAATTCCATTTTGCACTGGTCTCGGCCTGAGTGCGGCGCTGCTGCTGGGCGCGGTTGTCCGGGCGCAACCGATCGAGGCGCCGGTGCTCGAATCGGTGCGGTTGCAGAGCGCGGTGACAATCCGGGGGACGGTGGGGACGACCAACTGGATCATGGTGGCCGACGCGCTCAACCCGTTGGCGTGGCGGGTGTTGACGAACGTTGTGGTCGAGAGCAGTCCGTATGTGTTCATCGACACCGAGGCGGCGTCCTGGCAGCGGTATTACCAGGTGATGGCCAGCGCGGAGCCGCCCGTGACCGCGTGGGACACAAATCAATGGGCGTTCATGCCTCCCGGGACCTTCACGATGGGCAGTCCGGAAAACGAATCGGGCCGCGACGGGGACGAAGGACCGCAGACGGAGGTGACGTTGACGGCGGGGTTTTGGATGGGGCGATACGAGGTGACCCAGAGGCAATACCTGGCCGTGATGGGAACGAACCCGTCGTTTTTTGCGGGGGATTTGGACCGGCCGGTTGAGATGGTGACTTGGGACGACGCGGTCAATTACTGCGCGGCGCTGACAGCCCAGGAGCGCGCGACGGGTCGGTTGCCGGACGGTTGGGAATACCGGCTGCCGACGGAGGCCCAGTGGGAGTATGCGTGCCGGGCAGGAACGACGACTCAGTTCTCGTATGGAGACGATCCAGGCTACGCCCAACTGGCCGATTACGGCTGGTACGATGGCAATAGCGGATCACAGTCGCACCGCGTGGGGCAGAAGCTGCCCAATCCGTGGGGATTGTATGACATGCACGGCAACGTGTGGGAGTGGTGTTCGGATTTCTATGTCGATTCGCTTCCGGGTGGCAGCGTGGCCGATCCGGTCGGTCCGTCATCCGGTTCGAGCCGCGTGTACCGCGGGGGCTGTTGGGAATTCCCCGGGCAGTGCTGCCGTTCGGCGGACCGGCGCAGGGTCTCGCCATCGCTCGCGGACCGCACCCTCGGTTTCCGTGTCGCCGCCGTTCAAGTGCCGTGAGGTCTCGGGGCTCTGTGGTGGATCCCTTCCGATGACAGCCACCGTCCCGGATTGAACCGCAAAGACACAGCAACAACCGGATGCGCCGCAGTCATCGACAGGATTGCGGATCACCGCGGATTCACAACAAAGGGACTCCAACAAAGCTCACCACAAAGCTTGCCTGAATTCGTTCGGGGCGGCATGGTCGCACGGAGCACATGGGCGCACCCGAGATCGAGACACAAACACCCCCATCCCCTTGTCCGACCTCTGTGATGGGAGCGCCATCGCCGTCGAGGCGGCCACAAGCAAGCGCGCAGGCCAACCACCGGTTCGGCACCACGCACTGGAGCGTCGTTGATGCCATTGCGGCGGGAGACAACGAGGCGGCGCGCGAGGCGTGGGAACGAGTCGCCCGGTGGTATTGGTATCCCTTGTACGCCTTTGCGCGGCGCAGCGGGGCCAGCCCCGAGGACGCAGAGGACCTGACGCAGTCGTTTTTCGCGCACCTGCTCGAGAAAGGGGCGCTGGCCAGAGCCTCGAAGGAGCGCGGCCGGTTTCGCAGTTATCTTCTGGGCGCCTTCAGATTCCATCTCGGTTGCCAACGCCGACACGTGCGGACGCAACGGCAGGGCGGACACGTTGTTGTTGTGCCTTTCGAAATCAAGTCGGCGGAAGAGCGGTACGCCTTCGAACCGCCCGATTGCCGAGACCCGGAGCGGTTGTATGAGCGGCGTTGCGCGTTGATCGTTCTCGAGCGCGGTGTTGACCGATTGCGGCAAGAGTTCGTTCAGAAGGGGCGCCGGGTGCTTTGGGAGCGGCTGCATCCGCTCCTGGACGGCGATCCCCCTCCCGCAGGCTATGCCCAGATCGCGGCGGACCTGGGCTTGACCGAGTCCAACGTCAGAGTGATCGTGCATCGGATGCGCTGGCGTTTGGGTGGCTTCCTGCGGGAAGAGCTTTCGCAGACCGTCTCGAACGCCGCGGAACTCGAGGAAGAACTCGAACACTTGAAGGCAGTGTTGGGCGCCTAACCCGGACATCTCACCAGTGGGGCGGTCGTGGTATTCCTGACGGTCCGAGGGTGAGATTTCCGGGGCTATACAGAGCGACATAAATGATGCAGCGCCGGGTCAGGGGACCCGGCCTACAAACCTGTAGGCCGCGTGCCCTCACGCGGCGGAACTTCTGACGCTGTGTATATGTTACACACCCCGTCGGTGCACATGGCGGTCAGACTGCGCGAGAGAACTGCTATGCGGGTTAGCCCGGATGTGAGACTCCGCGAAGCTTTGTGAAACATCCGGGCCAAGGGCCCATGCAGTGGGCCTGTAACCTTCGGGGACGGACAGCAGAGGAACGGGTGCATCGCGTTTCGATGCTCTGGAATGTGGCATGAAGAGAAAGGCAATCCACTGCCCGCACTGCGGGCGTCCGCTCTCGGCCGATTCGCCGGAGGGTCATTGTCCCGCCTGCCTGGCTGCAACCGTCGTGTCCCTGGCTGAAGAGGGCGCCGATGGAGACGCAGAGGAGACAGGGTCGAGCGGCGACGCGATCGAGAAGCAGCCAATACGGATCAAGGGGTACGAATTGTTCGAGGAGTTGGGCAGCGGCGGGATGGGGGTTGTGTACCGGGCGCGCCAGATCGAGGCGCGCCGCCTTGTGGCCCTCAAGGTGCTCGATCGAGGCCTCGTTCCCCCGGGCGACTCGATCGAGCGCTTTTTCCGCGAAGGCCGGATCGTCGCGAAGCTCGATCACCCTGGGATCGTCCAGGTGCACGACATCGGCAGCGACAGGGGGCATCCCTTCTTTGTCATGGAATTGATCGAGGGGCGGAGTCTTGAAGCCGTCGCGCGGGAAGGGCCGCTGCCGGCGGAAGTTGCGGCACGCATCCTGACCCGGATTGCCCGTGCCATCGCCTACGCCCACGAGCGAAAGGTGATTCACCGCGACCTGAAGCCGTCGAACGTGATCATCGACGCCCAGGGCGAGCCGCATGTGACCGACTTCGGCCTTGCCCGGCAGTTGGATGCCAGCGCGGGGCTGACGCGCACCCGCCAGAACCTGGGCACGCCGGCCTACATGGCGCCCGAACAAGTCAGCGGCGGCCAGGCGCCGCCGGAGCCGCGCGGCGACATCTACTCGCTGGGGGCGATGCTCTACCATCTGTTGACAGGGCGTCCGCCTTTCCAGGCCGACACCCTCGAAGCCGTCTTGCTTCAGGTGGTTGACAGGGACCCCGTTGCCCTCCGTCGCCTCAACCCGAATGTTCCGCGCGATCTCGAGGCCATCTGTCTGAAATGCCTCGAAAAGGAGCCTTCGCATCGCTACCCCACCGCCGCCGCGCTGGCCGATGACCTCGACCGCTTCCTCGATCACGCCCCGATCCGCGCGCGTCCGCTGACGTTGTTCCATCGGCTCTGGCGTCACTGTCAGCGGCGTCCGGTGGTGGCCGCGCTCGCGGCCACGTGCATGGCGGTTGCCCTCGCGGGCCTCGCGGGGGTGCTCTGGCAGTGGCGTCAAGCCGAAAGGGCCCGAGGCGACACTCAGCAGGCCAACGTCCGGCTGCAAACCTTGGTGAGCCGCCTGCGGCTCGAACAAGCCGACAACCTGGTTCGATCCGGCGAGCTTCGAGCTGCGCTGCCGCGGCTCGCCTGGCACCTGCGCGAAGTGCCCCTGCACCCCGTTACCCCGGCGCGCGTCCTCGGTCTCCTCAGCTCGTTCAATTACTTGCTGCCTTTGCGCCCGCCCATCGCCGTCGCGGCGACACCCAACTCCGCTGCCTTGAGTCCGGACGGACGGTTTGTGGCAGTGACCGGCGCGGATCGTGCCGTGCAGATGATCGATCTCGAACGCGGCCAGACCGTCACGCCCCCGCCGCGCCATGACAAGTCGGTGCTGCGGTTGGCGTATTCGCCGGACGGTCGCTGGCTGGCCTCGAGCTCGCCGGATGGAACGGCACGGGTTTGGAACGTGACCAACGGCCAGCCTGTCTGTCCGCCGATCAAACACCCCGGCAACGTGTTCTCTCTCGACTTCGCCCCCGACGGACGACGCCTGGCCACGACGTGCGAAGGACGGGACGGCGAATTGCCCGGCCGGCACTGGGTCTTTGTCTGGGAGCTGCCCGAGGGTAAACCCGCATGTCCCTCTTATACGAACCGCTGTTGGTTTCACGCCGTGCGGTTCAGTCCGGACGGACGCCTGATCGCGGCCGCTTCAACCGACAGGAACGCCCATATCCTGGACGCCGCCACCGGGCGTCCCTTGGGCATGCTCTCGCATGACAGCGCGGTCGTCTCGCTCGCGTTCCCGCCGGACGGGCAGCGTCTGGCCACGGGCACCCATGATCGCGCCGCGCATCTCTGGAATGTCCGCACGCTCGAACCGATCGGTCCGCCCTTGCGCCACGACGACGCGGTCACGAGCCTCCAGTTCTCGCCCGATGGCGGCACACTGCTGACAGCCTCGCTCGATGGCTGCGCCCGTGTCTTTGATGTGACGACCGGTCAGCTTCGCTTTGCCCCGCTCCGAGTCGAAGGGCCGCTGCGCAAAGCCGCCTTCGACAACGCGGGGAACCGAATCGTAGCGCACGGGGACGATGCCGTGGTCCGGGTTTGGGACGCCCGCACGGGGACTCCGTGTGCCATCCCCGTCAAGCACACCGCGCCCCTCTTGCTGGCTGAGTTCACCCCCGATGACCGCCGCCTGGTCACCGTTGACCAGAACGGTTTGACTCAGGTCTGGGACGCCCGGCCTGGCGCCCGGTTGCCCGTCCGGTTGGCGCACGATGAGCCGGTGATACGAGCCGCGTTCGGCGTGGCCCCGGACGAGGTGGTCGCGGTGACGCGCTCGCATCCCTTTGTGCGTTGGAATGTCCGGACCGGCCAGCAGTTGGCGCTCGGCCCGCGTCTCGAGCGGCCGATTACAAAGGCGCTGTTCGCTCCGAATGGGGCGCGCGTTTTCGTTCAGCAGTCCGAACACTGGGCGCAGCTCTGGGACATCGAGCGCGGCAGGCTGCTTCGTCCCAACCTGACCCTGGTGGGTACGGAAACCAACTCCGTGTTCTCGCCCGACGGGCGTTGGCTGGCCGTGAAGCGAGCCGGAGACGCCGCAATCGAGGTGATCGACGCCGCCACCGGGGGTCTGCTGCCGCACCGTCTCAAGACAGTGGAGAGGGGCTCGCACACGATCGATCTTCAGTTCAGTCCGGATGGCCGGTTCCTCTTCCACAACGAACTCTGGCTCCGCGGCCAGCTTTGGCAATTCACGCAAACCGACCACCCCGGTCCGCCCATTCCCGTTGCGCCTGATGCGCGCGCCGCTCAATTCAGCCCGGACGGTCGCCGGCTGGCGACGGGCGGCCATGAGCCAAGCGCCCGTTTCTTTGACCTCGAAACAGGGGCGCAGGTCGGCCCGACGCTGGCCCATCCGCAACCGGTGCGCGAGGTCCGCTATACCCCGGACGGCAAGACGCTGGTGACCGCAACCATCGACAACGCTGTGTGGATTTGGGATGTCGCGTCCGGAACGTTGCGTCTCCCTCCCATGCGTCTCCGGGGGGCCGTGCAGCGGGTTGACGTCAGCCCCGACGGTCAATCGTTGCTGACTCTTTCGGGCGGCGCCTTTCTCAATGTCTGGGACCTGGCGACCGGAAAGCAACGGTCCCCAAAGGTCCAGGTCGCAGGCGATTTGCTCATTGCGCAGTTTGTTGGCGCCGGACAGCGCTGGATGACTGTGACCAAGGACGGTGTCGCCATGCTGCGGGACACCGGCACCGGCCTGGTGATGAATGACCCTTTCCAACATGGCGCAGCGATTCACGACGCCCAGGTGAACGCCGACGGCACGCGCCTGCTGATGGTCGGAGCGGACCAGGCTGTCTCCATTTGGGAAATCGACCCGGTGCCCATGCCCGCGCCGGACTGGCTGGCCGGCCTGGCGGAGGCGATTGCCGGGGAGAGGACGGATCTGGATGACCTTGCAGAGCCGGTTCCGGCAGCGGCAGCGTACGAACTCAGGAAGCGACTCGAGACCGGGGTCGGAGATGATTTCTACAGCCGTTGGGCCCGCTGGTTCTTCCGCGACCGAGGGCAGGCGGCGGAAGCCGCGGGACCGTGAATCCCGTCGATGACCGTCACCGTCCCGAATTGAACCACAGAGACACAGAGCACGCAGAGAACAGCTCTTCAATCCTGAGCGGGAACATCCGATGAACCGGCGCGTGTGGCGTGGAAGAGGTTTCGCAGGATCGGCTGGAATTCAACCGGTCTTCTCTGTGTCCTCTGCGGCTCTGTGGTGAATCCCGTCGATGACTGTCACCGTCCCGAATTGAACCACAGAGACAGAGAGCACGCAGAGAACAGCTCTTCAATCCTGAGCGGGAACATCCGATGAACCGGCGCGTGTGGCGTGGAAGAGGTTTTGCAGGATCGGCTTGAATTCAACCGGTCTTCTCTGTGTCCTCTGCGGCTCTGTGGTGAATCCCGTCGATGACCGTCACCGTCCCGAATTGAACCACAGAGACACAGAGCACGCAGAGACGGGTTCTTCAATGCAGGGCGGGAACATCCGATGAACCGGCGACTGTGGCCTGGGGCAGATTGCTCAGGATCGGTTGGATTTCAAATGGTCTTCTCTGTGTTCTCTGCGGCTCTGTGGTGAATCCCCTTCGATGGCTGTCACCGTCCCGAATTGAACCACAGAGACACAGAGCAATCTTCCCGCACAATTCCTGTAACTTTTCCCTTACGATGGCAGAGGAAGGGGCAAAACGGGCGGTGTGTCGCCGCCCGGCAGAGACAATCCGTGAACTACGTGCGGAAATCCAAAACCTCGGCTGCCTCCAGTCGCAGCACCCTCCCTATGAGAAAACTCATCGTCACCTCCCTTGCGGCTGTCGTGCTCGGCAGCCTGGTTGCCTCGGCGGCTTTGAATGTTCAGTCCGATGGCAGCGACGGCGCTTTAAACATCACGGCCGACACCGAGATCGACCTGTCCCAGGCCGTCACCGGGACGTGGAGCGACGACAACAGCGCCAACAGCGGCATAGGCATCTACGATCCTGTGAAATGGGCTGTGGTCTACAAGTATTCGAGTGTGAGCATCGCCGCGGGCGCCACCGTCACGTTCAAGAACCACCCCAGCCGCGCCCCAGTCGTCTGGCTGGTCAGCGGCGATGTGACCATTGACGGTACAATCAACCTCGACGGGCAGACCTTCGTGCCGCCTCCGGGATTGTCTGAGGGAGGACCGGGCGCGTTTCGGGGAGGCTCGGGGAACTACGCGCCTGGGGCGACCGACGGGGCTGGATTCGGCCCAGGCGGAGGCGGTCGTCGAGTGGTGTCACAGACGTATGGCAGCGTCGGTGGCGCAGGCAGCTACGGTTCGGTAGGAATGAACGGTGGTCCGATCTACGGCAACATGGCATTGATCCCCTTGGTCGGAGGCTCGGGTGGAGGTGGAAGGGCTGGGTCATACAACGATAGTCAGGGGCACAGCGGTTGCGGCGGGGGTGGGGCAATCCTGCTCGCCTGTGGCGGGACCCTCACGATTTCGGCCTCAGGCAAGATCCAAGCCAATGGAGGTAACGGTCGAGTCAATGGCTATACAGACTATGACTACCCCAGCGGGAGCGGGGGCGGCATTCGATTGGTTGCGCATACGCTCAGCGGCAACGGCATCGTCCAGGCCCTTGGCGGATTGGGGGCGTACTACGGTGGCCTGGGACGAATCCGTATCGAGCGCGCAGCCAACACGAGCGAGCTGCAACTGACTCCTGGGACCAGTCCCGTGAAGCTCGACGACGGTTCGACGCCGCAGCTTTGGATGCCGGACAACGGCCCGACCGTGCGCATCGTTTCGATTGGCGGAAACGCGCCGCCGGACGATCCGCGGGCGGAGTTCGGTTCTATTGGTGCGGACGTTGTCCTGCCGCAGGTGACGACCACGCCGGTGGTGATCGAGACCGTCAATGTGGAGGAGGCTTCAGTTGTCACCGTGCGCGTCACCCCCCGGTCTGACGGCAACTTTACCGAAACGGCGGCGACCGTGACGGAAGTGATCGATGACGATCCGAAGACCGTGCGTTGGACGGCGGACGTGCCGGTCAAGAACGGGTACGCGGCGATGCAGGTCAAGGTGGTCCGTCCCTAGCGCGCATGTTCACCAACTAGCCCGGTTACGGTTCCTAGCGAAGCGTGAGAAGTAACCGGGCTAGCAATTCGCAACATGAAACCAATGCACCGCGGCATGACGGCCCAGGCAGAATCGGAATCGCGCTCCGCCCGGTGGATCTCGATGCGGCTTTGGATGGCAGCGCTGGCCGGGTGGCTGGCCTTGCCGTGCGCCCTCGGGCAAGAAGACCTGCTGCTGCGCGAGGCGTTTTCGCGCGAGATCTCGATCCTCGTCGGCGGGGTGCAATCGCCTGCGGTCAAAGAGATTGCCTCGCGCGAGGTGTCGGTGTTCATCGGAGAGGAACCCGTGCCCCCTTATGCACAGGCCCTGAGCCGCGAGTTGAGCGTGCTGGTCACGACGCCGACCGCCCCGGCGCGGATCACGCAATTGGTTGTCACACCGAGTCCGACCGGCGAAAGCGTCACGCTGTCGTGGGAAGGGTACAACCAATGGGCCGAGCACGACGTGATGCGGTACGACATCTACATGCAGTCGCAGGCTTTCGGCGACGTGACCGGGTTGACGCGATACACCTTCGTGCCGAGCGAGACCTTCAGCCTCACGCTGACCGGGCTCGAACCCTGGCAGGACCGCTGTTTCGCCGTCGTGCCGGTCGATGCACTCGAGAACTACGATCACACGGTCGATTATGCGGCGGCGTACATCATCGCGCGGGAGACGTTCTCGCGTGAGTTGTCGGTGTTCGTGGGTGGGGAACCGGAACCGCCGTACCAACAGGCGATCAGCCGCGAGTTGAGCGTGCTGGTTACGACGCCGTCCGCCCCGGCGCGGATCACGCAATTGGTCGTCACACCGAGTCCGACCGGCGAGAGCGTCACGCTGTCGTGGGAAGGGTACAATCAATGGGCCGAGCACGACGTGGCGCGGTACGACATCTACATGGGCAATCAGGCCTTTAGCGATGTGACCGGGCTGACCCGATACGCCACCGTGCCGAGCGAGACCTTCAGCCTCGATCTGACCGGGCTCGAGCCCTGGCAGGACCGTTTCTTCGCCGTCGTGCCGGTCGATGCACTCGAGAACTACGATCACACGGTCGATTATGCGGCGGCGTACATCATCGCGCGCGAGGCGTTCTCGCGTGAGTTGTCCGTTTTTGTGGGTGGGGAACCCGTGCCGCCGTACCAGCAGGCGATCAGCCGCGAGTTGAGCTTGCTGGTGCCCACGGGCGAGGTGCCCGCGCCGGTGACGGGTCTGGGCAGCACCTTTATGGCTGTCAGTTCCACGCGCGCGTTTGCGGCGATCGACCTGGACTGGACCGGCTACAACGAGATCGGGCAGCACGACGTGGTGCGCTATCGCATCTACGCCGGCCCGGCCTACTTCGACGACGTCACCAACATGGACCCGATCGGTTACGCGCCGGCCGACACCTGGCAGTGGACCTTGCGGGGCCTGACACCGCTCCGCGTCTACCATGTGGCCGTGGTGGCCGAGGACGCGCTCGAACAGTGGAATCCGGTCGTCCGTTCCGCTTCAGCCCAGGCCTCGATCGGGTCGTTGGGCGAAGTGCGGCAATTGGCGGCCGCGTGCGGGGTCGACACGCTCCGCTTCACATGGATGGCGCCGGATGGCGCCGATCCCGCGGTGAACGATTTCCTGGCTGAGTACCGGGTCTATTTCGCGGGCGCGACGGCGCCGGTCGTGCTCGACCGGTTCACGACCGAGCACACTGTTTCGGGGCTGTCGCCCGCGCACGGGTATCCGTTCCGGATCACCACGATGAACAAGTTTGGGGAGGAAAGCGGCGGGGCGTCGTTGCTGGCTGCGACTCTCCTCGAACATCCGGCCAATCTCGCGGCTGAGCCCTATGACCGGATGGTCCGGCTGACTTGGGATCACGCGCAACCGATCGAGTTGGTGCAGTGGTACGCGGTCTATGCGGCGGAAGCGAACTTCGCGTCGGTGGCGGGCATGACGCCCGTCGTCCACACCCGGGCCGCGCAGGCGGACCTGA
This sequence comes from Verrucomicrobiota bacterium, assembly GCA_022710935.1. GTDB lineage: Bacteria > Verrucomicrobiota > Verrucomicrobiia > Limisphaerales > J093 > MWFF01. The sequence continues at coordinate 37,371 of JAKLFY010000040.1, forward strand.
GCGGGCTTGAAAACGGGCGGACCTACTACTTCGCGGTGACCACCGTCAACACGGCTGGCTGCGAAGTTGATACCGTGCATACCATCAGCGCCGTGCCGAACCCGCGGGTAGACGAATTCGCCGATCTCGAGACCACGGAAGTGGTCGCGCCGGCGCTTGCTTACCCAGAACAAGCCGTGATGTTGAGTTGGCGGGTGACAAACGTAGGGCTGGCAGCCACTACGCTGGAGGACCGCACTCAAGTAACGGGCTGGACAGACCGGGTTGTGCTTTCGCTGGACGAGGTTGCGGGCAATGCGGACGATGTGACGGTGGCCGACGTCCGGCATAGCGGTGGCCTGGCTGTTGGAGAGACTTATCTCGCGGAAGCCATTGTCACCATCCCTCGGGTGCCGCCGGGCATCTATTCCGTGTTCGTTGTCAGCGACGCGCTCGATGAAGTGTATGAGTATCAGAATGCGGCGAGCAACCTCGGAATGGCAGAGCAACGCCTGAGCGTTCGGTTGGTCCACCCGGTTGAGCCTCGGACGATTCATGAATTGGGCACGTTGACGGTGGCGATCACACCGCTGATGCCCACCCCGCCGGGCGGGCGGTTCACCTACAGCTTGGTCGAAGCGCCCCCGGGGGTCACGGGCGATTCAGGGACGGGGACGGGTTCTTGGACACCGAGCGAGGAACAGGGGCCGGGTGTCTATGTGATCAAAGTCAAAGTTACCGACAACGGCATGCCGCCCCTGCAACAATTGGTTGAGATTGGCGTGACCGTGCTCGAGGTGAATGAGCCGCCCACCTTCGGCCCGGTCGCTGATCGGGCGTTGAACACCCTCGCCCCGGTGGCGGTGCAACTTACCGCCAGCGACCCCGATATTCCCCAGCAAGCGCTGACCTTCAGCCTCGACGCCTCCGCCCCTCCCGGCGCATCAATTGACGCCGAGACCGGGCTGTTCACTTGGACCCCGGCCGCTGAAAGTGCGGATGGCACGTATTCGTTCACCGCACGGGTGCAGGACAGCTTCGCTCCGGCGGCCGAAGCCAGTGTGACGCTGCGGATTGCGTTGGACCGGGTGCCGCCTCGAGTCGTCTCGGTCTCGCCTTCCGGCAGCCGGGTCACGCCTCTAAGTTTCTTCGACGTGGTGTTCGATGAAGCGGTTGATGCCAGCGTGTTCGCCGCGGGCGATGCCACTCTCACGGGTCCTTCGGGCAGTGCGGCCTTCATCGGCTTGAGCCAGTCCGATGCCGCCACCTTGCGTTTCTCCTTTGAAAGCCAAACTGCTTCCGGTCCTTACGCGTTCCGCTTGCTCCCGACAATTCGCGACTTGGCCGGGAACCGGATGGACACCGACGGTGACGGATTGGGGGGCGAGACTGATGACGACGTGCTCACATCTGCTGTCGGCCTGACCATCGTAGACCTAATCGTGCCGCAAGTGTCGACGCCGGCTCAAGCGGATCCGGGCGCGCTCGCTGCTTTCGAGTGGACGGTGCGCAACCAAGGCACAGCGCCGGCAACGGGCACTTGGCGGGACACTCTCTATTTGTCCGCCGACACGGAGCTGGGCGGAGACCTGGCGTTGGGGACCTTCGCGTTCAATTCCGCCATCGCCGGTGGCGAAGCGGAGACGCGCACAGCGCAAGTGCTTGTCCCCGCAACGGCGCCGGCCGGGGATCTATTCCTTGTGGTTGTGACCGACTCAGCCAATGACGTTAACGAAGTAGAGGAGGACAACAATGTTGGCGTCAGCGGCACCGCGGTGTCGGTGCCGGTGCGGTTGACCCTGGCACCGGCCTCGGGCGAATTGCGCGAGGACCAATCCTTGACTGTGACAGTCGCACGGAGCGGTCAGCGTGAGGCGGCGCTCGATGTGGGTCTGGTCACCAGTGACGCGACCGAAGTCGCCGTGCCCGCTCAAATCACCATCCCGGCTGGCCAGGGCTCAGCCAGCTTCACGGTGCGGGCTGTGGCGGATGGTATAGTGGATGGAACACAGGCGGCCACGATTACGGCGGCAGCGGGTGGTTTTGCACCCGTGACGGCCCAGTTTGTGGTGATCGACGCAGAAGTGCCACAGTTGGCCTTGCAGGCTGCCAGCACGACGGTCCCCGAGGGATTGATCTTGAATCTCTCGGTGAGTACTCCGCTGGTACAAGCGACCGACTTGACCGTGACGCTGAGCAGTGAATGGCCGAACCAACTGATTGCACCGGTCACGGTCATCATTCCTGCCGGCCAGAACACCGCCCCTTTTCTCGTGGCGGCTGCGGAGGACACCTTGGTCGAGGGTGGCAAGAGCTACACCATCACGGCCTCTGCCGTGGGGCATCTGGCGGGTGTCCTCGATGTCACGGTCCAAGACGACGACGTGCCTCTGGTGACATTGGCGTTCTCGAAGACGACACTTAGCGAAGGCGACGGTTCCCAGGCCGCCGTGGGTACGGTGAGCCGGGACGCTGCCACCGATCGCGCGCTCACGGTCCGGATCGAGCCCGATGCGCCGGGTCTGCTTTTGCCCCTGGACGTCGAGATTCCCGGCAGTGCGGTCAGTGCGAGCTTCGCCATCGGCGTTGTGGATAATACGGCAGTCGACGGCTTGCGGCAGTTGGAGGTCCGCGGGTTGGTCATCGAGTCCGGCGGCGACCGGGTGTTGTCGGTCACTGAGACCGTTGGGGTCACCATCACCGACGACGACGGGCCGACTCTCAAGGTGGCTTTCGACCGGGCCTTGGTGAAGGAGGGCCTTGATCCAGCCGCGCACCTGACAGTCTCGCGCAATACCGATCCAACGGAGCCATTGGCAGTCGAATTGCTCTGCGGCGACGCAGCCGAGTTGACGGTTCCCTCCGTAGTCACCATCCCGGCTGGACAGACCTCTGTGACAGTGGGTGTCGCCTCACTGGACGACGGTGTGACCGATGGAAGCAAGATGGTCACCGTTACGGCCCGGGCGGCGGGCTACACCGAAGGCATCGGCACGATTGTCGTGTCCGACATGAACCTGCCGGACTTGGCGGTGACCAAGGTGGAAGGCCCAGCGGATGCGGACACGGAGTCCTTTGTGTCGCTCACTTACCGGGTTGAGAATCAAGGCGCTCAACCGGCGGGACCTCAGTGGGCCACCCGTCTGTTTCTTTCGGACGATCCGATTCCGGGCGACGACCTGCTGGTCGGAACCTACGATTTCGTCGGCACCATCCCCCCGGGACAGTACTACGAGCAGAGCGTTTCGGTTCGGATGCCGACGCGAGCAGGTGAGTACTGGGTCGTCGCCGAGGTTGATGTGGCAGGCCAAATCAGCGAGACGCTCGAAGATAACAACCGTCGCATCGCCGCCCAGCCCATTCGGGTGCAGTCCGCCTACCTGGCGACCGTCGCGACGGAAATCGAGACCGCTTTGGCCAACACGGCGATTCCCTTAACCGGTTGGGCGGTGAGATCCAACGGACTCCCGGCGTCGGAGGGCTCGTTCGTCAACATTCACGTCTACGTGCGCGGAACCCATCGTGTCATTTCCGCGTTGGTCGATCGCCAGGGTCGTTTTGCCACGACCTGGCAGCCGCTGCCCAACGAGGCCGGCTTTTATGAAATCGGGGCTGCGCATCCGGGCGAGGCCGACGCGCCGGTGCAGGATACGTTCCTGCTTGTCGGGATGAGAATCGAGCCGGCGGAGTCGGATGTGCGGATTGTTGAAGGCAGCAGTGTCAAGGGACAGCTTCGGCTGGTGAATCTCAGCAACGAGCCGCTGACGGGGCTGAGCTGGAACGTGATCGAGGCACCGGCGAATCTGACGCTGTCTGGAGAATTGAGCGCGGCTTCGCTCCCCCCGCTGGGTGAAGTGGTTCTCAGCTACGCAATGACGGCGCACGATGCGTCCACGCCGCGTGGCGCGATTCGTCTCCGAGTTGAAAGCGTCCAAGGCGCCGTCGCCGAGGCTGGTCTCGATGTCTCCGTGGAAGCGCTGCGTCCGCGCCTGGCAGCCGAACCGGACCATCTGCGAACCGGGATGCCACGCGGCGTTGCGAGGACCGTCGAATTCACTGTGTTGAACATCGGGGGGCTCGCCAGTGGGCCGCTGAACGTGGTTCTGCCGACGGTCGATTGGATGACGGTGGTGACGCCCAGTCCATTACCCTCACTCGAACCGGGTGATTCGACGCAGGTTAGCCTGTTGCTCACCCCGCCGGCTGACCTGGCGCTCGGTCCTTACGAAGGAAGCCTGCATGTCGGCAACGATTCTGTCGGCATCACCGTGCCGTTCACCTTCCGCGCGATCTCGGAAGCGATCGGCGATCTGCGGCTGACGGCGGTGGACGAGTTGACCTTCTATGCGGAAGGTTCGCCGAAATTGACCGGCGCGGCTGTGGTTGTGCGGGACCCGGTGACGCAAACCGAAGTCGCCGGAGGTCTGACGGACGCGAGCGGCGAGTTCTTCGCCGCCGGTTTACCGGAAAACTACTACGAGATCGAGGTGACGGCCGAGAAGCACTCGGTCTACAAAGGCACCCATCTGCTCGTCCCAGGTGAAGTCAACGAAGTCCGGGCCTTTCTGTCACGCCAGACCGTTACCTACTCATGGACGGTGAAGCCGATCGAGGTCGAGGACAGGTACCACATCGAAATCGAGACAACCTTCGAGACGGTTGTTCCGCTGCCCGTGGTCACAGTCGAGCCATCCGTCATTGACCTGGCACTGATTACGGCCAGCGAGACGCAGGTGGACATCAAGATCACCAATCACGGCTTGATTGGTGCAGAGAATGCGCGGCTTTCCTTCCCGACACACCCGCTCTGGGAGTTCGTTCCACTCATCGGGGAGGTTGGCCTGCTGCCGGCCAGGAGTTCGCTGGTCGTTCCAGTGACCATTCGTCGGATCGCCGGATCGATAGGCCTGGCAGGTCAACCTCGACTGGCGAACGGAAACGAAGGAGCTTGCACGATAAGCGCTGGCCTGGATTGGTCGTTGGTTTGTGGTCCGGATCGGCGCTGGTACCGCGTACCAGTCCTGGTCATCAACGCACGCGGCAATTGTGGCGCTCCAGGCAGCGGAACGTGGGGTGGAGGACCGGGTAACGGCTCGTCGGGAACGCCCTTTGTCACACTACCAAGCCATCCAACCTCCACACCGTGCAGTCAGTGCGATCCAGAGGCCTTTCGCCCGACCTGTGTTGGTGCAGAGTTTGGGATCAATCTCGGTCAGATCGAGGATGACATCCTCAGTTTGATCAACAAGATGTTCCCGCCTTACTTCAGGATAATGGACGCGAACATAGATTTCACGGTAGAGGGCGAACTCTGCGATTGCTGCGAGGACGAGAAGCTGGGTCGCGAGGGGGAACTGAGTGGGGGTATAACTGCGGGCGTGGAGCTTGGCTTAGGGTTCTCCACGCCGGACGACCTCTTCGAGTGGGAGTGGGAAGCGCCGGGATTCGGCGAGATCGAGGTCGAGTTCGAGGCGTTTGCCGGCATCAAGCTGGACCTCTCGGGTTCGGGGACGGCGAAGCTGGTGTGGGAGTGTTTTGAGATCGCCCCGGAGCTTTGCGTAGAGTTTGAACTTGCAGCAGAGATTGGACCGACAATCGAGCTGACGGGGAGCATTGAAGCAGAGGCGGACGGGCTGGAGTGGGAGGGAGAGATTACTGGAACTCTCAAGCTAACGACGACCGCCAAGGCGGTGTTGAGCGGGTGTGGCGATGGGATCGAAGGAGAGGCGTGTTTTGACGACCTTGTGGCGGCGATCGAAATCAGCGGGAGTGTGACCGCTCCCGGCCAGGCAGCGAGGACCATTTCCATTAGCCTAAGCAAACAAGTGGTGCCTGGAAACTGCAATGGCGATCCAGCACCCAGTGGGCTGATGGCCAGGGGTGCGCACCGGATGCCTGCTCTCAGTGGTGCCCGCCCAACGGCGGATGCAGGTTATACCAGGCCGTACAGGATCATTCGCGCACAGGAACACTACCTGACTAGTCTGGGGCGGTTCGACGGGCGCACGATCCGCGAGGTGCTAGCGGCGGCCGCACTTGCCGAGGCAGATGACGGCGTCTGCGCGCGCGTTAAACTCCGCCTCGAACAGGATGCTGTCATTAGTCGCGACGCGTTCCGGGCAACACTCGAGATCCAAAACTCGGACGCTTCGGCGCTCACAGACATCGATGTGCAGGTGCGGGCCTACAATGCGATGGGACACGACGCGAGTGAGCTTTTTGACGTGCGACCACCCAGCCTGTCTGGCCTGAGTGGTGTGGACGGCACCGGCGTGCTGGCGGGTGGCATCATCGGGTCCGCCCGCTGGATTCTCATCCCCACTGTCGACGCGGCACCGGCCACGCCGGTGATCTATGCAATCGGTGGCCAGTTCAGCTACACGCAAGGACAGACCCGGGTACAGATCCCGTTGGCACCGGTGAACATCACCGTCCTGCCGACGCCGCGGCTCTGGGTGAAGTATTTCCACCAGCGGGACGTTTACAGTGACGATCCGTTCACGGATGAGACCGAGCCCAGCATTCCGTTCAATCTGGCGGTGATGATCGAGAATCGCGGCGAGGGAACCGCCCGGAACATGCGGATCACCTCCGCCCAGCCCAGAATTGTTGAGAACGAAAAGGGATTGCTGATTGACTTCAAGCTGATTGCGACAGAAGTCGCTGGCCAGAACATGACACCCTCGATGACGGCCAGCTTTGGTGACATTCTGCCGGGGAATTCGAAGGTTGGGCGTTGGTTGATGACATCGACGCTGCAAGGCCTTTTCCTCGACTACACAGCGCGGTTCGAGCACGTGGATGGCTTGGGGAACCCGCGTCTGTCACTCATTGAGGACCTGAGCATCCACGAATTGATCCGGTTGGTCCATGCGGGCGGGTCCTTCGACGACGGGAAGCCCGACTTCTTCGTCAATGCGGTGCCTGATCTGCTCGACTTGGGCGACACGCTTTACCAGAGCAACGGGATGACCAACGAAGTCGAGCGCGTGGACGAAGCAGTGGTCGAGGGTGCGCTCCTTCCGGGCAGCCTGAGCGTGGTCGTCGCCGCTGCCATGCCCGCCGGCTGGGGTTACTTGCGCATCCCCGACCCCGCCCAGGGCCAATACCGGTTGGCGGGAGTCGTTCGCTCGGATGGTGTGGCGATACCGCTCGACGTGAATGTGTGGACCACCGACCGCACGTTCCTGGGCATGGGAAAACGCCCGCGCCGCGAATACCTGTTGCACTTGCTCGATCACGGCAGTACGGGACGCTACACCGTCCATTACGAGGAAGCCCCGGTTGCCGACAGCACTCCACCGCTCAGTGCCGTGAACTCGCTACCCGCCGAAAGCCCGGCGACTTTCCCGGTGACCTGGACAGGCAGCGATGAACCGGGCGGTGCCGGCCTGGCTTTCTTCGATGTCTTTTACTCCCAAGATGGCGCGACACCGGTGCCGTGGATCGAGCGTACCTTGTTGCAGGGCGCATTCTTTACCGGGCAATTGAATAGCCACTACGCCTTCTTCACGCGCGCAACCGACCGGGCCGGCAATCGTGAGGCGGGGCCTTCCGAACCGGATGCCGCGACGCGGGTCTCCTACGGGTCGAGCGGGCCTTCCATCGCAGAGATCCCCGACTGCGTCACCGACGAGGACCTGTCTCTGGCGGTGCCTTTCAGCGTGGGTGATCCGGACACTCCCTTAGCTGACCTGATAGTCAGAGTCGAGTCCTCGAACCTCACCTTGTTCCCGACGACACATCTCAGAGTGGCCGGCACGGGGGAGCAGCGCACGCTGCAGTTGGTGCCGGCGTCCGACCGCTCCGGGGCGGCGACTATCACGCTCGCGGTGAGCGATGGATCCAACACCGCCCGCCGGACCTTCACCATTACCGTCCGCCCAGTGAACGATGCGCCGACGGCTGGCCCCGACATTGTGCAGCGCTCGTTCGGGCGGAGCACGAAAGTGGCGGTAGCCGAGTTGTTGCTCAATGATACTGATCCGGAGTTCGACTCGCTCAGGATCGCGGCTGTATCACCAGTTTCAGTCCAAGGCGCCTCAGTCAGCCTGGCTGATGGCTGGATCTTCTATCAGCCCGGACCGGAGGTGAACGACGAGGACGCCTTCACATACACAGTGATTGACGCCAAAGGCGCGACCGCGATCGGGACCGTCACCGTGCAGGTAATCGACCCCGGATCGCAGGAGGGCTTCAATCGCCTTGCTCCGCCTGTGGTGCATGACGGGAAGGTGTGGCTGCGCTATCTCGGGGTTCCAAACCGCTGGTACACCGTCCAGCGAATTGCAGACCTCGGCGACCCGCGGTGGGAGACGGTGGGCTCGGTGCTCGCCAACGAACGTGGTCTGTTCGACTTTGTCGACGATCACCCACCGATGAGCGCGGCCTATTATCGCGCAGTTGACGGCGCGCAGCAATGACCCTGGTCGGCAATAGCACAATGAACACCCACACAGTCCTACTGCTCGGCTTACTCGGGCCAATGCTCGTCACCCGGAGCGCTGAATTCACTTACTCCGCTCTGAATTTACCCGTGCCCGACGGCAGCTCAGCGGGCTTGGCTCATGTTCAACGGATCAGTGCCACCGAACTTGCGGGGCCGATTGCAAATCTGAGTGTCAGCCTCTCCATTGATGGCCTGGGGCCGAGCGGGGCATTCAACGGCGATCTCTATGTCACACTCCAGCACGAGTCGGGTGCGTTTGCGGTGTTACTGAACCGTCCGGGCCGAACGCTCGGAAACGCATGGGGCTATGGTGACAACGGTCTGGATGTCACCTTCACTGGCGTCGACGGCGCACCTGATATCCATACTTACCGGCTTACGCTTGGAGGTCCGCCAGCGGGACCGCTCACTGGCACGTGGGCAGCGGACGGTCGGATTGCCGATCCAAATGAGGTGACCGAAAGCTCACCAAGGTTGGCGTCTCTGGGCTCGTTCTTGGGAACTGAGGCGAGCGGCACATGGATGCTGTTCGTGGCCGATCTTGAGCCTGGTGGAAAGGCTGTGCTCGAGTCGTGGTCGCTTGACATCTCGCTTGTCCCCGAGCCGACCCATTGGGCCTTCGTCGTGGGCCTCGGGTTGCTGACTTGGCGTGCCTGGCGCAGATGCCGGTCCGGCGAAAAGCCAATCGGGTCGCATCTAAATAGTTGACAAATGGATGTCTGCCTTTGGGAGGCAATGAGGCCAAGTCCGTGCGATGGACGGTCGGGCTGAGTGACTGGGTGGTGAAAGGCAATGGGGTCGTCTCTAAACATTCAACAAGTTCGTCGATCGACGCAGCCCTGGGGGGGAATGGAGGTTGGGCACTCTCTTCAGAGGGCCAGCGTGGTCGCGTCTCGACATGTGACAATTACCGCGGCGGCGCGGGCGTTGGCGGGAGTCGGCGGCGATCGGGGGCGGCGGACAGATCGGTCAGCGTGAAGAACGGCGCTGTCTCTTTCGGGGAGGGTTGAATTGGGTAAGCACAAGTGAACTGGGGTCACATCGCGACAATCGACAATTGACGCGGCCGTGAAGCGGAAGTGACTCTCAAGCCACGGCCAGGTCATCGAGGATTGAAATCAGCCACGTTCAACGCCGACCTTCCGCAGTGCTTCACGGGCCGTGAGTATGGGAATGCCCTGGAAGGCCCCCATGGTTAGCAGGTCCTGGTCTCCAGACACGATGGCCTCCGCGTCGGCTGCGAGCGCGCAGGCCAGGACGGGTAGGTCCTCCGGGTCGCGCAATTCCGGCGGAACGGCCAAAGTCGCCGGCGCCACGACGGTAACCTTCTCGGCCAGTTTCTGCGCGAGCTGGTCGGCCGTTGTGCGTTGCGCGGTAATGCGATCAACGAACTTGGGACGCGCGATGACGCTGGCGAACTCAGCCAGCAAGTCGGGGGACAGCACGAGTTCCGCTTTGCCGCTGGCCACCGCCTCCAAGAGGCGCGCCGAGGGACCCTGCCAGAGCGAAGCGGATACGAGCGTGTTCGTGTCAGCGACCAGCCTCACGCGCCCGTTTTTCCGCCCGTACCGTTTTCACCTCCGCCTCGATTTCCTCCGCGGTCATTGGCACGCCGGGTTGGGCTCGAATTTGGCGCACGATCTCGAAGAAGTTCCGCGAGCCGGTTTCCGCAGCCAGTTCGCGTGCGATGAGGGTGGCGAGGCGCTTGGGGTCCAGCAAACCCTTCGCCTTCGCTTGGGCAGCGACGGACTCCGGCAATTCGAGTTCAAGCGTGACGCTCATAACGCCCAATACATGACAGCAGCACGCTCCTTCTGTCAACCTGCAGTCCCGGGCGCAGGAGTCCCAGAAAGAGCCAATAGGGTCGCATATCAACATTCGACAATTGGCGCTTCAGGCAGGCGCGGCACTGCGGTGCGTGGCGGTTGGGCGGGCGGCAGGCATGGTCGGTATGATGAGCCTCTGCGACCCCCGCGGGGTCGGGGGGACCGATTCGGCGCCGCGTACCGGGGGTGTCGCCCGCCGACGCGGGTCCGCCCCCCGGCTCATGGCTGGCAAGCCTCGGGCTTGCGTGACGGAAGAACGCATGCGCCGGTTCGAGACCGCGGCTCGTCGGCACACAACGCTGCGTCCTTCTTTCGCCCCTCCGGGCTTGAGCGTCTCTGCCGGATGTTGCCCACCGTTGAATTGGCGGGAAGCCGATGGGGTCGCATCTAAAGAGTTGACAAATGGATGTCTGCTTTTGGGAGGCAATGAGGTCAAGTCCGTGCGATGGACGGTCGGGCTGAGTGACTGGTTGGTGGGTTGACTGCAACGCGCTCATTGGGTCCGTGGACAAGGCAATAGGGTCAGATCCATACATATGACAATTGGGGATGGCAAGGCGGCAGCGAGTGCCGGTGTGGCGGTGCGGATGCGCCCGTCCGGGCCTCGGATTTGCCGTGCAGGTGCCAGGGCTGCCCTGACGGCCTGTTGCCTTGCAGCCTGGTGGAAGGCCGGTCCCGTCGGGGGAGCGGCACAGTTCACCGGGCTGGTGCTGCGGACGGGCCCTGCCTGCGCCAAGGCTTCCGCCTCCGCTCTTCGAGCTGCGGCGGACAAGCCGGCAGGCAGGCGTCCGCGGTTCGGGTCGGAGCGCGGGCCGCTGGCCCGCAGCCGGTGCGGACAACGGGCTGATTGTACGGACGGTACGATTCACCGTGTCCGTTCTGCGGACGGGACGTCCGCGGTCCGGGCACGAGCGGGGGCCGCTGGCCCGCAGCCGGTGCGGACAACGGGCTGGGTGAGGCGGTAAACCGGTCAGCCCTTACTATTGACTCTAGGATGCGACAAAAGGACACAGCGAACCGTGGGAGCGGGCAGGTGGAATGGCGAGCCGGGGACAGCGTGTGCGCGTTCGTAAGGGACCTGGGTGGGCGCGTCTCCATCGGCGTGCCGCCGGCAGGGAAGCTTGCCGGCCAGCAGGTCGCGGCCACCCCGTTGCGCGAACTCGAGGCGCTGGTGCCGTTACAGGTCCTCGGGTCTGAAGACCGTGATGTCGGGAATCGAATCGAATTGCGGGTCAGCCGTGGCCAGCAGGTTCACCCCGACACGCAGTCCGACGGCGAGGTTCAGCGAATCATTGGTCAGCAACCCGTGCATCCGTTGGAGTTCAATGGCCTTGGTGAAGTCCGCACTCTCCACGGCGAGCACGAACAAATCGCCAGAGAGGAGGTCTTCGACCTCCTGACGGTATTGGGTCAATTGCCGCACGGGGGCCGGATTCTCGGCCAGGGCTTTGGCTGGATTCGATCCGGAAAGCCCCCGGCTCCGCGCCTCTTGCATCATGCGGCGGTGGCAGACCTCCGCCAGCAGAATGGTCGTAAGAACGCCGCTGACCTCGCGCTGCGCACACCGATGCAAGAGCCGGCGGCACTGCGCGGACATGGCGCGCTTGGCGTCAATGAGAACGTTGGCGTCAATGAGCACCCGCGCGCCTGCTGGGATGGCGTCCAGGTTCATTGCTCAAAGACGTCCGCCTCCATGCTAGCGCGAAACTGCTCTGGTGTGAGCGCGAAATCCGGCGTGGAGAGGAAGCGCCGCAGGCCGGCGCCCGTGGCGCCGGTTGCGGGCCCTGCCGTGTCGCCATTCGGCTCCAAAACCGTCAGCAGCGCGTGGGCTTTCGTGGGCAGCGTGACGGCACCGCGCGGCCAGACCCGCCCGTGGTCCAATTCCACTTCAACCGTCGTATAGCGCATGGCGAAATTCTACCATCCAAACCCGCCTCTGCAAGCGCACGGAACACGGGCAGCAGCCGGCGTGAGGAGGCTCATTTCAGTACGGAGTACGGCAGGGGTTTTCAAAACACGCCACAAAGAACATTAGAAAAGGCATGGGGGGCAGATCTATACATGTGACAATTGGGGATGGCAAGGCGGCAGCACGTGGCGGTGTGGCGGTGCAGATGCCTCGGTTCTTGCCTCGGATTGGCCGTGGTCGTGCCAGGGCTGCGCTGAGGGCTTGTCGGCTTGCAGCCTGGTGGAAGGCCGGTCGCGTCGGGGCAACGGCACAGTTCACCGCGTTTGTGCCGCGGACGGGCGCCGCCTGCGCCAAAGCTTGCGCCTCCGCTCTTCGAGCTGCGGCGGACACGCCGGCAGGCAGGTCGGATGGAAGAGGGAGGGTTCATTGGAGGCGTCCCGGCTTAAACGGTCCGCAGTCTGGTTTCGAGGAGGGGGCCATGATCGCGTTTGGCGTGCAGGACGGCAAACACCACTGGCTCGTCGTCAATCACCTGATAGAATACCGCGTGCGGAAACCGTCGGAGGTTGGCCCGGCGCCAGTTGCCGAACCGGATGCTGTGGCGCAGCGGATTCCCGGCAATCCCATCAATGACGCGGTGGACCTCATCTACGAAATCGCTGCCCAGCCCCGGCTGCTGGGCAGCGTACCAGCGCGCTTCGCGCTCGATGTCCGCTCTAGCGAGCGGATGCCTTCGGGGTGCGCTCATCCGCGAGCTGGCGCTTCAGGTTCTCGAAGTAGTCGGGCTCGAAAGGAACCGCGATGCCTGGGTTGGCGGTGAATTCAGCAAGGCGCCGGTCGAGTTCGGCAACCAGTTCCGGCGGCTCCTGCCAGTCGGCCTCGGCGCCGGCACTGGTGCCCGGTTTGGACGCCAGGAAGCTCCTGAACCACTGGGCCAACCGGATCAGTTCGGTGGCCGGCAACTGCTGGATTTGTTGCTCGATTTGATCGACGCTCATGGCAGGAACTTAGCGCCAACGGCTGCTGGGAGCGAGGGTTTTTCGAGGCGATGGGGCAGGCTCGTCCGCGGACGGGGGCGGTTCACGCAAAGGCCCAAAGACGCCAAGACGGTCAGCGAACGCCATTGGGGTCGCATCTAAATAGTTGACAAATGGATGTCTGCTTTTGGGATGCAATGAGGTCAAGGCCGTACGATTGACGGTCGGGCTGAGTGACTGGTTGGTGTGTTGACTGCAACGCGCCCATTGGGTTCGTGGACGCGTTCGCGGGTGTTGGCGGCGCTCGGAGGCAGCGGCCAACCGGGGATCGCTGACGGGCGGGATCGAGCACGACACTCTCAGAAGCGCGCAACAATTGACCGGTCACCGCGTGTCGTTTGTCCCAGGACCGGGAGTGCTGCGCCAGACTTTCTGCGCTGGCCAGCGGTTTATCGTACACCTTCAATTTGTCCGGGCAGAATACCCCGGCCTCTTGGTGCTGCTCGCCACGAATCGATGAAGTGGGCGATGAAGTGGGAGATAAAGTCCAAGCCGAATCATGTCTGTACTCCAGGGCGGCGGTCAGTTGCCGGCTCGGGCTTTGATCTCGAGTTTGCCGTCTTTGATGGCGATGGATTCGATTTTGCGGAGGGTCGCCATGCTGTTGGCGTCCTTGTAGACGTTCTGAGCCAGGTTTTGCTGGCGCAGCCCCGCCATGAATTGCTCGGGCACGGCCTCGCCCTTGACTTCGAGACTCTGGATCGTCACGAGCAGGGCGCCGTTGGTCATCGACGCGCTCAAGCCGGCCGAGCCGTTGAGGTAGCGGCCCCGGGCCATCCGGGCAAACCAGGGCAGCGGCAGTTCATCGAGCGGGTAACTGATCTGGCCTTTGACCTGGTCGCCGTCGATCGCGATGTGGACTCGGTCCTTGAGCATCGCGAAGTCGGGCGCGGCGGCAATCAGGGCGTTGATTTCGTTTCCGCCGAGGACCAGCGGTTCGGCGGGGGTCCCGGCATCGAGGGCGGATTGGAAGGCTTTGAATTGTTGCTGGGCGGCGGCGGCCTCCTCGGCCGAGATCTCCACCGCCGGCAGGGTCATCGGACTCGAATCGGTGTACCTTTGGATCACCTGTTTGGCGACGGAGCGGACGCCCAGGTAGAGGCCGGCCAGGCCGAGGATCACAACCACCACGAGGGTCAAACATCCGTAGAAGAAACAACCGCGGCCTTTGCGGGGGGGAACAGCTTGATTCATAGAACGTGGGCTTGTTTATGCGCGGTGCATCATCCCGCAGCACCGGGCGGAAGACAACGCGAAAATCGGCCTCAAGTCATTAGCCCGCATTTCTCACCAACTTTTGATGTCATCTGACCGGTCACCGTCACATTTGACCTGAAATGCGGGCTCATCAGAACTGTTCTTGCGCCGCGTGGGGGCACGCGGCCTACACCATGAGCATGAACACCTGTTATTGTAGGCCGGGTCGCCTGACCCGGCGTTCACCCATGTGACACCTCTTCGACCTGCTTCGTAAGGATTCAGAGAATCGGCTCATTGAAGAGGCGCGAACGCCGGCTCGCCCCGGCGCAGGACGAAGTCGTGTCCCCGCATCAGGATGTCGTGTCGGTACTGATGGCGCAACGCGTCCACGATGCCCGCCAGGCGGCGGCGGGCGTCGCGTTGGGCCGTCGCGCGATCGAGCGGGAGTTCGGGATGGGCGAGGCCGTCGTAGAGGTTCGACAGTTTCAACGAGACCAGGCGCAGGCTGACGCGCCGGCGCCAGGCGCGTCGCAACATCCGGTTGAGCCGCGTGTAGACATCGGTCTCGAGATCCGTCGGCTCGACCAGGCTTTCGCTGACCTGGTCTTCGGCGAAATCGTTGTAGCGCACCTTGACCGTGAGTGTGCGAATGCTTTTGGCGTCCGCGCGGGCCTTGGCAAACAGGGTATCCGCCATCCGTTGCAGGACGGCGTCGAGATACGCTTCGTCGGTCTGATCCTGGGCGAAGGTTTCCTGCTGGCTGTAACTCTTGGCCGGTTGGCTGGCGGGGACAACGGGGCGGTCATCGATGCCGTTGGCGAACCGATGCAACTGGGGCGCGGCGCCGCCGACCAACAGGCCCAGCCAATCGACCGGCGTGGCGGCGACCTGGCGGATGAGGGCGAGTCCGGCCGCGTCGAGGCGCTCGGAGGTCTTGGGCCCCACGCCCGGCAGCCAGCGGTTGGGCAGGGGATGCAAAAACGACACCTCGCTTCCCGGCGACACGCACTCGAAGGCGGCCGGCTTGTGGAGTTTCGATGCGATTTGGGTGACGAGTTTGCTGGTGCCGATGCCTTCGCTGACGCTGATCTTGAGCGATTGGCGAATGGCGTCACGGATGGTGGCGGCGACTTCGAGCGGCGGACGCCGCACAGCCGTGAGATCGAAGTACCCCTCATCGATCGAGCAGATTTCGACGTCGGGCGTGAAATCGTAGGCGTAGCTGAACATCCAGCGCGAAAAGCGCTCGTATTTGTCGAAGTCGCCCGGCAGCACGATGAGCTGCGGACAGAGCTTGCGCGCCCGCACGGTGGGCATCGGCGTGTAAATCCCGAAACGCCGCGCCTCGTAAGACGCGCTGGCCACAATGCCGCGTTTCTCGCCGCCGACGGCGACGGGTTTGCCGCGCAACCGCGGATCCGCCGCCTGCTCGACCGCCGCGAAGAAGGCGTCGGCATCCAGATGCACCAGGCTATGAAACCACGGATTCACGCCTTTTCGGTGGTTACACCTTCACTTTCCGGATCAGCCCCACCATCACCCCCTGGATCACCAGTTCGCCGACCGGGTGGAGCCTGGGGTAGCGGGGATTCTCGGCCTTCAGGCACGGCGGACGCCCCCGTTCCTGGACGAATGTCTTGAGTGTCGATTCGTTATCGATCAATGCCGCCACGACATCGCCGTGACGCGGCATCTTGCCATGCTCGAGCACCACCAGATCGCCGTCGACAATGTGGCGTCCAATCATCGAATCGCCCCGCACTTCGAGCGCGAAGGTGCGCGGGGTGGGGCGGATCCCCAGTGTGTCCAGATCGACCGCCACGCATCCGCGGGCTTCCTGCCGGCGATCCTCGGCCAGACCGGCGGGGATGGTTCCGTAGACGGGCAATCGCGCCAGGCGCCGCCCCAGCGCCCGCGCCGTCGCCCAATCGTCGTCGGCGGCGTCCACGATCGACAGGGCTCGGGCGCGTCGGGGCGCGCCGGCCAAGGCGCCTTTGCGGCGCAGGGCGGCGACGTGATCGGCGGCGGCCTTGACACTGCGGAAGCGGAAATGCGCGGCGATTTCCCGGAAGGTGGGGGCCGCGCCGGCGTTGTCGATGGTCTGCCCGATGAACTCGAGCACGTCCTGCTGCCGATGAGTCAGGGTCTTCATGATTACTATACAGATGTATAGTAATTGGAACCGGTGGTTTGGCAAGGACAATCCTGTTAAACAACAGGTGACTTGTCCCAAAGTCAAACTAGACGCAAATAAGAGGGAAGTGACGGAAAATGAGGGGGTTGCGTCTTGGAATTTAGGCGAACCGGGAATGGCGACCTGTCCCGATGTTTCGCCACTTGTCCCGATTTTGTCTGGCAAACGCTTGCCTGCAAATGAAGCACTTACAGAGAAAAC
Source organism: Verrucomicrobiota bacterium (assembly GCA_022710935.1). Classification (GTDB taxonomy): domain Bacteria; phylum Verrucomicrobiota; class Verrucomicrobiia; order Limisphaerales; family J093; genus MWFF01. The sequence goes on from JAKLFY010000040.1 coordinate 54,166, forward strand.
GGGACAAGTCTCATGCTGCTTTTGGGGGTGGTAGGTGGTAGCCTGTTTCTAGCCGCTTCTGTCGTTGGGGGGGGGCATACGTGGGGGACGCCAAAGGGCCGCACCCTGGCCGCACCCTGGCCGCATACGCCCCGCCGGGCATTCGCCGTTGTCATGGCCATCAAACCGCTGGCCGCCTCCGAAGCGATTTCGCCCACAATCGAGAGCTATAAGCCAGACTTAAACAAAAGCCCCGGCCAGGTCCGCGCGGATCGTGGCCAGTTGCCGGGGGCTGGTGGCCGGCGGCGCGGCTGCGGCGCATTCGCGAGTCTCGGGGCTGGCCAAGACCAATCGCCTCCGAAAGACGCGCCAACGGGGCCGCCAGAGGCCAAGTCATCGTGTCGCGAGGGCGCTTCCGGGCGGGTTTGTCGAAAAGGGCGGGGTGCCGGCAATCGTGCACACGCGTTGATATCAGGAAGGCTGTCGATCGACTCAAGAGGAAGACCATGACTCGAGTTAAGGGGCATGAACTCTGGAAACCGAACTCTTGAGAATTGTTGCGGAGCAAAACGGCCTCAACTACGTTGGCACCTGATGTTGACCCTCGATGAGCTTTTCGCACTTGATCCTCCCGGAGGTTTGACCGACGAGGAGTTGGGCGAGTGGTGGCTTAAGCATCTCTCAGAGCCAGACGGCAGCATCATCATGCGTGACGACTACGGCCCAACCACCGACCACGTCAGCGCGCCCGACCAGCCAAAGTCATAGACCCAGCCTCGGGCCGTACCAAGTCCGTCACCGATTCATTGCCCGTGAGAACCGCGCGCTGGCGGCGTTGCTGCCAGGGCGATGCGGACCGCCGGCCGGGGCCGCGCGAATCGGTGCCGATGGCCGGGGCTTTGGGCCGGCGGCGTGCTGTGGCGCATTCGCGAGTCTCGGGGCTGGCCCAAGATACCAATCGCCTCCGAAAGACGCGCCTACGGGGCTGCCAGAGGCCAGGTCATCGTGTCGCGAGGGCGCTTCCGGGCGGGTTTGTCGCAAAGGGCGGGGCGCTGTGGGCGTCGCTGCCAGGGAAATGCCCCGTAACTCAGGTGGCTGGCCACGGGGCTGCTGCGTTCGACACCGCCACCGGCTCCCGCAGCATCGAGTCGAAGCTCATCCATACCCGCTGCAACGTCAAAGAAAATCGGCTCGCCATGAGGATTGCATTCTAGTCCGCAGCGGTCGGGATTTTGGAGTTTTTGGCTTCGCGGTGGTCACGAGTCCATGAAACACGCGGGCTAGGAAGCTGCGCGCCTGAAGCCGCGCACATCAACCACCGCCTCGCCGGCCAGGGCCGCGCGGATCGTGGCCAGTGGCCGGGGCTTTGGGCCGGCGGCGTGGCCGTGGCGCATTCGCGAGTCTCGGGGGTGGCCAAGATACCAATCGCCTCCGAAAGACACGCGAACGGGGCCGCCAGAGGCCAGGTTATCGTGTCGCGAGGGCGCTTCCGGGCGGGTTTGTCGAAAATGGCGGGGCGCTGGTGACAAAGGCGCGAGGGCGAGCATTAGAAGCGCCAGGCTTGCGGCTGGGCGGTGGCCGTGGGCATGCGCTGCGAGTACACTCTCGACTGGCTTTTGTTCTCCCATGATGCCGCCTGGAAGCCTACAGTGCCGGCGTGATGCGTGTGTTCGCCCTCGCCAAGATCATTTTTTACGGCGCGATGTGCGCCGTGCCGGTTGTGATCTGTATCTTGGGCTGCCTGTTCTACGGTCTCTTGGGATTGATTCCTCTGGCTATGCTCATCTGGGGCTTGGCCGGCATTGCCCGAGAATCCGCCCGCGGATGACTCCCGCTCTGCCTTCGCGAGATGGCTTTCTGAGCAACTCCTCGATACCAGCCTCGGGCACGGCCGAGTCCGTCACCGATTCATTGGTCCTGACGGACGCCTCGCCGAGAGCGAAGGCATGATGATCGTCGTTGCCCGTGAAGGAGAGAACATTCACCAATTCATCAGGGGCTTTCCAGAGACCGACCGTGAACCTGAAGACATGCGAGCAGGGATGTTGGTCTGCCAGAGAAATGCCCCGTAACTGAGGTGGCTGGCCACGGGGCTGCTGCTAAGGTGCGGTGCCGGAGGTGGCCCACCCGGAACCGCTGCTGCGTTCAAGGGCGGCGCACGCCTCGCGCAGCATCGGCGGTTTGGCTATGCGCCGAGCGTCGCGGCGTCAAGCGAATTCGCTGGCCGCTCGGATCGTCGCCAGTGGCCGGGGCGGCAGGCCGGCGGCGTGCTGTGGCGCATTCGCGACTCTCGGGGGGGGCCATCGTACGGAGGACGGGCATGGTGTCTTGTGCCAGGGCCTCGAACCTGTCAAGTGCGGCGCGGAGCGATGTCGAGTCGATGGTGATGGGGATCGTGGCTGTTGAGTCGGTTTCGGGCCAAAGGCTGGCGCTCAGTTTGGCGAATCTTCCCGAGTTCTTCCTTCGTGAGCGGCTCCGGCCATCCGCTGCGAGTACAATCCCGACTGGCCTTTGTTTTAATGCTTTGACAGGCGGGGGCTTTTTCTTAGCCTGCCATGAAACAAGCAAAACATATGAGATTCGGCATCAACACATTCCTCTTCACCTCTCCGTTCACCAACAAGAGCACGCCGCTCTTTAAGACTTTCAAGAAGTGGGGATTCGACACGGTCGAGCTCGCCATCGAGGCGCCGGAACACATCGATCCGCAGTACGTGAAAGACGAGTTGGACAAGGCCGGTCTGGCGTGCGGCTCCGTGTGCGCCGCGCTGGGTCCCGACCGGGATTTGCGGGGCACGCCGGAGGCGCAGGCGAACTCGATGGCCTATCTGAAGGGGTTGATCGATCAGATGGTGGTTCTCGACTGTCCGTCGCTGATCGGGCCGGTGTATTCGGCTGTGGGGCGCGCCGACGCGGTCGAGCCGGCCGATTACAAGCGGCAATGGAAGACGGTGGTCAAGAACTTGAAGCAACTCTGCAAGTACGCCGAGAGCAAGGGCCGGCAGATCTGCATGGAACCGCTCAACCGGTTCGAGACGGACTTCATCAACACGGCGGATCAGGCGTTGGCGATGGTGAAAGACGTGGGCAGTCCGGCGGTGAAACTCCACCTCGATACGTTCCACATGAACGTCGAGGAGAAGTGCCAGGCGACGGCGATTTTGAAGGCCGGCAAGTTGCTGGGCCACTTCCACGCCTGCGGCAGCGATCGCGGCACGCCCGGCAACGACCACATCGATTGGGCGCCGATCGCGGCGGCTCTGAAGAAGATCAAGTACAACGGCGATGTTGTGATCGAGTCGTTCACCAAGGATGTCAAAGTCATCGCCAAAGCCGCGGCGATCTGGCGGCAGATCGAGCCGAGTCGCGACGAGATCGCGGTGAAGGGACTCAAGTTCTTGAAGAAGACGCTCGGCTGAGCCGTCTACGCACAAGTCGAGGGACCGCGGGATGCGCGGACGGGCGCGGATGGAGCATCCGTGTGTTCGGCGCCTGCCGCGGTCTCATATTGAATCAAATCGCCTATGAAAATGCCTCTTCGTTTGTCGGGTTTCCTTGCGGCCTTCGGGATCGCCGCCCTCGCCGCGGTGTCGGACGACGGTTTCAAGCCGATCTTTAACGGCAAGGATTTGTCCGGTTGGCAGGGCAACCCGGAGCTGTGGTCGGTTCAGGACGGCGCCATCACGGGTGTGACGAAGGCGGACACGAAGCTGTCGCACAACACGTTTCTGGTTTGGGCGGACGGTGTGGTGGACGACTTCGAGCTGCGTCTCTCCTACCGGATCGTCAACGGCAACTCGGGCATCCAGTACCGCAGCAAGACGGCTGAGCCGGGCAAGTTCGGCCCCGTTGTGGGGGGGTACCAGGCTGATTTCGAGGCCGGCAAGACTTACAGCGGCATCCTGTACGAGGAGCGCGGGCGCGGCATCCTGGCCGAGCGCGGGCAGAAGACGGTGCTGAAGGCCGACGCGGCGGACCCGAACAAGGTGAAGATCGAGGTGGCCGGGTCGGTGGGCAAGTCCGAAGAGATCCAGGGCAAGATCAAGCATGAGGACTGGAACGAGTATGTCATTATTGCCCGAGGCAATCACCTGCAGCATTTCATCAACGGCGCACAGACTGTGGATGTCGTCGACGAGCATGCGGCCAAGGCGAGCCGGTCGGGCGTGTTGGCGTTCCAGATTCACGTTGGGCCGCCGATGACCGTTCAGTTCAAGGACGTGCGGCTCAAGCGGCTCAAGCTGGCGGACCGGAAGAAGATCGTGCTGACGGCGGGGACGGCGAGCCACGGGAGCGGCGATCACGAGCACATGGCGGGCATGCTGCTGTTGGCCAAGTGCCTGGCCGATCACCCGGGCGTTCTGACCGCCTGCTATTTCAACGGGTGGCCCAAAGACCCGACGGCGTACGACAATGCGGATGCGATCGTGATCTACTCGGACGGCGGCGGCGGGCATCCGTTTGTCCAGGGCAATCGTCTCGAGATCCTCGGCGAGAAGATCCGGAACGGCGCTGGCCTCGGCTTGTTGCACTATGCGGTCGAGGTGCCCAGGGAGAAGGGGGGCAAGCAGTTTCTCGAATGGGCTGGCGGGTATTTCGAAGCGCACTGGTCAGTGAACCCGTTCTGGCATCCGCAATTCGACAACCTGCCCGACCACCCGGTCACCCGCGGGGTGAAACCGTTCGGCGTGGTGGACGAGTGGTATTATCACATGCGGTTCCCGGAAGGGATGAAAGGCGTGACGCCCATTCTGAGCGCGCTGCCGCCCGCGGAGACATTGAACCGTCCGGACGGCCCGCACAGCGGCAATCCCGAGGTCCGAAAGTCCGTGCTCGAACGCAAGGAACCGCAGCACGTGATGTGGGTGTTCGATCGTCCGGATGGCGGACGCGGATTTGGGTTCACGGGCGGTCACAGCCACAAGACCTGGGGGAACGACGACTTTCGGAAGGTGGTGCTCAACGCCATTGTCTGGATTGCGCATGCCGAGGTCCCGCCCGGCGGCGTCCAGTCGGCGGTTGCACCCGCCGATCTCAAGCCGAACCTCGATTCGAAGTGACATTTAGCGAGGCTTCGCCTCAGACCAAGGAGGCGTGTGAAAAACTCGTGGCCGCTGGGTGGCAACCACGGTCACCGGCACCCGACGCCTCGCTAAGTACGCTAGTTCATAAGTCCGCACACGTATTTTTTCTCAAGCCGCCACCGCCAACTCCGTGGTTCTTGGTGTGGCGAACTTGGACAGCAGTTCATTCAAGTCGCTGCGGGTGAACTTCCACTG
>JAKLFY010000041.1 GCA_022710935.1 Verrucomicrobiota bacterium
TATGTGAACGAGGTATTTCGGGAGTTCCGGGACCGGTTTGGGGTGAGGCGGCGGGATGGGGCGCGTCCGCTGCGTGGATTGGGCGCGCTGGGGGAGTTGGCGACGATGCGGGATTTGCAGGTCAATGCCGTGGGGTAATTGAGAAGGCTGAATCCTGGAAGGATGGGGAGAGAAAGAGAGCAAGGACATCACTCGATTGTGCTCCGTTTGGGTTTTTGAGAGACCGTGAAACCGCGCTTGCCGGGACGGCACGCGATCGGCACCTTGAAATCTCGTGAACGCGAACAGATCGTCCTTTCCACCCGGTCCTATCTTTGTCCCGCCAGAGGAGCTATGAGCAAGCATGTCATCGTTGGATGGATGCTGGCTCTGGTCACCGTAACAAGCGAGTCGACGGCAAGGAAGTCGTCGTCGGACGAAAGTCCACCGAGATGACCTCGGCGGAGATCAAGTGGAATCTCGAGCAATAGCGCGCGTTCGAGGAGATGGTCGACGTGTTCTCGGCTGGCAATGCCTGGCTGCGGACGGACATCAAGGTCATCGACGAACGAAGCGGGTACGTCGCCCTGCACGAGTGGCTCAACCAGCAATGCTCCGCCACCAGCAACATGATGCCCTATCCTGACGGCGAGACGCTGTGGAACAACTACGTGATCCACCTCATGGGCTATCGCGACGATACCGGGCTCAATCCATGGCCCTGGATCAGCCACCGTCGCGACGTCATGACGCAGATCATCCGTCCCACAATGTGGCGACGATGGAGCGCGCTGGATCCGTACGCCTCCGTGCCCATTGGTCGATGGCTGCTCTTCGCCGGGCGCGGGCCGGAGGCCGCCCGCGCGGTCACACAAGCTCCGGACGCCGAGGGCAAGCTCATCGAGCGCGACCTGGATCGCTACGGCAAGATCAACCTCACCGATCAAGACCGACGGCACGCCCTGGACCGCGCCCGACGGGACAGAATACAATCCACCAGCTCAACATCTCTTCCTTGACGTCTCGATCACGGCAGTCGCCTCGCCCTGGATCCGTGCGCCGCGGGAAAACAGCGCCGCGCTCAACAACCATCTCGATTTCAACTGGAAGTCGATGGCCTGGCTGCGGCTCGAGGATCGGGCTGATCCCAGAGGTTTGGTCCGGTGTGCGTTTCGACATCGCGGAGCCTTTGGTGCACCTGCTGGTGACCCGTGGCCGGCCGGCCCGTGAGAGCCTGGTGGGTTGGGTCCTGGTGAACCACAAACTTGCCGACGTGAGCCTGGTGAGCCTGGACGTCGGCCGAGAGCCGCAGCGGGGCGCACGACAGGATTCTGAGTCAAGCCGCTAAGGGGAGGTTATCGTTGCGGGCGGCCTGCTGGTTAAGCCTGTGCTTCCAGAAGTCACCGATGCGACGACTCGCGTGGATGCACCGGAAAGCGAGGATGTTCACGGCGCCGGGAACAGTCCAGAACATGCCCGACTGTTTGCAGCGAGCGCCGATCACCGTTTTGCAGCCGGCCTCAATCACCCCCGACCCACTGAAGAAGCCCTGCTGGCGGAAGGTGCCGTATTGCATGCGGGCGACATTGCTCACGAAGTATCCCAACTCCTCCTCCACCGCCTCCGCACGCCCCAACGTGCTCGCCTCTTGTCGGGCCTCGGCGATGAGCAACCGGACCTCGTCTTCCAGAAGCCGGTCGGCCCAGTCGTGCAACCGTTGCTGGTACTGGGGATGTTCCTTGTTCCCCAACAGCGCCCGGAGGACCTCGCCGGCGTGTTCCAGCGCGTGAAAGAAGTCCACGATTTGCACCGCGTCCTTGAAACAGAGCGTGCCCATGTTCGCCAACCCTTCGGCTCCGTCGATCAGGAGCACGACTTTCAGGGCCGTTCCCATGCCCCGGCGCAGCGCCTCGCGACGCAACATCGGTCCGAACTGATCGATCGAGTTCAGACTGGAGACGTAGGTGGTGGACTGCCAGTCGCGCACCGGGTGGCCTTCCTCATCGAGTTCGTGTTGCGTGAAGACGCACCCCAGATACACCTGCCGCGTCTTGGCCTTGCCGTCGGCCTGTTTACCCCGGCGTCCCTCCAGCTCCTCCGGGCGCATCGGAGCACCGGTGCCGTCGGCACTCACGTAAAACACCGGCGCGTCGCTGCGCTGGCACTGCTCGGGCCGCACCTCGCGTTCCTGCCAGGCCTGGGCTGCGGCGCCGATCCGCTGCACCACCCGCTGAATCTGCCGCGCCGAGACGCTGATCCCGCCGGTCTCGGTCAAGTGCAATTCGGCCTTCTGGTAGCTGGTCTCGTCCGCACCTTCCAAACACAGAATCCGCGCCAAAGCGGGCGTGTAGCCGACCTCTAGCCCCAGCGCCGCATCGGCTGGATAGTGGCCCTGTTTCTTCCCCGCGTGATAGTCGTAGTCGCGGACAAGCGCAAAGCGGCCAAAGAGCCCTCGCACTTCGCAAGCGACTCGCCCCTGGCGTACCTGCCCTGGCTTGGGTTGGTAGCCCGCGTCGATGCGATCGGCGGCCGCTTGGAGCAGGTGGCCGACCAGGGCGTTGGCCGGCTCGAAGACCGCCGTGCGCACCAGGACCTCCAGTTCCTGGACCAACGTCCCGGTGGGTTCCTGCGCCGCAAACCGGGCCATCAATTGCCCGATCTCTTCCTCCTGCGCCAGGAGGAGTTGAGGCGAGGTCCCGGCTTTTTTTTTACGCCCACACCCGCCAATTGCTGGCGTGTCTGCTCAATGACGAGCTGCGCGTATTGCTCAGTCAACTCGCGGAACTGGGCGTAGCCGGCCAGCGCCTCCTCCAGGAGGGGGACTTGCTCGGGGCGCACATGGCGTGTGTGGTTCTGCCCTTGCTCCCAGCTTTGGAGCTTGTAGTACGGTCCGGCATCGGCCGGGCGGTCCCTGAGGCGGTAGGTGCAGAGCTTGCCCCGTTCCATGAGTGGGATGCGGGCGATTTGAGCCAGGATATCTGTGGGAGTAGGGGTGTTCATATATGTACCTATTATTCTAGGTACAACATGCACAATATTCAAGCCCTTTTCATCAAACCTCAGAATCTGGTCATGCACCCGCCGCAGCGCGCCGTCGATCTTTTGGCTCGACAGCCGGAATAGGGACAGTTCAAACCATGCCGCAGCAGCTTGCTGCTGCAGACAGGGTTCCGGCTGTGCGCTGACGGGAGCCAGGAAACATGCCCGGATTTCAGATGACTCCTTCAAGTGGCGAGAAATCCCCCAGAATGGCTTTGCAGCGCGGTTGTCAGCGCGGCATTGTTTCATTCGATGCACATGCGACGCAGTCTTTTGACGCTTCTGACGGCAGCGCTCTTTTGCGGAGCGGCCTCACCCTCGATCGCCCAGGGTCCCGATCCCGCGCCGTTCCGTATCGAGACCTTCCGCCGCAATGCCTCGGGCGCGAGCCTGACCTGGTCCGATGCGGGGTCTGGCGCGGACTACAGCGTACAGGTGCGAGAGACAGTTCCCGATGGGATCTGGATCGTGCCGCGGGCTGAGATGCCGTGGCCCATCAGCAGTCGTGAGTGGCTCGGTGTGTACGACGCGGGTGGACCGACGTTTTTCTATCGGGTTGTGGCTGTCCCGCGCGCCGAGCGCGGCAAGCTGCTTGCCCACACCGAGATTCGATCCCTTGCCGCCTGGGCCATCAATCTCATGCTTGCTGCTTTGGACGTGCCGCTCACGGTTCAATACGACGTGCGTGTTTACAAGCTTTTGTACGAGACGGTGGATCCTCTGGGTGGGCGCACGGTCGCCTCCGGCGCGCTGGCCCTGCCGCAGAACCCCGGCCAGGCGCTCCCGCTTTGCAGTTATCAGCACGGGACCATCGCCAAGCGCAGCGAAGCGCCGTCGGCGGCCAATTCGAACGAGCAGCTCCTGGGCGTGGTGATGGCTGCCAGCGGTTACGCCACGGCTCTCCCTGACTACCTTGGGCTCGGCGATTCGCTCCTGACGCATCCGTACCATCACGCGGCCTCGGAAGCGACGGCATCGGTCGACATGCTGCGGGCGGCCCGGGCTTTTTGTTCGAGCCGCGGCGTGGCGCTGAGCGGCCGGCTGTTTCTGATCGGATACTCGCACGGCGGTCATGCCACGATGGCCCTCCATCGCGAACTCGAGGAATATCACGCGGACGAGTTCAGCATCACGGCGTCTGCTCCCATGGCGGGGGCCTACGACCTCTCCGGAGTCACGACCGACGATGTGCTGGCCGGGCGTCCGATGCCCAATCCTTATTATTTCGCGATGCTGCTATCCTCCTACCAGGCGGTCTACCGGCTTGCGGACTCGCTGGCGGATCTCCTTGCTCCGCCGTACGACGCGACCCTGCCGCCACTGCTCGATGGTGAGCACTCAGGCGGCGAGATCAACGCCGCGATGCCGGACGACGTGACGAAGGCTCTCAAACCCGAATATGTCGCTGCCTTGCGTTCCCAGCCGGGCCACCCGCTTCGGCTCGCTTTGCGCGAGAACGATCTGTATCGTTGGACGCCTCGAAGCCCGATGCGGATGTACCATTGCCGTGGTGACGGCGATGTTCTCCATGCGAATTCGCAGGTGGCCTATGACAGCTTCCAGGCCCGGGGGGCCACACAGGTGCAGTTGGTTGACCCGGATCCTTCGGCAGGGCACGGCGACTGTTCGATTCCAAGTCTCATCCTGGCCAAGGAGTGGTTTGACACGCTCCGCCAGTAGGCGCCTCGCGTTCCGTGGGGCGTTCAACCGCGCAGTTCTTTGACGAATCGCGCCATTCTCTCCATAGCCACCTCGATGCGGTCCAGTGCCGTCGCGAAGCAGCACCGAAGATACCCCTCGCCGCTCGGGCCGAAGGCGCTGCCTGGCACACACGCCACCTTCTCGCGATCGAGCAGGCGCACGGCGAACTCCTTCGAACTCAAGCCGGTCGACCGGATCGAGGGAAACGCGTAGAACGACCCCCGCGGGAGATGGCACGTCAGCCCCATCGCGTTCAAGGCGCTCACGATCAGATTGCGCCGCACCCGGTATTGCTCCCGCATCTCGACTGTGTCCGCCTCTCCGAATCGGATCGCTTCGAGGGCCGCTTCCTGGCTGACGATGCTGGCGCACAACATCGAGTACTGGTGGATCTTCATCATGGCCTCGATCAACTCGACCGGTCCGCACGCATATCCAATCCGAAAACCGGTCATCGCGTACGCCTTGGAAAAGCCATGGAGGAAGATGGTCCGCTCCGCCATCCCGGGCAGGGCGGCAATGCTGACATGCTCTCCCTCGAAGGTGAGTTCCGAGTAGATCTCGTCCGTGATCACGAGGAGGTTGTGTCGGCGCGCGAGATCAGCAATCCCCTCGAGTTCAGCGCGCGTCATGGTTCCGCCCGTCGGATTCGTCGGGAAATTCAGCACCAGGACCTTGCTCCGCGAGGTGAGCGCGCGCTCGATCGCCGCCGCCTTCACGGCGAAGCCGTCCTCCGCGCGGCACGATACGGCGACCGGGATTCCGTAGGCCAGCGCGATGCTTGGCGAGTAGCTGACGTAGCAGGGTTCGTGGTAGACGATTTCGTCGCCTGGATTGATGAGCGCCCGGAGGGCGATGTCGAGCGCTTCGCTCACTCCCACCGTGATCAGGATCTGTCGCCGCGGGTCGTACCGGACGCCAAATCGCGCATCGAGGCTGACCGCGATGGCGTCGCGCAGCCTTGGCAGGCCCAGATTGGACGTGTAAGTGGTCCGGCCCCGTTCGAGGGCGTAAATGGCGGCCTCCCGGATGTGCCACGGCGTGACGAAATCCGGCTCTCCCACACCCAGGGAAACCACGTCTGGGAGCCCCTGGACGATGTCAAAGAACTCCCGGATGCCCGAGCGCGGGATTGCCCGGACATGGTCGGCCACAAACTCACTTGAACAGAACGGCGCGCTCATGCAAAACGCACAAGCAACGAGAAAAGCCAATCACAGGAAAGCAAAATCTTTTTGCGCGAACGGCGCGCGGTGCATCGGGTTGTTATCAGGATTGCGTCGCCCGGTGAGGGCACCGGGCCTACACCGGATGCAGGTTCCTGCTGTAGGCCGCGTGCCCCCATGCGGCGCAAACTCGATTCCCGCCGACAACGTAAAGACGCAGTGAACGGTGCGAACGAGATCGGCAGCACCCGCGCAACGCACGGGATGGCGCGACCCCGCGTCGTCGGTTCGTGGGGCGCCGAAGGCTCGCCCGCATGGGCGCATGTCTTCGAGTTTCCGGCTTCGCCGTGGTGACAACTCCACGAAACATGCGGGCTAGTTGACCGCCAGGAGCGCGGCCATCACACCGAGCGCGATCCCAAACCGCACTGCAATGCGTCCAAACAAGCCGTGTCCGCCCAGCACTCCGACGACGCCCGCCTTGAACACCAGATTCGACATGGACGCGGCGAAGATCAGACGCCATGCGGTCTCCGGAGGGATCTCTCCGGCATTGACCATTCGGGCAGTCGAAAGCGTGATCGCGTCCATGTCCGTCAACCCCGACAGTGCGGCCACGACGTAGAGCCCGCGGTCGCCGAACTGGTGCTTGCCGGCGGCGGTGGCCAGCAGGACCAGGGCGAAGAGGGCGCCGAACACCAGGGCGGACTTCAGTTCGGAGGGATTGCTGTGGGCCGGCATTTCGAGGGTGTGCGTGGGTGTTCGCAGCCAGAGCAATGCCGAGAGGCCGGTGCCCAGCACGATCATGATTGCCAGCGGCACAACCGCCGCCTTGAACAGGGTCTGACTGACCGCGGCGGCGACCGCCAGCACCCGCGCGAAAACAACGGTCGAGGCCAGCATGATCACCAAAGCCGCCGACCCCGTGTTGCCCGGCGTTGTTCCGCTCCGCCGCGCGTAACTGACTGTGGTGGCTGTGCTCGAGATCAATCCGCCCAAGACACCTGCCAGCACCAGCCCGACCCGGCTCCCGAACAGCTTGTAGAGCATGTAGCCGCCCAGGCTGATGGCCACGATCAACACCACCAGCCACCAGATGTGGCGCGGATTGAGAACCTGGAACGGTCCGTAGGCCCGATCGGGCAGCACGGGGAGAATCACCATCGAGATCAACACGAATTGCATGATCGCCCGGAAGTCGTCCTCCCCAATCCGCCGCGCGAGGGCGTGCAGTTCCGATTTGAGGTGGAGAAGAATGGCCACCACGCCTCCGACGGCCACGGCGACCGAGCGATGTCCGCCGACCAGGTACGCTCCCACGCCGAACATGACCAGCAGGGCGGCCTCGGTCGTGAGCCCCGGATCTGCGTCGGGCGCGCTGAGTCGCACGTGGTTTGACGCGACGATGAGTCCGGCGAGAGCGAGCAGCCCGGCGGCGATCAGCCAGCCTCCGCGCGTCCGCCCCAACTCGGCGCAGAGCACGCCGAGAATCGTCACCAGCGGGAAGGTCCGAAATCCGGCCAATCGCGAAGCCGCCCGTTCACGCTGCATGCCGACCAACAGACCGAGTCCCAACGCAATGCCAAGCGCTTCAAAGGTCGTTGTCAGATCCGCCATCATAACACCCTGTCCACCGGCGCGAGTCGACTTGAGGATGGCATGTCTTGTCCGGCTTGGGAAGCGCAGGGGCGTTGCTTCAGATTCCTATCGCCTGCGGTCTTCCAAGGAGGCATCTTCTCCCCCGCATCGGCACGGATGCCCGATTCCTGACATGAAACAAAAAGCTTATGCTGCGGCCGGCGTCGACATTGACCTCGGCAATCGAGTCAAATCCAATCTTCCACAACTGCTCGCCGCCGCGCGGCGTCCGGGGCAACTCGGCAAAGTCGGTGGATTCGGCGGCCTCTTCGCACTCGACACCCGTCGATACCCAAACCCGGTGCTGGTTGCGAGCGTGGACGGCGTCGGCACCAAACTCAAGATTGCCTTCGCCCTGAACCGTCACGACACCATTGGCCAGGACCTCGTCAACCATTGCGTCAACGACATCGCGGTGCTGGGGGCCGAGCCGCTCTTCTTTCTCGATTACATCGGGACCGGGAAACTCGAACCCGACGTCTTCACCCAGATTGTGAAGGGCTTCGCCTGCGCCTGCGCCGCGAACCGATGCGCTCTCATCGGCGGCGAGACGGCTCAGATGCCCGGTTTTTACCAGCCGGGTGAGTACGATGTCAGCGGGACCATCGTCGGCGTGGTTGACCGATCCGCGATGCTCGACGGCACGAAGACCGTTCGTGTGGGCGACGCGGTGATCGGCCTGGCATCGAGCGGGCTGCACACCAACGGCTATTCCCTCGCCCGCAGGATTTTCTTCGATCAACTCAAGCTGAAGCCCACCAGCCGGATCGCGGATTTCGAGGGGACGGTCGGCGATGAATTGCTCAAAGTTCACCTGAGTTATGGTCCGCTGGTCCGCGCGTTGCTTCAGGAATTCAATCGCGGGTCAAGGACGCCTGCGACGGCTGCCGGCCCTCGGGGCCGCAGCCGACGCGCCGCCCGGTCCGGAGGCCCGATCAAGGCCTTGGCGCACATCACGGGCGGCGGCTTTGTCGACAACATCCCGCGCATTCTGCCAAAGACGTGTGACGTCGTCATTCGCAAGGGGACATGGGATGTGCTGCCGGTCTTCCGGGTGCTGGCGGACAAGGGGAAGATCTCGGAGGCCGAGCTTTTCCAGGTCTTCAACATGGGCATTGGCATGGTGGCCGTGGTCGCCGCGGACCAGGCTGAAGCGGTCCTGCGCCGCTGCGGCCGGCACGGACACCGCGCCACATTGATCGGCGAAGTCGTGCGGGGCCGCGGAGAAACGCGGATCGAGTGATCGTGCGCGCATTTTGGAGATTTGGTTTTCGCGGCGGTCACGAGTCCATGAAACATACGGCTTAGAGCGAGCCGTGTCCGATCGGTTTAGACATCGCCGATCCAGGTGCGGTTTTCCCAGACGGCCTTGAGGGATGTGAGATTGCGGGGATCGCAGATCCGCCTGGCCGCGGCGAGGCAGCGTCCGCGCCTGAGACTCCGCCAAACGTCGCATGCATTGACGGCGATGAACTGGAGCACGCTGGGATCGCGGTAACAGTCAATCATGCAGCGAGTGCAACCATCGCGGATGAGCTTGGACTGGTCAAACTCGCGGATCGGGCACATGGGCGTTTCCCAGTAATGGCACCGGTACAGGTCCAGGTTCCAATCCAGGTAGAAGTACTTGTGTCCGCCCAGGCAGCCGAATCGCTCCGTCTCGCCGCGCAGGTGCCGCTGCATTTCGGTGAGCGACTCGGACGGGTTGACGACGGCGAATCCGCTTTCGCGCTTCATCCGCTTGATCTGCTCGAACACCTCGATCAATTCGTCTTTGCGGTAGGCCACGAGGCTGGAGTCGCTGAAGCTCAGGTAAGTCGAGCCGAGCGTTGTCAGGGGATAACTGAAGGTGCAACTGGTGAAACCCAGGCCCCGCAGGAAGGCCGGGAGCTTCGAGTAATCCTCGATCAGCCGACTCACGGTCACACTGGCCGTGCTCTGCACCCCGAGCTTGGCGAACGCCGCATTGGCGCGGCTGATCTTCTCGCACACGCCGGGAAGGCCCCGGTTCTGCTCGTGCCGCCCGACATCGGGGGCGTCGATCGACATGATGACGCCGGCCAGGCCGTTGCGGGCCAATGCATGCATGTTGGCGTCCGTGAAGAGCGAGCCGTTGGTGCAAATCATCGGGCGCACACCCCGCTCCGCCGCGTAACGCACCATGGATCCCAAGTCCCGATGCACCATGGGCTCGCCCCCGACGAAGAGCAGGTAGCCGATGTGGTTGCGAACGCAGATGTCGATGACCTCCCGGGCCTCGCCGAGCGTCACGCTGCGTCGCTGCCGAGGATCGAATCGGTCCACGGCAAACCCGCAGAAGCCGCACTTGGCGTTGCAGAGGTTTGTGATGGCGAATTGCAGATACCCCGGCCCGCCGTGGTCCAGGACCTCGCTCACGAGTCTCAGAAGACCCTTGTGCGGCGGTGTGACCGGAGGCAGTCGGTCAATCCCGGCTTGAGGCGGCACCCGGGGCGACGAAGAGCTGGGCTCGAGGCTCATGCAATAAGGGCAAAAGAGTGCAGGTGAACGCCCGCCGGGGCAAATGTTTCTTCCCAATGTGGTCGCGGGCGACGAGGACCTGCCTGCCGGCAGGCAGGCGTTGCCCCTCAGGCGCAGAGGTTGGTGCTGGCAGTGGCGCGGCGGTGCCTCCGCGGGTTGTCGGTGGGAATCGAGTTGGCGCCGCGTGGGGGCGCGCGGCCTGCAGCGGCAGTCTCCATCCGGTGCAGGCCCGGCGCCCTCACCGGGCGACAGAACACCGACGACAGCCGGATGCAGCACTCGCGCGGACGCAGCACAATCTCGGATCGACGAACTGTCGGTTCTTGGTTATTAGGAACCGCTGCCATGAAAGAAATCCGTGTCATTTTTCTTGTTTGCGTCCTCTTCTCTTCGAGCACGCTCGATGTCCGGGCCGCCCTGCGGGCTGGGGCGGCGGTTGTGGATGCCACGCCGCGTCAATTGCCCGTTCTGGTCAACGGCGGGTTTTTCTCGCGCTTGGCCGACACGGTTCGAGCGCCGATTCAGTGCCGGGCGCTGGTGCTCGATGACGGGCGCGAGCGTATGGCGATCGTCATCGCGGACAGTTGCATGATGCCGCGTTCCCTCCTGGATGAGGCCAAACAACTGGCTGCGGCGCGCACAACGATCCGGACGAATCGCATGCTCATTGCGGCGACTCATTCGCATTCCGCCCCGTCGGTCTTCGCCTGTTTGGGCACCGAGGCCGATGCGACCTATGTGCCGTTCCTGCGCGAGCGGCTGGCCGAGGCCATTGTCGCCGCTGAAGCGGGCCTCGAGCCGGTCGAGGTTGGCTGGGCGGTTGCGGACGCAGCGGAGCACACCGCGACACGCCGTTGGATTCGACGTCCGGATCGGATTGCCGATGACCCCTTCGGCAACCCGACCGTGCGCGCCAACATGCATGCAGCCTCGAACTGGGACGACGTCACCGGTCCCTCCGGCCCGGAGGATCCGGCGCTGTCGATGGTGGCGTTGCGCGCCCAGGACGGGCGGCCCGTGGCCGTTCTTGCCAACTTCTCGATGCACTACTTCTCCGATGAACCGCTGAGCGCCGATTACTTCGGTCTGTTCTGCGAAGGATTCAAGAGGCGTGTGGCCGGCGGGGCGGGCGGGGGAGAGACCGCGTTTGTGGCGCTGATGTCGCACGGCTGCAGCGGGGACATCTGGCTGCGCGACTATGAGAAGCCTGCCGGCTCGCGGGGTGAGGGCTGGACCATCGCGAGTTACACCGAGGGGTTGCTGGACAAGGCCTGGACGGCTTATGCGGCCATCCGCTATCACGATGATGCCGACCTGGCCATGGCCGAGACCCGCCTGCCTCTGAGGTACCGCGTCCCGGACAAGCAGCGGCTCGAATGGGCGCAGCGGATTGTCGCCGCCATGGGCGACCGTGCGCCCAAGGACACGGCCGAGGTGTATGCGCGTGAGCAAGTGTTGCTGCACCAATGGCAGTCAACCGAGGTGGTCATTCAGGCCCTGCGCATCGGCGACATCGCCATCGCCACAACGCCTACCGAGACCTACGCCCTGACCGGATTGAAGATCAAGTCCCAGAGTCCGCTGCCGCGCACGATGGTCCTGGATCTGGCCAATGGCGGCGACGGCTACATTCCGCCCCCCGAGCAGCACGCGCTGGGCGGCTATAACACGTGGCCCGCGCGCTCGGCCGGACTCGAAATTGACGCTGAGCCAAAGATCGCGGAGGCGGCGCTGCAGCTTCTCGAGCGCGTTGCCGGGCGACCGCGCCGTCCGTTCAAACAAACTTGTGGGCCGGCGGCCGAGGCGGTGCTCGAGGCCAGCCCGATCGCCTATTGGAGGCTCGACGAGTTTGCCGGGCCTCGGGCGGTCGACGCATCCGGCCATCATCGCGATGCCTTCTACGAATCGGGCGTCGTGTTCTTCCTCGATGGTCCGCGCGACGACGCCTTTTGCACCGGCGGCGAAATGAATCGTGCGGCTCACTTCGCGGGCGGGCGTCTGGAGGCACGGCTGGCGGGTCTGGGCGATCGATATTCCGTGTCCCTCTGGTTTTGGAATGGGATGCCGGCGGAGGCTCGAGCGATGGCGGGTTGGCTGATCTCGCGGGGGTCCGTTCATGGCCTCGGGCAGGGCGATCACCTTGGCATTGGCGGCACGGCGGCTGCTCCCGGGAGGCTGGTCTTCGCGCGCGGGGATCAGGCCGACGACGGTCCGATGCAGAGCGGCCGGACCGAAATCAAGCGATGGACCTGGAACCACGCGATTCTTGTCCGCGATGGCGCATCGGTGCGGGTCTACCTGAACGGGAACGCCCAGCCGGAGATCGAGATGACGGCCGAGGCCGGCTCATCTGGCGCGTCCGATCGGCTGTTCCTGGGCGGGCGTTGCGACAATCATCTCAACTGGGAAGGGCGCCTCGACGAGATCGCCGTGTTTGACCGCGCGCTGACGGCGGAAGAGATTGCGCCACTCGCCGATCCGTGGACGCGCTCTCGAGTGGCTGGCGCGAGCGTGCACGGCAAGAGGACCATGTGAAAACGCGAAGCGGCGATCCGGTGAAGCCGTGAGGCCGAGTCCGAGGCCGCCTGCTCTGCACAACGTCGGAAGTAACGCCGCGTGAGGGCACGCGGCCTACAACGCGCTTTTGGCCGGGTCCCCGGACCCGGCGTCGTTGACTTGTGATGCTCAGCACGAGGTCCGCAGTCGGCTCTTCTATTCGGACGCAGTCGTTCTCGCGAGGGCTCTGACTTCATCCGGTCCGAGTGCGCGCGGGAAGAAGGCGAAGTCGGCCAGGTCAACCGCCAGGAACTCGTTGCCGGTGTAGTGGGGGTTGCCGCCCAGGGCGGAGTCGGTGGCTTGTGTCGAGATCAACGCCGGCGCCGCGGCCGAGGTGACTTCCTTGCCGTCGAGGAAGAGGGTCAATCGGCTTTCGGCCTTGACGACGGCGGCGTGGTGCCAGCGACCGGGCTCGATCGGCACGCCTTGGGTCGAGGTCAGGCCGCCCGCTTCGATCCGCGCAAACAACCGTCCGGCGTCGATGACAAGGCGCAGCGGGTCGTCCATGGGCGCGCGCCATGCGCTGAAGATCTGGCCGATTCGACCGGCAGGCAGGCTCCGGATGCTGAACCGGATGGACAGCGAGTAGTCGTCTTCAGGCCAGCCGCCCAGGGTGTAGATGAGGCGTTCGCTTTTGCCATCGAGGGCAACGGCTCCGTCGGTGGCTCCGTCGGGTCCGGGCGCGGGTTTCCAACCGGTCGAGGGTTGCCATTGCCCGAATTGCGGGGCTGGGTTGCCGCGGAGGGCGGCGCTCAGCGATTCGCCGCGGGGGCCGACGGGGCGCGGCGGATCAAGTGTCTCCTGCGCCGGCGGCAGAGTGGGGTCGATTCGGAATCGTGCGGGTGGGCCGGGGCTGGGCGTTTGGCCCGCGGCGTTCGCTGTGACGATCTCCCAGAAGTACCAGCGATCCGGTTCGAAACGGGCGTCGATGTCGACCAAGGTTTGGGCCTCGCGCAGGTCCGTCAGTTCAAGCGTCGGCGTCCTGAAGTCTTCGGTGGGGCTGATTCGCAGTGTTTGTGCGATGACGGAATCATCGGCGCGCGCTGCGCGTGTCCAACGGAACGCGACCTTGCCGCCGGAAAGGCGCGCGCCATCGCGGGGCGTGCGCGTGACGACGGGCGGCGGCAAGGACGGCGAGGCGCGCAGCCAGGTGCGGTAGCGCGTGCCGGTCGCCCCCGCGCTGGCGAAATCGCAGAGGTGCAACGCGGGTCCAGTGCCTGAGGGGAGGCGGACCAACAAGCGGGGCTCGAGTTGCTTTCGCCAGGCAGGCGCAGCAGGTCCGCCCGCCGCCACAGCCCGGGCTTCGCGGAGGCGCGGCAGGTCGACGGCCGGAAGGCTGTGTTCATCGAATTCGTGGAGTCGCTGGTCCCAGGCGAGAAGGATGGGGCCGCGGTAGAGGGAGACGCATCCTCGAGCCTCGCGCGCCCCCGCGACGGCGCGCAGGTGCGGGTCGAGTCTCAGCGACACCCGATCGCCTTTCCGCCAAACGCGGTCGATGGTCAGGTAGGCGCCTGGTGCGGGCGGGGGCAGGGGTTCGTTGTTGCACGTCGCCGAGAAGGCCGTCGACCACGCGGGAACGCGGATGCGGAGGGCGAATGGCTGTTCGTGTTCGGGTTCGACGCCGATATCGGCCTCGAGTTGCCAAGGGTAATCGCCGGTGACTCGGAGAGTCAGAGGCGATTGGTCGGGCAGGGCCACTGTGGCCAGGAGCGGGCCGAGCCAATTCAGGATGACGCCTTGTGTTGACGTCATGACGGCCCAGTCGGCGAGCATTCCCCAGCCGCGGGGTCCGTTGACCGAGCAACAATTCAATTCGGGCGTGCCGGCTCGGGATTGGAAGACGATCGTGTGGGCCGACGCTTCACGGATGCCGTCCATCGGCGTGTTGTACGTGCACCAGCGACCGCTGGGGTGTTGAGCGCCGGCCCAGGCGTTGAGCGTGGCGAGTTCGAGCGCATCGGCCACGCGCGGGTCGCCTGTGAGCGCGAGCATATCGACTGAGAGGGCCATCCAGGCAATGGTGCAACAGGTCTCGATGGGAGTGGGAGCGTAGGGGTTGCCGGTGGCCTGTTCACCGGACGAGAAGCCGCCCGTGTTGCGGGCGTCCCAGCGCGCGATGCTGCGCCAATGATGCTCGAAGGCCTCCCGGTAACGTGCATCGGCCGTGATCCGGTAGAGTTCGACCAACCCCTGAAGATCGTGCAGGCTTTCCCAGCGCGGACGCGGCGACTGCCAGAACTCGAGTCCGTCGAGTCCCGCGCGCAGGTAATCGCCGGCGCGTTCCCAGTCCTTCTCGATCTCGGACATCAGGCGGCGGTAGCGGTCTTCGCCCGTGACGCGATGCAGCCAGCCGAGGCCGTGGAGTATCGCCAGGTTCATCTCGTCGGAGCCTGCGTCAAGAAGGCGGTGTCCGGTGTCGAGATACGTTGCGCACACAAGATCCGCGGCGCGACGGGCGCAGGCGAGCGCGGCGGGATCGCCTGTGGCCTCATGCCACATCAGCAGCGCAAGCAAGGCGTGGTAATGCCCCCAGAGATCCCAGTGCCCGCGCAAACGCTCGGACCTGCGGAACGGTCCGAGATAGCCGTCGTCGGCCTGGGTGGCGATCAGTTGGGCGACGACGTCCGACGCCAGGGCGCGCAGCTCCGGGCGGGCGCTCGATGGGAGCGTCTGGATGGCCGAAATGAGGTATTTGCCGATGAATTCGCCCGCCCAGGGCACGATTTGAGGCGCGGGTTCGCGATCGCGCATGCGGAACATCTCGAGCATGCCGGGGTTTGCGCCAGGGGCGCGGAGCAGCCATTGATCAACCGTCGTCTCGATCCGCTCGCCGACGAACCCGCCGAATTCCAGTCGTGTGGCGGCGCGAGGCTCGAAGGCCAGGCGCGGCACAGGCTGACCTCGCGTCCCTGCGGCCTGCATAGGGATCGAGGCCGCGGGCAGGAGGAGAGCCGCGGCGCAAAAGGCAAGAGCCGACGACGCAAGGTGCATGGCGCGAGGGACTGGTTCGGCGATCAATCTCGACATGGGATCACGGATGGCGGCCCGATTCAACCGCGGAGACAGCCTAATCCATTTCGCCGTTTCGCCGACCTGCCTGTCCGCGGGCAGGTGCGGATGTTCTGGCAGACCCTAACCCGCATTTGAGGTGAAATGTGACGGTGACCGGTCAGATGACATCAAAAGTTGGTGAGAAATGCGGGCTGAGCACGAGACGTTCAGTAGTGCGCAGCAACCGATTGGTCACCGCGTCTCGTCTTGCGGCGGATTCCATCACGGGGCAGACTCGGCGGCAATGCGTGCCTGGGCGAGTCAACTTGTCGTTTGGGTCTTCCTTGGATTTCAGGGGAGCATTCTGGCGTCCGAGTGGTACGCGGCCACGAACGGGACCGCCGCAGCCGAAGGCTCCCGTCGTTCCCCCTGGGACATCGAGTCGGCTCTGGCCGGCCGGCAGCCGATTGTCCCGGGCGACACGCTCTGGTTGCGCCGGGGCGTTTACAGACACCCGTTCGAGAACCTCGGCATGGGCTGGCCTGTCAAGTTGGCCGGGCGCGCCGGTGCCCCCGTCCACGTCCGGTCGATGCCCGGCGAGCAGGTGATCCTCGATGGGGGGCTCAACGTGCAGTCCCCCTCGAGTCATCTCTGGATTTGGGATCTGGAAATCCTGGTGTCCGAGCCGCGTCCGGCGGCGCCTGTTCCTCCGGACCCGACATACCGGAATCTGGAGCGGCCGTGGGGCGGGCTGAACGTGTACGGGGGGGGCGACTGCAAGTTCATCCACTTGATCATTCACGACAACTCACAGGGAGTGAGCTGGTGGGCGGGCTCGACCAACAGCGAGTTGCACGGGTGCATCATCTATGACAATGGCTGGGCGGGCACTCAACGCGGCCATGGTCACGCCATTTACACCCAAAACCGGCATGGCGTGAAGACGATTTCGAACAACATCCTCACCGGCGGGCTTGGCTACAGTCTGCACGCATACGGTTCCCGCCAGGCCTTCGTCGACCATTACCGTGTCGAGAACAACATGGCCTACGACGCCGGCACCTTCCTGATTGGAGGCGCCCAGCCGAGCCGGGGCATTCGCGTGCTGACGAACCTCTTTTACGGGATGTCGGTCCAGCTCGGTTACTCCGCGGTCACCAACCTCGATTGCGAGCTGCGCGGCAATCTCTTCGTCAATTCCCGGCTCACAATCAGCCGCTTCGCGCGCGTCCTCGAGCAGGACAACTGGCTTCTGGGCGCGCTGGAGACTCGCCCGTCCGGATCCCGCGTCGTCCTCCAGCCCAGCAAGTACGATCCCCAACGCGCCCACCTGGGAGTGCTCAACTGGGATCGCACGGCGTCCGTGGCGGCCGATGTCTCGATGTTCCTTCAACCCGGGGACCGGTTCCGCGTGCTCGATCCGACGGATTTCTTTGGCGACCCGGTGCTGAGCGGGATTGCCCACGGCGACCCTCTGGTGCTTCCGACCCCCACGGAATTCACTGCTTTCGTTCTCCTCAAACGCTGATTCTGGCCCGCATATTTGGCACACCCCGTCGGTGCACATGGCGGTCAGACCTCGCGGGATGACTGCGATGCGGTTCAAGGCGCCGCGGCCCGGCAGGCAGTCCTCACCCGGCGGCAAGACCATGCACCCACAGTGTGGTGCTCTGGAGAGATGCACGAGCCCAGTGCGTGGGCATTCTCTCGCCCTCCGGCGCTTCAGCCAACCAGTCGATGCACACCTTGTATGTCGGCAAGATTGTGGTAGAGTCCTCTGTCTCGATACACAGGGTTCGAAGTGCCGTCGCGTGACCCGGCGGTGCATCGTTTATGTCGCTCTGGATAGATCACATCGAGGAAGCGACGTGGTGCTTGACGGTCTGCCTTTCGGGAAGGATTCGAGTAGACCCGATTTCAGGCAGCAGAAGGGGGATGCGCAGTGCTGGGGGCGGCGAGCTGGACCGTGGAAAACGAGGTGGCCTATGACGAGCTTTGAACGCTTAGCCGGGCGCCAGTTCGACCTGTGCGAACTCAAGCGGCGTCTCCACAGCCAGTACCCCCGGCCCCCTCCCGCGCGCGTAAGCGCCACGGGCTATGGCCCTTGCCTGCTGGTGTCTCGCGAATGCGCCAGCGGCGGCACCAGCCTGGCGCGCCTGATCGGCGAGCGTGTCGGATGGCATGTGTTCGATCGGGAGATCGTCGACGAAGTGGCTCACAGCGCGCATGTGCGCCGCCAGTTGATTGCGAGCGTGGACGAGCGGGTGCGGCACGGGTGGAGTGAATTCCGCCGCAAGCTCGCCGAAGGTGAAGGCGTTGGCCGCGAGACGTATCGACACCATCTTCGGGAGGTGATTCTCTCCCTCGGCCATCATGGGGAGGTGATCATCCTGGGACGCGGCGCGAATTACATTCTGCCTGCCGAGTGCGCCGTCAGTGTGCGCCTGAGGGCATCTCTTGAAGTGCGGGTGCGCCGGTTTGCCGAACGCGAGCGCATTTCCATCGAGCGAGCCCGCCGGCAGGTCGAGCAGACAGATGTCGAGCGCGCCGCCTTCATCCGTGAAGCGTTCGGCAGGGATGTCGACTCCGCGGAGGATTACGACCTCGTGCTGGACATGGATGAACTCGGCGTCGAAGCCGCGGCGGACGCCGTGCTGGCCAAGTTGCAGGAGAAACTGGGCGTGCAACCCGAGTCGGTGCCATGCGCGAGGTGATCCAGAGCCTGATTCGGGTCGAAGGTGAAGCCCAAGCCATCGTCCGCGCGGCGCGAGAGGAGGCAGAGGGTGTTGTGGCCGAGGCTGAGAAGCGTGCCCAGGATGTGGTCACGCGCGCGCGCCGGGAAGCCCGTGCCGACGCGACGAATTTCATCGAAATGGCTGTCGAGGCGGCTCGAGTCGAGAAGGCGAAGCGGTTGCAGGCGGCGACCGCCGACATCGAGAGCCAGGCACGCATCGACGACGCGCTGCAGGATCGCCTGGTGAAGGCGGTCGTTCGCTGCATCTGCAGCCCGAGGTAGCGGCCGGCCCGGTTACGGTTCCTCGCAAAGCGTGTGAAATAACCGCGCCAAATGCGGGCCCAATGCGGCCCAGGATCGCCGAACATCGCAATGCCAGGCATGACGAACAATCTGGACTTCCTCGCCGCCCGGCTTCATGGGCGGCGCGCCCGCATGGCGCTCGGCACAAGGCTGGACGCATTATGCCAGTTGCGCGATCTGCCACGTCTTTCCTCCGAGATCGTGACGGGGGCCGAGATCGATTCGGCCGCGGCGATTCAACGGCGGCTTGTGCAGGAATTGGCGCAGGACGTGGACCGCCTTGCCGGGGATCTGGCGCGCGCGGGGGCGGACCTGCTCCGCTGGATGGTTGCGCGTTTCCAGGTCGAGAACCTGAAGGTCCTGGTCCGCGGCGTTCTGGCCGGCGACCGCCAGCAGTCGCTGGCGTCTCATCTGCTGCCCATGCCGCGCGAGTTCGCTTTGGATACGGGGGCGTTGGCATCCGCCAAATCCATGGATGAGTTTCAGACCCTCATGCCCCACGGGCCATTGCAAAAGAGGTTTGGACAAGCAGCCCGATCCCACCGCGATGAGAAACGGCCGTTCTTTTTCGAGGCGGCGTTGGACCAAGGCTACTTCGAGGAGTTGTTGGCGCGAACCGACGCGCTCGGCGGCGAGGAGGGAGAGCTCGTGAAACCGCTTGTGCTGCAGGAAATCGATGCCTTCCACCTCATGCTGGTCGCGCGGGGCAGGTTCATCCACCGGTTGGACGCGACGGCGCTGGCTCCGCTCCACGTCCCCGGCACGGGCATTCCCCGCGGACGCTTCGCGGCGATGCTTGCGGATGTCGATTTGCGCGCGGCGGCGAGCCGGGCGCTGGGACGCGCCGTGGATTCGCTGCCGAGTGTGCCGGAGGGCCAGAGCGAAACCGCGGGCGCAATGGCCCCGGCGGAGCTCGAGGCGCTGGCCTGGAGCCGCTTCGTGCGGCTGGCTCATGGCGCTTTTCGCCGGAGCCACATGGGCCTAGCCGCGGTGGTCGCCTGGGTCGCCCTGCGGCGGGTGGAAGTCGCGAACCTGATCACCCTCTCCGAAGGCGTCCGGACGAAGCTTCCGGCGCAGCGAATGCGTGCGCGGCTGATCCCGCGTTCGAAGCCGGAGGCGGCCCATGTTTAGGCCTGCGCCCATGATGCGGCTCAGCGTGGTCGTGCTGGAACGCGACGAGCGTTCCGTGCTGCGCGAGTTGGGCCGCCTGGGTGCAGTGCAACTGGTGTCGACTCCGTCCGGCCAGCAAACCGCTCCACGGCCGCCGCCGGATCGCTCGCGGGAAATCGCGGTCTGCGAGAGAATCCAGTCGCGCGTTGCCGAGCTTCGTCGCTCTCTCCAAGTCGTCGGCCTCGCCGGCGAATCAGCGGCGCCTGAGATGACCGCCGAGCGCGTCGAAGCCGAACTTGCCGAGTTGGAGTCGAAGGCGCACGCCCTGCTGCGGCGTCGAGACCATGGCCTGCGACGCCGCGGCGAGTTGGACGGTGTTGCCACGCAGGTCGCGAACCTCTGCGGGCTGAACCTGCCGCTGGATGCCATCGGGCGGTCCGGGTTCCTGCACTTCGTCACCGGGAGTCTGCCGGAAGGCGCGTTGGCACGGCTCGATCTCGGGGGCCGCGCGGTTCTGCTGCCGCTCCCGCCGCGGGGAGGACGGGAGTCGCTGCTGGCCATGACGACCCGATCACGCGGCATCCCGTTGGACGACGCGCTGAAAAGCGCCGGGTTCCGCGCCGCGAGACTGCCTCCGGCGGAAGGGGCCACCGCGGATGAGCTGTTGGCAAGAATGCAGCAGGAGCGGGCACAGAGCCAATCGGAAGTCGATCGGTTGGAGGTTGAGATGCGGGCGTTGGCCGCGCAAGCGGCAGGACCGCTCGCCCTGTTTGAAGCGTGGGCTGAAGCCGAACGACGTCTGCTGGAAGCGGAACAATGCTCGCCCCGCACGGACGCCGCGGTGCTGATCGCCGGTTGGGTTCCGGACGCCGCCCTGCCAGGGATTCGAGAGCGACTGCTCGAAACGACAGGTGGCCGCTGTGTCGTGGAAGCCGCATCGCCCCGCGATGTGCCGGAGGCAGAGATTCCGGTGTTGCTCCGGCATTCGCGGCTGCTGCGACCCTTCGAGCTGCTGGTGTCGGCCTACGGCCTGCCCACCTACCGCGAACTGGCGCCCACGGCATTCGTCGCGGTCAGTTATGTGCTGATGTTCGGCATGATGTTCGGGGATGTCGGGCACGGCGGTGTGCTGGCGTTGGGCGGGCTGGTGCTGCTGCTGGCGAGCCGAGCGCCCCTGAACCGCGACCTCGGCCTTCTCTTCCTCTTCAACGGTCTCTCGAGCGCCGCGTGCGGCGTGGTGTATGGGAGCTGCTTTGGCCTGCCGCGGCTCAAGGAACACGCCCTGTGGCGCGACCCGCTCGAGGGCGACCCGATGGCCCTGATGGCCCTGGCGATCGGCGCCGGCGTCGTGCTGATGAGCCTCGGTCTGCTGCTCAACATCGCCAACCGCTTGCGCCAGCGGCAGTGGCTGGACGGTCTGCTCGGCAAGTTCGGCGTCATGGGCGTCGTATTCTACTGGGGCGCGCTCGCCCTGGTGGCCAAAGCGGCCTCGATCCGGGCCCACGGTTGGTGGACCCCGGCGCTGGTGGTGTTTCTCGGGCTGCCCGTTGCCTGCTGGGGACTCAAGGAACCCCTGGAACTCCTGCTCCGCAAGCGCGCCGGCCACGCGTCCACAGGCGACGGCCTGGCCGCTGCCGTGACGGAGTCGTTGGTTGGCGCGTTCGAAGGTGTGTTGCTCTACCTGGCAAACACCGTCAGTTTCGTGCGTCTGGCCGCCTACGCCATGAGCCATGCGGCCCTGCTCATGGCCACCTTCACTCTGGCCGCGCAGGTCGAGCGCCTGTCGGCCGTCGGCCCGGCGCTCAGCGTCGCGGTGGTCATCGCCGGCAACCTGGTCGCGATGGTGCTCGAGGGCATCGTGGCGTCGGTGCAGGCGCTGCGCCTCGAGTACTACGAGTTCTTCGGGAAGTTCTTCTCCGGTGAAGGCCAGCCGTTCACTCCCTTCCGCCTGGCCGCTGAACCGACCTAACAAACAACACACCCGGCGCTCGCCGCACTGTCGGCCGGGCGCAGCCGAACCATGAAATCGAGACAAGGCATGAAGACAACACCTCGTTGGTTGCGCGGGACGCTCCTCGCCGACTCCCTGCTGCTGGTCTCGGCCGCGACGGCCGCCGAGACCGGAGCCGCGCGAGCGGCTGTCGAGAAAGGCGATGTTTATCAGACCGTCGGCCTTGGCGCGGCGGCGGCGTTTGCCGTGGGCGTCAGCATCATCGGAGCCGGCTACGCCGTCGCCAAGAT
The DNA here is from genome assembly GCA_022710935.1 of Verrucomicrobiota bacterium. Lineage (GTDB taxonomy): Bacteria > Verrucomicrobiota > Verrucomicrobiia > Limisphaerales > J093 > MWFF01. The sequence continues at coordinate 21,958 of JAKLFY010000041.1, forward strand.
CGGCTCCGCCGCGCTCGGGGCGGCCGTCGAGAAGCCGGAACTGCTCATCCGCAGCCTGCTGTTTGTGGCGCTGGCGGAAGGGCTGGCCGTGCTCGGATTCGCCATCGCCATGATGCTCATCCAGAAGATGTGAGCCGGGAGGCCGAGGGTGAAGTTCTACTGCATCGCGGACGAAGACACCGTGCGCGGTTTCCGTCTGGCCGGCGTCGAGGGACGCGTCGTCACCTCGGCGTCGGAGGCCGCGGAGGCCCTCGAGGCCACAGCCGCGGACCCGGAGCATGGGGTGGTGATCCTCACGCAACAGGTGGCGGCAGCGATGCGCAAGCTGGTGGACGCCTTTCGGCTCGAGCGCGATGGGCCGCTGCTCGTCGAGATTCCCGGTCGGGAAGGACCGCTGGCCGGACGCAAGACGCTGCGCCATCTCGTGCATGCGGCCGTCGGCGTCCGCCTGGATAAGAGGGAGGGAACCTGAGTGCCAGCCCCTGACTCCAAGGCATCCGAGCTGCTGCGCCAGGAAATCCTCGAAGAGGCCCGGGGGCAGGCGGAGGCGATCCGGAACCACGCGCGGCAGAAAGCCGAGGTCATCCTCGCCGAGGCGGAGAAGGAGGCCGAACAATTGCGGGCGGACCGGATGGAAGCAGCGCGAGCCGAGGTCAGGCGGCGGACCGAGGCCATCCTCGCCACGGTCTGCGTCGAGGCCGGGCGCATGCGCTCGGCGCGCATCGAGGATGCGCTTCAGGCGATCCACGATCGGGCCCGCGACGAACTCCGCGCCCGGAGCGGATTCGACTTTCCGAAAGTCATCGCGGGTTTGGCGACCGAGGCGCTCGGGCAAATGGCGGGCGACGCGTTTGAGCTCCGGCTTTCGCGAGCGGACCGCGATGCCCTGGGCCGGGAGTTGGTGGATGAAATCCGGAGCGGTTCCAGCCGCTCGAACCTGACGATCCGACTGGTGGCGGACTCAAACCTGAACCGCGGCGGCCTCTGGCTCGAGGATGACACGGGCCGACAAGCCTGGAACCTCAGCCTCGAAGCGCGCCTCGATCGGTGCTGGCCGGGGCTGCGCCGGCAGATCGCGGCGCGTGCGGGGATCGGGGAGCACGGCGGCGCATGAACACCTGCTCTGAGAGTGCCGAGCCGACCGTCGTCCGCATCAGCGGACCGGTGGTGACCGCCGTCGGCATGAGACGCGCCGCGATGTACGAAGTCGTGCATGTCGGCGAGCTGGGCCTGGTGGGGGAGGTGGTGCGGCTCGTCGGCGACCGGGCCACCATCCAGGTGTACGAGGACACGACGATGCTCAAGCCCGGCGCGCCCGTCCGCTGCACCGGCGCCCCGCTGTCGGTGTGGCTTGGGCCGGGACTCATCGGCAACATCTACGACGGCATCCAGCGTCCGCTGCCGGGCATCCAGCAGCGCAGCGGCGCGTGGATCCAGCGCGGCGAGAAGGTGGACCCCCTGGACCTCGATCGGCGCTGGCCTTTTGCCCCCACGGTGCGGCCCGGCGACACCGTCGTGGCGGGGCAGGTCTTCGGTGAAGTGCCCGAAACTGCGTTGGTGCGGCACCGCCTGCTGATTCCTCCCGAGGTCGCCGGCCGAGTGAAATCGGTGGTGGCACCGGGCGAGTGCAGCCTGCGCGATCCCGTGGCGGTCATCGAGACGCCCGGCGGCGACCGCACAATCAGCCTGATGCAGCGGTGGCCGGTTCGCCAGCCGCGCCCGATTCGCGAACGCTGGCGCGTCGGCCTGCCGCTCATCACCGGCCAGCGCGTCATCGACACGTTCTTCCCGATGGGCAAGGGCGGCGCGGGCGCGATTCCGGGCGGCTTTGGCACCGGCAAGACGATCACCCAGCACCAGCTTGCCAAGTGGTCGGACGCGGAGATCATCGTGTTTATCGGCTGTGGCGAGCGCGGCAACGAGATGACCAGCGTGTTGCGTGAGTTCCCCGAGCTGAAGGACCCGCGCTCCGGCCGCCCGCTCATGGAGCGCACCATCCTGATCGCCAACACCTCGAACATGCCGGTGGCGGCACGCGAGGTCTCCATCTACACGGGCATCACCCTGGCCGAGTACTACCGCGACCAGGGCCTGAATGTCGCCGTGTTCGCCGACTCCACCAGTCGCTGGGCCGAGGCCCTCCGCGAATTGGCGGCGCGCCTCGAGGAAATGCCCGCCGAGGAAGGGTTCCCGGCCACGCTGGCGACGCGGCTGGCCCAGTTCTACGAGCGTGGCGGCGCCGTCACCACGCTGGCGGGAGAGCCCGCGTCGGTGACAATCGTCGGGGCCGTGAGTCCGCCGGGAGGCGACTTCTCCGAGCCGGTGACGCAGCACACGCGGCGGTTCATCCGCTGCTTCTGGGCGTTGGACACCGAGCTGGCCAACGCCCGCCACTATCCGGCGATCCATTGGCTGCAGTCCTATTCCGAATACGCCGAGAACGTCGCCGCGTGGTGGGAAAAGCGGGCGCCCGACTGGAGCGAGCTGCGCACGGAAGCCCTCACGCTGCTCCAGCGCGAGGAGCGGTTGCAGCAGGTGGTCCGCCTGGTCGGCCCGGATGTGCTTCCTGACTCGCAGCGCCTGATCCTGTTCATCGCGGAGATGCTGAAAGACGGTTTCCTGGCGCAGAGCGCCTACCACGACAAGGACACGTTCTGCGCGCCGGAACGCCAGGTAGCCTTGCTGCGGCTCATCCTGACGCTTTACCGCGGGGGGCACGATCTGGTGGAGGCGGGCATTCCGTTGGCGCGGGTGCGGCAGTTGCCCTGCGTGCCCAAAGTGCTTCAGGCCAAGGAAACGTTCGGCAACGACGAATTGTCGCGTCTCGAAGAACTCGACCAACGCGTCCGCGACGAACTCGCGGCGCTGGCGAAGCGCCCCGCCCAGGAGGACCAGCAGGATGTCTGAGCTGACCTTCACCGTCCAGGATCGCGGGCTCGAATACCTCGGCGCGGCGCGCATCGACGGGCCGCTCGTGGTCATCGAGCGCGTTCGCGACGTGGGCTTCGACGAGGTGGTGGAAATCCTCGATCCGGAAGGCCATCCGCGCGTCGGACGCGTGCTCGACATTTCCGGTGAACACGCCGTCATCCAGGTCCTCGAAGGCACCACCGGACTGTCCAACCAAAGCCTGCGCGCGCGTTTCCTCGGCGCGAGTTTTCTCCTGCCCGTGTCGCGGCACATGCTGGGACGCGTCTTCGACGGCCTGGGGCGCCCCGCGGACGACGGGCCGCCGCCGCTCTCGGCGGATTTGCGAGATGTCAACGGACGCCCGATCAACCCTTGCGCCCGGCGCTATCCGCGCGAGTTCATCCAGACCGGCCTGTCCGCCATCGACGGCATGAACGCGCTGGTGCGCGGACAGAAACTGCCGATGTTCTCCGGGAACGGCCTGCCGCACGACCGCGTCGCGGCGCAGATTGTGCGCCAGGCGTGCCTGCTGGAAGAGCAGACCGCGTTCTCGATTGTGTTTGCCGCCATGGGCGTGAAGCACGAAGTGGCGGACTTCTTCATCCGGAATTTCGAGGATTCCGGAGCGCTGGCCCGGGTGGCCATGTTCCTCTGCCTCGCCGACGCGCCCAGCGTCGAGCGTCTGTTGACGCCACGGGTCGCCCTCACGGTGGCCGAGCACCTCGCCTTCGACTGCGGCCAGCACGTTCTGGTGCTGCTGACCGACATGACCAACTATTGCGAGAGCCTGCGGGAAGTCGGCACCGCGCGCGGCGAAATCCCGGGGCGCAAAGGCTACCCGGGCTACCTCTATTCCGACCTGGCGAGCCTATACGAGCGCGCGGGGCGGATCGAGGGCTCGCCCGGCTCGATCACGCAGGTCGCGATCCTCACCATGCCCGCCGACGACATCAGCCATCCCGTGCCCGACCTCACGGGCTACATCACCGAGGGCCAGATCGTGCTGGACCGCGAGCTCTTCCAACGCGCGATCTATCCGCCGATCGCCGGGCTGCCAAGCCTCTCGCGCCTGATGAAGGACGGCGTGGGCCGGGGCTTCACGCGCGACGATCATCCGGCCCTCGCAAGCCAGTTGTTCGCCTGCTATGCTTATGTGAAGAAGGTCCGCGCGCTGGCCGACGTCATCGGCGAGGAGGAACTCAATGGCCTCGACAGGCAATACATGCGGTTCGGCGAGGCCTTCGAGCGACGCTTCCTCAACCAGGGCGAATACGAGAATCGCTCGATCCAGACCACACTCGAACTCGGTTGGGATGTGCTCTCGATGCTTCCGCGCGACGAACTCCACCGCGCGAGCGACGCGCTGGTGGAGTTGCATTACCGGAACCAGGCTGCGTCACCGGCAGGCCCTTAGCCCGGAAATTTCATGCCAGGACAACGACACAGATTCCCCGGGCTATGAAATGAAGGGCAGGACTCGAAACCCGGAATCCGCTCTATCCTCATCATGCCCAAGCTGAACGTCCCACCCACCAAGTCGAGGCTCCTCGCCCTGAAGCGACAGCTTGCTTTCGCCGAGGAAGGCTACGATCTGCTCGACCAGAAGCGGCAAATCCTCATCTTCGAGCTGATGAGCCGCCTGGATCGGGCGCAGGAAGCCGAGGGCCGGATCGAGGAAGCCCTGCGCCGTGCCTATGACGCTCTGGGCGAAGCCGTGCTGGACATAGGCTCGGCGGCCCTCGACTGCGCCGCCCTCGGCGTGCGGTTGGACCACCGCGTGGTGCTCGATCACCAGCCGCTCATGGGCCTGCACGTGCCCCATGTGCAGGCGCTGGTGGATGCCCCCGGCGCGCAGTTCGGCGTCAGCAGCACGTCCGCAAACACCGACCTGGCCATGCAGCGCTTCGTCGAGGTCCTGCCTCTGTTGGCGGAACTGGCCGAGTTGGAAAACGCGGTCATCCGCCTGGCCCGCGAGTTGCGCAAGACCCAGCGCCGCTGCAATGCCCTCTCGAAGCTCTTCATCCCGGCGCACCGGGAGACGATCGCCTATATCACCGGCTCGCTCGAAGAGCGCGAGCGCGAGTCCTTCGTCATCCTCAAGATGATCCGGGAACGATACGGCGGAGCGGGTCATGACCCCCAGCCAGACCCTCGCAGGCGATAACACCTTAGCCCGGACATTTCACATCGCTGCGCGTGATCGGATGTCCGGGCTGTGGCAAAACCGCGCCCAGAAAGGAAACCAAGAGCCTCCTGTCGGTCCTGAAGGCGTTCTGCCATGGAGACAGTGTGTTGCATTCCTGCTGCTTCTGAGCCAGGGGCGGTTTTGCTTTTCTAACCCGCGTCGCAGAGGCTCTGCGCGCAAGGCTCGACGAAGCCGCGCTGCCCCGTTAGACTCTGCGGCTGGACGAACAAGACTTAAGGCGCATGAATCTGCCGAACAAACTCACGGTGTCGCGTTTTGCGCTCACGGTGGTCTTTCTCTGGGCGGTGTTGTCGCGCTCGCCCGTGAACGACACGCTGGCCCTGGTGTTTTTCTGCGCCGCAGGCATCACGGACTATCTGGACGGACGGATTGCCCGTCGGCGCGGTCTGATCACCAACTTCGGCATCCTCATGGATCCGCTGGCCGACAAGGTTCTGATCTGTACGGCGTTCATCATGCTGCTCGAACGCGGCCGGATGAATCCGTCGGCTCCGGTGACGGTCGAGGGGTGGATGGTGGTGCTGATTGTGGCGCGCGAGCTGGCGATCACCGGCCTGCGCCTGCTGGCGGCGTCCAAGAGCATCGTGCTGGCGGCGGAGGGCTACGGCAAACACAAGACCGTCTCGCAGATCGTGGCGATCATTTCGTTGCTCGTGCTGGACGCGCACGTCGAGTGGTGGTCCTGGCTTCGCGGCCTGCTCGGGTGGTGGGTGCCTCCCTTCACCCAACTGGCCCTCTATGTGACTGTTGTGCTGACCGTGACCTCCGGCGCCCTCTATCTCTGGCGAAACCGGACGCTCTATCTCGATGACATGTGAGCGCAAGTGGGGGGACGCCCTCGTCCTGTGGATCGCTCGAGGCTTCGACGTCGGGCGCGCGCCGGTCGCCCCGGGCACGTTCGGATCGGTGGTCGGCCTGGCCTGGACGCTCGTGTTGGTCGCGACGCGGAGCGTCTGGTGGTACGGACTGGGCGTTGCGGCGGGGCTGACTTTGTCGGTCGTTGTGTGCGGGCTGGCTGAGCGGATTCTTCGGGAACGCGATCCCGGATCGGTCGTGCTTGATGAGATCACGGCGCTTCCCTTGTGTTTCGCCGGATGGATCGGTCATCATCTCTGGGTGACAGGCGCGATGCCGGCGCCGGAGGCCTTCGTGACAGGGCGCGGGTGGCTGGTCTTGGCGGCCGGTTTTGTTGCCTTCCGTCTGCTCGATGTCCTCAAGCCCTGGCCCATCCGTCAGAGCCAGGCGTTACCAGGAGGGTGGGGTGTCACAATCGACGATGTCCTGGCCGGCCTGGCCTCGAATATCGTCTGGATCCCCTGCGCCTGGCTCTAGCCCGCATTTCTCACCATCTTCTGAAGACTCGTCTGCAACACGTTCCACCGGTCAAGGGTTCTAGACCGGCGCCGGCCAGTCGTCGCCCAATGCACTCGGGGCCTGCTGGCGCCACGCGCCGCGGGTGAAGTCGGGGACCGCCACGGGCGCGCTGCCTCGAGCCACGGAGGCGATGCTCAGCGGCACAACGCTGCTCCAGGTGGCGGCGTCATAAACGGTCATGTCGAGCGGGAGCCCCCGGCGCAGGCATTGGATCAGGCGCCAGTTCATGACGTAATCCATGCCGCCATGTCCGCCGGATTGACGGGCCTGGACATTGAGGCTTTTCCAGAAGGGATGACCGTGCTTGTCGTGATACGGTTGCAGCTCGGTGGTCCAACCTTCGCCCTGACCATCCAGATGCAGCCGGGGCGGATAGTCACAGAAGGTGCCGGTGGTGCCCGCGATGAGGTTGATGCGGCTGTAGGGGCGCGACTGAGCCAGCGAGTACTGAATCATGAGGGTGCGCCCCAGGGCGGTCTTCACCAGCGTCGTGTTGATGTCGCCGCAGGCAAACGCCCTGCCGCGGCTTGTGGACGCGCCGGATCGGGCTTCGAGACGCCGGCTCAGCGCGAGTTCGAGCGAGCTCATCGACACCAGGTAATCGAACGTGTCGCCGGCGTGGATAGCCATGTACTCCGCGACGGGGCCGAGTCCGTGGGTCGGGTAGAGGTTGCCGTCGAGGGTGGCGACGAACCGCCGGCGCCAGTTGGCCGGGCTGTCCTCGCGCAGCAGCCAATCGCGCGCCTCGTGGAGATAGCCGGCCTCGCCGTGCGTCAACTCGCCCAAGACGCCCTGGCGCACCATGCGCAGCACCATGAGTTCGATCTCGCCGTAGCAGCAGTTTTCGAGCATCAGGCAGTGGCGGCGCGTCTGCTCGGCTGTGTCCACCAAACGCCAGCAATCGTCGAGTGTCATGGCGGCCGGCACCTCGATTGCAGCATGCTTGCCGTGGCGCATGGCGCTGACGGCCATCGGGACGTGCCAGTCCCAGGGCGTGGCGATGTAGACCAGGTCGAGATCGTCGCGCTGGCAGAGGCGCTCGAAGTCCGTCTCGCCCCCCGAATAGCCGTCAGGCTCCGGCTGGTCCTTCGCCGCGACACGCCGCCGGGCGGCCTCGACCCGATCCGGCACGATATCGCAGATGGCCTTGATCTGGACTCCGCCCAGTTCGATCAGGTTACCCAGCAAACTCGAGCCGCGGCTCCCGACACCGATGAAGCCGATGCGGACCGTGTCGAGGGCCGGGTGGCGCAATCCAAAAACCCGTTGCTGTCCCGGTTGGGGCGGCGGCGGAGGCGGGTCCGCCGAGGCGGCCACAGTCTTTGCGATCAGGGCGCCACCGGCGCCCGCGGCGCCCGCAACGGCGAGGAAATCACGGCGCGAGAGGGAAGCGCCGTGAGCGGATGTGGTCTTGTGCGGCATCATAATGTCCTCTGAAATCGCTTCGAGTCGTCCGCGCCCTGTCCGGTCTTCTCACCCGCCAACCGCTCCCGCCAGGGGGGCGCGGACCGCCCGGCAGCCGGGGCCCGGCGCGTGTCAAGGCTCGCCGGTGCGGTCGATGGTCGTCGCAACGCGCCGGAAATGGTGGCCGATGATGGCCATCTCGATCGCCTGGCGAAACTGGTGTGGACGCAACAACAGGGTGGTCCAGAGAAGCCGCCAGTAGGCCCGCCGCCCGCGGTGAGCGACGCCGAGAACCCAGAACGACTTGAGAAAGGCGCGCACGTCGCTGGGCGAAAGACGGAGTGCGGGTCCGCGCCGCGGCTGGTGTTGGCGCAGGAAGTTGCGGATGCGCTGGTAGTAGGCGCGGGGTTCGTAGAGTCGATTCATCAGGTCGCGATAGCCGGAAAGGAGGAAATCGCGATTGAGTTTCGGACGGAAATTCAGCTCGGCTTGGGTGTTGTTGCCGCTGCTCTCGCGCTCGAGGCGCCCTTCGCGCTTGAGCCGCTCGTAGAGGCGGGTCCGCGGCAGCGCCGTCAGCAGACCCACCATCGCGGTCACCACCCCGGATCGCTGGATGAACTCGAACTGGCGTTTGAAAATGTCCGCCGGGTCGCTGTCGAATCCGACGATGAACCCGCCCATCACTTCGAGGCCGGCCTGCTGCATCGTCCGCACGGCCGACATCAGGTCGCGTCCGCGGTTCTGCATCTTGTGGCACTCGGCCAGCGACTCGGCGGAGGGCGTCTCGATTCCGACGAAGACCTTGGTGAAGCCGGCCTGGACCATCAACCGCAGCAGCTCCGGATCGTCGGCCAGGTTGACCGAGGCCTCGGTCAGGAAGCCCCCCGGCGCGCGCGTGCGGGTCCGCCACTCGATCAGCGCCCGGAGCAAGGCGCGGGCGCGCCGCTTGTCGCCGATGAAATTGTCATCGACCACGAACACCATGTCCTTCCAGCCCGCCCGGCGCAGCGTTTCGAGTTCCGCCACCAACTGCGCCGGCGTCTTGGTCCGCGGCACGCGGCCGTTCATGACGATGATGTCGCAGAATTCGCAGTCGAATGGGCAGCCGCGCGAGAACTGGACCGCCATCGTGACGTAATTGCGCAGGTCGATCAGATCCCAGCGCGGGATCGGCGTGCGCGTGACATCGGGGAATCCGCAAGCCCGGTACACGGTCTTGAGAGTGCCCTGTTCAAGATCCCGCACCAGCTCCGGCATGACGTCCTCAGCCTCGCCCAGGACGACATGCGGCACCTCGGGGAACTCCTCGTGGCCGGTGGTGAAGAGCGGGCCGCCCCCGATGAGCGGCTTGGCGGCCGCGGCGCAACGGGCCACCACATCGAGCACTGACGCCCGCTGGATGCGCATCGCGCTGAGCATGACGTAGTCGGCCCACCGCAGATGTTCATCCCGCAGGCGCTCGACGTTCAAATCCACCACCCGCAGCGACCAATCCGCCGGCAGCATGGCCGCGACGGTCAGCAGGCCCAAGGGGGGGAACGCCGCGCGTTTGGACACCATCCGGACGACATGACGAAAACTCCAAAAGGTATCTGGCGTCTGGGGACTGACTAACAGGATCTTCATGCAGTGTGTGCCGTCTCGAGGACCGGCCGCGTTCATCGGCGGTCAGCCTCGCTGGCAGTGTGGCGGCCGTTCAATGGACAAGTTCAAGGAAACCGAACTTTGCCGGCGTGTGCGCGGTGGCCGCGGCGGTCGGGTTCCAGGCCAGAAAGGCCCGTTCCGTGGCGGCGTGTCGATAGAGGTTGAGGCGCCAGCGCGCGCCTGGCTCGGGCTTGGTCGGACTGAGAGCCGCAAGCGGAATCCGGAATTCGGTTGTCCAGACCTTGGTCTTGCGGTCCAGGCGGACGGCCGATTCGAACCCGCTGCTCCAGTCGAAGTCCTTGTCCCGTCCCCGGATGGCCAGGTCCAACTGCTCACCTGTCGGAGCCACCTCGAATTCCGTGTAGTGATCGGGCCGGGCCGGATCGGTTCCGATGAACGCCTCGACAACGTCGCGTTCCCACAGCCCGAGGCGCTCCTTGTCTTTGAGGACAGGCGCGAATGTGGCGAGGGTCTCGTAAGGCGCCTCGAACCCGAAATAGAGATGCGAGTCGGACCAGAGGACACGGGCCGTTGTGGCCAAATCGGGCCGTGCGGCGCCATCTTTCAGAAGGTACTCCAGACGCACGGGCGATGCGGCCTGCCAGGCCGGCTCGTTCAGGCGCCCGTTCGGTTTGAAATCCCTGTCGATCTTCTTTGCCTGAAGCACCGGCAGAGGCAGCGATCGCACCAGCAATCGCCGGGCGTTGTCGAAGTAGACCTTCCGCAGCACGCTGGCCGGCAAGTCGATGGCGTCGATCTTCCAGTCCCCCTGAATGGGCGTCATGTGCTCGAATTGGCGGTCGGAGGTCTCGAGCCACCGCCAGTGCTTTTCGTAGAACTCGATGGCATCCTCGTCGGTCGGCGGCGAGCCGCTGCCGCCCGACCCGAGTGTGAGGTTTGCGTACACCATGAAATCCGTGCCGAACAGAATGCGGTCCTGGTGTTTGACAAAGAGCCGATGCACGCGCGCCGGATCGTGGCGTCCAATCTCCGGGATGCGCGCCGCGAGGTCGGCGTGCATGTTGGGGCGCTTGTCCAGGGCCTGCTCGACCCAGTCAATGTCCTCGGCGTTGTTGGCGAAATGCACGCAGACAAACGTGGTCTGCGGGTGGCGCTCGATCACGCGGTCCAGCGCTGCCAGAAGCTCGTGGAACGGCGGGTATTTCGCCGGGTCGCCAAACCACCATTGCGGGTGGTCCTTGAGCTCGCGCCAGCGTTCGTTGTCGGCATTGTAGGGCTTCCAGAACGCCTGCGGATCCGCCACGTGAATCGACACGGGCATCCCCAGCTCCCCGCAGCGCCGCCAGACCGGATCAAGCTTCGGATCGTCCACGCGGATCAGCCGGCCAGCCTTGTCTTTCAGATAAAGACCCAGGCGCTTGTATTCCTTGAAGCCCGCCGCCCCGAGCCGATACCCCTCCTCGATCTGTTGCACGGCACGCTCCGGGAAGTCGGGATCGTCCCATCCGGCGAAGTCCAGACTCATGTAATACAGGAAGCGGCCCGGGTAGAGGCGATCGGCCAGCTCCTTGTTCCGCTCGAATTCGGATTTCTCGCCCGGCTTGTGCGTGACGAAGCCTCCGCTCAGATTCACAACCAGCCCGACCCCGACGGTGTCCATCAGGCGCATGTCCCTTCCCAGCGCCGCCTCGCTCGAATCGACGTGTTGATGGAGATCGATGAGCCGATGCTCGGCGCGCCACGCGGCGGTGGTCTGTCGGGTGGCTTCATCGGCCAGTCCGGTGATGGGAACAAGCAAGGCGGCCGCCAGGAGCCAGGGGCGGAGCGATCGCCGGGCGGGCGGGATCGAGACGCAGGGGATCGTCAGACGGCGGTTCACAGCGGCAGCCAGAGGAAATGGAAAGCGAGTGCTCATTCGAAGACGCCGCGATTAAAGCCCTTCCGTGGTCCGTGCGCAACCAGTTTGCACTCGAGTCACTCCCCAGATGAAATCCGTGGCCAATGAGTCAAGTTTTCGCGCCGCGCAGCGGCGCCCCTTAGCCCGGATTCCTCACCACCGGGAAGATGACAACGAAATCCGGGCTGTGGCAAAACCGCGCCCGCACAGGGGAAAATGAGGTTCAGAGCGCTTCCGAATTCTCGCAGGTGCGGCGACACTCTGTTGCCCAGTTCCCTCCATCCGCTCGGGCGCGGTTTTGCTTTTCTAACCTGCATGCTTGCTTCTCTTGAGAACTCCGGCTTCGCGGTGGAACAAGTGGTGAGAAATGCAGGTTAGCGAGGCGTCGACTGCCGGTTGCCATGGCCAAGATTCAGCGTGAACGAATTGGTGACATGCTCCCTTGGTCTGAGGCGAAGCCTCGCTAATCCTGGACGAGGCGGACGAAGAGGCGATCGCCGAGCGTCGCCTCGGGGACGATCAGCACGATCTGTGAGCTTGCCGGTGTGGTGGTCTGGAGGTCGGACCACGGGGCGTTGAGCGCTCCGGCGCCCTGGACGGTGAGGGGGTGATCGGCGGTGCAGGCCGCGGTCAGTTCGAGATCGCCGTTTTCGAGAACGCGATAGGCGGTGATGACTGCCGGGTCAGGGGCCGACCCGCCCGAGGTCGCCTTGAGGGGGAAGCTGTTGTAGGCGTCGAAGCCCGAGTAGGTCTCGGGCAGCGTCTGATAGGAGAGGTGCGTGTAGCGCGTGAACGAGATCCAGGCCCAATAGGTTGTGTCCGGCGTCAGCATCCCGGCCGGGATCTCGATGGCGGTCTCGGCGCCATCGATCGGTCCGGCATAGAACGCAAACTCGCCTGTCTCCGAATCCGTGATGTGGATCCAGATCTCGCGCTCGCCCTCGCCGGTGAAGGGCGCCCAGCGCAGCGTGAAGTCCTTGGTGGGATCGACCCTCTGGGCTGCATCGAAGTTGGTGCATCGAGGCGCCGGGGGGTAATCGTCCGAGGCCAGGGGCACGTCGTATCGGGTGTCTCCGGTGATGTAGCTCGAGAGGGTGAAACGGTAACTGCCGGACCCGTACTTCGAGCTCAACGCCTGTTGGCTCACCGCCCCGTCGTAGTAATCGAAACCGCCCTCTTCGTAGTCGGTTCTCATGGCATGCGTCTGGCTGCTGGGCGTGCGAACGGTCATGCCCGAGATCCACAGATCCCAGTCCGGGTCGCTCAGCGTCTCGTCCGTCAGATAAACATCGGCCGTGATGTCATAGGGTTCGTCCGCGCTCGGAATCAGCTCGGGATCGCCGGCGTTGTTCTGTTCGTACCAGACGGCCTTGAAGAGGAAGATTGCGCCAACGTCTTCCGCGCAGACCGCCGGCGCCAGGAGCATGGCAGAGCCCAACCACGTGCCAAGGAAGGAAGTGAAGGGGCGTTTCATGGCGGACCAAGAGAACGCCAGCCCGGCCCCGCAGTCAAGCCATTGCCGACAGCCCTTGCCGACAGTGTCGTTTTGACATGTTGACTGTCGCGCAGCTCGGGAGTGAATTGTCAACTATTTAGATGCGACCCCATTGCCCAGGCCGATTCTCGGGGCGCGTTCTTACGGCTTGATTGTCGCGCCTGGACTGGGCGAGCCTCTCGGGAACAATGAGTGGGAAACTGTGTACGCCGCTGTTGGACCTGGCCGCCTCCGCGATTCTGCTCACCGGATGCGCCGTTGGACCCAAGACTCCGCTGGCCCGTCAGATGGGGGAATCGGTCGTGTTCGTTGGCGAGGAGCCGGCGGCCCTGGCCTATCTGCCGGTGCGCGGCGAGCCGCTCCTGGTCCGGAACACCTATCTGCCGGACTCGAACAGCGTCCACTCCATCGAGGGCCGCGATTTCATCGTGGATTACGCCGCGGGGACGCTGCGGCGGACGCCGGATTCGCATCTGCCGGATTTCCGCACGAACGTGTTGTACGGGCAGGAGACGTTCGATCACACGCGATTCCCCGGCTTCGGCAACAGCGGGTATTTCGCCTTTGTGGACTACACACATGCGGCGTCGGCGCCCTGGCCCGCACAGGGTTCTCAAAGGGCTTACCTGCGGTCGACTGAGGCGAAGCTGAAAGCGGGGGAGACGGTCAAGATCGTGGCCTACGGGGACAGCATCACGGCGGGGGGCGACGCCTCGAAGCCCGAGCTGATCTTTTGGCGGCGGTGGGCCGAAGCACTGCAGCGCAGGCACCCGGCCTCGCGCATCACCGCCGTGAACGGGGCGACCGGCGGCGATTCCACCGCGCAGGGCCTCGATCGGATCGAGACCAAGGTGCTCAGCGAAAAGCCCGATCTTGTCCTGCTCGGTTTCGGCATGAACGATCACAACGTGATGGGCGTGCCGATTCCGCAATTCGAGGCCAATCTCACCCGGATGATCGCCCGCATCCGGACCGAGGCGGGGGCGGAGGTCATCCTCTTCTCCGCATTCCCGCCCAATCCCAAGTGGAAATTCGGGACGCATCGGATGGAGGAATATGCCGCGGCCACGGGTCGAGTCGCGCGGGAGACGGCGTGCGCCTATGCGGATGTGTTTGGCAACTGGCAGGCGCTCGCGGGGCGCAAGAAGCCGGAGGACCTGCTCGGAAACAACATCAATCATCCGAACGATTTCGGCCACGGAATCTACTTCCAGGTGTTCGAAGCGCTCGGTCTGTGAGCGACTGGCGGGGACGGGGGTGTGCCACGGCGGCGCATCTGGCCTGTGATTTGCTGTGGAACGGCGTCAGATCGGTTCAGCACATGATCATGCGCACATACTCTGCCGCGGCGCTGGGGTTGATTCTGGCCCTGGGGCCCACATTCGTTCTTGGCCAAACGCCAGATTACGGCCTTTTGCGCGAGGTTTGGGAGGGCATCCCGAGCGAGGGCCTTTCCATGCTGACCGACTCGCCCGATTACCCGGATCGGCCCACCAGCACCAATTATGTGACCGACCTGTTCGAGGCGCCGACGGATGCCCTGGACAACTATGGCCAGCGCATGCACGGGTATGTCGTCGCTCCGCAGACCGGGAATTACACCTTTTGGATCGCCAGCGACGATAATGGCGCTCTGTATCTGAGCACGGACGAGAATCCCGCCAGCGCGCGCGTGATTGCCACCGTCAACTCCTGGACCAGCGCGCGCGCCTGGGATTGGGAGGCGAACCAGATGTCGGAGCCCGTTGCACTTGTGGAGGGCAGGATCTACTACATCGCCGCCCTCATGAAGGAAGGGGGCGGGGGCGACAACCTGGCCGTGCGGTGGTTGATGCCCGACGGCACGGACCAGGCGCCGATGGTCGCCACCAACCTGCTGCCCTATGGGATCAGTTTCGCCGCGCCGGTGATTGCCGAGCATCCGGCTCCCGCGACCGCGATCGAGGGCGGCACCGCGCTTTTTTCCGTCAAGACCGCGAGCTTTGGCGTCTATAGCTATCAATGGCTGCGAAACAGCTTGGCCCTGAGCGGAGCCACCGCGGCGGAGCTGGTTTACGGGCCTGTGGCACTGGCGGACCAGGGGGCTCGGTTCCGATGCGTGGTCAGCAACAAGCTCGGGACCGCCACCAGCAACGAAGGCATCCTGACTGTCAGCCCGGACACCACGCCCCCAGCACTGGTCCTCGCTCGGAACCTTGGTTTGACACAGGTCGAGGTGACGTTCAGTGAGCGCGTTTCCGCCCCGTCCGCAACCACCGCCACCCATTACAGGATCGACGGTCTCAGTGTCGGCAGCGCGGCGTTCGGACCGAGTCCGAACGTGATCTACCTGACGACATCCGCCATGATCCTTGGGGCGACATACACGCTGACCGTCAACAATGTCCAGGACGCCGCAGCCGCGCCCAATCCCGTCTCGCCCAACGCAGCGATTCAGTTCGTCGCGACGGATTTCACGACCCAGGACGTGGGCAACCCGCCGCTGAGCGGAGACGTCGAATACACCAGCGGCGGCGTCGAGGTGCGGGGCAGCGGCGACATCGGCGGGACGGCGGACGCGCTGCAATTCGCCTGGCAGAAACGCACGGGCGCCTTCGATGTGCGCGCTCGGGTGGCCCGATTCGACTCGACCGATCCGTTTGCCAAGGCGGGCTTGATGGTGCGCGAGGATTTGAGTGCCGGGAGCCGGTTCGCGGCGGCGCTGGCCACGCCGTCTGCGGTCGGCTGCGTTTTCATGGCCCGGAGCGTTCCGGGGGCTGCGGCAAGTCGATCGGGCTATTGTCCGGCGAACTATCCCGAGACCTGGCTCCGCCTGAAGCGATCGGCCAACCTCTTGACCGCCTATGCCGGTCATGACGGCCAATCGTGGGTCGAGCTTGGCTCGGCGCAACTGGCGCTGCCCGAGACGGTCTACTTCGGGCTCGCCTCCGCCAGCCGCAACACGGCCGCGCTGGCAACCGCCAGTTTCCGCGACATCGGCGCCGTCTCGGGCGCGGCGTCGATCACATGGACGCCACGCGGGGAACGGCTCGGGTCAAGCAGCCGGCAGACGCCGCTCGTGTTCAGTGAGATCATGTACCGCCCGACGCAGCGTCCGGACGGCAGGACGGGCGAGTTCATCGAGTTGTTCAACGCCGATCTCATCCCCGCCGATCTGACCGGACACCGTCTGGGCGGCAGCATCCAGTTCGCTTTTCCCGACGGGTTCGTGCTGGCCGCGGGCGGCTTCGCCGTCATCGCCCGGAATCCGGTCGAGTTCGCAGCGGTGTACGGGATTGCGGATGCGCTGGGGCCATTTGTCGGCGGCGATGGCTTGCCCAACGACGGCGGCACGCTGCGCCTCGAGAACCCGGAGGGCGCCACGCTGCTCGAAGTGAACTACGAGTCCGGTTATCCCTGGCCGGTGGCGGCGGGTGGCGGAGGGCATTCGCTGGTGCTGGCCCGGCCCTCGTATGGCGAGGATGATCCGCGCGCATGGGCGGCCAGTGACTTGATCGGCGGTTCACCGGGACAAATGGAGGCCGTGCGGGCCAATCCGCTGGCCGACGTCTTGATCAACGAATTCCTCGCCCGACCCGATGATGGACAACGCGGGTTCATCGAATTGTACAACCACGGCAACAGCGGGGCGGATGTGGGCGGATGCATCCTGACCGATGACGCGGAGACGCCTCGATTCCGCATTGCGGATGGAACCGTGATTCCGCCTCGCGGGTTTCATGCGTTCTACGAAGAGCAGATCGGGTTCGGACTCGACGGAGCGGGCGGGCGGCTTTTTCTGGTCAACTCGAATGCCACTCGAGTGCTTGATGCTGTCCGGTACGGCGCCCAGGAGCGCGGCATGGCCGTGGGGCGGTTTCCGGACGGTGCGCCGGGTGTGCGCCGGCTCGTCGAGCCGTCGCCGGACAACGAGAACCGGCCGCGGGCCATCGATGCCGTTGCGATCAGTGAGATCATGTACAACCCGATTTCGGGCGACGATGCCGATGAGTTCATCGAGCTGCACAATCGCGGGGGGCAGCCTGTGGAACTGGGCGGCTGGCGGTTCACGGATGGCGTCGATTTCCAGTTCCCGGCGGGAGCGGTCATCGAGGGGGGAGGTTACGCGGTGGTTGCGAAGAGCAGGCCGCGTCTGCTGGCCGGCCATCCCGGGCTTGATCCTGCCCGGGTCTTCGGCGATTACGGCGGGGCGCTGGCCAACGGCGGCGAACGGCTTGCGTTGGCCAAGCCCGATCTGCTCGTCCTCACCAACGCATTCGGTCTGCCTGAGACGAATCGCATCCTGATCGATGTCGATGAGGTCAGGTACGGCGTTGGGGGGCGGTGGGGGCAGTGGAGCGACGGTCTGGGGAGCAGCCTCGAGTTGATCGACGCCCACAGCGATCACTCGGCTGCGTCGAGCTGGGCGGACTCGGACGAAAGCGCGAAGGCGCCGTGGGGGACCATTGAATGGACTGGGGTGCTCGACAACGGCGATGGCGGCAGTGCCAGCCGTTTGCACATCATGATGCAAGGCCCCGGGGAATGCCTGGTCGACAACGTCGAGGTTGTGCCCAGCACGGGCGGGAATCGGATCACCAACCCGGGCTTCGAGTCGGGGCTCACCGGCTGGGTGATCCAGGGAAACCATCGGCGCAGCGAGGTGCAGGCCAGCGGCGGAATCGGCGACAGCCGATGTCTGCATGTGCGCGCGACGGGCCGGGGCGATACCGCGTGCAACCGCATCTACATTCCGATCTCGCCAGCCCTGACACAGAACACGACTGCCACCCTGCGCGCCCGAGTCCGATGGCTCAAGGGATGGCCTGAGTTCATGCTGCGCACGCGCGGCAGCTACCTCGAGGCCGCGGGGCGGATGGCGTTGCCCTCTGATTTGGGCACGCCGGGCGCCCGCAACAGCCGCTCGGTGGCGAATGCGGGGCCGTCGATTGTCGAGGTCGTTCACACCCCCGTCCTCCCCGCCGCCAACCAGGCCGTCGTCGTCACCGCCCGGCTGAGCGATCCGGATGGTCTGGGAACGGTCCGCGTGCGATACCGCATTGACCCGGGCGGCACGGCGACCGACCTGGTCATGAAGGACGACGGGACGGCGGGCGATGCGGTGGCCGGCGACGGCGTTTACTCGGCGCGGCTGAGCGGGAGGTCGTCAGGCACGCTGGTGGCTTTCCATGTCGAGGCGGCCGACAACGCGCAGGCCTCGTCGACGGCGCGTTTTCCCGCGGACGCGCCCGATCGGGAGTGCCTTGTGCGCTGGGGCGAGACCCAGCCGGTGGGCAATCTGGGAGTCTATCGTCTATGGCAGCGGCGCGCGGATTACGACTGGTTGCGATCGCGCGAGCCGATGGCCAACGACAACGTCGATTGCACGTTCGTCTATGACGACGGGCGGGTGGTCTACAACGTCGAGATGCGCGGCAAAGGCAGCCCGTGGCATGGCGGCAGCGTGGGCAGCGACTACATCTTCGCCTTTCCCGGAGACGACCGGTTCCTGGGGGCGCGGGATGTGGCCCTGGTGACGGTGGGCAACTTGGGCAACGACGACAGCGCCCAACGCGAGCAGGCCGCGTTCTGGATCGGGCGCCAGATGGGCATTCCGACCCTTCACCGCCGGCACGTGCTCTTCTTCGAGAATGGCGCTCGCAAGCAGACTGTGTACGAGGACACCGAAGAACCGAACGGTCGTTATGTGGATCGTTGGTGGCCGGCGGGCGAGGACGGCGACCTCTACAAGGTCGAGGACTGGTTCGAGTTCAACGATACGGGCGACAGTTTCACCTTCAGCCGGGACGCGACGCTCGAGACGTTCACGACCACGGGCGGCGCGTACAAGCTGGCGCGCTACCGCTGGGCGTGGCGGAAGCGGGCGGTGGCCGATTCCGCCAACAACTACACCAACCTGTTCAACCTTGTCACAGCGGTGAACCTGACGGGATCGGCCCTGGTGCCGCAGGTCGAAAACCAGGTCGACGTCGAGAATTGGATGCGCGTCTTCGCTCTCCAGCACATTGTCGGGAACTGGGACGCCTACGGCTACAATCGCGGCAAGAATTGCTACGTCTACAAACCGCTCAACGGACGCTTCGGGATGATCCCCTGGGACATCGACATGGTGCTCGGCTCCGGGAGCGACGGCCCGACAACGGACATCTTTGGCGCGAACGATCCGATCGTCACCAGGCTTTGGAACACCCCGGCGTTCCGGCGCGCTTATTTGCGGGCCTATTCGGACGCCGTCGCCGGTCCGCTCCAGAACGCCCGGTTCGATCCCATCGTGGACGGGCGGCATTCGGCGCTGCGGGCTAACGGCGTCACCGTGGCTGACCCGCGTCCGATCAAGAGCTGGGTGGCCCAACGCCGCGCGTACCTGGCCAATCGCGTGGCCGGGATGGACGTCAAGGACTTCGCCATCACCAGCAACGGCGGCAATGACTGGAGCACGGGGCAGTTGCAGGTGACGCTCAGCGGAACGGCGCCCATCGCGATCAAGACGATCGAGCTCAACGGCGCCGTGATGCCGGTGACGTGGACCAGCGCGACCAGTTGGTCCGCCCTGGTCGCGTTGGGCGGACGCACCAACGTCCTGAGCCTTGTCGGCTATGATTCGCGGGGTGCGCCTGTGGCCGGCGCCTCCGACACGGTCCGCGTCATCTACACCGGCACTGACCTGCCCGCGGCCGCCGATCAAGTGGTGATCAACGAGATCATGTACCATCCCCTGGCGCCGAACGCCGCGTTCATCGAGCTCTGCAACACCTCGGCCACCGCCCCGTTCGATCTCTCCGGCTGGCGGCTCGGCGGTGTCGGCTTCACCTTTCCGTCCGGCGTCGTGCTCGGTCCAGGCGGCTTCGCTGTCGTCGCCTCGAATCGGGACGGCTTCGCGGCGGCGTACGGGTTCGATGTGCTGCCGGTCGGGGAGTTTCCTGGCAACCTGCAGAACGACGGTGAACGTCTGCGCCTTCTCAGACCCGGGGCCACTCCGGAGGCCGATGAACTCGTCGATGAAGTCCGCTATGCGAACGAGCCGCCGTGGCCCGTTCAGGCGGACGGCTGGGGCCCCTCGCTGCAACTGATCGACCCGCGTCAGGACAACTGGCGTGTCGGCAACTGGGCCGCCGCGCATCCGGGCGATGCGGTCGTGGCCACGCCCGGCAAGCCCAATTCGGTTGTGAAGGCCCTTCCGCCGTTCCCGCCGCTGTTCGTGAACGAAGTGCAGCCCCAGAATGTCAGCGGCCCGGTTGATCGGTTCGGCGACCGGGATCCGTGGATCGAGCTTCACAATCCGGGCACGAATCAGATCGACCTGAGCGGGTTTTTCCTGACCAGCGCATACACGAATCTCACGGAATGGGCGTTCCCAGTTGGCGCGCGCATTGGTCCCGGCGCGTTCCTGCTGGTTTGGGCTGACGGCGAGCCGGTCGAGTCCACGGAGGACGAGCTGCACACCCGGTTTCGCCTCGAGCCCGGCAGCGGCGCCGTTGCCCTGGTGCGACAGCAGCTCGGGGCGCCGGCGGTCATCGATTACATCAACTACCAATCCATCCCCGACGATCTGTCCACCGGCTCGTATCCGGACGGCCAGCCGCAAGCGAGGCAGTTGTTTCACCTGCCCACGCCGGGCCGGGCGAATGACCCCGGCACGCCGCCTGTCGAGGTCTTCATCAACGAATGGATGGCCAGCAACACGGGCGTTGCGCTCGATCCGGCTGATGGCGATCCGGACGATTGGTTCGAGCTGTACAACGCCGGGGCACGGGCGGTCGATCTCTCGGCGTACACGCTGACCGATGACCTGGCGGACCCGGACAAGTTCGTGATCCCGAACGGCACGGTGATTCCGGCGGGTGGCTTTCTGTTGGCGTGGGCCGATGAAGAGACGGAGCAATCGGGCCAGGGCCAGTTGCATGTCAACTTCAGGCTCTCGGCCACCGGCGAGTCGATCGGGCTCTTCACGCCCGACGGACGGGCGGTGGACACCATCGCGTTCGGCTCACAGACCAACAACATCAGTGAAGGCCGCTTCCCGGATGGAATGATCCCGCCGCCCTTTGTCTTCATGGGCCGCCCCACCCCAGGCGGGCCCAACGAGTTCCCGACGCTGAACGTGCCGCCCACGCTCGATCCGGTGGGCAGCCGAACGGTCGACGAAGGACAAACGGCTGCCTTCACGGTGTCCGCAACGGATCCGGATGCCGGGCAAACGCTCGTTTTTGCGCTGTTCGGGGCGCCGCCGGGCGCCCGAATCGATTCCAAAACAGGCGCGTTTTCCTGGACGACGACCGAGGGGGACGGGCCGGGCGAATACGCATTTACCGTGCGTGTCACCGATGACGGCACGCCGCCGCGCTGGGACGCCGAACAGGTCACAGTCACTGTCCGCGAGGTGAACCAATCGCCCACGCTCGATCCGATCGCCGACCAGTCGGTCGACGAGGGATCCCTGCTGAGCATCCAGGCCGTCGCGCGGGATATCGATCAACCGGCGCAGTCCCTTCGGTTCAGCCTGGTCGGTGTCGTCCCCGAAGGCGCGACCATCAACGCGTTGACCGGAGAGTTCTCGTGGACTCCCGCCGAGGACCAGGGAGCGGGGACACACGTGGTCACCGTTCAGGTCGTCGACGACAGCGTGCCGCCGGGATCGGCCACCCGCAGCTTTCAGGTGGTTGTCAATGAGGTGGACAACGCGCCGGTGTTCGAGCCGGTCAGCCTGCAAACAGTCGACGAGTTGAGCCCGTTCGTCCTGCGCGTCGTCGCACGGGATCCGGACTCGCCACCGCGCGCGGTGAGCTACCGCCTCGAATCCGGTCCGCCGGGTCTGACACTCGATCCCGCCACCGGTCAGTCGAGCTGGACGCCAGTCGAGGCGCAGGGGCCCAACTCCTACAACGTCGTCATCCGCGCAACCGAGATCGGAGGGACAGAGGCGTCGACCCTCTCCTTCGCGATTGTTGTGAACGAGGTGAATGAACCGCCGACGCTGGCGGCCATTGCGGATCGCACGCTGGCGGAGGGGACGGTTTTTTCGTTCATCAACAGTGCCACGGACGCCGATCTCCCCCGGCAGACCCTCCGGTTCAGTCTCGATCCGGACGTGCCGCCCGGAGCGAGTATCGATCCGCAGACTGGACTTTTCCAGTGGGCTATTGGCGAGGATGCGGGCCCGAGCACGAATCGGATCACTGTGCGCGTGACCGATGATGCCCTCGATGCCAGGTCCGCCGCCCGCACTTTCACGGTTGTTGTCGTGGCGCAGGCGCGCGTCGTGATCAACGAAATCATGTATCGTCCGCCGCCCGACGGCGCCGAGTTTGTGGAAATCCACAACACATCGACGAACACAAGCTGGCGGCTGGATGGCTGGCGGCTGACCGGAACTGCGTTCACATTCCCGGCGGGGACCGTTCTGGCGCCGGGCGGATTCCTCGCTGTCGCCCGGGATGTCGGCGCTTTTCAGGCCGCGTACGGATCGAAGGCGCCCGTAGTCGGCAACTACCTGAACCAACTGAGCCCTGGCGGCGGGACCATCCGACTCGTGCGTCCCGTGGCCGGCGGCCTCGAAGAGACGCTCGATCATGTGACGTTCCTGACACGGGCGCCGTGGCCAACGACCGCGAATGGCGCCGGGCCGTCGCTGCAATTGATCGATGCGCGCCAGGACAATGCGCGCGTCGGCAACTGGAGTGCCGTGTCGGGCACCAGCACCAATGCCCCCGTCAACGTCGTGCCCATGACCGCGTCGTGGCGCTACTGGCAGGACGCGTCCGCTCCTGCGTCCGGGTGGACCAATCAGGTGTATGACGACAGTCCGTGGCCGAATGGCGGCGCCCTTCTGTATGTCGAGAACGACGCCCTGCCGGCTCCCAAGACGACGCCGCTGACCATAGGCCAGATGAGCTACCTGTTCCGGACCCGCTTTCAATTCAACGGCAACCCGGACGGCGCATCGCTCGAGTTGCGGACCATCATCGATGACGGCCTGGTGCTCTACCTGAATGGGCGGGCCTTCTTTTGGCTAGGGATGGACGAGGGCGTGCTTCCCGCGCGCCCGGACGTTGCGAACCGAACCATTGGCAACGCCATCGAGGAGGGGCCCTTTGTGCGGCTTGTAGACAACCTCCGCATGGGTGAAAACGTCCTGGCCGCCGAGGTGCACCAGAACAGCCCCGGGAGCACGGACATCGCGTTTGGCGTGGCGGTCGATGTGATCGAAGTCCGGCGCGAGAGCGCGACGCCGGGTTATGCCAACTCGGTGCGCGCGACACTCGAGCCGTTCCCCGAAGTCCGGATCAACGAGGTTCTTGCGAACAACCAAACGGGGATCACCGACAGCCGCGGGGACCGCGATCCGTGGGTCGAGATTGTGAATCGGGAGTCCTGTCCGGCCGCCTTGGACGGGTGGTATCTTGCCAACAGCTACGGCAACCTCGGGGCGTGGGCCTTTCCGAAAGGGGCTGTCCTGGCGGGCGGCCAGTATCAACTCGTCTGGGCGGATGGCGAACCCGGCGAAGCCAGCGCCGGCGAATGGCACACCGACTTTCGGCTCGCGCCGCCCGCGGGCGTGGTTGTGTTAAGCCGGCTCCAGAACGGGCAGCTTGCGGTGGTCGATTTCCTCGAGTACGCGGGTCTGACCGCGGATCGCTCATTCGGGTACATCGAGCCGCGGCTCGAGGCGAGCGCGCCCGCCGTGCTTCCCCAGCCTTCGCCCGGCCAGCCCAACCTCGTCAACGAACCGCCTCGGCCTCGAATTCTCGGCATCGCCGCGGGCGGCTCGGGCGAGGTGACGTTGGCGTGGGAAACGGCGCCCGGTTGGACCTATCGGATCGAGGGGAGGGCGTCGGTCGAGAGCGGTTGGTGGGAACTGCTGGGCCAGGTTCTTGCGACCTCCGCCACGGCGACATTCACCGATTTCCCTCCGACCGATCTCGATGCGTGTTACTATCGGGTCCTTGTGGTGCCTTGATGCCGTCTGACATTTGACGCACCTTCCGATTCGAAACATGATTATCCAATGCAGCGCCCCCATTCGGATTTGCGATCTGGGCGGGTGGACCGACACCTGGTTTGCGGGCTCGGGCAAAGTCCTCAATATTGCGGTCTTCCCGTCGGTCGAGGTGACGGTTGTGGCCGGCCGAAAGCGGGCGCGCGACCCGCAAATCACCATCCATGCCGAGAACTACCGTGACACCTACGCGCTCAAACGGCGGGCGCGCACCTGGACCAAGCACCCGTTGATCGAGGCCGGCTTCCGCCTCTTCCGCTTGCCGTCGGGGCTGCATCTGGATGTGACGATATTCTCGGCGGCGCCGGCCGGGGCCTCGACCGGGACCTCGGCATCGGTGTCTGTTGCCGTGTTGGGGGCGCTCGATCTGCTGGGCCAGCGCTCGCTGACCAGCTACGAGCTGGCTGCCAAAGCCCATTACATCGAGTCCGCCCTGCTCAAGTTGCAGTCGGGCATCCAGGACCAACTCTGCGCCGCCTATGGCGGAATCAACTTCATCGAGATGAGCCGTTATCCGGACGCCTCGGTTTCGCCTGTTGTCCTGCCCGAAGAGCTGACCTGGGAGCTCGAATCCCGGCTGCTCCTGATCTATCTCGGGCGTCCGCACTCATCGTCCGCGGTCCACGAAACGGTGATCCGGCGGCTCGAAGAGTCTCCGCGGTTCAGACGCTATCTCGAGCCGTTGCGCGAGGCGGCGGCGGCGGGCAAAGCGTCTTTGTTGCGTTGTGATCTGGCCGCGTTTGGCGAGGCGATGGCCGCCAACACCCGGGCGCAACAGAAACTGCATCCGGAACTGGTTGGCGACCGCGCCCGCCAGGTGATCGCCCTGGCCCGTGAACACGGTGTCTCGGGATACAAGGTCAACGGAGCCGGAGGCGCCGGAGGCTCGGTCACGCTCCTGCTCAAGCCGGGTGCGCGCGAGAAGCACGCGCTCATTGCAGCCATCGAGGCTGCAAATCCCGATTTCCGCAACCTCCCCATCCGCCTGGCTCCCCAGGGCCTGCGCCGCTGGCGGACCGATTGACGCGATTTTCGATGCCAATGAGGTTTCGGGCCGGGGCGCGTCGAGGTTGTTTTGACTTTCCAAGCATCGTTGCGGATGCCTGACTAGCCCGCATGTTTCATGAATTTGTGATCACCGCGAAGACGAAGCCTCGAAGATGTGCATCCATGCTGGCTGGAAAGCAAAACCAGGCCTTTGGGCTGGTCGCGCTGCTGGCTGTGCAGGCGACGTTGGCGGGCGTTGTCACGCATCCCGCTCCGGCGGAGGAGATCCTGTCGTCCGATTACACGGTTGTGGCCGACGGCCAAACCGTTCCGGTCTACACGGCTCGCACCCTGGATGCGCCCTTTGCGGGCAAGCAGTGGGACTTTGGCGGGCCCTATGCGTTCGCCAATTTCATTACCGACGGCCCGGTCAAGGTGCGCATTCGTTCGGATCGGTCGCTGGCGAACACCGTCATTCGCCCGGCACGACCGGATGTCACGATGCGCGTGGAACCGGACGGCGCGTTGGTGGTGTCGCTTCCCGGGCCGCGCAAGCTGAGCATCGAGCCGGATGGCAAGAAGGGGCCGCTGCTCCTGTTCGCCAATCCACCCGAACAGAATCCGCCCCAGCCGGACGGCGCGGGCGTGATCTACTTCGGACCCGGCGTGCATCGACCGGGCCGGATTGACGTCGGCAGCAATCAGACGCTGTGTCTGGCCGGGGGCGCCGTGGTGAAGGGCGGGGTGTACGCCCAGGGCGAGAACATCCGCATCACCGGACAAGGGATCCTCGATGGCTCGGATTACGAATGGCGCAAAGGACCGACGCCGCATGTGATTTCGATCCGCGGGACGAACGTCGAGGTGAGCGGCATCACGATTCGAGGGGCGTCGCACTGGACGATTGTGCCGCGCGACAGCCGCCACGTGACGATTCGCGGCGTCAAACTGTGCGGTTCACGGGTGCAGAACGACGATGGCATCAACCCGTGCAATTCGCAGGACGTGCTGATTACGGACTGCTTCATTCGGACGGACGACGATTGTGTGGCGCTCAAGGGGCTCGAGCTCGAAGTCCCGAACAGCAATGTCGAGCGAGTGACTGTCGAGAACTGCATCCTGTGGTGCGATCGGGCGCGGATCTTTCTCCTGGGCCACGAGAGTCGCGCGCCCTTCATGCGCGCCATCACACTGCGGAACCTGGACATCATTCATTTCTCGATGACGCCGTTTCTGTTCGAGCCGGGCGAGGAGATGCGCCTCGAGGATGTGACGGTCGAGAACGTCCGACTGCACGGGGAAAGGCAGGGGGAGTTGGCCCGGCTGAAGCCGGTGGTCAACCAGTACATGCGCAACAAGGTGCCCGGACACGTCCGAAACATCGTGTTCCGCAACGTGACTCTGACCGGGCAGGCCGGCGCCTACCGCGTGCAGCTCACCGGCGCCGATGCGGATCACGCCGTGCGGGATGTCAGGTTCGAGAACGTGGAAATCCTGGGCGAGCGGCTCGCGGCAGGTTCGGATCGCCTCGAAGTGGGCGAACATGTCGAGGGGATCAGGTTCGCCCCGCCGAGCCCCCCCTAACCCGCATGTTTCACACCCCGTCGGTGCACATGGCGGTCAGACTTCGCGAGAGAACTGCGATGCGGGTCAGCCCGGTTACGGTTCCTCGCGGAGCGTGTGAAATAACCGGGCTAAAACACACGGGGCCGAACTTCCAAGTTCGGCCCACAACAACGAGAACTGCGATCAGGTTATGCGCAGACGGTTTTGGCGCCAGTCACCAATACTGGTGACACCAACCCACATTCTTCATGTGTGGTCAGCCAATGGCGCAAGCGCTTCTGCCAAGGGCGCTTGCGCGACCTCGAAGAGCTTCCCCGGACGCTCGAAGCTGTTACGGATCGGTGTAGACAAACGTCCATTCGGTCCCGCGCTGGAAATCCGGCCGGTCATCGGTGCCCTCGTAATACCCCACGTGCCCGTCGACAAAAGCGACATTGCCGAACCCGAGCCGGTGAGGGTCGTGCCAATACATCTTCTGAAAGACCTTCATCCGGACGAAATGCAGGTTGAACGAGAAATCGTTTGCCAGAATCGTGCGGGACGCGTTGCGGACCTGACTGGTCTTCTTGTTCACCAAGCCGAGGACATCGTCATTGTCGTTGGCGCTGCTGTTGTAAACGTAGCTGCTGCCAAAGGTGTCATAGACGGTGGGCCTGCGGTCATACGGCCAGCCGCCCTTGAGCGCCCCATTGTCGCCGGGACAGTTGAACACACGCTCCGCACCGTCCGAATTCGTCGAGACCTTGCCCGAGATCGCGACGAAGGGGTTCAGCAGCCGCAACTGACCGTTGTATTCGGTTTCCTGTTTGCCGCCGTAATTCCAATACGCATAGACGGAGGCGGAAAAACCTGCCGGCGGATTGCCCGAGGGAAACGTATCATCATACTCGCCCGCGTAGAGCGCAATGGCGATGGCCTGCTGCTTGAGATTGGAAACGCACTGGATCTTCTTCGCCTTGGCCTTGGCCCGCGCCAGCGCCGGCAGGAGCATTCCCGCCAGAATGGCGATGATGGCGATGACCACCAGCAGTTCAATGAGCGTGAAGGCAAGCCGACACCCGAGTCGTGGCTGCCGGACCACTGCGTGCGATCGAGCTGTCATGAGGATCTCGACGGCACTGTCGCAGGATGCCGTCGCGTTCGTCAATGCGTCATCGCGTCAGCCGCCGGGCAGCCGGGCACACCCCACCCGATCCCGAGTTTCTAATCCGAGCACACCAGAGGCCCGGCCACAGGATCTCGACGATGAACAAGGCCGGCAAACCCAGTCCCCCCGCCACTGTCATCCAGGCGATCGGTGTGCGCCACGCATTCACCCAGGCTGCAAGAAGGGCCAACGGATCCAGCCAGAGAAACAGGGGATAGCCCAGGGCGGCGCCAGTCCACGTCGCAACGAGCAGCAACGGGCCGATCTGTGGCGCCGTTTGGAGCAGGAACACCTTGTCCCCGCCGGACGATTGCCGGATCCGTTGTTGGGTCGCCTTTGCCCGCGGCATGATTCGTGGCCGCGTCGGGATACCGGGCAATGCGCTCCAGCAATTCATCTCCCACGCCGCGCACCACCTTGGTCCGCACGCCGTTCTCCGTCGCGTGCGTCGGGTAAACCAGCAACACCAAACCGCCCGTCCAAAGGCCCCCGAGATAGCCGTATCGCTCGACCAGCGCGGTCTTCGATCCGGCCCGCGGGGCTGCTACGGCCGCCGCGAAGCCAGCAGGACCGCCGGACAACACGGCCGGATAGCGATCACGAGGCGTGACGGGCACCACCATGTTCTCGGGCCTCTCCGGAACGAAATGTCAACAGTCTAGATGCGACCCCACCCTCAGGGCAAGGGCACGTGCCGCTCCACCTGCACCCGCACCGGGCCCAGCAGCCCGGACGGCTCCAGCTCTTCGTTCGGCCCCCACGCCTTGTGCGTCGTGAAGGTCTTGGGGGCGTCCCCGGTGAAGCCGCCCCGCCCGTCGGGGAATCCACCCGGGTATTTCGCATCACCCACAAGGCGGTTCCACCAGAGGTTGGTCACTTCGATCTCGAGTTCGTTCGCGCCGGGCCGCGCCGCGCCGGTGATGTCCACTGTGTACGGGGAACACCACAGCACCCCCAGCGCCTGCCCATTGACCTTGACCGCGGCGATCGTTGCCACCGCGCCCAGATCCAGCCACATGCGGTCGCCCTCGGCCCGGTAGTCCTCGGGGATGTCCAGCACGGCCCGGTACCGGGCCGTCCCGGAGAAATGACGCACCCCCTCGATCGGGGAATCGCGCCAATCCATCAGCTTCTCGAGCACGATGCGGTCCGGACAATCCCAGCCGGGCGGAAAGCAGAGAGTCCAACTGCCCGCCACATCGAGCGGCGCGGGCACCGGCCCGGAATCGAGCGCTGCGCTGCGCCCGTCCGCCCTTCGGACCTGGCAGGCAATTCGGGCGCGGGTGGCAACAAACTCGCCTTTGTCGCTCGCGTAGCACACCGCGGCCTCGACCGCCGTTTCCCCACCGGACAGCCCTCGAGGCGTCGGAGACAAGTCGATGACCTGATCGCCGCGGCTGCATTCGCGAAACACCACAAACAGGGAGGCATGACCGCCCAGTGGCACCTGGACGTGGGTGGAGTCGCCCGCGGTTCTGAACCGGGCAATGCGCCGGACATCGCCGGTTACCGGACACCAGAACTCCGGAATCCTGGCGCCGACCCGGAAGGCGATTATCGGTTCTCGCGCCTGGTCGGACTGGTTGGAAAGGAAATACACATCGAAGCCCTTCCCGCGCCTGTGTGTCCACAGAACGGTCGGATCGCCGCACACCACGTCGGGGACGGCGCCCAACCGCGACAACACCTCCGCCAGCGGAACGCCATGAAAAACCGTGCCCTTGCCGTGGCGATGCTCGGTGGCCCGCACGCCATCGCACGGGCCCCAGATCTCGTCCGCCCTGCGCTTCACATCGGCGTCGGTCCCAGGGTACCCCGAGAGGCTGGGCGAGCGCCGGGGCGGCGCACCCACGACCACGGCGCCAGCGCGCACCAGTTCGCCGATCTTCGCCAGCAGTTCCGGGCGCATCGTGTCCAGCGGCGGCAACACGAGGAGCCGGTAGGGCACGCCTTCCGGGAGAGTCAGCAGGCCATCCCTGACCGAGAGTCGCTTCTGGATGACCTCGGCGTTCACGAAATCGAAGTCGTACCCCCGCGGCGGCGGGGGATCGAGGATGCCGGTCATCTTGGGCGTGTCCTCGCCGATGAAATAGAGCAGGTCCGCCGTCGGACCGCCCTGTTGCAGCAGGTAGTGGCAGCGGCGCAGGTAATCGATCCAGGAACGGCTCTGCTCGAACCAGGTGTTGTGCCGCTGGTAGCTCATGCCGAACCAGGCGGTCACTCCCGGCTTCCGGTCTTCCCAGGGCTGATGGATAGAGAGGTGCAGCACGAAATGGTTGATGCCCTGGGTGAAGGCCCAGTCGCCCCGGCTCTTCATCGCGGCCGGTGACTGCCGGAAGTTGAAGCCCGCCGTGAAAGCCTCGGCGGCCGTGATCGGCTTGCCGTACGTGTGCGACGCCGAGGCTGCTCCGCGCAATTCGATGCTGCCCAGGTCCCAGAGATGATTGCGGAACCAGAATTCGCCCGAGATGATATCGGCCTGGCCGCCATATTGCAGAAACTCCGCCGGGAAACCCCAGTGACCGTAATTCTCCATCCAGAGCTTCAGCCCCCCGCCATTCACCGCCTCCCGAAATGCCGCCAGGTAGTTCTGCGCGATCAGGTCGGCCACCAGGCGCCTGAGGTCCCAGAGAAACCGGCTCGACAGGCCGGCACTGCCCACGACCCGCCCGCTGAGCACCGGCAGCCATGGAACAGGATCGTAGCCCAAGCGCTCGACAAACACCCGTTCGAGCCCGGGCGTCCAGTTCTGCGATCCCACCTCGTAGCTGTCGATCACCACGTGCTTGAGCGCGCGTCGACGCTCGGGCGGCACACGGTCGAGAAAGGCGCCGATGTAGGCGGCAAAATGATGGCGACTGCCCTCGCGGCTCATCTTGTCGACCTCATACCCTTTGGCTTCCGGGGGCACAGGCTCGTTGACCGCTCCCGTGGGCAAGGTGCCGCACCGCAGGATCACCCACTCGCCCTCCGGCACATTCCAGCGCAATCGGCCCCCTGCCTCCATGTGGCTGCTAATGTCTTTGACGTCTCCCGGGGCCAGAGTCGATGTCGCTTCCGCCTGCGGCGGCCAGAGATACGCATCCCAGCCGGGCAGCGGCTCGGGATACATCTTCCCCAACTGTTTCTCGACGAGGTGATCGACGGTCGGGCTGCCGGTGAAGACGATCTCCCGAAAGCCCGCATCGCCCGGCGCTTCGAGTTCGCTGAACACCAGTCGGAAATGCCTGGCCGCCACGGCAGAACAGGCCAGCGTCAGGGGCGCCCAGGTCATGGGGCCGAGGTTCCACATGGCGCGACGGCGGTCGAAGTGGATGCGCCGCAGCGGTTCATAGTGCCGTCCGTCGGCGGACACCAGCAGTTCCACCTGCACCTGAAACGGATGCTCGACAGGGTGCAGGGAAACGCCCTGCACTGGACGGTCTCCCTCGAGCACGAGGTCCACCTGCCAACGCCTGGCAGTGCCCGTCGCCCGCGGAAACACGAACGCGGTGTTCGTGTCGCCGTCGAACATGCGCTCGACACCGGGGGAAGCGCCTGGCGTTCCAGGAAGCGGTTGCCGGACCTGGATGGGGGCCTCCTGTTCCGACGGCATCGGAAAGGCCAGCACGGCCAAGTCGCGATACTCGCCCTGCCGCGCGGGCAGGACCCCTTCGAACCGCGCCGGACCACGCACGCGCGTCTCGGTCTGCACCACGTAGCGCATGGCCTGGTCGGCACTGATCCACGGCCCGCCGGATTGACTCCACCCGGGGCTGTTGAAGAACCCAATGTCCACACCCAGGCGCTGCCCCTCGAACACCGCGTGCTCGACCATCTCCCACCAGCGATCGCTCAGCATGTGCACCGGCCCCCGCTCCCGGCCCGGCGAGACATGTCCGATCAGGGCCTCGCCGATGCCCACCCGGGCCATCGCCTCGAGGTCTCGGGTGATGCCTTCCCTTGAGATGTTCTCATCGATCCAATACCAGTACACCCACGGACGCGTGCCCGCGTCCGGCCGGATGAAGCCCTCCGCCAGGCGATCCTCAGCCAGGGTTCCAGAGCCGGAAAAGAAAGGCAGCAGGGCCAGGAGCGCCAGGTTCCTGTTCAGAAGCGCCCGGCCATGCTTGGCGTGCCGCAAGGCCTGGGAATAGGATACCCCCAGCCCGAGAAAAGGACCCCGGCCGTCGGCCAACGAGCGCCCGCTCAGTCCAACACGGTTCGTTCCCCGCTCGCCCCCGCGGCTCCTGGTGGCGGTGCCCCCGGCGGTTGGTGGCGGCAGGCTTTCGCGGGCGCGCACCGACAGTCGGTCCCGGCTGCGAACGACCGCGGGGGCGCCCGGCTGCATGCCGACCTGTTCGGTTCTGACTTGCGGAAGGGGAAGGCGACCACTGGACTCGTCGTCCGATCGAGCGGCAAGCAGAAGTTGAGCGAGCCAGCAGAAGCGCAGGAGGGAGGAGTAGGGCAGTTTCATGGCTCTGGATGTTCTCCAGCGTGTGCAGTCAGACTGACAGGTTCCGTGCGACTTGGGAAGCGGCGATCCCGACGCCCCAGCGACGAACACGAGGGGCCTCGATGGGAATGACCATGCCGGCTTGCGTTGCCGGTCGAAGCGAACTTGACATTATTCGTTATTTCGCGAACTATATTGACAATGCGTGAGTTCATGAGCATCACCAAGGCGCTGGCGGACGCCAACCGGGTCCCCATGGGGCTGGTCTTGCGGAAGGGCGAGTTGTGCGCCTGCCAACTCACCGAGTTGTTCGGCCTGGCGCCCTGGCGCTGCTCAAGCCGCTGCCGCCGGCCGTGGCCGAAAGCGTGGAAGCGTTGATCGGCTGTGTGGCCGGAGCGGTGCTGATCTCGGAAACCGAGCGCATGGCCAGGGAGGCCGGATTCGCGGACATCGTGACCAAAGCGAAATCGGCCTACATCGACGGGATGCTGGACTGGCAGGACCCGCTCTATCAGAAGATCATGGGCCATTTGCCGGCGGGGGTCAAACCAAGCGATTACGCCACGAGCTTGGACATGACGGGGCCTAAAGGTCGTGAGAGCCTACCAGTGAGTCGTTCGTCGCGAAGCGGTTGCTGCTGCGGTTAGGCGCCAAGACAACTCAACTCGAAGGCAACCTGGATGAGTACTCACGCTGTTCCCGCGAATGAGGCGGCGGGGGCGGCGGCGCCCAAACGCCTGGGGTTTTTCGAGCGCTACCTGGCGGTGGCGGTGGCCATCACGTTGTTTGGCCCCGGATCGAGCACTGCTCTCGCCACGGTGGTCGGTGTGCTGGTCGAGGTGCCGGTAATGCTCTCGGTGTGCAGCGTCTGCAACCGGACGCGGCATTGGTTCGCCAAGGCGTGAGATATCGGTTGTCGCAATCAAATGGCAAACACAAAAGCAGTGAGCCGAGAGAGACTGCCGGGCTTCCGGAGGGTGCATATCTTGCATCATGCCGGGGAAGGACCGTTCCATGGGCAGTGAATGTTGAACGAGTTGCGCCGTCATGGGTATGAAATCAACCCCGGCACGCTGGTTCTCCTGGTCGGCTTGGGATTGGTCATCGGCCTCTTGTGAACCATGCACGCGAGACAAAGCCTTCGGCCCTCCGCAGCTCTCGTTTCCAATTGTCGTTCAACTCGCGCAACCGATGCCAAGTGAATCCCCAAACATCTTCGACACGGAACCCGAGCGTTACGAGGTGTGGTTCGACTCGCCGGAAGGGGGCATGCTGTTTGAGAACGAATTGGCGGCTATTCGATGGCTCTGGCGCGACCATTTCCGGCCCGCGCTCGAAGTCGGCGTCGGCACGGGGCGCTCCGCGCAGACGTTCGACGTGGAATGGGGATTGAACCGGTCGCGGGCGAGTGTGGGGTGGCTGTGAACGCCGACCGGTTGCTTCTGCGTCATGCGGCTATGAACATCCTGCACAATGCCATTCGTTACAGCCTGGCGGGTTCAAAGGTGTCAGTTCGCTGTTTCCGCCGCGCCGCCGGGGCAGTCATCGAGATCGCCCACAAAGGCCCGGGCATTGCGCCGGAACATCAGCAGAAGATCTTCGAGCGGTTCATTTGCCGTAAGGGTGTGCCGGGGTCACTCGTGGGCGGCGAGGGAAGGCTTTTGCCAAACGAATCAATTGCGCCACTTTGCGGATCTTTTCCGCAAAGGGTTCGCGGGCGAGTTTCTGACGCATCTCCGGTTTCATAACGTCGGCAGTTTCAGCTTATGCCGGTGGACCACGTTTTCCAGAAAGGTTTTATCGAGGTCGGCCTGCTGGAGTAGTTGCTCGATGCGGGCCTTGTCCTTGGCTCGCCCCGCGCTGGCAGCGATGGCCACGATGTGTTCGGCGCGGAACACTTTGGCGGGCACGCCTTCGTAATGAATCCGCTCGGCTTCACGAACTGCTTCCTCGGTCAATCCCTGAGCGGCGAGAAATCGCACGGGGAATCCGCGCACCAGCAGATGTTCGCGCTCAACCCGCCAGCCCTGCGACTGCAGATGCGCGTAGATGGCGGGGATGCCGGCGGTCAACCCCTTGTCCCTGGGAATGAAAAAAATATCCGCGTCGTAGGTGGCGAACGGTTCGACGTAGTAGATGGCCGCGAGCGCGCCCCCGAGCGCCCAGTCCTCGATCAATTTCGCGGAGACCAGATCATTCGCCGCGCGCAGCCCCTCGGCCAGTGGCAGATTGTCGGATGGCGGGGTGACGGCCATGACGGATGACTACCAGATTCACGCCTTCGCGTAAACCTCCGACTCAACTGGCGGAGCACATCACCACACTTGACCCAAATGCGACATGGCCTCGGTCAGGTGACATGTTATGCTCCCGACCAATATGAAACTGCTGGCCACATTCGCGTCGACCGAAGCGCCTCGCGCGGTCGTGCTCGTCCGCTTGCTGGTGGGGGCGGTGTTCCTCTCCGAAGGCATCCAGAAATTTCTGTTCCCCGCCGATGTGGGGGCGGGGCGGTTCGCTCAGATTGGCCTGCCGTCGCCGGAGATCCTCGGGCCGTTCGTCGGCAGCGTTGAAATCGTGTGCGGTGCGCTCGTCCTGTTGGGATTGTTCACGCGGTTGTCCATGGGGCGTCCCTGCTGTTGGCCTATGGCGTGGGGCAACGCTCCGGCTATTGCAGCGCGTCCAGGCAGTCCACCGGCAGCATGGCCCCGCTGAGACCGGTCACCACCAGGGCATGGAAACCGTCGTCGATGCGTTCGCGCTCGAGGACAACCGCTGAGGCCGCCGCCGGACCAGCCAGGTCGATCTCGCCCAGAGGAACGCCATCGAGCTTCACGCCGACACGCCCGAACTCCGGCCCCCTCGGCAGCCAGAGGCGAAAGCCGCTGCCGCGGAAGTTCCACTTCACCCGTTCGAGCGGGCTCTTGCAGAGCGCCCCGGCCCCAAAGCGCCACTGCGAGCCGCCGGTCGTCTCGTAAGCCCCCTCGGCCACGCCCGCGCCCGAGATCGCCTCGCTGAAAACCCACGTATGCACGGCGGGCTGCGGCGCTCCCGTGACCGCCAGTTTGTCCACACTCAGGTGGGTTCCTGGCTCGAGCAGCAGCCCGAGCGATCCAGCCTCGGACACCATCGCCTCCGACCAGACCGGCTCGCCCGAGATGGCGACCGCAGTCCGGCCAGCCGCCGTCTCGATTCTCACTGCGCGCCGATCGGCAGGCGCAAGCGTGCCCTGAGCCACGACGGCGACATCGGGCGTTTCGCCCGCCTCGATGACGCGCCAACGGTCTCTGGTGAGCTCGAGGGCGCGATGGCGTGTCCAGCAGAGCCGGTGCGGACGCCCGTCGGCGCGTCCCTCGGCACCCAGGGGCATCCGGCACGCCCACGCCAGGCGCGCCGTGCCGGAGCGCAGGACGACCTCCGCTGCCAGATCGAATGTGCGGTACGCAGCGCGTGTGAGGCTGACGGTGCGCCCGCCGTGCGCCGTCATGGTGAAGCCGGACTTCCGCAGCGGCTGCGACCACGGACGCGACGCGCTCCCGATGGTTCCGACGCCGCCCTCGACGTGACGGGACGGGTAGAGCACGCGCATCGTGCCGTCGGTGTCGATGCGCGCGGCCAGCGTTTGGCCCCAAATCCCGTAGGCCTCGTGAGGCACGTGCTCGGCGTGCCACACGGCCCCGTGCTGCCACAACTCCCAGGCCTCGCGATCGAGCGCCCGCTCGATGGGCGCGCGGAAGATGGCCTGAAAGTTCCGATTGAGCCCGACCGACGTGCGCGGGTCGTAGACATAACCGCCGTGGGCGAACGCCGGAAAGGCCTCGATGGGCGAGGGGTAGTAGCGATCGCCTTCGAGGTCGGCGATCATCACCGGTTTGGACCAGGTGCCGAGCGGGTCCGTCGCCGTCAGGGCGATCTCGCCCCAGGCGTAGTGCGGGCCGGAGTCCAAGTCGGAAATCACGAGCCAGTCGTGGGCGCGGCGCACCAGCGAACTGGCATAGACCCGGCGATAGCGGGAGCCCGGTCCGGCCAGCTTCTGCCATTCCGATGTCCGGAGGATCGGGCGCGGGCTTCGGTGGAACGGGCCCTCGGGCTTCTCGGCCCACGCGTAGGCCATCCCGCTGTCGGCCCCACCGCTGGGAGCCGAGGCATTGGCCCAGGTGGTGTTGGAGGTGCACCAGTCATAGCACATGTGATATCGGCCCTCGTGAAACACAACGCACACGTCCGGCGCGATCGACGCAGGGTGGGCGTCGCCTTCGAACCGAAAGCCGGGATCGGCAAAAACGGGTCCAACCGGTTCCCAGGTCTGCCCGCGATCGACCGAGCGAAAGACCTTGCAGTGCGTCGGCTCACCCTCGAGCACGAGCGCGTAGCCTTCGTAGTAGAAGCCGACGTAGGCGTACCAGCGAGAAGACACCGGGTCGATAAGCAGCGAAACGTTGACGGGCCACTTGAACGGCGTGGCCCCCTTGACGATGGG
>JAKLFY010000042.1 GCA_022710935.1 Verrucomicrobiota bacterium
CACTCGAAATGCTTGGTTCGTTGTTTGCCCTGTCTTGTAACGAACTCAGTTTCAACCAATGAACACAGGCATTTCGAGCTTTTTCTTCCTGCTCCCTCAAAAAAGCGCGCTTCTTGCAGGTCTAGTGTAGTGTCTCACAAACGACTGGAGTTATTTTCCCTTTGTTTTCCGCATTCTGGCGCGGGTGCAACCGGGCTTGATTCGCTCGAGCGTCTGTCGGCACCGGCTCAGTTTCTCGAGAATTGACTCCACGGTCGCCGTCCACACGAAGGGCTTGGGCTCGTTGTTCCAGGCGGCGAGGAACTCCTTGATGGCCTTTTCCAGGTCCTCGACGCTGACAAACACCCCCCGGCGGATGCGTTTGCCGGTCAACTCCCCAAACCAGCGCTCCACCAGATTCAACCAACTCGAACTGGTCGGGATAAAATGGGGAACGAAGCGGCGATGCCGTTTGAGCCAGCGCTGCACGCGGGGGTGCTTGTGCGTGCCATAGTTGTCCATCACCACATGCAACTGGAGTTCGCCGACCAGATGGAGTTGGTGAAGACGGCCTACGCAGCGGAGTTGGACGAGTTGCCGGACGACCAGGTGTTCAGACGACTCCGGCTGTTGCTGAAGCGTCCGGACGGGGAACATGACCCGACGATCGCTCGTTTGTTCGGTTTGCTGTTCCGCCGGGCCTCCATTTCGTACAAGGCGGAACGAAAGATGAGGCTTGCGAAAGAGTTGTCCCTCCTGCTGCTGAATGAGGGACGCAAGAAGATGATCACGTTCTTCGAGCGCATCGATTCTGCGGAAGGCCTGCAATCCGACGTGGAAGCCGGCGGGCGATTGGATGTCGAGACTGCCGAGTCGCTCTCGGAGTCCATCTGCGAGGTCGGGACGAACTGGTGCAAGGTGTTGCACAGCGGACTTGAGGGGGGAAGCGCGAGGCCGAGTGCTCTCGGAATTCCGCGATGCCAACGTGGCATCGCTACTGGCCTGCCGGGTCTTGGACGAGGGATTGGACGTTCCTGAGATCGACGCGGCCATGTTGGTCGCATCGACCCAGTCCAAGCGTCAACGCGTTCAGCGGATCGGACGCGCGTTGAGACGAGGTGGCGGGGGCAAGCGACCCTTGATCATCACGCTGTACGTTCCTGAAACTACCGACCGCCGCCGTCGGCGCTGAATTACGCGGCACCACCTCTGCGCCCTGGCGCGGCCTGGCTCCGGGCTCCCGCAAAGATGCCGGCTTCTTCTCGGCCTGTGCTGCCTCCCCCCGAGCCATCGTCCTTTGCGAATCGGCCATTGACGCCATCAGTTGCCACGCCCTGTATCCGGCCTATCGCTGCCTGTCCACCTCCGGCGCCAGACCCGACCCCGCTTGGCTCCCCGCCTTGCTCCATTCGGCGCTGCCCCTCTTCTGCGGCTTCGACGCCGACCCCACCGGCGACGCCATGGCTCATCGTATGATCGAGCTTCATCCCGCCATCGTCCGACTTCGCCCTCCGGCCAAGGACTGGAACGACGTCCTTCGTCTCCGCCCACGCTGAACCCGCTGCCTCCGTTGTCTTCCACGCTCCGCGCTTTTCTGTTCCCTACTGGGAATCTGATCTCTCCTTGGAAAGGCAATCCCTCCGCCCGTCACCCACCTGGCTCAGTTCTCATGAGCACACCCGGGTCAATTTCCGTGAGCGGCGTCGCTGCTGGAGACCAGTGCGTTGTCCACCGCGGTCCGGTTGGTGGCAAATGGGGGAAAAACCGCGAAATGAATCCGGAGGCCGTTGCTCGCTCGACGCGGCATCGGGCGGCACGAGGTGCGCGGGGAACCAGGTTGCCGATGGCAACACCCGTAAGTTAAGTCCCTGAATGGTGTGTTGCTGCCGCTGTTTAGATGACGTGCTTGCGGACAAGTGCACAACCGTCCGCAAGGTCGCTTCATCGACACCCCGGCTGATCCGGACCCGTCGCCCGTTCGGCCAGCAGCAAGTCGATCCCGGCGTCAAGTTGTTGGGGCTCATGTAAACGCCGAGTCCCCATTGACCCGCTCGACGCTCTATCCGGTCAGTCGGGGACAAACCGGCGAAGCGAAGGCGGAAATGCTGCGAAAAGCCGAAGAAGCTGGACAGGGGACTTCCTCCCGCTGGCGGCATAGGAGTTGGCGCAGCGGTCCCTGACGCGGCGGGTCAGCTCAGAACACCACCTTCTTGGCCTGTTCGCGGCTGTGTTCGTCGCGCAGGTGGCCGTAGGTTCGCATGGCGAGCGCGCCGCCGTCTTTGTGGCCAAGCCAACGGCTGACCGTGGGGATGTCGACTCCGGACTCGATGCAGCGCGTCGCAAACAGGTGACGGAAATCGTGATGGCTCAACGGTGCAATGTCGGCAGCTTGACACGCGTTGCGCAAAGCCCGGCGGACCTCGTGGTTCTGGATGATGTGGGCGTCAGGGTCGCGGTCAACTCGGCTTTCGAGCAACGCCTTCGTGCTGGCGAAGAGCGGGATCGTCCGGATTTCGGAGTTCTTGGTGCGATGAATCGGGTTGCCTCGGATCGTCAATCGCTCGCTGGCGAAGTCGACGTCCGACCATTTGACGTGCCTGGCTTCATCGATGCGGCAGCCGGAAAAGGTCAGGAAACGGACCAGAAAAGCGCCCCGCGGGGAATGCTGGTCAAGATAGGCGAGTAGCGACTCGAATTGTTCTGAGGTCGGCAGCTTCAGTTCCTTCTGTGAAACCCGGGCCCTCTTGATCGGCGAAGCAGGATTCTGATGGCACCATCCCCTCTTCACAGCCAGGTCGAACAGGGCTCGCAAGACGGTTAGAATTCCGTTGAAACGGGTGGCTGAGTAACGATCGGCCAATCGCTTGGCGATCTCAGCGCACGCAGCCTGCGTGACCTTGTCCGCTGGCATGGCGAACAGTTCAGGGGCCGCACGCTCCAGCATCTGCAGGCACTCCTGTCGGTATTTCTTCGTCGACGGCTTAGTCGTGTAGTCGGAATCGGAGTGCTTCAAGATTTCCTCGGCGAGTGACTTGACGGAATCCGTCGGGGCGGAGGATAGGACGGCCTGACGTTGATCCTTGACGAAATCGCCAAGGCGAAGACGGGCGACGGAAATCTTGTCGGTTTGCAGACTCTTGCGGATCAGTTTGCCGCAAACCCGCACCCGCGCGTAGAAGGTCCCTGAGGGGACGTAGCGGATCAAATTGGCGTACTGGGTCTCGCTCCAGACCTTCGGACGCTTCCTTTCCGGTGAGGTCGCTTTGGTTTTCATCCCTCGGCCGAGAGGCCGTAAGGGACCCTATAGTAGCAAAACGGAGTAGTCAAACGGAGAATCGTTGGATTCGATTCGTTTCACAACTCCTTGATGATGCAGTTCTTAAGTGGAGCCAGTTGTCGGATTTGAACCGACGACCGACGGTTTACAAAACCGTTGCTCTACCACTGAGCTAAACTGGCCCAAGACGGCGCGCGGATTTATCGGTCATTCTCCACGGCTTGGCAAGCCTCGTCCGACAGCCTGGTTGCGCAGCCCGTTCCGACAGCCTGGTCCCAGGTTCGCTTCGATCTGCGATTCGGATGTCCGATTCGGATTGAATGCGCCCCTGGATTGGGGCAACTTGGATTCGACGGACACAGCGCGCAAGCGCCAAAACGAGAAACGGAAACAAATCGACGGTCCAATTGCCGCGGAGACAGCGCAGGCATTATGGGGAATTGATGCCCGGCGCGGATCGAGTGGCTCGTCTGGGAGCCGGCACACGGTTGCGAAAGGCAGGGGGATGTCCTCCGCGGCAACCGTAGCTGCCGACCATGAAAGGAACGAATGATGCGAAAAACAACGTGGTTCTTCCTGCGGGGCGCCCTGTGCGCCAGCTTGATGTGCGGTGCGGTCCATGCGCAGATTGTAGTCGACGATTTCGAGTACGCCACCGAGGACGACCTGTTGGCGGCATGGACACCGAGCCCCAACGCGGTGCTCTCGCTTTCGGAGGATGTCTCTTCGCAGTCGACCGGTCTGAAGGCGATGCGTGTGCAGTTCAACTTCCCGTCCACGGCGTGGGCGACGGAGACGATCAACGGACAACCATTGAGCGAACCCATTGCGATCGGCGACGCGCAGTACGTCACGCTGCGGGTCAAAGGCGACCCGGTGTTTGCGTCGGCCGATTTCCGGTACTTCTACGTTTACGCGTGGGACGTGTACGGGAACTTCGGGCGTTGGGGCGCGCCGATTCCGATGACATCCGAATGGGGAGTGTTCAACTTCAGCGCGGGCGGGATTGCGCAGCCCTGGAATTCGCCCGGCCTGCCCGATCTGACCCAAATTGTCCAGTTCGCCTTTTATCAGTACGGGAGTCAGGCGGCCATCGACCCCTACACGGCGACCGTCGAGGTGGATGAACTGGCGATCCGGGACGAACCGTTGACCGAGCCGGTCGTGCCCAAGGAGTTTGTCGTCGAGGCCTTCGAGTACGCGGACGATGCGGCGCTGGGGGCGGCCTGGGTGCCGAGCCCGAACACGCTCGTCAGTCTGTCGACCGCTGTGGCCCAGCTTTCGCCGGGCCAGAAGGCGCTGCGCGCCCGGTTGACGTTCCCATCGGGCGAATGGGCGACTCAAGTGATCCAGGGGCCCGACCTGGCCGCGCCGGTCTCGATCGCGTCCACTCAGTATGTCACGCTGCGGCTCAAGGGCGATTCCGCGTTTGCGGCGGCGGATTTCCGGGACTTTTATCTGTACGCGTACGACGGAAGCGGCAACTTCGGACGCTGGGGCACGCCGGCTCCCACGACCGCCGACTGGCAGGTGGTCAACTTCAGCGCCGGCAGCATCGCCAAACCGTGGGATTCCCCTGCCCTGCCCGACCTCGGGAACATCGTCCGGTTCGCGATCTTCCAGTACGGCAGCGAGGCGGCGATCCCCGAGTACACGGCGACCGTCGAAGTCGATGACATCATGGTCCGGCACACCCCGCTGATCGAGGTCGTGACCAGCGAGTACATGATCGACGATTTCGAGTACGCGACGGAGGAGGATCTGCTTGCCGCATGGACCGCGTCGGCGAATTCGTTCGTGGCCACGTCCGATGTCGTCTCCCCCGAGTCCGCGGGCCAGAAGAGCATGAGCGCGACGTTCAACTTTCCGTCGAGTGCCTGGGTGGTGGAGAACATCCGGGGCAGCTCGTTCGCGACCCCGATCGTGATCGGACCCAAGCAGTACGTCACGCTGCGGATCAAAGGCGATCCGGCCTTCGCGACGACTGATTTCCAGAGTTTCTTTGTCTATGCGTTCGACGCGAGCGGCAACTTCGGCCGCTGGGGTGCGCCGGCGCCCGCGACCGACGACTGGCAAATCCTGAACTTCCTGGCCGGCGACATTGCGCAGCCGTGGGATTCACCGGGCCTGCCTGACCTGGGCCGGATTGTCCGGATGTCGTTCTTCCAGTACGGCAGCCAGGCGGCGATCGAGCCTTACACGGCGACCATTCTGGTGGACGACCTGATGGTTCGGGACACCCCGCTGTTTCCCGCGCCGGCGCCTCTCCGGTCGTTGCTCGACGACTTCGAAGGGTACGCCGACACCATCGCGCTCGAGGCCTTCT
Source organism: Verrucomicrobiota bacterium (assembly GCA_022710935.1). Lineage (GTDB taxonomy): Bacteria > Verrucomicrobiota > Verrucomicrobiia > Limisphaerales > J093 > MWFF01. The sequence continues at coordinate 5,583 of JAKLFY010000042.1, forward strand.
ACACCTATCAAAACAGCCCCGCCGAGCTCACGTCCACGGCCGCGTCTCTCCTGACACCGGCGCCGCAGGGGAACAAGGGTCTCGAGCTGGGCATCTACTTCGCCGCGGGCCAGTACCCGTGGGGCAGCGTCCGCTCAGCCATCGTCGAGCCATTCTCGTTCCCCGCCGACGGCGTGGTCACGTTGCGGTTCAAGGGCGACCCGGCGCTGGCCGGGGCGGCCGATGCAGGGACCTCCTTCTGGCTCACGTTCTACGACCAGGCAGGCGGCGCCGCGAGCTTCGTCACCGACGGCGCCCCCGTTGTCTCCGGGGAATGGACCACGCTGGAAGCGCGTCGAAGCGATTTCAGCAACGCGTCGGCCGTGGATTTCGGCAACCTGGTCCAGTGGCGTCTGCTGGTTCAGGCGCGCGAGGGCACGGCCGAATCCGAACCGGTCTACGCCGTGTTTTCGCTCGATGATCTGCGAATCGGGACTGAGCCCGCCGCGCCGCCGACACTGTCCGTCGGCCGCGACGGCAGCTCCATCGTCCTGACCGCGTCGGGCCTGACCGCGGGCAAGGTCTATCGGCTCTCGAGCTCGGCAAACCTGACCCAATGGACGCCTGGCGCCGAAGTCACGGCAACGGCCACCACAGCGACCTGGACGGTCCAGCCGACCCAGAACGTCGAGTTCTTCCGCGTTGCGGAGAAAACACCGTAGTCGCTGGAAGCGGGGCGCGGCGGTGGACACCGGGTCCACCGCCCCCCTGCGGCTTCACCCATCATCCGTCCCGCAAAGAGGGACATTCTCTCCCACGCGCCGAGAGGGTCGGGTCGAATGGACTCATGCAACTCGCGACTCCATCAGACGTGCGCATTGACAAGTGGCTGTGGGCGGTGCGGGTCTTCAAGACCCGCTCGCTCGCCATTGCCGCCTGCCATGCCGGTCGTGTCAAGATTGGGGACCAACGCGTCAAACCCTCCCGCTCGATTCATGTTGGCGAAGTCGTGACGGCACAGGTCGGCGAGATCAAACGGACGGTCAGAGTCCTGGGCCGAATCGAGCGAAGGATCGGCGCCGCGGCGGTGCCGCAGTTCATGGAGGATCTGACCCCGCCGGAGGAGTACGCGAAACCCCGCGAGCAGTACCTGGAGCCGCTCTTTCACCGGCCCAAAGGGGCCGGACGCCCCACCAAACGCGACCGTCGGATGATCGAGAAGCTGGGATCCCCTCCCTGCGCTTAACCCGCACGGCAGTCATCTTGCGAGGTCTGACCGCCCTGGGCACTGACGGGGTGCGAACGATGCGGGTGCGTGTCGGGGCGCGTTGGGCGCCAGGCCGCGCTGCCAGAGGTCGAAGTGGTAGAAGGCGGCGATGATGAGCGAATGGCGGATCCGGCCGGAGGCCACCAGGAGAGGCAAGGCATCGACCTTCTCGATCATCGTCACCACGTCCTCCGTGTGGTCAAACTCGACCTCATGCCGCCGCACGCAATTCTCGATGAGAACCGTGCTGGCGATGTTGTTCTGAATCGCCGGATTCGGGGCAACGCGTCCGATCACAACCGCGTTCTCGCCCTCGAAGCCTGTCTCCTCCCGAAGCTCGCGCACCGCGGTCTCGACCGGCGATGCGTCGTCGGCATCCATCACGCCGCCGGGGACTTCGAGTTCGACCGTCTGGACCCCGTGACGATACTGCTCGACCAGGATGATGTCTCGATCGGGAGTGAGGGCAATAATGTTGACCCAGCCGGGACATTCGAGCACGAAAAAGTTGTGCGCCTGGCCGGTGCGAGGCGAGCGCTTGAAATCCTGTCGCACCCGGAACACGCGGAAGTCGCCGAGCGTCTTGGATTCGAGTGTGGGCCACGGTTCAATCATGGGCCGAGGGTGTCGACAAACCGCCCGGCTGGCAATCCCGGTTATGTTCCAAGTCAACCACCGTCACCAATCAGATCAGGGATTCGGTGTCTTGCTCCCGCGGCTGTTTCCTCGGGGCTCGCCGGCAACCGGCAACTCGAAGCCGAAGGCGCGCAGAAAGAAGGTCCGGGGCGCATCGATTCGGACCGCCCGCCGGGTGAAGGGATCGGCATAAGCGAGGCTCACCGCCCGCAAAGCCAGCGGAAAGTCGTCCGGCATCAAGCCGGACTGAGGCGGCCCGTAGAGGGTATCTCCCAGCACTGGCAAACCATCCGCGGCGAGGTGGACGCGGATTTGATGCGTCCGGCCGGTCACGGGACGCGCCTCGATCAACGACCAGGTCCCCCTCTGCGCGTCGGTCTTCTGCTGCACGACGCGGAATCGGGTCTCCGCCGATTTGCCATCGCGGCGGCTGACGATGACGCGCCCGTGTCTCCGCGGATCGGGGGCCAGAGGCAGGTTGCACACCCAAGCGTCCCGAGCGGGTCGCCCCTGCACGACGGCGAGGTAAGACTTCTGCATGAGGCGGCTCTCGAACAGCCTGCCCAGGGCATCGAGAGCGCCGCGGCTCTTCGCCAGCAGCAGCACGCCCGTCGTCTCGGCATCGAGGCGATGCGCATAGCGCAGGAACTTCAGGTTGCGCGAGCGAACCCAATACGCGCCCGAGGCCAGGCACGAGAGCAACGCCGCCTGCAAGTTGCGTCCGGTGTTCTGCCAACTGACGGGCACCAGCATCCAGCCGGCGGCCTTGTCGATCGCCAGCACGGCGCGGTCTTCGTGGAGAATCCGCAGACGCTCACCATTGCTCAGCTCGATGAAGTCGGTCTTCCGCATCTGGTCAGCCCGCGCCTCCAAGGCGGCGAAACTCCGCTTCATCGATGATTCGCACGCCGAGCTTCTGGGCCTTGGCGAGTTTGGACCCCGGATCGGCCCCGCCGAGCACGAAGTCGGTCTTCTTGCTGACGCTGCCGCTGACCCGGCCGCCGAGGGCCTCGATCCGGGCCGTCGCCTGTTCGCGTGTGAGCGTCCCCAGTGTGCCCGTGAGCACGAAGGTCCTGCCGGCAAACGGGCCGCCTCCCGAACCGGCATGGAACGTCGTGGACTCGAAGCTTAGGCCCGCCTTGCGCAGACGTTCGATCAAACGCCGGTTCTCGGTGTCGCTGCACCATTGGCAAACGCTGGCGGCGATGATCTCGCCCACGTCTTCCGCAGCCGTCAATTGCTCCTGGCTGGCCCGCATGAGGTCATCGAGCGTCGCAAAACGGCGGGCCAGGGACTTGGCCACGCCCGCGCCGACATGCAGGATGCCCAGGCCGAAGATCAGCCTCGAGAGTTCGCGCTGTTTGCTCGCCTCGACCGCAGCCAGGAAGTTCCGGGCGGATTTCTCGCCCATCCGTTCGAGGGCGGAGAGTTCATCCAGACGCAAGCGGTAGAGGTCGGCGACATCCCGGACCAGGCCGTTGCGGACAAGTTGGGCCACCAGCACTTCTCCGCCACCCTCGATGTCCATCGCCCCGCGTGAGCACCAATGCTCGATCCGCCCGCGGATCTTGGCCGGGCAATCCGGATTGACGCAGCGCCAGACCACCCCCGCCTCCCCAAGGACCGAATCGCGCGACGCCTTCGATTTGCACTCGGGACAGGATCGAGGGAATTCGAACTGCTTCTCATGGCCGGTCCGTCGCTCGAGCACGACCCCGATCACGGCTGGGATCACCTCACCCGCCTTCTCGATGACCACCCAGTCGCCAAGGCGGATGTCTTTGCGTCGGAGTTCCTCTTCGTTGTGCAGTGTGGCGCGGCTGATGGTACTGCCCGAGAGAAACACCGGCTCAAGCTCGGCCACCGGCGTCAGAGCGCCGGTGCGTCCGACCTGGATCGTGATTGCGTTCAGGCGCGTCTGGGCCTGTTCAGCGGCGTACTTGTAGGCGATCGCCCAGCGTGGCGCCTTCGATGTGCTGCCGCACCGCGCCCGCAACGCGACGGAGTTGAGCTTGATGACGGCGCCGTCCGTTTCGTAGCCGAAATCGCGCCTCTGCCGATCCAGGCTCGCAATGGCCTCGAACAGCTCGTCGAGTGAACGGCACAGCCAGCGTGGCTGGGGCGTCTTGAGACCCAGCGCCCTGAGCCAATCCAGTACCTCGATCTGTGTCGCAGGCGCCCGGACGCCTTCCAACTGCCCGAGGCCGTACAAGACGATGTCGAGCGGCCGCGCCGCCACGATGCGCGGATCGAGCTGCTTGAGGGAGCCCGCCGTCGCGTTGCGCGGGTTGGCGAACGGCTCTTCCCCGGACGCTTCCCGCTCTTCGTTCAACCGCGCAAATCCCCCTTTGCCGAGGAACACTTCCCCCCGCACTTCGAGCACGCGCGGGACGGACTCCGCCGGCCCGCCAGCTCCGGCAGCGCTCGCTCCAAACAGATCGCCTTGCGTCGGGCGCCGGCGCTCCTCCCCGGTTTTCGCGGTCCCGCCTCGTCCCGACCGTGGATCGGGCTCGAGCCGCGGATGCGCAAGCAGCAGCGGCACGCTGCGGATCGTCCTGAGATTCGCGGTGATGTCGTCTCCCGTCGTGCCATCGCCGCGCGTGGCCGCGACAGCCAGTCGCCCGTTCTCGTATCGCAGGCTCACGGCCACGCCATCGATCTTGGGCTCGACGCACCATTCGAGCGGTTCGCCCGGCAGCAGCCTCTGGACCCGCCCGACGAACTCCTTTACCTCCGCCTGCGAATAGGTGTTGTCCAGGCTCTGCATCGGCTGCGCATGGCGGACCGGACGGAACTCGGCCAACGGCGCGCCGCCCACGCGCTGGGAGGGCGAATCGAGGGTGACGAGTTCGGGCCATTGGCGTTCGAGTTCGAGCAGTTCGTGATAGAGCCGGTCGTACTCGCGGTCGCTGATCGTGGGCCGGGCCAGGACATAGTAGGCATGGTCGTGCGCACGGATTTGGGCGGCCAGTTCGGCGTGGCGAGCTTGGGCTGAGGCGGCAGTCATAAAACAGAGGCAGGCATTTGGCGCGCGCGCTCGAACAGTCGGTTCCAGGCGCGGACCCACGGGTAAGCGCAGACGGATCGCAGCATGAGCCGTTTCACCTCGCGCCGGCTCACCTTGATGCGATGTCGGTCATCCAATACGTTTCCAGCGCGCAGGCGGGCGATGGTCCGAAGGCCAATCAGAATCGGCCATGCGCAGGCCAATCGGACGCGCATCTGCCCCGCAGGCAGCGCGTTCGTGTAGGCCCATCCGTCGGCCAGGCAGGCGCCGGCCAGATCGAGGTAATCCTCATAGAGCATGCGAAACCTGGACATATTTCGCGGATCCAGCAGCGACGCCGCCGTCAGGCCGTGCGCGGCGAGGCGATTCGAGGGGAGATAACACCGCCCCTGACGCAAATCGCGCGGAATGTCTCGGAGGATGTTCACGAGCTGCAAGCCCTTCCCGAACCGCACGCCGTTCGCCAAGAGGAACCCCTCGTCGACCCGCACCGCGGGAAACAGCCGGGCGCGGCAGAGATGCGTCCAGAATTCGCCAACACATCCGGCCACCCGATAGGTGTAGTCATCGAGATCCTCCTCGGACTCAAGCGCTGCCGGACGATCAGCACTGGCGCCTCGAAATCGACGCAGATCGAGTTCCTGGCCGCTGATGATCGTGCGCAGCACGTTCCGAATGAGCCGCCCGTCGCCCGGTTCGACTGAATCCAGCACGCCCAGGGCCTCGTCGGCGCGCACCAGGAGATCGCGTTCGGCTGGAGACCCCTGCCCCGCGCCTGCGTGGGCGAAAAACGACTCGAGGCGGACCGACCCCGATTTCGGGATGGCAATGCGGGTCCGCAGTCGATCGAGCGCCGCCATCCGCCCCTGGAAACTGACAATCTCCGTGTCGGCGATGGTATCGGTGATTCGGGCGAGCAGGTAGGCGAGACCGATCTGGGGCCGGACACCCGACGGCAACACGCGCAGCGTCCGGTAGAACGAACGCGATACGTCCCGCAACAGGCGGGTCAGCAGGTCCGGCGTGGCCATGACGGCTGAAAATCACAGCAGAACCGCGCCCGCGGCGGAAGCCCGGAGTTGAACCCGCATCCCGGCATGGGACAACAAGAGCCCGCCCCGTCTCACAGGGTGGGCATGCGAGAGTCACAGACGAACCAGGAATGTAAAGTCCACCAACGAGTCAACCGGGGCTCGCCAGACAGCGTGGCGTTCGGGCAGACTCATGCCGTGCGCGCGCGGTCACGGGACAAATGGAAGAATCTGGCAGGGATTGTTCTGCTGCCATTACTACTCTACGCAATGTTGCGCTGGTTCGAGCACAAGCAGGTCTATCACCCGACCAGGGAATGGATCGAGACGGGGCGCGCCCTGGGGCGTCCCTGGGAAGACCTGCGCTTGCAGACTGCCGACGGCGTGGAGCTGAGCGCCTGGTTCTTTGCGGCAAATACGAACTCGCCCCGATCGCACCTGGCATCGGTGATCTGCCACGGCAACGGAGGCAACATCAGCCACCGTCTCGACCTCTGCGAGGCCCTGCTCGGCACCGGCGTCGCCGTCCTCGCCTTTGACTACCGCGGATACGGAAAGAGCGCCGGACGCCCTGGGGAGGAAGGGACTTACCTCGATGCCCAGGCCGCCCACGCCTGGTTGAGGAAACGCGGCTTCGCAGGCTCGAACATCATCGCCTTCGGCGAATCGCTCGGGGGGGCCGTTGCAGCCGAATTGGCCAGGCGCGAGCCGCTGGGTGGGCTCATCCTGCAAAGCACCTTCACGAGCATCCCCGACATCGGCGCCGAACTGTTCCCTTGGCTGCCTGTCCGCTGGATCGCATCAATCCGCTACGACACGCGCCGCAAGCTGCCCGAGTTGGGCGTTCCCCTGCTGATCATGCACAGCCGCGCGGACCGCCTGATTCCCTTTCACCACGCGGAGGCAAACTTCGCCGCCGCACGCGACCCCAAGCGCCTCTGGGAAATCGCCGGCGATCACAACGATCCCCTCGACGCCGACCACGCCGGTTTCGTGAACGGTGTCGAGACTTTGCTGACAGAGACCTTTCCGGGCGCTGTCTTGCCCGAGCCCGGATGTCAGACTCCGCGAGGCTCTATGAAACATCCGGGCTAACGCTGCTTGCCTCGCCCTTTCGGTGGTGTACAACGTTCGCCATGCCAACGACCACAAATACCGAAGCGAAGGTGGATGCGCTTCTGGCGGCGAAACTCGGGCTCACGGAGGGGGAATACGCCTCGATCTGCAAACTCCTGGGGCGGAATCCGAATTTCACGGAACTCGGGCTCTTTTCCGCCATGTGGTCGGAACACTGCAGCTACAAGAACTCGCGCAAGCTCTTCCGGCTCTTCCCGACCAGGGGCAAGCAGGTGCTCGTCGGCGCCGGGGAGGAAAACACCGGCGTGGTCGATATCGGAGACGGCTTCGGCGTCGCCTTCAAGATCGAGTCCCACAATCATCCTTCCGCGGTCGAGCCCTTCGAGGCCTCGGCCACCGGGATCGGGGGATGTCTGCGCGACATCTTCACCATGGGCGCCCGACCCGTCGCCGTCCTGGGCTCCCTCCGCTTCGGCAGTCTGTCCAATGACAAGGTGAAGTACCTGTTCAAAGAAGTCATCCGCGGACTCGCCCATTATGCGAACCAGGCCGAGGTCAATGCCGTCGGCGGCGAGACCTGCTTCGACGAAAGCTACGAGGGCAATCCGCTCGTCAACGCGTTCGTCGTCGGGATCGTCGAGCGGAAACACATCGTGCGCGGGACCACCGCCGGCCAGGGGAAAGCGGTCTACTACATCGGCGGAGACACAGGCCGCGATGGCGTCGGGGGCGCAAGCTTCGCTTCCCAGGAAATCACCGAAGAATCCGCCTCCTCGTCGAGCGCGGTCGCCATCGGCAATCCGGCTCTGGGCCGGCGCCTCCGGGAAGCCTGCCTCGAACTGATCGAGAAGGGGCTGGTGGCCGGCATGCAGGACATGGGAGCCGCGGGCCTGATCTGCTCGACGTGTGAGACGGCCTCGCGCGGCGGCACAGGCATCGAGTTCGACGTCGCGTTGATCCCCCAACGCGAACCGAACATGACGCCCTACGAGATCCTCCTCTCCGAATCGCAGGAGCGCATGATCGCGATCCTCAACGAAGGAAAGGAAGACGACGCGATCGCGATCCTCAAGAGATGGGACGTCCCCGTTGCGCGGATTGGGTCCGTCACCTTGGACGGCATGGTCCGAGTCAAACACAACGGCAAGGTGGTGGCCGAGGTGCCGGCCAAGGCCCTCACCGAGAACGCGCCGCTCTACGATCGCCCGACCCAGGAACCCTCCTATCTGGGCGAGGCCCAACACCTGGCCGTCGCCGAACTCCCGGCGCCCGCCGATTGCAGTGCCGTGCTGCAAGCGCTCCTTGACTCGCCCACCATCGCCAGCAAGGAAGCCGCCTACCGCAGCTTCACCTTCCGAGAGAAAGACACCGTTCTGTTGGGCGCCGGATCGGACGCTGCGGTGATCCGGGTCCAAGGCGCCCGCAAGGCCCTGGCGATGAGCGTGGACTGCAATGGCCGCTATTGCTACCTCAACCCCTATCAGGGCGCCATGCTTGCCGTGGCTGAAGCGGCACGCAATGTCGTCTGCTCCGGCGCCCGACCGCTTGCCATCACCGACGGCCTCAACTTCGGCAACCCGATGAAGCCGGAGAACTACTGGCAGTTCCAGAAATGCATTGAAGGGCTCGCCGCGGCTTGCCGCGCTCTCGACACGCCCGTGGTCAGCGGCAATGTGAGCTTCTATAATGAGAACCCCAAAGGCCCCGTCGACCCCACACCCATCGTCGGAATGGTGGGGTTGATCGAAGACGCCGAGACCTTCGTCACACAGGAATTCAAGGCGGACGGCAACCTCATTGTGCTGTTGGGCACACCCAAGAGTCGTCTGGACGGCAGCGAATACCTCCACCTCATCCACGGCCTCAAGAAAGGCAATCCCCAAATCGACATCGACTTCGAGAAGTCGGTCCAGAATGCCTGCCTCGAGGCTATCCAGACCGGACTGGTCCGGAGCGCCCACGACACGTCCGAAGGCGGTCTCGCCGTCTGCCTGGCCGAATCGTGCATCAGCAATCCGCAACAGATGCGCGGCGCCCAGATCGACCTGCAAGCCCTGGGGACAGATGGCAGGCGACTCGATGAAATCCTGTTCGGCGAGAGTCCGTCGCGAATCGTCGTCACAGTCGATCCCCAGGATCTCCCCCGACTCGAGGCGATCGCCGCCAAACACTCCGTGCCCTGTTTCAAGCTCGGTTCAGTCGGCGGAGACCGCCTTGTGATCCAGCACAACGGCTTGAAGGCGATCGATCTCGCTGTCCAGGCCCTGAGCAACACCTGGCGCGGCTCGATCCCCGCCAAAGCCGGCATGGCGCCTCCGCCGACCGCTCGCGCGTAGCGAATGCGGGCTAGGGCCTGCGCGTCCGTTTGCCCTTGTCAACGGGCGGGGGTCTTTTTAGCGTTGGCACATGGATTCGCAGTTGTCCCAATACCTGCCGGTCTTGATGCTGGCCGTCGTGGCTGTCGCAGCCACCGCCGGCATGATGATCTTGTCGATGGTGCTGGGCAAACTGGGGAAACGGTCCAAGGCCAAAGACACCGCCTACGAATGCGGCATGATCCCCGTGGGGAATCCGAATCCGCGGCTCTCGATGCGGTTCTATCTCGTGGCCATGCTGTTCATCCTGTTCGATATCGAGGTGGTTTTTCTCTATCCCTGGGCGGTCGTTTACCGCCGCTTCCTCGAGCATCCGGCCACGGCGAACCTGATCCTCTTCTCGATGGTCTCCTTTCTCGGCGTGCTCCTGGTGGGATATCTCTACGCCTTGAAGAAGCGGGCGTTCGAGTGGCGGAACTGACGACCTGAAGTCCCCCGCACCAATCCCAACCCCGCCCTGGATTCACTGCCGCGGTGCGGTCAGTTCGCGCAGGGCGGCATAAAACACCGGATCATCCGCGCCACCATCGAAGCGGAATGGGAACGTCTGGTTCTTCTTCCGCAGCATGAGGCCGTAACCGGCCCCGCATTCGATGCTCGCGCGCAAGGCCGCGACTGCCATCGAGCCGGTCTTGTCGTCCTCGTTGCACACGACGGGCTTGCCAAACCGCTTGAGATCACCGATCCGAGCCCGCACCTGTTCCACCGGGGTGTTGTTCCAATGGGGCAGCAGGAAATCCGCAGCCTCGGCGACCTCCGGGTGGACTTTGCCATCCCCGTACCCGCTCGAGGAAACCAGCAGGCCGGGCGCGGTTGCTTGTGCGAGCCGGATCAGGCCGGCCTGGCCCTTCGGATTCCGGATCACCGGGTGAACAAAGCCGCCGTGCGGGTACTCGTTGGCAATCTCGAGAACGACGTTCCTGAAACCGCGCTCCCTCACCCAACGCGCCGCATTCGACACTCCCGCGTGCACCGCGGCCTCGTCGCGCAGGATCGCCGACTGGCGCTGGTAGAAGAGGCCGAGGATGACAACCAGCCCATGACGGTCGCAGGCCCCGATGACGCGCTCGACCCGCGCCAGATAGGCTGAACGCAGACCGCCGTCCGGCTCGAACGCCGAATTGACAGCCCCTTCGTAACCGGGCATGCCGCCCTGCAAACACAAGGTAAAGGCGTTCACGCCCTGAGCCGCGTAATCCGGTATGCGCGCGATGAACCGATCCGTGTTCGCTCGAGGATCGAACTCGGGCTTCTTGCGATCCTCGAATGTGGCATTGACCATGCGCACGTTCATCAACAGCCCCTCGGCGGCGCTGCCGGGATTGGTCGGGCGACCGTTGATCATCCAGATCCCCTCCCGCAAGCTGATCCCCGTTCGAACAAGGTCAGCCCCCCGCGCATGACTGGAAATCGCAATCACTGCCAACACCAGGCAGACCAGCGAGACGATCGATTTCGCATTCATGGTTTCCAGAGATCATAGGCAGCCAACCGTCTCCCCGCAAAGCCCCAAATCCAGAACCTCCCCACCACGTCTCACCCTTCTCGTCACCCCACGACATTCACCTGCAAATCCCGCATCGTCGCCAACTCCCCCAGCGCTGCCAAACCCCGCGGGAACAGACGTGACTTCCGGGGCGGGCGAGGCCAACATTCCGCTTTCGTTCATGAGAAAGATATCGTCGACGGTGGCCCGGTCGGGCCGGTTCGCACGCGGGCCGGCGGCCGAGGTGGCCGCGTTTTCGGAATCCGTTTCGTTCGATTGGCGGCTGTGGCGGCATGACATTGCCGGGTCGATGGCGCACGCGGCGATGTTGCATCGCGCCGGGCTGCTGACCCGGACTGAACTGAAGTCCATTCTGGGCGGCCTGACGGCGATCGGGCGCGAGATTGCCGCGGGCACATTCCGCTGGCGCCCGGAACTCGAGGATGTGCATATGAACATCGAGGCGGAGCTGACGTGCCGCGTGGCGGCGGGGGCGAAGCTGCACACCGGGCGATCGCGAAACGACCAGATCGCGCTCGATCTGCGGCTCTGGCTGCGTGACGAGACGATCGCCGTGGGACAGGATCTGCGCACGTTGCAGAAGGCGCTTGTTGCGCTGGCCGAGGCGAATGTCGCGGTTGTCATGCCCGGCTACACTCATCTGCAGCGGGCGCAGCCGGTCTTCTTCGCGCATCACGCGCTGGCTTACGTCGAGATGTTCGATCGGGATCATGACCGGCTGGGAGACAGTTACGACCGGCTGGGGGTGTGTCCGCTGGGGAGCGGGGCTTTGGCGGGCAGTACCCTGCCCCTCGACCGGGCATTCGTGGCCCGGCAGCTCGGATTCGTCGATGGCCGCGGGCGTCCGCGGCTCACGGAGAACTCGATGGATGCGGTGAGCGACCGCGATTTCGCGATCGAGTTCTGCGCGATTTGCGCGCTGATTGGCGTTCACTTGAGCCGGTTGGCGGAGGACATGATCCTGTGGGCGAGCGCCGAGTTTGGGTTTATCCGGATCGGCGACGCCTACACCACCGGGTCGTCGCTGATGCCCCAGAAGAAAAACCCGGATGTGGCCGAGCTGACGCGCGGGAAGAGCGGGCGGGTGATTGGAAATCTCATGTCGCTTTTGACGCTCTTGAAAGGACTGCCTTTGACGTACAATCGGGATTTGCAGGAGGACAAGGAGCGGTTGTTCGACACGGCCGACACGGTCCGGGCCTGTCTGCGAGTGATGGCCGGGATGTTGTCGGACACCACGATCCACGCGGGGGCGTGCCGCGCCGCGGCGGAGGATCCTCAGCTTCTGGCGACCGATTTAGCCGATGACCTGGTGCGTCAAGGCGTGCCGTTCCGCGAGGCGCATCACCTGGTGGGAGCGGCGGTGGCCCACGCGGAAAAGGCGGGCAAGCGGCTTGACGATCTGACGATCGAGGAATGGCGCCGGGTTTCGGCGAAATTCGGATCGAAGGCCTCTGGGGTGTTCGATCTGGACCGCGCGATGCGAAGGCGCGCGCTCCCCGGCGCGCCCAGCCCGCGCGAGGTGCGGCGGCAATTGGCGCGGTGGCGTCGGGTGGTGGGCAATCCGGAGCTTCCATGAGCGATCCGATCTGGTTTGTGGCGCACACGCGTCCGCGGTGCGAGAAGAAGCTGGTGCAGTATTGCGAGCGTGAGGGATTATCCACCACGCTGCCCTGTTACCGGAGCGTGAAGAAGTACCGGGGCAAGAAGGTGGTCTTTTACAAGCCGCTGTTTCCCGGCTACGTCTTCCTGCAGATCCAGCCCACCGAGCGGCAGACGGTTTACCAGAGCGATCACGTGGCCAACCTGCTCGATGTGCCGGACCAGGGAGAGTTCGCGGCGCAATTGGAGGATATTCTCCAGGCCCTCGAGACCGACGTCGAGGTGCGGTTGGCCCCGACGATCGGTCCCGGCGTGAAGGTGCGGATCAAGTCGGGTCCGCTTCAGGGGATGGCCGCCTGGGTCGAGAGCCGGTCGGGAATGACGGAGGCGCTGCTGCGTCTGGACTTCATCGGCCAGGCTGCGGCCATCAAGGTGGATGCGACCCAACTCGAACTGATCTGACGTGCATCGGTCCGTCGTTTGGAGCCGGGTTCGCGATGGTCAAGACCTTGCGGACATGCGGGCCGGGAGAGGCCGCGCGGCGGGACGACACACTGCGAGGCGCGACGCGGCTTTGGGAACACTTCGGTTGCCGGGAACACTTCTGTGCTTGCATTGGTGCGCGGTCTTTGGTGAATTCCCCAACGTGCAACCCGCGGAGAATTGTGAGGCTTCCGCTTTGTCTGGCGGCCACGGCCTCGGGAAACACCTCTCGCCTGCTCGCGCTCGCCGCGGGCGCGCAATTCCGTCAGCCGCCCCGCGGCGGCCCGCGGCGGCGCCAAGCATCCCATGTCGATTGCGGTGCTAATCGGTTCCAATCAAACCTCAACCCACACCCCACATGAATCGCTCCCTGTTCTCCTGCACGCTGGCCAGTCTGTCGCTTGCCGCCGGCGCGATCACTGCCCACGGCCAGTCCGCTGCCACGTCAGTGGCCTTGCCGCCCGCGACGCCGCCCCAGGGGACGCCGCCGCCGCTCAGTTCGACCGAGCAGTGGATCCAGGACGTCAAGAGCCCGCTGTCCTGGTTCACGTGGGGCGGCGACATGCGGATCCGCGACGAGTATTACAACAACAACGTCAGCCTCAGCGAAAAGAACCCGCTGCACGAACAGAATGTCATCCGATACCGCGGGCGCGTCTGGAGCACGATCACGCCCGTGACCGATGTCGCCTTCAACGCGCGCATGACGGCGGAGGCGCGACAGTGGACTCGCCCGGCTTTCACCAGCACATTCCGCGGCGAACAGGGCATGGAGTGGCGTTATGGGATGGTGGACAACCTCAACATCAAGTGGAGCAACGCCCTGAGCCAGCCGCTGACAATTACCGCCGGACGGCAGGACATCATGATCGGCGATTTCTGGAACTGGTGGCTGGTCGCCGACGGCACGCCCGGCGACGGCTCATGGACCTACTTCCTCGACTCGGTCCGCGCCACCTACGATGCCAAGGAGATCAAGACCCGGTTCGACCTGATTGCGATCTCCCAGTCCGCCCGCCCCGATGATTGGTTCCCGACACTCAACGCCAACCCGAGCCCCGAGCATTCGAGCACGCCCTATTACCTGACTGAACAGAACGAGCGGGGGCTCATCGCCTATGCCTCGAACAAGTCGATCCAGAACACGACGCTCGACGGCTTCTTCATTTACAAGCACGACGACAGGGAACTGGCGTTTGGCGACAATGCGGACATTTACACTCTGGGCGGGCGTTTGACGGGATTCCCGGGCGACCACTGGCAGTACTCGATCGATGGCGCCTATCAGTTCGGCAAGAAGCAGGATCCCACGTTTGCCGCCGACCCGGACCGCAATCGCGATATTGACGCCTTTGGCGCCAATGCGCGGCTGAGCTACCTCTTCCGCGACTCTCTCAACAACCAACTCCACGTCGTGGGCGAGTACCTCTCCGGCGACAACGACGCGACCGACGGGAAGGATGAGATGTTCGACATCCTGTGGGGCCGCTGGCCGCGCTACAGCGAGTTGTACATCTATTCCTTCGCCGCCGAGACCGGCGGACGGATCGCCCAGCACAACAACCTGATGCGCCTGGGGGGGGGCTGGACCTTCAATCCCACCAGGAACACGCTGGCAGGCGCCTACTACAACGCCCTGTTCGCCCCGCAAGACGATCCCACCCGCGCGGGCGGCGCCGCTCCGCTCTTCAGCTACGACGACCACTTCCGCGGGCATTACCTGCAGTGCACGCTCCAGCACACCTTCAGCAAACACATGAAAGGCCACCTCTGGGCGGAATTCGTCTGGCAGGGGGATTACTACGCCCGAAACGATCTCATGACCTTCCTCAGGGCCGAGGTCTCTTTCAGCTTCTAACTCGCTGCCATGTTCTGGGATCAGCGGGTTGAGACCATGGACCGGGCGGCGCTGGCCACGCTCCAGCTCCGCCAACTGCAGGACACCGTCCGCCGGTGCTCGGAGCGCGTCGCGTTCTACCGCCAGAAATGCGCCGAGGCCGGCGTCCGGCCCGAGCAGATCCGGACGCTCGAAGATGTCCGCCGCCTGCCGTTCACCACCAACGCCGATTTGCGCGCCCAATACCCGGACGGGCTGGTGGCTGTCGATCGCCAGGACCTGGCCAGGCTCCACACTTCGAGCGGCACCACAGGGAAACCCAAGGCGCTCTTCTTTTCACGCGGCGATGTCGACCGCGCGGCCGAGTTGATCGCTCGATGCCTCCTGATGACGGGCGTCACGCGCGGCGACGTGCTCCAGAACATGATGACCTACGGCCTCTTCACCGGAGCGCTGGTGATGCACTATGGCGCCGAGAAGGTCGGCCTGTTGGTCATCCCGGCAGGCCCCGGCAACTCGGAGCGCCAGCTCCTCCTCATGCGGGATTTCGGCACGACGGTCTTTCATGCCACCCCGAGCTACGCCCTCTATTTCGCCGACTTCCTCGAACGAAAAGGAATCGACGCGCGCCGCGATCTTGCCTTGCGCAAGGCCTACGTCGGAGCCGAACCCCACACCGAAGAGACACGCCACAAAATCGAACAGGCGTTGGGGATCGACGCCTACAACTCCTACGGGCTCTCCGAGATGAACGGCCCGGGCGTCGCCTTCGAGTGCGAACAGAAACGCGGCATGCACCTCTGGGAGGATCATTTCCTGATGGAGATCATCGACCCGGTCTCCGGAACGCCCCGGCCGGATGGGGAACGGGGCGAGTTGGTGCTGACCAGCTTGACCCGCGAGGCCATGCCGCTCCTGCGCTACCGCACCCGCGACATCACCTCGATCATCTCAGAACCCTGCGCGTGTGGACGAACCCATCGGCGCATCGAGCGGATCACCGGGCGGTCGGACGACATGCTGATCCTGCGCGGGGTGAATTTCTATCCGCAGCAGATCGAACAGGTGCTCATGAAGGTGCCCGGCGTCGGCCGCAATTACCTGGTCACGCTTCGAGGGCTGGACGAGATGACGGTGCAGGTCGAGTTCACCGAGGCCGGTTTTGACGGACAGGTCGATCACCTGGTGCGTCTTCAAACCCAAATCACCGAGAAACTGCGAGCCGAGATCCTGGTCAAGCCCAAGGTGGAACTGGTGCCCCCGGGCAGCCTCCCCGTGAGCGATGGCAAGGCCAAGCGCGTTATTGACCAGCGCATGCTCTGATCCCGGCAGCAGATCGAGGCGAACGACCGCGAAGCGGATGGCCCCCCCCTGATTGAAAGAGCGCGCGGCCCCCGACTGCGGTCTCCGGACTGAAGGCCCCCCGTCAGGCTGCGCAGCCCTGAGGCCGGCTCGTGCGGTCTTTTCGGCAGTACACCTGGAGGTTGTCGGGGGGAATCGGGGAATCGACAGGGCAAAATCACTTCTTGCCACGCGCCGCCGAGGACAGTATAGTTCCGACCGTTCCAACTTCAACCACAGGACTTCTCTGTGAAGACGCATCCATCTCCCATTGCTTCTCTTCTGTCGGCCACTCCCGGAGTGCTCGTCGTGGCACTGCTCGGGCTGGCCAGCTCCACGGGTCTTCGGGCTCAGCCCGGCGAACCGCCGAAAGCGAACCTGCAGCTATGGCTGAAGGCCGATGCAGGGGTGACCAAGGACGCCAGTGACAACGTCACGGGTTGGGCCGACCAATCGGGCCAGAACAACCATGCCGCGCAGCCGAATGCGGCCCGTGCGCCCAAACTGATCGAGAACGTGCTCAACGGGAATCCTGTTCTCCGATTCGAGGGCGGGACGAAGTACATGGATGTCCCCAATTCGCCGAGCGTCTCCTTCGTCGGGGATCTGACGACCTTTTTCGTGGTGAAGCTGTCGGACATGAGCGGCTACCGCGCGGTATGGAGCAAGGTCCTGGGCAACAAGCCGCGGCCGACCGACTACTACTTTTTGCCTGACAGCAACGTCCCGCGGCTCTACCGCGGGAACAGCACCCAATGGCTGAGCGCCGATGGCGCCGCAGCGGTGCCGTCGGGCCAATTCGCCGTGATTGGCTTCAGCATCGAGGACACCGCGGTCGCGCACTACTTCAACGACCAGGTCAACGGCCGGGGCACGATCAGTCTCTTGAACCCTGCCGAGGACAGCGGCCTGCCGCTGCGCATCGGATCGCGCGAGGATCTGGTCACCCAGCTCAAGGGCGACCTCGCGGAATTGCTGCTCTACGACGCCGCGTTGTCCGAGGCCGACCGGGGCATGGTGATCGATTACCTCCGGGCGAAGTACGGCCTGGCGTTCAACCAGCCACCGTCCGTGCAGATCACCAGTCCGGCCCCCGGCACCACGGTGGCAGCGTCCAGTTCGGTGGCCATGATGGTCTCGGCCCAAGACCCGGATGGCCAAGTCACACGCGTCGATTTCCTGGCGAATGGCATCCCTGTTGCCTCCGCCACACACGCCCCTTACCAATTGAATCTCGACATGCTGACCCCCGGAAAGGCCACTCTGACCGCCATCGCTCTGGACAATGGTTCTCTGGGCGGCCTGCGGGCCACGTCAGCTCCGGTCGTCGTGAACGTCACAGGCACTTCGCCGTCGGCGCCCGTTTCGGCCGGTCTGCAGCTTTGGCTTAAGGCCGACGCCGGCGTGACCACCAACGCGAACGGTGCGGTGACCGCGTGGGCCGATCAATCCGGCCAGATGAATGACGCAACGCAGTATGACGACACGCAGTCGCCGTTCTGGGTTGGCGACGCGGTCAACGGAAAACCCGCCGTGCGCTTCACCGACGCCCCGCAGTACCTCGATGTCGCCAGTTCCCCCAGCACCGCTCTGGCGGGGGATCTCACCACGTTCGTGGTGTTGAAGGCGGACGATTTCGCGACCTGGCGGGGCATTTGGGCGAAGACGATCGGCGCGCGCGCCGCGCCGAACGACTATTATCTGAACACGGGAAACGGGGTTGCCGTCGTGTATCGCGCCGACGCAGCGACCACGCCCGCCCAGGGCGTCACCAGCACCTTCGCCGTCCCCGCCGGCTCCTATGTGGTCGTGGGTTTCGACATCGCCGGCCAGACGGTCACGCACTATTTGAACGGCGAGGCGGACCGGCCAGGGGCCATCACGATCGTGCCGGGCGACCTCGGCATGCCGCTGCGCATCGGCTCGCGCGACGATCTGGTCACGCAGATGAAGGGGGAAATGGCTGAGCTGCTCATCTACGACGTGGCTCTCACCGGTGCCGACCGGGCCACGGTCGTGAATTACCTGGCGGCCAAGTACGGCATCGCGTTCGTGCGCCTGGGCAACCAGTCGCCCGTGGCCACGCTCACCAGCCCGGTCGAGGGCGCCAGCTTTGCGTTGCCGGCGACGGCCAGCCTGGCCGCGACTGTGACGGACAGCGACGGCAGCGTCACCAATGTGGATTTCGTCGTGAACGGCTCGGTGATCGCCCGCCTCACGGAGAGCCCGTACCAATTGGCGGTGGACCTCCTGTCTCCCGGGTGGGCGACGTTCACGGCCATCGCCACCGACAACTGGGGCGCGCGCGGCACCTCGGCGCCCGTCACTGTGCAGATCACCGGCGCGGCGCCCTCGGCCCCGCCTGCGGGTGATCTGAGCCTCTGGCTCAAAGCCGATGCGGGTGTCACCACCGGCGAAGGCGACTCCGTGCTCGGCTGGAGCGATCAGTCCGGTCAGGGCAACGACGCCAGCCAATGGGATCCGGGCGCCGCACCCGTCATCGTGCAGGCTGCGCTCAATGGAAAGCCGGTCCTCCATTTCGACGGCGCCACGCGCTATCTCGAAGTGATGGACTCGCCGACCGCGACCGTGACAGGCGACCTGACAACCTTCTACGTGGTCAAGTTCGACGATTTTGTCTCCTACCGCGCCGTATGGGCCCAAACGCTGGTCAATCTGGCGCGCCCGTTCGATTGCTGGTTTGCACCGGGCACCGGCGTGCCCAACGCCTTTCGCGGCGGCCAGGCCGGCTTCGGGACCGTGGCGGGCGCCGCCGGCGTGCCGGCCGGAGTCTATGCGGTGGTCGGTCTGGAGGCATCGGGCACGACATTGACGCATTATCTGAACTCACAGCCCAATGGCGGCGGGAGCATCACCGCTGTGCCGGAGGGCGCGGGCGTGCCGTTGCGCATCGGCACGCGCGATGATCTTGTCACACAGATGAAGGGCGATATCGCCGAAATCCTGCTTTACGCCCGCGCGCTGTCGGCGAGCGACCGGACCAATCTGATGACCTATCTGGCGGCCAAATACGGCATCCCTCTGCTGCGGATTGCCAACCAGGCGCCCGCCGTTGCGCTGGTGAGTCCGACGCCTGGCACGTCGGCGTCCGCGCCGGGCACTCTTGTCCTCGAGGCAACCGCAACCGATGCCGACGGCTCGATTCAACAAATCGAGTTCACCGCCAACGACGTCCTGATCGCGTCAGTCGCGACAACGCCCTATCGACTGCCCGTCGAACTGCGCACCCCTGGCGTCGTCGCCTTGAAAGCCATCGCGACCGACAATTGGGGCGCGCGCAGCACGTCGGCACCGGTCACCCTGACCATTACCGGCACGGGACCGGCGGCCCCGCCGATGGACGGCTTGCAGCTCTGGCTCAAAGCCGACGCCGGGGTGACCGCTTCCGGCGGGGCGGTGACCGTTTGGGCCGACCAGTCGGGCAATGGCAACGACGCCGCGCAGCCGACCGAGCCTTACGCTCCGGTCCTGGTCGAAAACGCCGTGAACGGCAAACCCGTGCTGCGTTTTGACGGGGAAACCCAATACCTCGATGTCGCCAGCGCGCCGAGCGTGGCGATTACCGCCGACATCACCTCGTTCTATGTCGCCAAGTTCGACGATTTCGCGGTCACTCGCACGATCTGGACCAAGTGCGTCGGCGCCAACCCACGCCCGCGCGATTACTCGGTTGCCGCGGGCACCGGCGTGCCGACCGTATCCCGCGGCACATCCGACGGCAATGCGCCGGTGGCCGCCGCCAGCGGATTCCCCGCTGGGCAGTACCTGGTCGCCGGCTTCCAGGTCGAGGTGGCGAACGTGATGCACTATCTCTTCGACCAGCCGATCGGCGGCGGCGTGCATGGGTACGGCGCCGTCGACGAGGGCAGTCCGCTCCGGATCGGGTCGCGCGACGACCTGACGACCTGGATGAAGGGCGACATCAGCGAGATCGTCGTCTACAACCGGGCCTTGTCCGCGGCCGACCGCGATCTGCTCGTCACCTACCTGGCAAGCAAGTACGGAATGCCCCTGATCCGCCCCGCGACGATTCAGCCGGTCTTGTCGATCGCTCTCCAGTCCGATGGATTGGTCGTCATTGCGTGGCCTGAAGATCTCTCGGAGTACGGGTTGGAAAGCGCTGACACCCTCGGCACGCCGGCCTGGACACCGGTGACCGGCGCGGTCAACAACCGTCTGACCGTGTCGCCAGCCAGCAGCATGAAGTACTACCGCCTGCGAAAACCGTAGAGCCCAGGCCAAACCCTCCGGCATTTCAGGCTCCCGAGGGAAGCGTTGCGCGGCTGGATCGCGAGTCAACCAGCCCGGATCAGGTTCAGCGCGGAGCCTGTGTTCGATCCGGCGTGGGGGCATCGGCGAGGGGCGCCGACGGCGCATCGGGCGAGCGCTGGTGCTCGGTCCAGGTAATGAGACCGGCCCCCAGCATGATGAGGCATACGCCGCACCAGCGCATGACGCTGACGTGCTCCTTCAGGATCAGGTGAGCAGCCAGCGTGGTCAGCACGAAGCCCAGGGATGTCAGCGGCCACACGAAGCTGACATCGCTGCGGGACATGAGCACAAGCAGGGAGGCGAAGAAGAGGGCCTCGAAGAACACGCCCAAAAGGATGCGCGCATTCGCGGCGCCGCGCTTGACGATCCGGACGACTTCGGGCGCGGTGACGCGGTTCAGCGGACCGATCTGTTTGAGTCCCTGGCTGAGGAGCACGACGCCGATGGCCTCAAAGACGAGACCGATCAGCAGAATGATCAGCAGTTTCACCATGGTCGAGATCCTGGTAGCGGACGAGTTGGATTCCACAGCGCCGCACAGCCTCCCGGGCCTGCGCACTGACGAGCGCGTCCAGCTCGTGCCTAAAGTCGGTCAGCGACGGATGACAGTAAAGCTCCGAATCGCCTTCTGGAAGCCGCCCGAGCAACCGGGAGAGATAATCGGTGTCCACGCGCCCGTTCTGCAGCAGGCCGAACACGGCGCGGGTGTGTCGCATCCGGGCTCGGCGCAGACGCGGGCGTGCCCATGCGCAGAGGAGAGAGAAGATGACGGCGTGGCTCAGACGGTAGATCCAGTGCCCGCGCGCCAGACGCGCGTTGATCCAGAACGGATCCCGAGTCAGGCGGAACGTGGGAATCGTCCACGCCCCCGCCGGCGCGCACAGCAGACGCAGAACCGTCGGGTGCAGATGCATGTTGAGATGCCCGTTGACATGGTCGAGGACAAGACCGGTTTCACGGAATCGGGCGAATTGGGCGGCGATTTCCTGCTGCAAAGCCTCGCGGAGGCTGGGTTTGAAGAAATACCGCAATCCGGCGCGAATCGCATCGTGTGCAAACCCCTGCGCCGGGTTGATCAGGCCAGGGGCCTGCTGCGGTGTGAGCGCGGCCCTGCCGCTGACAAGGGTCAAATGCAGGCCCACCGCCAGACGCGGGTGCGCCCGGGCGAGCCGGGCGGCCTCGGCGCATGCCGGTTCGTTAACCATGAGGCTGGCCGAGGTCAGAATGCCCTCGCAGTGCGCCCGGATCACCGCCTGGTTGATGGCGTCTGAACGCCCGAAATCGTCGGCATTCACGATCAGGCGTCGGGAGATCGAGCGCGCCTGAGACCGTCCGATGGTTGCGGTCGTGTGAGACATCACCGGCACTCGATCGCCGGCGCGTCGGAGTTTCGAGCAGTCGGAGCGACTCCATAGTTGGGAGTTGCACTGCCGAACTTGACGCGGAGCCAGGTCCGGAGTGTCAGGAGCAGTTTCTTCGCGCGGCAGAGTCGCAGAGGCGTGGGTCCGAGCACCCGGAATTCGAGCCTTTCGAGCCTTTCGAGCAAACTCCAGTAGACGGCGGCCATCGATTCGGCGGCGATCATGGCAGAGCGATCCTCGGGAGGCAGTGCCTGGCGGGCCTGGCTGTAATGGGCGCGGGCCCGGGCGGCGACGGCTGCGGCCAGGTGGCGGAAGCGCGGAGAGTCCTGGTGCCGGAGGATTTCCTCGGGCGTCACCCGGCAGCGGGCGAGTTCGTCGAGCGGCAGGTAAATCCGTCCGCGATCGGCATCCGCGCCCACATCGCGCAGGATATTGGTGAACTGGAGGGCCTTGCCCAGCGCAATGGCGTAGTCGCGACAGGCAGGATTGCGATAGCCGAAGATCTCGATGCTGAGCAGGCCAACGACGGAAGCCACGCGGTAGCAGTAGAGCTCGGTTGCAGCGTAGTCCGGATACCGCTGCACATCGAGATCCATCTCGACGCCTTCGAGCAATTCCTCGAACAGGAGGCGCGGCAGGCGGTGATGCTCGACCACCGGCGTGAGTTCGCGCATGACGGCAAAGCGCGGCTGACGCCGGGCATAGATGGCATGCAGGTCGCTTCGCCACTGCTCCAATCGAGACCGGCGCACGTCGATCGGAAGGCCCACTTCGTCGGCAATGTCATCCACCTCGCGGCAGAAGGCATAAAGAGCCGCCATCGCCCGGCGCTTCTCGCGCGGCAGCAGGATGAACGCAAGGGCCAGGTTCGAGGCGCTCTGCCGCGTGATGGTCTGGCTGACGGGTGCGCTCATGCCGGGGTGGGACCGCTCAATCAGCCGTCGGCGCCGCCTTGGTGACAGGCTTTCGGCATGGGCGCGACTCAGGTGACGGGGGGCGGGTGGGGCTCGGAACGGGGCGGAGGCAGGCCCCCCGTTTCGGCCAGGGTCGGGTTGCGCATTCTGTGATCGCGCCGTCTCCGTTTGCGTCTGTGCCGGTGATGGTGCCTGGCGTGGTCGGAGTCGGATTCTCCGCTCTCCTCGATCTGAATGCCGCGGTGGTGCCTCGAGTGGGAGTGGGAGTGCGAATGCGGCCGCTTTCGGAGGAACAAAGCCCAGACCAAAAGCACGACCAGCAGCAGGATCCCCACCCCGAGGACCACCAGCATATCCTGCGTCAACCCCGGGACACGGCTCCAGGCGGGACCGTCACTGCTGCCGGACGGGGGCCCCGAGTAAGTGACTTGGGCGGAGCCGGCGGCGGAGGCGACTCCGAGCACCGCGAGACCGGCCAGCCAGCGGACGACGGACCCAACCGGGGGCAATGCAGCCCAGGCGCGCGTCGGGGCGATTTCGGGGCGGGGGGTCGGGCCAGATCGCCGGGGCGGCTGGATGGCGAGGTGGCGGCACTTCGACAGGCCGGGTTTTGCGTGACGCGGGTGAGGCGGACAAGCTGTCATGGCACGTTTATGCGGCTGGACGTTTCCGACTTGCGGATCCCGTGCCGTCTTCGGCTGTGGGGTCGTCAGCGTTGATGTTCAAGCGCTGCATGCGGGTGCGGAGGGCGGTTCGACTGATGCGCAGCGCCTCGGCCGTGCGGTTGAGATCGAAGCCCTCGCGTTCGAGGAGATTGACGATGAGATCGCGTTCATACCCGGCCAGGTGATCGTCCAGAGAGGCTTCGCCCACGGGCGGAGAGCCGCTCTTCCGAAGCCGGTTCTCAACCTGCGAATCGGGCAGGCTCTCGGCTTGAAGTTCCTCGCGGGTCTCGAGAATCACCGCGCGCTCGATGGCGTTGCGCAGCTCCCGGACGTTGCCTGGCCAGTGATGGGCCAGCAGCTTTTGCTGCGCCGGCGCGCTGATGCCGCGGATGTTCTTGCTCATGGCCGCCGCGAAATGACGGAGGAAATGCTCGGCCAGCAGAAGCACGTCCTGACCCCGTTCGCGCAGGGGCGGGGGCATGAATTGAACCACGTTGAGCCGGTGAAACAGGTCTTCGCGGAAATGATTCTCGCGGATTGCGCGGATGATGTCGCGGTTGGTGGCCGCAATCAACCGCACATCCACGCGCAGTTCCTGATTGCCCCCGACGCGCGTGAACGTGCCGTCCTCCAGAAAGCGGAGCAGCTTGGCCTGGAGCGGGCGGCTCATGTCGCCAATCTCGTCCAGGAAGATCGTGCCGCCGTCCGCCTCTTCGACCCGTCCCGACTTCTGGCGCAGCGCGCCGGTGAACGAGCCTTTCTCGTGGCCGAACAGCTCGCTTTCGAGCAGGGCCTCGGGGATGGCGGCGCAGTTGATGCGGATGTAGTTCCTCTCGCGCCGGTGGCTGAGGCTGTGCAGCGCCCCCGCCACCAACTCCTTGCCGGTCCCGCTCTCGCCAAGGATCAGGACCGTGGCGTTGGTCGGCGCAACGGTCTGAATCAACTGCCGCAAGGCGACCATTTTCGGCGATTCGCCGATGATATGTTCGAGGCGGTAGATCTCGCCCGAGCGCGCGCGCAGCGAGGCGTTCTCCTTGCGGAGGCGATAGACTTCGGCGCTTCGGGTGATGGCCTGGCGAAGGGCCTCGGGTTCATACGGCTTGGCGAGGTAGTCGTAGGCCCCGGCCTTGATCGCATCGACCGCCTGTCGAGGCGTGGCGTAGGCCGTGATGACCAGGACGGGGGTGTCCGGCCAGCGGGCGCGCGCTCGGCGCAGGAGATCGTGGCCGCTCATGCCGCCCAGCCGAACATCCGTCACCACCATGAAATACTCGCCCTGCTCCAGCAGCTTCAGAGCCTGCTCCGCCGAGTCGGCGGTGACCACGCTCACATCGTCAAACCCCATCGCCGCAACCATGTCCGGAAACTGGATGCGCGCGTTCTTTTCGTCGTCGACGAAAAGCAGCGGTGGCAGCGGCAGACTCATTTACGCAGTTTCATGAGCGTTCGGGCGGGGAAGTTTAGGACGAAGCGCGCGCCTTTTCCAAGCTCAGATTCGACTGTGATTTGGCCCCCGTACATCTCGGTGTTGTGCTTCACGATCGCCAGGCCGAGGCCCGTCCCCTTTTCGCGTGTGGTGAAATAGGGCGCAAAGATGCGCTCGATGTTCTCAGGGGCAATCCCGGGGCCATCGTCGGCGATGCTGATTCGGATCGAGTAGTTCTCGCTCGGCGAGGTCTGGATCCAGATGTTGCCGTGTCCGTCGAGGGCCTCGCGCGTGTTTTGGAGCAGGTTGACAAAAGTCTCGGACAAATGGTTGCGCTGGACCAGGAGCAGCGGCAGGCCGGGGGCATAATCGCGGTGGATCTTGACGTCGTACTCGACTGCCGGCGGAAACACCTGAAGCACCGCCCGTTCGATCTCCTCTTTCACGTCCAGTTTCTCGACACGTCCCTCGGCCAGTTGCGCGTACCCCATCAGCTCCGTGATCAGGCGGTCCGACTTCTCGACCTCCTCCCGAATAATGCGAATCTGCTGAGTGATGGTCTTCCCCTCTTTCACGGTTCGCTGGAGTGTGTAGGAGGCGTTGTTGATGATCGAGAGCGGATTCTTGAGCTGGTGCGCGATCTCGGCGGCCAGCCGTCCGGCGGCTTCGAGTTGCTGGCGGCGCAAAGCCAGTTCCTGCTGTTCGTCCTGGCGTTGCCGCTGGCGGTCGAACAGGATCTGCAAGCCCCAGGACCATGCCGCCACGGCCATCAGCAGGGCCAGACGCCAAACGAACCCGCCAGCCAGGGGGGACACAGCCACCGCTGCAGCCTCCTCCTCGTCCTCCAGCGCAATCGTGTCCATGGCGCCGATCGTGGCATCAAGCAGAACACCGCCCGTGTAGAAGAGCAGCATCAGCAGGTTCAGGATCACCTGGGGGCCGGTGGCTTTGAAGCTCAGACAGTTGCGAACGATGAGGACCGGATAAAGCCAATACAACGCGCTCCCGATGCCGCCGGTTACCGCCACCAACGCGCCGAGAAACAAGCCGTCCACCAGCGCCACCGTGAAGACCGTCCATTGGAGCAATGGAAAAGCCACCTGCCGGTTCCCCAGCAGGATGAAAGCGACGCCGAAATTGAACGCCAGGTAGAGCAGGAACACATACTGCACGGCCTGCTGGGCGAACATCCAGGTCACCTTGTCCAACACCACGTTCGGGTTGGCCGGCGAATCGACCACCCACGATGACCAATAGAGAAACCAAAACAGAATGGCCAGCACCACCGCCTTGACCGCCAGACCCAGGTCGCGCTCGATCAGCCGAATGCGCTCCGTCTGCTGCGCCGGATCCGTCGACGACATGGTCACCACCCGGCCCAGGGAGCGGAGCGACTGCAAGGGACGGGGAGAAGCGCTCCAGAGCGTCCGAAACCACGTTGCCACAGGGGACAATTGCACAGTCAGAGGGATTGCATGTTCCGTGCCGGATCAGGCCTCGCCACCCGGAGATCTCCCCACACCGGCGCTGTGCCCGGCAGGCTGCCCGGTTGCCGACGCCAGCAGTTCGAGCGCACGCGCCACAATCTCGTTCACCTCGGCCATCCGTCCCACGCCTTCGTATCCGCATGCCAGCGCCCCGGCATCCGGTCCAATGAACTCGACGCCTCGGCTGCGCAGCAGGGCGACATTCGCCTGCGTGGCCGGATGCAGCCACATTTTGCCGTTCATTGCGGGCGCAACCAGGATCCGCGCTGCCGGGTTGAGCGCCAGCGCCATGCAATGGAGGGCGTCATCGGCAAGTCCATGAGCCAACTTGGCCAGAAAGAGCGCTGTGGCGGGCGCAACCAGCAGGAGGCGGGCCTGGTCGGCCAGTTCGATATGCGGCGGCTGCCAGCCGGTTGGGTTGGACCAGAGACTGGTGATCACCGAATGGCGCGACAGCGTCTTGAAAGGCAGCGGCTGGACAAAACGCTGGGCGTTCTCCGTCATCACCACGTGCACCGAACAGCCCCGCTTGACCAGCAGGCTGGCGAGATCGACCGCGCGGTGGGCGGCGATCGATCCGGTCACGCCCAGGAGAACCATCGGCTCGGCATTTGCGTTCATGCGCCGGCAGTCTAACACCGGGACAGGCGCGGTTCCACATCGGAGAACAACCTGCCAGACGCCAAGAATAGGCTTGCGGACCGGACTCGAACGTCCGATTCATGGGCCGTGCACCGTAAGAGCCGGGATGATCCGACCGTAAAGCGCGCCTCGGGAAGGGCCGCACGGCCCTGCTGGGAGGTGGCCGGCGCGTCGGTTGCGCGGACTGCAGGCTTATGACACGAGACGAAGCTTGGCGGCTGCTCACGGAATTCACCGCGTCCGAATCCCTGCGCAAACACGCGCTGGCCGTCGAGGCCGCAATGCGACACTACGCGGCGCACTTCAACGAGGACGTCCCGCTCTGGGGTCTGGTGGGTCTCGTGCACGACTTCGACTACGAACGGTGGCCCGAGCCGCCCGCCCACACGCGTGAAGGCGCCCGCCTCCTGCGGGAGCGCGGAGTCGACGAAGAGATCGTGGGCGCATTGCTCTCCCACGCGGATTGGAATCAGGCGGATTACCCGTTGGACCGGCCCCTGCGTAAGGCCCTGTTCGCCGTGGATGAAATGTGCGGCTTCGTGATGGCCGTGGCCTATGTGCGTCCGGAACGCTTGAACGGGATGGCCTCGAGCAGCGTGCGAAAGAAAATGAAGCAGAAGTCCTTTGCGGCGGCGGTGAGGCGCGAGGACCTCGAGCGCGGCGCCGCCCTGCTGGGAATTCCCCTCGACGACCATATCAACCATGTCATCCAGGCACTGCAAGGCGTCGCACCCGCACTCGGGTTGACCGTGCCGAACCCGGAATCATCGGCTTCGTCCGACCAAGCGACCGCCTGAACGGCCTCGCCGTTGAGGCCCTGCGCACGCAAGCCCGCGGCAACCCCGCGGCTTGCATTGGTGGCGGGTTCGTCTCAATGTGCCGGGCATCCTATGGATAACACAACGCACCCTGCACACGACCAGACGCCCCAGACGCCTCGAGATGGGCAGACCGTCGCCGGCCAGACCGGAGATTCCCCGGCTGTTCCCCCTCCCGCCGCGCCGGCTTCGCATGACCGTCCGCAAGGGCAGCCGGCCCCTCCGGTCCTGGGCGCGGTCCCACCCAGGGCGGCTTCGCCCCGACCCCCGGCGGGCGGGTGGGGTTGGAAGGTGCTGTCGTTGGTACTCCTGTTAGTTCTGCTGTCCATCGCCGTGGCAAGCGTGGGGGGGTGGGTGATCGGATTGATGCGATCGACCGGCGGGCCGACGCGCGACACAGCGGTCCGGCTCGAGGAGGCTGTGATGGATGATCAAGGAGGGCGGGACAAGGTGGCGGTGATCGACATCGAGGGGATTATCTTCGGGAGCCTGCTCGGGGGAGGGTCTTCTGGCCCTGTCGAGATGGTGCGCGAGCAACTCAAGCGGGCCGAATCCGACGATGCCGTCAAGGCGGTCGTGCTCCGCATCGATTCGCCCGGGGGTGAAGTGCTCGCGTCGGACGAGATCAACCGGAGTCTCGCCGAGTTCCAGCAGCGCTCGGGCAAACCGGTCGTCGCCTCGATGGGGAGCGTGGCGGCCTCGGGAGGTTACTACGTCGCCGCGCCGTGCCGCTGGATTGTTGCCAACCCCCTCACGATCACCGGCAGCATTGGCGTCATTATGCACGGCTACAATTACCGCGGCCTGATGAACAAACTCGGCGTGCGGCCTGAGGTCTACAAGAGCGGGCGCTTCAAGGACATGCTCAGTGGCGACAAGGCGGAGGAGGAGATCCTGCCCGAGGAGCGCGAGATGGTTCAGTCGCTGGTGGACACGACGTTTCGCAGGTTCAAAGAGGTGGTGGCGGAGGGGCGCCAGAGCCCGTACCGCCTCAGCGAGGACGGCGGGCGCGGGTTGGTCGACAATTGGGAGGATTATGTGGACGGGCGGGTATTCTCGGGCCGGCAGGCCCATGACTGGGGATTCGTGGATGAACTCGGCAACTTCAAGACGGCCCTGGACCGGGCCAAAACGCTGGCGCAGATCGACCGCGCCAGGATCATCCGCTACGAGCAGCCTTTCGAACTGGGCAGTTTGTTTCGGCTGTTTGTCCGCACCGAGACGCCCGCCATCCAGGTCGACCTGGGCATCGAGTTCCCGCCCATCCAGGCCGGACGCTTGTACTTCCTGTTTCTTCCCGGAACTCCCTAACCCGCATATTGACACCCCGTCGGTGCACGGGACGGTCCGACCTCGCAGGATGACTGCTATGCGGGTTAGCCCGGTTACGGTTCCTGGCGCCGCCTAAGAAACAACCGGGCTAATCCCTGCGCGCGACAAGTGCCGCGCAGTTCCACGCCAAAACCTCGCGCAACACCGGGATCTTCATCAGAGGCCACAGCTCCGTGTAGTAACGGGGAGCCACGGCCACCACATCGAGATGCCGTTGAGCCCGCAGAAGTCGCAGAGTGCGTCCGATGTGGGTCACGAAGAGATTCTCGAACGGCTTGAGCGCGCGCGGCTTGCCGACCAGTCGGTCGAAGAGCCGCGGACCGAGCCGCGGACCCAGGTAGTGCCAGGGCGAGAAATCATGTCCCCCCCAGGGTGAAAGCCAGTTGGTCCAGCTCAAATAGAGATGTCCCCCGGGCATCAGCAGGGCTGGAAAGGACCGGATCAGCCGCTCGGACTCGCGCAGATGCTCGAGGACATTCGAGCAAATCACCAGATCGTGGCGGCCCAGCGAATCAAGCGATTCCGTATCGAGGTTGAGCCTCCGAAAGGACGTCCGCGGAATCTCCGCAGGCAGCCAATCGCTTTCGTCGGCAAAGGTGACCTTGCATCCCATTTCGAGCAGTCGCTGACCGAACGTGCCGGAGCCGCACCCCAGATCAAGCGCCGTCGTGCCCTGGCCCATCGCAACGCCGCGGTCCCTGAGCCACCGGATCGCGTCGTCCACCTGCATCCGCGAGAACGCATGGTCATATCCGTGTTTGGCGTGATGCACGATGAGCTTGTGCAGAATCATCGGCGCAGACATCACCAGAAAGTGCCCTCATCGCCAATCCCAATTCTCTCCGGGCTTGGCGAGGGCCGGATCCGGCATTACACTCAACCGCATGGCCAACAAGTCCCTGTCTTGCGCCCGGTTGTTTGCCGGCTGCGCTGCCTGTTTCGCGTTCGCTGTTGCCGCGGACTCCGCGGCTCCGCGCGCCCTGCCGCCGGGGCAGCTTCCCCGCGACGTGCGGCTCGAACCGCTGAAAGATCTGGACGGTTATTTCCCCTTTGCCACTCCTACGAACCGCGCCGCCTGGGATGCGCGCGCGGAGAGGGTTCGGCGCCAATTGCTCGTGACGCTCGGTCTGTGGCCCGCACCAACCCGAACGCCCCTCAACGCGGTCGTCCACGGGCGGATCGAGTGCGACGATTATACGGTCGAACGGGTCTACTTCGAAAGCCTCCCGGGCTTCTATGTCACCGGCAGCCTCTATCGGCCCAAAAGCCCGGGCCAGGCCAAACGCCCCGCGGTGCTCTGCCCGCATGGGCATTGGGCGAATGGACGTTTCTTGGACACCGGAGCCGATGATGCGCGGCGGGAGATTGCGGCGGGAGCGGAGCGATTCGAGGAAGCGGGGCGCAGCCCGCTTCAGGCGCGCTGTGTCGGGCTGGCGCGGATGGGATGCGTGGTCTTCCACTACGACATGATCGGGTACGCGGACAGCGTGCAGATCACGCAGGCGCTGGCGCACGGGTTCGCAAAGCAGAGACCCGAGATGAACAAATCCGATAACTGGGGCCTGTTCAGTCCCCAGGCCGAGGCGCACCTCCAAAGCGTCATGGGCCTGCAAACCTGGAACTCGATCCGCGCCCTCGACTTCCTGACCGGCTTGCCCGACGTGGACGCGGGCCGGATTGCCGTCACCGGCGCGAGCGGAGGGGGAACGCAGACGTTCATCCTGTGCGCGATCGATCCGCGCCCCGCGGTCGCGTTTCCCGCCGTGATGGTCTCGACGGCCATGCAGGGGGGCTGCACCTGTGAGAACGCCTGCGGCCTGCGGGTCGGGACGGGCAACGTCGAGTTCGCCGCCCTCTTTGCCCCGAAGCCGCAGGGAATGACCGCGGCGGACGACTGGACCAAGGAGATGGGCACCAAGGGCTTTCCGGAGCTCAGGCGTCACTACGCTCTGCTGGGGATGCCCGACAACGTCCTGCTCAAGGAGGCTCTGCACTTCGGCCACAATTACAACAGCGTCAGCCGAATGGCGATGTACGGCTGGGTGAACCGCCACCTCCGCCTCGGCCAAAAGGAGCCAATCATCGAGCGCGACTTCAAAAGGCTCTCGACAGCCGAGCTCACGGTCTGGAACGACCAGCATCCCAAGCCCGAGGGCGGACCGGAGTTCGAGCGCAATTTGCTGCGCTGGCTGACCGAGGATGCCGCCAGGCAACTGGCCGAAACGGCCGGGTCGCGCGACCAGTTCGAGCGCGTCTACGGGGGAGGCATCGATGTTGTGATCGGGCGGGGTTTGAAGGATGTCGGCGAGGTCGTCTGGGAATCGAGTGCCCAGGCCGACCTCGGCGCCTGTCACCAGACAACCGGGCAACTGCGCAACCTCACTCACGGCGAGGAGCTGCCCGCGATCCGGCTCGAACCGCGGCAACACAAAGCCGGAGTCGTCATCTGGGTCAGCGGCTCCGGCAAAGGCGGCCTCTACACCAGCGCGGGAGAGGTGCGATCCGAACTCCGGCTTCTGCTCGAACAAGGGTGGACGGTGCTCGGTCTGGATCTGCTGTTCCAAGGGGAGTTCCTGGCCGATGGCAGGCCGGCGACCCAGACCCGGCGTGTCAAAAACCCACGCGAGGCAGCCGCCTACACGTTCGGATACAATCACAGTCTGTTTGCGCAACGCGTCCATGACGTTCTCACAGCCATCGCCTATGCGAAAGGGCAGTGGGGCGGCACCGGGCGGCTGGTTTTGGCGGGGCTCGAAGGAGGCGGACCGTGGGTTGCCGGCGCCTGCGCCCAGGCACGGGGCGCACTCGATGCGGTCGCTCTCGATACGGAAGGTCTGAGGTTCGGCAAGGTCCTCGATTTGCACAGCCCCGACTTCCTTCCGGGCGGCGCGCTTTACGGGGATCTCCCCGGAATGATCGCGCTGGGCAAGCCGCGCAGGCTCTGGCTGGCGGGTGAGGGCGATCGCCCGCCCGTGTTGGCAAAGGCCGCGTATGACGCGGACGGTGAAGCGCAGGCCATCACATTGTACAGCGGGGCGGCTGCGGAGACCTCCGCCGAGTTTTCGCGCTGGCTGCTGACGATCGCCTGGCCTTGAGATCATGGCTCCCGGGATTCCACCTGGATTGCACGCGCTCGCCGTCCTGCTGCTGGCGGCGCTCGCCGGGTGCGGCCCGCGGCCCAACCACCCGAGCGCTATGGATCAGCAGACGGCCCCTGACTCGAACCGTGTGTCCGAACGGCATCGAATGGTCCAGGAACAAATCGCAGGCCGCGGTCGCGATGTTCGGAATCCGCGGGTTCTTGACGCGATGCGGACGGTGCCTCGGCACGCGTTCGTGCCAGAGGATGTCGCCCAGCGTGCGTACGAGGATTATCCGCTGCCCATTGGGCATGGCCAGACCATCTCGCAGCCGTACATCGTCGCGTTCATGACCGAGCAACTCGATCCCCAGCCCGCGGACCGCGTGCTCGAGGTCGGCACCGGCTCCGGCTATCAGGCCGCTGTTCTCTCCCGCCTGGTCGCCGAGGTCTACACAATCGAGATCGTGGAACCGCTCGCTGCGCAGGCCGCGCGGGATCTCGAGCGACTCGGGTATACCAACGTCTTCGCCCGGGCGGGAGATGGTTACGCCGGCTGGCCCGAGAAGGCGCCCTTCGACGCCATTATCGTCACATGCGCGCCCGACCATGTGCCGCAGCCTTTAGTCGAACAACTCAAGGAGGGCGGACGCATGATCATCCCGGTCGGCGAGTTTGGCGATCAGAACCTGGTTCTGATCGAGAAGCGGGGCGGCCAGATCGCGCGCCGCGCCGTTTTGCCCGTGCGGTTCGTCCCGATGACTGGTCTGCGCGCGCGCTGAATTCCGGGCGGAGTTCCGCCAGAGCCCGGCTGTGAGACTCGGCGAAGCGTCGCCGAGAATCCGGGGTTAGGGAATCGCGGCCTGGAGCTCCGAGTGCCGTATGGCGGTCAGGCCCAGCAGCAGGACGAGAAGTCCGAAAGCCAGCCGGGCCGCGCTCCCCATCCTGATCCGTTGCTCACTGGCTGTCAGGAAACCGATGAGATCGCGCATGCGCCAGGGGGAGATCGTGAACCAGAGCGCGAGCACAATCCAGAGATAAGCCCAGACCACGATCACCAGCCGCCACGACGTGTCGACACAGCGCGCGGTGTCGAGGGTGAACTTGGCAAGGAGCAGCACCACGACCGCCCATCCCCGAACGGCCAGGAAATCGCGCACGAAGACGCACGCCCCGAATCCCACCACGGCGAAGCCGATGAACATAATCGGCTTGAATGCGGCAAAATCGGCGATGTCATCGGTCTTGAGGTTCCAGAGGAACCAGACCGTGCCCAGTGGCATCAGGATGAGCCCCCACGCCTCTGAGCGCGGAAACTTGCGCAGGGCGTCCGCGAACGCGCCGGGCTTGAGCAGACCGTAGATTTGGGGAACGGCCATAGCCAGGCCGAGCAAGGTTGCGAGATGCCAGAGTTTCATGGATCAGTTGGGATTCGGGATGGGTGGATCGGCGTACAGGGTGAATGCCGAGGCGCGATTGATTCGAACATCCAGCAGTTGGCCGATCAGCCGCAGTGGGCCGTCAAAGACGGTGATCTGGTTTCCGCGCGTGCGTCCTTCGAGCCGCTCCTTGTTCCTGCGGCTCAGTCCCTCGACGAGGATCTGCACCCGGCGGTTCACCATGCCCTGGAGCTTCCGCGCCGCGATCGCGTTGATCGCTTCGAGCAATCGGGCCAACCGCTCTTCACGCACCTGTTGGGGGACCTGATCGGGCCGTGTCGCCGCCGGCGTATCTCTCCGGGGCGAGTACTTGAACAGAAAGGCATTGTCGAACTCGACGTCCCGCGCCAACGCCATCGTGTCTTCGAAATCCTCCTCGGTCTCCCCAGGGAAACCGACGATCAGGTCCGTCGTGATGCTGATCTCCGGACGGACGCGGCGGAGCCGGTCAACAAGGTCGAGGTAGCGCCCGCGGGTGTAGCCGCGGCGCATCGTCCGGAGCACGCGATCACTGCCGCTTTGGGCCGGCAGATGGGCGTTCTCGCACAGTTTCTCGAGCCGCCCATAGGCCTGCACCAGATCGTCGCCGTACCCTTTGGGGTGGGGCGATGTGAACCGGATGCGCTCAAGGCCGTCAACGGCGTTCACCGCCTCGAGCAACTGCACGAAGGGTGTGACACCGTTCCGCACCGGGATCTCCCGTCTGCCGTAACTGGTGACGATCTGGCCGAGCAGGGTAACCTCTCTCACCCCTCGAACCGTCAGGTCGCGGCACTCGGCCACGATATCGTCGATCGTCCGGCTTCGCTCTGCGCCCCGTGTGTGCGGGACAATGCAGAAGCTGCAGTGTTGATTGCAGCCCTGCATGATGCTGACAAACGCCTTTGGAGATGCTGCCGCGGTGCCCGGCGAAAAGACGTGGTCGCGAAGAACCGCCTGGCTGCCACAATCCGAGGCCGTGTCGCAAACGCTCTGGCAGCGGCCGGCCAGCAGGTCATCAACGCACTCCGGTGCGCGGTGGAGTTTCTGGGTGCCAAGGACAAGGGTCACGCCCTGGTTGCGATCGAGCAGTTGTTCGCCGCGACTCTGAGCCATGCAGCCCAGGTAGCCCAGCAGGACGCGCGGACGCTCCCTGCGCACGGTGCCAGCCAGGGCGGCCATCTTGCCCAGCGCCTTCTGCTCCGCCGCGTCTCGAACACTGCACGTGTTGAGCAGGATCACGTCGGCCGTCGCCTCCGAGGGGGCGAGGGTGTAGCCGTGCGCGACGAACCGGGCGGCGACTGCTTCCGAGTCGCGCTCGTTCATCTGGCATCCGTAGGTCTTGATGAATACGCTGGGCATCGAGTCAAGGCGGGCCGCACCGTACGGCAGTCCACCGGCGATGAAAAGCGGGAAGTCGCAGCCCTGGCAGTTCTCACTTTGCGTGCAGGGCCTTAGCCCGGATATTTCATAAGGCTTCGCAGAGTTTCATATCCGGGCTGTGGCAAAACCGCGCCCGGAAAGGAAATCAAGAGCATTCTGTCAGTCGTGAAGGCATTCTGCCATCGGAACAGTATGGTGCGTCTCTCTGACTCTCGGACCCGGCGCGGTTCTGCTTTTCTAACCCGCATAGCAGTCACCTTGCGAAGTCTGACTGCGATGTGCACAGACGGGGCGTGAAATATGCGGGTTAGCCAAGGCGCCAGCCCTCGCGGTACTCGCGATGTGTGAGTTGCTGGGCGCGGTCGTTGTTCAGGATGCGTCCGGAGACGATGTCGTAATCGAGTGGGCCCTCGACGAGGGTGGCGAGATTGGCCAGTTGCATAAGTTCGGTCATCGGACCGCCGATCTCGAACGGCGAGAAGGGTGTGCCCTCTCCTTTGCAGGCCTGGACCCATTCCCGGTGATGGCCGGTGGGCTTGGGCAGGACCTGGGGCGGCCCGGCTTTCACATCCGTGAATCGGTTTTCAGGCAACAGGGTGAACCGCGTATTCCACGGACACTCGGAGTAAATCGAACCCTTGGCGCCGACCAGGAGATCGCCCCAACCCTGCTGCGGATACCCCAGCATCAAGTCGACCGGCGGTTTCTCCTTGGCCCACATCGTCAGTTTGACCGGAGGCAGCTCCCCGCGAGCCGGCAGGTCGAGGGTGATGCGGGAAGAGCTCGGGTAGCCTTCGACGTTCCGCTCCGAGGGATGGGCCTCGACGCGCACGATCAGAGGCGCGGGGGACGCCGAGCGTGGCGCATTCCATAGGTCATTCAGACGCAGGGCGCGGAACATGAGGTTGGCCGTATGACAGCCGAAGTCGCCCACGATGCCGCTGCCGAAAGCGCGCCAACCGCGCCAGCTCCCGGGCAGGTAACTGGGATGATAGGGGCGGGCCTCGGCCGGGCCGAGCCAGAGATCCCAACTCAACGTGGCCGGGACGGGCGGCGTGTCGGCAGGACGTTCGAGCGGGCCGTTGCCGCCATCGAACCAGACATGCGCCTCGCGGACCTCGCCGATGGCGCCGCCCAGGACCAGTTCGGCGCCGCGTCGCAAGCCGTCGCTTGCCGAGCCTTGGTTCCCCATCTGGGTGGCCACTTTCATCGCGAGCGCGGTTTCGCGCATGACCCTCGCTTCGCGGACGGTGCGAGTCAGCGGCTTCTCGCAATAGACATGCTTCTTTCGCAGCATGGCGTCGACGGCGGCAACCGCATGGGTGTGGTCGGGCGTCGCGACCATGACGGCATCGATGTCCGCATCAGCCTCATCGAGCATGCGGCGGTAGTCGGTGAAGCGCCGCGCCTTCGGATGCTTCTGGTAGATGTCTCCGGCGCGGACCTGATCGACGTCGCACAGGGCCACGAGATTCTCGCCCAGGCCGGCGAGAGCGTCGAGATTGCCCCGTCCCTGGCCGCCGACGCCGATGCCTGCAATGTGAAGTTTGCTGTTGGCTGTCGTGCCAAAGGCCAGCTTGGGATTGGACAGGATCAAGAGACCGGTTCCACCCAAGAACGAGGAGCGCAGAAAGGCGCGTCGGGACCCAGCGTGTGTCATAGGCGGACCAGTGAACTGGAACCACACACGGCGTCAATGTCGAATGTGCCCATCGAATTCGTAATTCGCGTCCATGAACTGGCGCTCGTCTGGTCATTTGCCCTTGACTTTTCATCGCCAGGATGTAGCTGTTCCACAACGTCTTTTTCCCAAGGAGTCCAGCATGCGACACCATGCGGATGCCACCATTGGTCAGCAGAGTCTGATCCACCGCCAGGCGCGTCCTTCCGGGGCAGTGGAACGGGGCAGGCGGCCAACCTGGCATCTTTGCGGGCGCGCACCATCACCACAGGCCGTCCCATGAAGACATCGATTGTGATTCACACCTTGATAGCGGGCGCGCTCGTCTGCGCCGCCCCTCGATCGGTTGGTCAACCGTGGATGAAGGTCACGCCGCCGCCGGACGTGGATAAGACGTATCCAACGAGTCCTGACAATTCATGTTCGCTTGCGACAGCCGCCAACATGTTGGCGGGCGCAGGCTACGGCAACGGCCCGACCATCCAGGCCCGCGCCGAGGACATCTACGGCAATCTGACAGACCATTTCGGCACGCTCAGAGGAAGGTGGGTTGACACGTGCCTGAACTGGTGGCTCGGGTCCTCGCACAACATGCAGTGTGCTGCCAATGACTACCAGGTGGTGACCGTTCATGGCGGAACCGACTGCACCGTGCCATTGGCCAACCCGGATCTCCCGCGCGATGTCGGGAACGCACTTCGCCAATGCAGTTATGTGGGGTATGTCATCTGGTGGCCACTCTGCGACTGCACCCCGTCGCCCTGTTGCAGGGGCGGACACTCGGTGACCGTCTGGGGCGACCACGGCGAGGCGGGCACGCTGACAGGCAACCCGGCGACCGTTGTCATTGCCGATTCCGACGCCGATGTGGGCGGGGACGTCAGCGTCTACTTCTGGGACGCGTATCACGATCCGGCCGCCGTCTGCAGATTCGGCGACGGATGGCACATTCCGTATTACAGCGACCGTCTTGACCCCTATGTCATCCAGTGGGTCGAGTTGAGCGCGACGGACGAACCGACCCACTGCACCAACAGCACGCAGACGGTGGTCCATTCGAAACAGGTGCACCAGAACGACCTCGACGAAAGATCCGCCTCGGACTTGCACTTCACGGTTGGCAGCGACGTGCCACTGTTGTCGTATCGCGTCCAGGTCGACTTCGCGACAAACACCACACCCGCGATCGAGGAAATCTGGACTGAAGGGGAACGCCGGGCGATCGATGTGGACGTCGCGTTCGATCCGCCCGTGCCCTACTGCACCTGGGTGACCATCACCGCCACGTTCGTCGAGCCGGATTGGAACAGCATCACGTACTCGAATCTGCACTTCACCTTTACGGATGGAGGGCCGGGCGCAGCGCAACCGGCTCTCAAGTGGAAGATCGAGACGCCTCCGCAGCCCGAGCCAGCCTCCAACCAGACGGGAGGATATGTGGTCGGCTCGTTCACGGTCTGGAGCCTGGATGGCGAGCAATTGAGCAACGACCGCATTCAGCACGAGTACGAGTGGGACCAGGATCCCGAGGCCCATACCGTGGTGTTTGAGAATCATGCTACCGAGGGCTGCATTGTACGGAATCTGAGATTTGGACACAGCTACGGATTGCTCGACCAGGGGGATCTGTGGACATTCAACACCTGGATGACCGTCGTGGAGAGTGAATATGTGCTTATGCCCGGCGAGCCGATCACCTTGGATCTCGATTGGGAAGGGCGGCTCCCGTATCCGCCCGCCCCTGGCCCGTTCCCGAAGGTGACAATGCTCTCGATCCAACGCGGCGCCGCGGGCACTGTCGAGATCTCCTGGAAAGGGCCGGGCACGTTGCAGGAGGCGAGCGGCATAACCGGGACGTGGGCCGACACGGCATTGCAGCAAAATCCGCAAGCCGTTTCGGCGAGCGGAGAGACCCGGTTCTTTCGCATCCTGGCCCGTTGACGGGTGGCGCGAACACGATGGGATCATCGAGAATCGGCTGTTCTTCTTATGGAGGCATTGGGCCCATGAACCAGACACGTTCAACGCTCAACGTTCAACGCTCAACGTCCAACGCTCAACGTTCAACCAGAAGACTCGCCGGGAAGCAGAGCCTCCTTACAGCGTGGAGGGCCCGGTCCTGATCTCGGCGAGCTCCTTGCGCAAAGCCTCGGCCTGGGCACGTCGTCCGGCCTTCTCGTGGCAGATGGCGAGATTCTCGATGGACTCGAGTGTGCCTGCGTCGCCCGGGGGGAGGTGGAGGCGTTTGAGTGCGAGGGCTTTTTCCTCCAAAGCCACTGCGTCATCGAGCCGATTGGCGACCTGATAGGAGATCGCCAATTCGGTCATGGCGTTGAGAGTGTCCGGGTGTTCCGGGCCGGCGATCTTGCGAAAGAGCCCGAGGCCGGATTCACCCAGCTTGATCGCCTGGTCGAATTGGCCGTTTTCCCGATAGCCGGACGCAAGACCAATCATGACCCAGAGCGTGCCGAGATCTTCGGGGCCGCGGACTTCGGGACTGAGCGCCAGCACCTGTTCCTGCAGCCTGAGCGCGTCGTCCCTGCGTCCGGCGTGGGCCAGGGCGAATCCGAGCGCGTTCATGGCTTTGAGTGTCTCGGGGGCCTTCGAACCCATCTTCTTTTCGAGTGTCTTCAGCAGTTCGCGTCGGACCTCGAGCGCCTGGTCCGTGTGACCGAGTTGAGTGTGGACGGAGGCCAACATATCCATTGCGCTGAGCGTATCGTCGTGCTCTGAGCCGAGGACCTCGCGGCGGAGGGTCACGACCTCCTCTTCGAGTTTGAGGGCCTCGGCGGCGCGGCCAGCATCGAAGTAGAAACCGGCCAGGTTGTTCATATAGCCGAGGGCCACGGTGTGTTTGGGGCCGAGAACCGTGCCCGCGAGCGCCACGACCCTCTCCCACAGCTCGCTGGCCTCCTTCTTGCGACCGGCTTCGAAGTAAAATGCCGCCAGGTTGTTCATGGCCCAGAGGGTGTCGGGATGTTCCAACTTGTTCACTTGGACCTCCAGTTTCAGGACCTCTTCCAGGAGATCGAGCGCCTCATCGCGCCGCCCGGCGTCCGCGTACGAGGCGGCCAGGTTGCCCATCAGCCGCAGCGTGGCAGGATGGTTCGCGCGCACCTTGCGGAGGAGTGTCAGCGCTTGCTCCCGCAGTTGGAGCGCTTCGGACCGATGTCCTGCTTCGAAGAAGGAGATCGCCAGGTTGCTCATTGCCGCCGCGGTGTCGGGGTGTTCCGGGCCGTTGACCTTGCGACGGACCTCGAGCACCTTCCGCCGCAGTTCGAGCGCTTCGCCCCGGCGCTCGACGGCGTCGTAAGAGGTGGCCAGGTTGTGCATCGTCCGAAGCGTTTCAGAGTGATCCGGTCCGAAGGTGGCCAGGTAGTAGTCTCGGGCCTTTTCCAGCAGCGGGATCGCTGGCTGGTCGAGGCCCAGGGCGTGGTAGGTCCAGCCCAGTGTCGACTGGAAACTCGCCCGCCGGGCCGGCTGACCGGCCAGTTTCTTGTCGAGCCCCCCCGCGGCGCGATCGAGCACTTCCGCCACGGTGATCGTTCGTCCGTCGCGACCCGGATCCGGGCTTTCGAACACCTCGGTGAGGAATGCCGAGAGCGCCTCGGCGTCCCGACGCGCGGCCGTGGCCCGGATTGCCTGATTCCAGGCGGTGAACGCCAGCCCGGACACCGCGGTGACGATCAGTGCGGACAGGATCGCCGTCAGGATCACGCCGCGTTGGTAGGCGGCTTTTTCACGGGCAGCCAACTCGGCCTGTTGGCGGGCCAGAGCGGTGCGTCGTTCAGGCAACGCGCGCAGGTGTTTTGCCAGTTCGATCGCGCCTCCGAACCGCTGGGTCGGATTGCCGGCGAAGCAATGGCTCAGGTCTTCGCGCAGCAGAGGATCTTCAACCGTCTCCATCCAGTCGATTGTGACCGGACGCGTGAAGTCTCCCAGGATCATCTGGTAGAGCACGACGCCCAACGAATAGATGTCCGAACGGATTGTCGCCGGCTTTCCCGCCAACAACTCGGGCGCCATGTAAAGGTAGGTCCCGGTCTGGGCTGAGCCGCCCTGGCCCGCCATCGTTTGTGTGAACCCCGCTTTGGTCAGCGAGTCGAGCAACTCCTTGTGCGTCACCTGGCCGATGCCAAAATCGGTGAGTTTCACCAACGGCTTCGAGGCGGGGGGCGCGGGGTGGGAGAGACCGCCCGCGGGTCTGTGTTGTTCGTGTTCCTGTTTGTGCTCCGAGATCAGAATGTTGCCCGGCTTGAGATCGCGGTGGATCACGCCGGCGTCATGCGCCGCCTGCAAGACATCCGCCGCCTGGGCCGCCAGGTCGAGCCGAGTCTCCATCGGCACCTTCGCCGCGCCTCCCCGAGCTTCGCACCACGTCCGCAGGTCCTGCCCCTCGGCGTAGTCCATCACAATGTAATAGGGCGCTTCCTCGAAGAACACCTCCCGCACCGGGACAATCTGGGGATGCTCGCCAAGCTGTTCCTTGAGCAGCCGGAACAGGGTCACTTCACGTTTCAAGGCGCGGACCTGCTCGGCGCGGAAACAGAACTTGAACACCCGCCGTTCCTTGAGCGTCTGGTGCTGTCCCAGCCACACCTCGCCAAAGCCGCCGGTCCCCAGTTGCCGTTCGAGGACCCACTGCGTCTTGGGCACCTGCTGGTTCAGCGCCGGGCGCCATCCCAACACCAACTCCCCCTCCCCGGCCGGGTGCGGACGAGACTTTGCGGAAGCGGGCGGCTGCGTGAAGGACTGGATGGATGCTTCGCCCACTTCGCAGATCTCCACCGGCTCCTCGATTCCCTTGAGCACATACGCCCCATGGCTGACCCACCCCAATGCCCCCACCCCCTCGAGGTCCTCGTCTTTCAGGACCTGCCGCGCGCTGTCGAACACCGGACGCGTGACCAGCACCTGCCCGCCGCACGCCATGTCCATGACGCGGGACGCGATGTCGATCTGCACGCTGTGCATGTCGTCGGGTATGTGGCCGGCCTCGCTCTCGGACAGGATCAGTTCGCCGAGATGGATGCCGATCCGATCCTGGATCCGCTCGCCCACTGTGTGCGAGAGAGCGCGCATGCGTGCCTGAAGCAGGAGGGCGAATGCGACGGCCTCCGAAGGCACCGCGAAGAGCAGGAAGAACGAATCGCCCGCAGTCCCGATCTCATGAGCGGCGGGAAACTGACGCAGGCAATCGCGCAGGCTCTGATGATGACGGTCGAACAGCTCCTTGCCACGGTGTTCGCCCAGACGCTGCTTGAGAGCAACGGAGTCAACCATGTCAGTGAACAGGAGCGTGACCAGGCGGGTGGCGTGCTTCTGACCGAAGGCCAGGAGTTCGTCTGCCGGAGTCGATGTTGCACTCGCCTGCATGGCTCGATGCTGAACGGCCGGGCAGCCTGATTGAGGATGTCCACACCGTACGCGCCGCAGTGCAGCCGTGGCAAGGCCAATCGTGGCCAGTCAATCGTGGCCAATGGTGGCGCGG
This sequence comes from Verrucomicrobiota bacterium, assembly GCA_022710935.1. GTDB lineage: Bacteria > Verrucomicrobiota > Verrucomicrobiia > Limisphaerales > J093 > MWFF01. Next base: position 47,715 of record JAKLFY010000042.1, read on the forward strand.
CAGCGCATTTGGATGGCGTCGGTGTTCTGTCGCCCGGTGAGGGCACCGGGCCGACACCGGATGGATACTCCCGGTGTAGGCCGCGTGCCCCCACGCGGCGCAAACGCCATTCCGACTGACAAGCTACAGATGCACCGATGGCGCGGGAAATCCGGGCTACGGACGCCGCGCAAGGAAGAGACCTTCCTCGCCGCAGGGCGAGATCCACTGTGCCGAGACTGGCAGGCCATGAGCGGCGAGCAGACGTTCCACCAATTCGGGCGTATGCCGGTACGAGAAGAAGAGACGCAACACGTCCGTCGGGTGGAAGCTGAATGTGTGCGAGTCGATGCGGATGCCGGTGCGCCGCAGGAACTGGAACAAGGCGGCGATGCGCAGGAGCCCCGATCCGGGAGGATGCTCTTCGATCCGGAAGGTTGTCGTTCCGTCGCGTGGGTCGACACCCAGGTCCGACAGGAACATCAGGAGCCACTCTCGCGTCAGCGCGTTGTCGTAGAGCGGCAGCACCCGAGCCACCCCCTCTGGGTAGTTGGAGCCCGGCGCGAGATTGGCGCTGCAGAGCAGGAGATCGCCAGGCCGGACCAAGGCCTCGAGCCTGGGGAGAATCGTCTCGGGCTCGAAATTCGGCAACATGCCGAAGAAGGTGACAAGGCGCGTGGCGCTGGGGATGGGCTGTGCATCGAGGATGGACGGCAGATCGTCCGCTTTCGCGAGGTCGCACACGAGGGGAAAGCAGCGTTCAGGCGGGATGATGGAGCGGGCGGCCTGGCAGGATGTGAGGACCAGAGCGGTGCTGACGTCGATCGGCGTGTAAGACGGTGCGCTTCCTTGAATGCGGCTGAGCAGGGCGCAGTCCTTCGCACCGCCGCCACAACCCAGGCCAATCAGGTGCACCGTTCCGGGGCTGACGATTCTCGAAGTCTGCTCGAAAGCACGGTGGTAGGTGGCGGCGACTTCGGGGCGTGTGCGCGCCGGCGAGCAGGCGTCGTGCAGCGCCAGCCATTTCTGGGCCTGCTTGATGCTGTCGTAATGGAACTTGTGGTTGATGGCGCCTTGGCGCAGGGAGTCCAGGAGGTCACCGCGCACCGCATCCGGGAATTGGCTGGGATGGATGGTGACTTGAACGGTTGCGGTCATAGAGATGGTTGGAGATACAGGTTTCCGGGTGGGGGCGTCCAGCGATTATCGGCTGTCCAGACCGCTGCGAAGGAGGCTCGACGGTTGGGGGGCGGTCCTGTAGGCTATTCCAACCATGACTCCAAAGAGCATCCCTTCGCGGGGGCAACGCCGGGGGCTGTTGCGTCTTTGTCTTGCGGCCGCGGCGGCGTTTGGCCTGGCCGGGGAGACGAGTCGAGCCCAGGAGGCGGTGAATCCGCTCAAACCACCCGATCGATCGAGTCCGCGCGCGGCTTTGCGGACGTTTCTCGAGTCGATTGATGCTGTCGGATTGTTCCTGGCCAAGGAATACATGGAGTCGCCGTCGCGCGCGGGATTTCAGCGGCTGTTCGCATTGTCGGAGGTTGCCGCCGGCGGTTTGGATTTGAGCGGGATGCCGCCGGCGGCTCGCGCCAAGAGCGGACGGGCGGCGACCTTCGCCCTTTACGCCACATTGAGCCGGATTCCCCTTCCGCCCTACGACCAGGTTCCCGACAGTGCCGAGGGGCTTTCGACGATCGGAACCAACGTCGTCTATTGGGTCATTCCGAACACCGAGATTGTGCTCGAGCGGATGTCGACCGGACGCCGCCGCGGCGAGTTCCTGTTCAGTGCCGACACGGTGGACCGGGCTGGCGAGTTTTATGATCGAGTGCGGGGATTGGCCTACACGCGTCCGGTTCCCATTGAGAACCTGCAGGAGTTGGTGACCACGGGCGGTGGCTGGATGGTGCCACATGCCTGGATTCGGGGACTGCCCTCATGGCTGCGGGCCCCGCTCGGCGGCCAGGCGCTCTGGAAGTGGATCGGTCTGGCGCTGCTGTTGGCTGGAGTCGGCCTGTTGCTGCGCCTGGTGTTCAGGCTCTTGCGCCGGGGCAGCCCCCAACACCCGTTCTGGCAGGCGCTGGCGCAAACAGCTTTGCCGGCGTTCTTGCTCCTGGCCACTCCCGTTGTGGCGTACCTGGCGTTGGTGCAGTTGAACCTGCGCGGTGGAGTGGGAAGCGCCATCGAGTCGCTGGCGACGGGCATCATGTTCATCGCCGGCGCCTGGATTGCCTGGCGCCTCGCTCACCTGGTGGCGGAGGCGATCATTGCGTCGCCGCGCATTGCGCCCGAGAGCATTGACGCCCACCTCATCCGCATATGCACCCGTCTGCTGGGGATTATGGCCGGGGCCGGGCTTCTGGCGATGGGCGCCGACCGGCTGGGATTGCCGCTCTACGGGATTGTCGCCGGACTGGGTGTGGGCGGCTTGGCCATCGCTTTGGCGGCCCAACCGACGATCGAGAACCTGATCGGCGGCCTGAGCCTGTTCGCCGATAAGCCGATTCGCGTCGGCGACCTCTGCCAATACGGATCCGATCTCGGGAGAGTCGAGAGCATCGGGATCCGGTCGACGCGGATTCGCGGTGTGGATCGGACATTGACGACGATTCCCAATGCCGCGCTCTCGCGAATGCCAGTGGTCAACCTGAGCCAGCGCGACCGGATGTTGATCAAGTGCGTCTTTGGCGTCCGCTACGAAACGAGCCCCGAGCAACTGCGCTGCCTGTTGGCACGGACGCGCGAAATCCTGCTCAGTCATCCGCGGATCAGCCCGGAGGGGACGCGGGCGCGATTTGTCGGTTTTGGGGCGTCGTCCCTGGACATCGAGGTGTTTGCTTACGCGACGACTCGGGACTGGCCGGAGTTTCTCGGCATACGGGAAGACGTGTTCCTGCGGATCATGGACGTGGTGAAGGAGAGCGGCACCGGTTTCGCTTTCCCGTCGCAGACTCTCTACTTCGCTCGCGACAACGGCCTCGATGTCGCACAGGCCCGGGCGGCTGAGGCCCGCGTGCGCCAGTGGCGCGAGCAGGGTTGCCTGCCGTTTCCCGACTTCGCGCCCGAGCAGGAACGGCGGATGCAGGGGTCCCTTGTGTTCCCGCCGCCTGGTTCGCCCGCTTCGCCCCGTGGACGAGCCGCCTCCGAGGCGCTTTCCTCACCTCCTTCCGACGCCCGGGAGGCGAAGGCGGGGACCGAACCGGGCACAGCCAACCCAAATACCCCATCGTCCTGTGCGAGCGCCGCTTCGGTCGCCGGGGCAGAACCGAAGACCGAGTGAGCGCGTCGCCTCAAGCTGACACTCCGGACACCGCTCCAACCAGGAGGGAGACCGCGCCCCGAGCGGCCTTCGTTACGACGCATTGGTCGGTGGTGGTCGCGGCGGGCTGCAACGAGACTGCCGAGTCGCGCAATGCGCTCGAACAGCTCTGCCGGGTCTATTGGTATCCCCTCTATGCCCATGTCCGCCGACGCGGTCATTCGCCCGAGGACGCGCAGGATCTGACGCAGGAGTTTTTCGCGCGGTTGCTCGAGCGCCAATGGCTCGCACGGGCGGATCGGACGTGCGGACGTTTCCGCACCTTCCTGCTTGTGGCGCTCGATCGTTTTCTGGCCAACGCATGGGACAAGGTGCGCGCCCAGAAACGGGGCGGTGGAGCGCCGACCCTCCCGCTGCGGTGGGACACGGCCGAGACGCGCTACGGCCTCGAACCGGCGGATCCGCGGACGCCCGAGCAGGCCTTCGAACGCCGCTGGGCCATCGCGCTGCTCGACGAGGTGTTGCGGCGGCTCGAAGCCGAGCAGCAGACCGAGGGAAAGGCCGCTCTCTTCACCAGGCTCAAGCCGTGCCTGGCGGGCGAAAGCGCGTCGCTCCCCTATGCGCGGATCGCGGACGCGACCGGCCTGAGCGAAGGCGCGGTCAAGGTGGCGGTGCACCGCCTGCGGCAGCGGTATCGCGAGCTGCTGCGCGCTGAAATCGCCCAGACCGTCGCCTCGACCGAGGACGTGGATGCCGAGATGCGGCATTTGTTTCATGTCCTGGCCGGGAGATGAGGAGGTCGTTGAAGACAGGGCCTCGGACGAGCGAAAGCATCGGATGCTGTAACCTGACGCCGCGCTTTCTTAAGAAAGAGGTGGAAACAAAGCTATGAACACCCAATGCACCTGTCCCAATTGTGGCCGTCCCCTCGCGCCGGATTCGCCGCACGGATTGTGTCCCGAGTGCCTGATGCGCTCCGGGTTTGGCACGGGCGTCGCGCCCGAGCCGGGCGAGAAGACTCGCCAGCCCGCCTTCACGCCGCCGTCGCTCGAGGAGATGGCGAAGCTGTTTCCGCAATTCGAGATCGTGGAGTTGCTGGGCCAGGGAGGAATGGGAGCGGTCTACAAGGCGCGTCAGCCGGCCCTGGATCGCTGGGTGGCACTGAAGATCCTGCCGCCGCAAGCCACCGGGCAAGCCGGATTCGCCCACCGGTTCAACCGCGAGGCCCGCGCCCTGGCCCGGCTGAACCACGCCAACATTGTGGCGGTCTACGAGTTCGGGCAGGCGGGCGGGATGCCCTTTTTTGTGATGGAATACGTCGAGGGCGTCACGCTGCGGCGGTTGGTGCGGGAGCGGCGGTTGCCGCCGCGCGATGCGCTGCGGATCGTGCCGCAGATCTGCGAGGCGCTCCAGTTCGCCCACGACGAGGGGGTCGTGCACCGCGACATCAAGCCGGAGAACATCCTGCTCGACAAGAAGGGCCGGGTGAAGATCGCCGATTTCGGCATTGCGAAGATCGTTGGCGAAGCCGGCCAGGCGGACGCCGCTCAGACAGGTCGGTCGGCTCAGGCCAAAGAGGGTGGACCGGCCGCGGACTCGATCCAGACGGCCGTGTCGCTCACCCAGGACCAAATCCTGGGCACGCCGCACTACATGGCGCCGGAACAGGTGGAACATCCGCAAGCGGTCGATCATCGCGCGGACATCTACTCGCTGGGCGTGGTGTTCTACGAGATGCTCACGGGCGAGCTGCCGCTGGGCAAGTTCCAGCCGCCGTCGAAGAGGGCCCAACTGGACGTGCGCTTGGATGAGGTGGTCCTGCACACGCTCGAGAAGGAACCCGAACGCCGCTACCAGCACGCCAGCGAGGTGAAAACAGATCTGGAAGCGATTGCCCGCACGCCGGGCGGCGGGGCTGCGGCAGTCGATGCATCCACCGCGTCCAGTGCCCTCGATGACGTCAGGAACCCAGCCAGTTGGCTGCTGGCCACGGGCATTCTGAACTGGATCGCGATCCCCATGATCGTCATGACAATCGCCTGGGCCAGGAGTCACAGTGGACAGCCGACCGCGCCACTGCTGCTCTCGTTGCTGGCCGCGCTCGGACTGAGCAGTTTCATCATATTTGCGGCGTTAAAGATGCGGCGGCTCGAAGCCTACAGCACCGCCGTGATCGGCAGCATTCTCGCGATCCTGATCACCCCGGGGAACATCATCGGCCTCCCGGTCGGCATCTGGTCGCTTGTGGTGCTCAGCCGTCGTGAGGTGCGCCAGGCATTTGGCCGGGGCTCTCGGCTCGAGGGCGCCGCAAACGCCGGTGTCGCCCCGCCGACGCCGGCCCCGGACCGGTTCTGGCGGCGCTTTGCGGTGGCGGTGGCTCTCGTGTTGCTGGCGCTGATCCTGATTCCTGCCGGCCTCACGGTCCTGAGCATCGCGCTGCCGACGCTCGCACGGGCCAAGCTCAAGGCCCAGCAGGCCGCCACGACCAACCTCGTCGAAAGTGTCTCCGCCAACCCGAGCGCCGGCGCGCCTCCAGAGGACGCTGGCGCCATGGCCTTCGGGCCGGTGATCGAGCGTGTGCTCCATTCCGTGGCGGTGCAGAGACCGATCAGGGGCGAGGACCTCGACAACGGTCGGGAACTCGAGGTGCCCGCCAATATCGAGAAAGCGGGTGAAGAACCATTCTTTCACTGGCTCGCCGCGCAGGGGGTCGATCTGCTCGCTTTCGACCACAAACAATCGTGGGATTTGTGGGTTGCGCCCAAACTGAGCTCTGTGCCATTTGCGGTGTGGGAACGGCCAGTCGAGGCGGAGTTGATGGCCGCTCTCGAGTCAGGCGCCGTGGGGTTGACGCGCGCCGAGCCGGATGAGAAGTCGGGATTCGTTTCGTACAGTCTCGGGAAGGAGGTTGTTCTTCCTTTGACGTTCGCACTCCAAACCCAGGCGGGTGGCGTTGGGTTGCTGCAACTCGTCGAGTTCACCGACAGCCCTCGCGGGATCAGGATCCGCTATAAGATGGGGGAGTCGCAGTGACGTCGAGGTTTCCGCAATCGTTCAGGAAATCGACAGCCAAAGCCGGGCTTCCGCGCACCTGGCATGCTTTGCGGACCCACCAGATGCAGTCAACGATCGGGAGGCCGTCGCCTCTCAACTTCGAACAACAGTCTTCATCTCGAAGGGAGGGGTCATTCATGGCGCCTGGCCCGCATGTCTCATGGACTTGTCCCCACGGCAAAGCCGAAAACTCCCAATTGCAGACCGCCGCGGGCCAGCATGCATGCTGACTTCTCTTGTGAACTCCCGCTTCGCGGTGGCAAAGCGTGGTGAGAAATGCAGGCTAGAAGGGCGACACGAATCTGTAGGTGCCTGACCCGACCTCGAACAAGGCGGCGTTGTCGTCGACACGACTCGGCTGTGCGCTCTGTCCACTCTCCGTGATCTTCGACGCGTCGGACGTGGGCACCCGAATAGTGGCCGTTGTGTTGGGCGGCACAGTCGCCTGGAGCCTGAAGTGACCGTTCTCGATCGTCCAGTGGGAGGCGATGCGTCCGCGAATCGAGTCGTAATGGCCGCGCGCCCACGTGACGCCGCCACCGGGCCGGGGTGCGATGAGGAAGTGTTTCCATCCGGGGCGTGCGGTGTCGGGGTTGAGTCCGGCGACGTGGCGCCAGATCCATTCGCCAACGGCGCCGAAGGCCCAGTGGTTAAAGGAGTTCATGCCGGCATCCTGGAAGCCGCGGCCTTTGACGTAGCCGTCCCAGCGTTCCCAGACCGTGGTGGCGCCATTGTCAATCATGTAGAGCCAGGATGGGAAGGTCCGGTTGGTCAGAAGTTGCCACCCCAGGTCGGCATGACCGTGCCGGGTCAATTCGAGCATGGCGCGATGGGTCGTCTGGATTCCAGTCGAGAGGTGGACCTGGTAGCGTCGGATCTCGTCTACCAGATTCTGGGCGGCTTTCGGGCGGAGTGACTCGGGCAGGAGGTCGAAGTTGAGGGCAAGGGCGTAACCGGCCTGGGTGCCGCCCTCGATATGACCGTCGGGCGTCACGAACCATCGGTTGAACGCGGCCCGGATCTGTTCGAAAAGCTCATGGTACTGCCGCGCCTGGTCGGGTCGTCCGATTTGGGTCGCCATTCGGGCGACGATCTCCGTCGAGTGCGCGAAGAAGGCGGTGGCGAACACCTCCTTGGGCATGGCCCCGCCCTTGTTCGGCCAGTTCGCCTGGCGTATCCAGTCGCCATTTAACCAGTCGTTGTAGTCGTTGTGTCGCCCCTTGGCCCAGATCAGGTCCGGGTTCTGTCCGCGAATCCAATCCACCCACCGGCATGCGGACTCGAAGTGCTCTTCGAGCAACCGCGTGTCGGCGTAGTTCTCGAAGACGCGCCACGGGACGACCGTGCCTGCGTCACCCCACGCCGGCACTCCGGAGAAACTCAGGTTTGGATCGCCCGGATGCGGCGCGAAGTCGGGATAGCGTCCGTCGTCGGCCTGATCGTCGCGGATATCCTGGGCGAGCTTGGTGAGGAACGCGGCGAGGTCCATGTTGAAGATGCCTGTTTGAGAAAAGGCCTGGATGTCGCCCATCCAACCGAACCGCTCGTCGCGCTGCGGACAATCGTTGGGCGAGCTCATCAGATTGGCGCGTTGCGTCCAGACGATGTTGCGCATGAGTTGGTTGAGGGAGACATCCGAACACTCGAAGCCGCCGGTCTCGGGTGATGTCGAGTGAAAGACACGCCCACGGACCGCGCCTCGTGTCGGGGGCTCATCGAGTCCGGTCAGCTCGACGTATCGGAAGCCGTGGTAGGTGAAGCGCGGCTCGTAGATCACGTCGCCGTCGGCCCGCGGGATGTAACGATCGATCTGCGGGGCGCCGCGCAGGTTCGCCGTATAAAGCGTGCCGTCGTCGTTGAGCATCTCGGCATGGCGGATAGTGATGGCCTGGCCGGCCGAACCGTGGACGGCGATGCGGCACCAGCCGACCATGTTCTGGCCGAGGTCGAACACATGGACCTTGGGACGAGGCTCGGTCTGAGCGATCGGCTGCAACTCCCGCACGACGCGGATCGGTTCGTTGCGTTGCCAGACAAGTTGCACATCGCCCAGGCCAAAGGCTCTCACCGGGCGCCAATCACTGTCGTTGAAACCGGACTTGTCCCAGCCGTCCGGCTCTTTGCGGGCGTCGTAGACCTCGCCGTCGTAGATGCCGGCCGAGCGGATGGGGCCATCGGTCGTGCTGCGCCAGGACTCATCGGTCACGATTCGTTGCGTGCTGCCGTCGGTCAGCTCGATTTCAAGTTGCAGGAGCAATCGCGGGTGCGATCCATACGCGTTGCGGCCCACGGCCATGAGGCGCCCGGCGTACCAGCCCTCGGCCAGCGCGGCGGCCAGGGCGTTGGCACCCGGGCGCAACAGATCCGTGACGTCGAAGACCTGGTACTGCATGCGCTTGCGGTAACTGGTCCATTCGGGCATCAGCAACTGGTCGCCGACGCGCCCGCCGTTCAGGCGCAGTTCATAGAGGCCGCAGGCGGTCGCATAGGCGGTCGCGCGTTTGACGGCGCCTTCGATCTGGAACGACTTGCGGACCAGTGTGGCAGGCAGCGCGCCAGGGTCATCGCCTGGCTTCAAGGTCACCGTCGCCCCGTCTGTAAGGTTGGCCTTGGCCCAAGCCCCCGTCTCAATCGAGTCGAGGGCCGTGACGGACGCTCGTGCGGCAAGGTTCTCCTGGCCGCGCAAGACCTCGAGTTCCGCCAGGGCCAGACCGTACTGGCCGGCACCCCGCTCGCGCAGGCGGGTGGCGGTCAGCCGGACATGGCGCGCCGCCGTCGCGGGGAAGCGGACGATCGCGGGGCTGGCACCAGGGTTGGGCTCGTCGAGTCCGGTGCGGTCAAGGAGAAGGCGAGCATCCGAGAAGTCGGCCTCCTGAGCCGCTTCGAGGCGCCAGCGCAGCGGGAACAGGAAGCCTGGGGTGTCGGGCTGCCAATCGTACGGTCGGGCGGGGAACAAGGCGATGGCGTCGAACTCGACGGGGTGGCCGAGATCGAGGGCGATCCATTTAGTCGTGCTGGCATTGGTGGCGAGTTGGCTGTGGTAGCCATTGCGGGGGCCGCTCAACAGAATGTTCGTTACGCTCACGGGATCGGCGATCCAGCGGGCTTGCCATTCAGCCTTCTCGAGCAGGCCCATCGTCCAGGTGGATGTCGGGCTCCACCCGGAGGGCCGGCCCGCACTGTCCCAGACCTCGAGCTTCCACCAGACGCGCATGCGCGAGCGAAGGGGCTTCCCATCGTAGGCGACGTGCAACGTACGATCCGAATCGACCCGGCCGCTGTCCCACAGATCGCCTTCGTCCCTCGACAGAATCTCCGGCGCCGAGGCGGCAAGGATGCGGTAGGCGGTCTGCTTCTGACCGCGCTCCTCGGAAACCAGAGTCCAGCTCAGGCGCGGCGACGCGATGTCCAGGCCGACCGGGTTCACGCGATACTCACAGCGCAGTCCGCCCACGGCCAAGGTGGCGCTCCAGAGGCTTGCCGCGGACAGCGCGCCCAGCGCGGCGATGGCGGCGAAGAGCCGAGTGAGCGGGCGTGTTCCGTCCAGCAACTTGTGTCGTTTCATCTAGTCAGGGCGGCTCGCCGGCAAGCGGTCGTAGCCGTCTCATGTTTACGGTCGAGATTCGGTGAGAATGATAACCGGGGGCGAACGCCTTGATCAAGGCCTTCGAGACCTTGCCTGACCTGACGGGTGCCGGACAAGATAGTCACCATTAGGCGACGAGCCGGATACGCAACTGATCGGTTTGGTTGCGCCGGTCCCAATACTGGTCGAAGCGATCGTCGAGCAGTGCGCAGCGCAGGATCGCCACGTT
>JAKLFY010000043.1 GCA_022710935.1 Verrucomicrobiota bacterium
GTCTGCAACTCGACGGCATGAAGCTGGAATCGCTAGTAATGGCGCATCAGCTACGGCGCCGTGAATACGTTCCCAGGCCTTGTACACACCGCCCGTCACATCATGAAAGCCGTTTGTACCCGAAGTCACTATGCCAACCGCAAGGAGGCCGGTGCCGAAGGTGTGAACGGTGATTGGGATGAAGTCGTAACAAGGTAGCCGTAGGGGAACCTGCGGCTGGATCACCTCCTTTCTAAGGAGAATACGGGGTGCCGGGTTAACCGGCGCTCAAGGTCGAACGGCCGCGCTAGCGGCCGACCGGCTGATCTCATCGCACAATTCAATCGTCATCGAGCGCGCTCTTTGATCAATGGAGCCGCCGGGATGGACTCCCCTCAGCGCCGGGGCTGTAGCTCAGTTGGTAGAGCGGTAGCTTTGCAAGCTATAGGTCGGGAGTTCGAGTCTCCTCAGCTCCACCAGCGCCCGCGGGCGCGGGCGGGATGGATGCGGACGGACTGGGGCTTGGGCGTGTAGCTCAGTTGGTTAGAGCATGCGCTTGATAAGCGCAGGGTCACTGGTTCGAGTCCAGTCACGCCCACCAACACACTTTTCGCCTGCTAGGGAGCAGGTGTTGATCTTTGAAAACCACATATAGGCATGCTGTAATTGAGGCAATTGTAGTTCGCTGAGTCGGGTTTCGGCGGCGCAAGCCGACGGAACTCTAATTTTGCGATCAAGCTACTAAGGGCAGATGGTGAATGCCTTGGTGCCAAGAGGCGAGGAAGGACGTAGCAAGCTGCGATAAGCCGCGGGTAGCCGCAAGCAGGCTCTAATCCGCGGATCTCCGAATGGGATAACCCAGCCGTCTTAATCGGCGGCTATCGCCGGATGAATTCATAGTCCGGCGAGGCGACACGGGGTGAAGTGAAACATCTCAGTAACCCCAGGAAAAGAAAGCGAAGCGATTCCGTAAGTAGTGGCGAGCGAAAGCGGAACAGCCTAAACCGGGAAGACTTGTCTTCCCGGGGTTGTGGGACCTCCGCAAGGGAGGCGAAAGGCGAGCTTAACCCTTTGGAAAGAGGGGCCATAGACCGTGACAGCCGGGTGAGCGAAGCTGGACGCCCTCGGGAGGGATCCCAAGTAGCACGGTGCACGTGAAACTCTGTGCGAATCTGTCCGGACCACCGGATAAGGCTAAATACTCCTTGGCGACCGATAGTGAACTAGTACCGCGAGGGAAAGGTGAAAAGAACCCCTGTTAGGGGAGTGAAAGAGTACCTGCAACCATTTGCCTACAAGGTGTGGGAGTCCCGTTTTGCGGGATGACCGCCTGCCTTTTGCATAATGAGTCTGCGAGTTATTGTCCGTGGCCAGCCTAAGCGGTTGAGCCGCGCAGGCGAAGGGAAACCGAGTGCGAAACGCGCGTCCAGTCGCGGGCAATAGACCCGAAGCGGAGGTGATCTACTTTTGAGCAGGTTGAAGCCTGGGTAACACCAGGTGGAGGACCGAACTCGTGGATGTTGAAAAATCCTGAGATGACTTGAGAGTAGGAGCGAAAGACTAATCAAACCCCGTGATAGCTGGTTCTCTCCGAAATAGCTTGAGGGCTAGCGTTGGGTAAGTACTCCATGGAGGTAGAGCACTGGATGGCTTAGGGACCCCACCAGGTTACCAAAACCAATCAAACTCCGAATACCATGGATCCCGTTATCCCAGCATTCAGACGGCGGGGGCTAAGCTCCGTCGTCGAGAGGGCAACAGCCCAGACCGCCAGCTAAGGTGCCTAAATACCGCTCAGTGGAAAGGATGTGACGTTGCAGAGACAGTGAGGATGTTGGCTTAGAGGCAGCCATCATTTAAACAGTGCGTAATAGCTGACTCATCGAGCGATGTCGCGCCGAAAATGATTGGCGATAAGCGGTATACCGAAGCTGCGGATTTCGTCCCGATTCGTCGGGGCGGAGTGGTAGGAGAGCGTGACCAGCGCTGCGAAGCCGGACGGGAACGGACGGTGGAGCGCTGGCCAGTGAGAATGCAGACACGAGTAGCGATAAACCAGATGAGAATTCTGGTCGCCGTAAACCCAAGGTTTCCTGGGGCAGGTTCGTCCTCCCAGGGTTAGTCGGGAGCTAAGACGAGGCCGTAAGGCGTAGTCGATGCCCAGCAGTTTAATATTCCTGCACCGACTCGGGTTAAAGCCGGAGAGGACGCAGAGAGAAACGTGGTTATGTCATCGAAAGACGGAGCCGAGGCTTCGGCCAAAGCGCACCACGGGACAATCTGCCGAGAAAAGTCTCCGGTCGTTCCCCGGGTCGCCCGTACCGTAAACCGACACAGGTGGGTGAGTGTAAATGCACTCAGGCGCGCGAGAGAAACCTCTCTAAGGAACTCGGCACATTAGCCCCGTAACTTCGGAAGAAGGGGTGCCTGGATCGTGGCAGCAATGTTGCGAATTCAGGTCTCAGTAAATTGCGCTTAGCGACTGTTTAACAAAAACACAGCACTCTGCAAAGTCGTGAAGACGACGTATAGGGTGTGACACGTGACCAATGCGGAAAGATTAAGGCATCTTGTTAGTCCCGCGCAAGCGGGGCGAGGCTCGGTGTCCAAGTCCCCGTGAATGTCGGCCGTAACTATAACGGTCCTAAGGTAGCGAAATTCCTTGTCGGGTAAGTTCCGACCTGCACGAATCGTGTAACGACTGAGCGACTGTCTCGGAGAGGATCTCGGCGAAACTGTAATTGCGGTGAAGATGCCGCATGCCCGCAGTAGGACGGGAAGACCCTATGCACCTTTACTGTAAGCTGGTATTGTGTTCTGGTTATTGATGCGTAGCGTAGGTGGGAGACTTCGAAGGCGTGGCTTAGGTCGCGCTGGAGTCGTAATGTGAAACACCACTCTTGAATAATTAGGATTCTAACTTCGGCCTGTCATCCAGGCGAAGGACAGTGCCTGCGGGTCAGTTTGACTGGGGCGGTTTCCTCCCAAAATGTAACGGAGGAGCGCGAAGCTCGGCTCAGCACGGTTTGCAACCGTGTGATGAGGGTATGGCTAGAAGCCGGGTTGACTGCGAGACCTACAGGTCGAGCAGGTGCGAAAGCAGGCCCAAATGATCCGATGGTTGAATGTGGAATTGCCATCGCTCAACGGACAAAAGGTACGCTAGGGATAACAGGCTGATCGGGTCCAAGAGTTCATATCGACGACCCGGTTTGGCACCTCGATGTCGGCTCATCGCTTCCTGGGGCTGGAGAAGGTCCCAAGGGTCCGGCTGTTCGCCGGTTAAAGCGGTACGCGAGCTGGGTTCAGAACGTCGTGAGACAGTTCGGTCCTTATCCACTGTGGGCGGAGGAAACTTGAGGGGTTCATTCCCTAGTACGAGAGGACCGGGAATGACGCACTTCTGGTGTGGCAGTTGTTCCGTCAGGGGCACCGCTGCGTAGCCATGTGCGGACGAGATAAGCGCTGAAAGCATCTAAGTGCCAAGCTCTTCCCAAGATAGGGTTTCCCCGGGCAGGCAATCCGCAAGGGTTGTTTTGCCCCTAAAGACCGCCGGTAGACTACCGGTTTGATAGGTCAGGCGTGTAAGCGCGGCAACGCGTTCAGCGGACTGATACTAATTGGTCGTGAGGCTTGATCGCTTAATCCTCCATGAGGATTGAGCAGATTTAACCGACGCGCGAATAGCAATTGCCTTTCGGCATCCTGTATGTGGTTTTCAGAGATCAGCCCTGTGGCCTGATTGGGCTGGTGAATGCGATCTTTCTGATTTTTTTGGTGACCATAAAACGGTGGTCCGACCCGATCCCATCCCGAACTCGGCCGTCAAACACCGCTTTGCCGATGGTAGTGCTTGTATAGCTTGCGCGAGAGTAGGTTGTCGCCAGATCTTCCCCCCCACCGGTCAGTACGTCATCGGCCTGACCCGATTGCCCCCTCGGACCCGATCCCCGGGATACACGATCACCCGATCGCCCTCCTGTAGCCCCCCGCGAATCTCAGTCTCGATTCCGTTCGACCGCCCCACTTCGAGTCTTCTCTCCTGAGCGCGCCCGTTCTCGATCACGAACGCGGCCCAGGTCTCCTCCTGCTTGCGGAAAAGAGCGCCTGACGGGACTTTCAGCGCGCGATTGGTTTCCCAGACAATAATCCGGGCCTCGACGTGAAAATTGTCGCCGAGATGCCCTCGAAGGGCCGGAGGCGTGATGAGATCGGCGATCACATTGACCCGCTGTTCCTCGACGCCCAGGGCGGAGACCTTGGTAAACGCCGCAGGTTCCACCAGACGCAGCCGCGCTTCGAGGATCTCCGGACCGCCCCAGTGTTCGAGTTCAATCCGAGTGCCGGAATCGAGAATCGCCCCGTCGCGCGAGAGCACGTCAATCACCACTTCGAGATCGCTCGGATCCCCAATCTCGAGAATCGGTGTTCCCGTCGACACAGCCCGGCTGTTCTCTTCGAACACCCGCAGCACGCGGCCTGTGGCCGGCGCCAGAACGGTCAGGGGCGAATTGGTCCCCTGATCGGATCCCGATGCCGCCGTGCCGAAGACCGCCAATTCGGCCTCGGCCACGCGCAGGGCGCTCTCCGCCGCGGATTCCTCCCGGCTCGCGGAGGCTTGGCGCCACTGGGCGGATTCGAGTTCCTGGGGTGAGATGGCGTGTTCGCGTGCCAGGGCTTCGAAGCGACGCAATTCGCTCGAGGCAAAGCTGTGGGCCTCGCGCGCTTTTTCGAGATTCGCAGCCGCCGTGTCACGCCGCGCTTCGGCCAGGGCGCGGCTGCGCGGGTCCAAGAGAGCAGCGGCAAGCGGGTCGATGACCGCGATTTCCGTAACTCCCCCTTCGACTGGCGCGCCCGCCTTCAGAGCCGTGCGCCGCAGGTGTCCGGCAACGGGCGCGGAGACCACATAGCGATGGCGAATCCGGGTCTTTCCCTCTTCGTTCACGCTGACGCGCAGCGGTCCCCAGACGGCGGGCGCAGTCTCGACGCGGACTGGCTGAGGCCAAAGCGCGAAGACCAGCGTCCCGACGAGAAGCATACCGGCCAGATACGGCAGCCATTGGCGGGCGCGCTGGTTTCCGCGGTTGGCTCGGCTTCGGGTGGCCGATGCGGAGGCAGGACGCGAATCGGTTGACTTGGGAGGTTCCATTCGATGGTCATTCAGGCGCTTTGAGCGCGCCAACAAGATCGAGGCGGTGGAGTTGGCGTAGGACGAAGATGGCGGAAAGTGTCGAAGCGACCGAGACAACGAGCACGGCGAACCCGAAATTGCCCATCGTCAGCACCACCGGCAGACGGACGGTCTCGGTGTTAATGGCCCTGACAATGCCGGCGGCAAAGCCGGAGCCGAGCAGCAGTCCGAACGGAACCGCAACCAGGGCGAGGATGACGAGCTCGGTCACAAGGACGCCGCCCACCTCGCGGCGGGAGAAGCCGATTACCCGCAGCGTGGCCAGTTCGCGGGCGCGTTCGGCGAGCGAGATTCGGACGTTGTTGTAGACCACGCCGAAGGCTACCACCATGGCAAACGCCAGGTAAATCATCTGAAACGTGTTGATGCTCGCGGCCGTCGTTTGCCGGAAGTTGGCGCGCATCGAGTCCTTGATCGCCACCCAGTTGACTCGCGGCGTTTCTTTCAAAGCGTGGAGAAACGCGGCGCGATGGCCGGGATCGACGCGGAAGGTCGCCCCGTTCATCACGTCGCCTTCGCCCAACATGCGATTGAGGGCCGAACGTTCCATGTAGGCGGCCAGGCCCGCGAAGTCCTCGGCCAGTCGCACCAGGGGAACGGAGCGCACAGGCCGCCGTTCCTCGAGCACCTCGACGACGATCTGATCGCCAACCTTGGCGCCGAGAATCTGCGCCAGCTTCGCGGACAGCACCAGCCCCTGCGGTGGCAGGATGATGGTCTGGTAGTCGGGATTGATGATGCGGTCGTGCAGGCCCTTCGACGGCAGGCCGCGCAGGACCAACTGCCGATGCCGGTGTCCGAAGCGAAGGCGGACGGCGACACTGCGAACGGGTTCGACGCTGACCGCTCCAGGCAACTGCCGCAGAGGATGCCGGGCGGCAAGGCTGGCAGGCTCGATCAGGCCGGCGCTCATGTCCTGGCGCTGGACGACGTGCCATTGGTAATCGAGGACCTCGGCCACAGCGTCTCGAAAACAATTGGGCACAATGAGTATGCCGCTGGCCAAAGAGAGGCCCGCGCATGGAAACAGCGCCCGCATCGGACGACGCTCGAGATTGCGCATCGCGATGCGAAAGGTTGCGGATAGATGCTGTGCCATCCCGCCGCGCTCGATCCAGGCGGGGCGGTACGAAGCGGGCGGTTGGGGGCGCATGGCCTCCGCGGGAGGCAGGCGTGCCGCGCGCCGCACGGCGCCAAACACGCCCGTCACCGCCGCCGCCGCGCTCACGACCAACGCAGCCAGCAAAGCCGTGCGGTCCAGACGGAACGCCAGTTCGGGGAACCGGAAGAAGTTGTGGTAAAGTTCCACCAGCCAATGGCCCAGAAGAGCCCCTCCGATCGCGCCGGTCACCGTGCCGCCGGCAACGATCACGAGCGCGAACTTGAAATAGTGGGCGGCGACCTGCCGATTGGTGAAGCCGAAGGCCTTGAGAATCGCAATCTGCTCCCGCTGGAGATCGACCAGGCGCGAAAGGATGGCGTTGGTCATGAAAGCCGCGACCCCGAGAAAGACGATCGGAAAGGCGACCGCCATCGTGGCCAGCACCCGGATTTCGTCCAGGACACGGATATGCGACGGATGCTCGGAGCGGCCAAAGGCCCCCCGTCCGCCATAAGGTTTGAGCAGCCGATCCAGTTCGGCAATGACAGCGCGTTCGGACGCGTCCGGTTCGAGAGCGAGGACCATGTAGTTGAAGGCGCCATCGAGGCTGAAGGCGGCCGCCAGATCGGCGTACGGGAGCCAGAAGCTGCCGTAGGCCCGGCTGTCGGGCAGAGGTGTGCCCGGCCGCGATTCGAAGATGAACTCGGGCGAGAGAACGATGCCGGCGACCCGCAAGACCTCGCGTCGGCCATGGAGCACCATGATGATCGAGTCGCCCGGACGAATCCGGTTCGCACCGGCGAACGCCTCGCCGACAAGGACCTCGGCATGCCGTCCCGGGCTCAGCCAGCGTCCGGCGCGCAGGAAGAGGCGGTTCAACTCAGGCTGGCCAAATGCCGGAAGCGAACGGACGGTGCCGCTGGCCGGTTCATCCAGACCGGCAATGTCGAGGGTGACCTGGACGGAGATGTCCGCCTGCGCGCGGGCGACACCCGGGATCCGGGCTGCCTGGTCGGCGACGGAATGCGGGGCCCGTTTGAGATGCGCGAACACCTGCGCGAAGCGGTGGTCCTGATAGTAATCGTCGCGCGCCGCTTCGAGCGACCGGATCAGGCTGCGCGCCATGATCATCATCGCCAGCCCGCAGGCCATGACAAGCGCGACGGCCATGGCCTGGCCGCACAGCCGGTTCAGATCGCGGAACAGTTTGCGGTCAAGACAAGGCAGCATCCGATCACCATTTCAGGCTGTTCACCGGGGCGCGGCTGGCGTTGCGCCGGATCCGCTGAACGCGCCCGTCCGACAGGAAGATCACCCGATCCGCCATGTCCGCCATGACGGCGTTGTGGGTGATGATGACGGTGAGGGTCCCCAGTTCGCGGTTGACGCGCGCGATCGCTTCGAGAACGACAATGCCGGTGCGCACATCGAGGGCGCCGGTCGGCTCGTCGCACAACAGGACGGCAGGACGCTTGGCGATGGCGCGGGCAATCGCCACACGCTGTTGCTCGCCGCCCGAGAGCTGCGCAGGGAAATGGTCCAGACGCGCCCCGAGGTTGACCATTTCAAGGGCCGCCTCGGGCGGCATCGGATCGGTGGCGATCTCGGTGATGAGGGCGACGTTCTCGCGCGCCGTCAGGCTCGGGATCAAGTTGTAAAACTGGAAAATGAACCCCACGCATTCGCGGCGGAAACGCGTGAGTTGCTGCTCGTCCGCCGCCGTCAGGTCCGCGCCGCGATACTCGAGCGCGCCGGCCGTGGGCAGGTCAAGGCCGCCAAGATTGTTGAGCAGTGTCGTCTTCCCGCTGCCGGACGGCCCAAGCAGCACCACCAACTCGCCTTCGAACAGGTCCAGATCGATCCCCGCCAGGGCACGCACCTCGGCGGGACCCGAGCCGTAGACCTTGGTCACCTCGCGGGCTCGATAGACAAGTGCCGGGTCCGGCCCCGAGGGCGCTTGCGCCACTCGAGTCACCGCATCGGACACTGGAGCCGTGCCATCCATCCTCTCTTCCGCTTGTTCGGATTGGTTGTGCCTGCCGATCATCAAACTCTGCGCTGCATCGGGCGGGTTGACGTCGCGCACCTTCCCGTTCCCGACGCCGTGCGTCGAGGCAAAACGCGCTCCCGCTGCCAGGCCCGCCAAGCGACTCGCTTTCTTTCAGCCAGGGACTCCCGTTCCTGTTTTGCGCGCTGGCGGCGCGGGCAGGGATGTGGTATGCAAGAGGCGTCTTGCCAAAGACACTGCTAGAAACAACGCCTGAGAATAACGCCATGAACCGCTCCTCGACCTTTCCGCAATTGTGCGTGCTGCTGCTCGGGTTTGGCCCCGTGTTGTTCCAGCCGCGGGCCCAAGTCGAACAACTCGCCTACCGCGCCGTCCGATCCAGCGCGTTCGAGGTGCAGCCGACGGATGATCCTTCGAGCGTCCAGGGGCCTTTTCGCGTCCGTGGCAGGTTCTCGATGACTCCTCAGGTGTCGCCTTTGGACTGGGAGAACTACAGGATTTCGGACCTCCGACTCGAAGTGCTGATGGGCGCGGGCCACCCGGCCATCCTGCGGGGCGGCGGGACTTTCGGGAGGAGTGCCCGGTTCAACCGCATGCGCATGGACCTCGACGTGCGGTTTGGCGAGACCACCCTGCATCTGGCCAGCGGCGAGCTGCCGGCTGAACCGTGGACACCTGACATTGACATGGTCCTGAAAGGCAAGGCCGACGACGGGGCGATGCCCGGCACGTATGTGCTGCGCCTGGCTGCCGTGCGTGAGCTGGCGCGCTGGCAGTATCGGCTGATCGACGGCAGTTCGTGGACGGACGATTGTGAGATGTGCGGGCGGCCTACGATCCGGTGGCCTCTGCACGGTGGTTTCGATCTGGTCCTGGTCGAGGAACATCCCTTGTTCAACCGCTATCATCTCTTCGATGTCCGGTTCTTCAGCGGTACCGAGTATGAACTCAGCGGGGAAGGCGATTACCAGGTGGGCGGCGAGGTTGCCCTGCGCCAGGAACTGCGGCTCGATGTGGATGCGAAAGGGACGTTCGGCGGACCGCGCACGATGAGCCTGACCAACATGCCGGGACCGCCCACGCGCCTTTGGCCGATGTGGGCCGTCGATGTGCAGGAGGCTGAAAGCACGCCGATGTCGAAGCTGCTCCTCGAACTGCGGGCGGCCCCCGTGCGCAAGTTCTGGTTTTCGACGACGCATGGGATGACACCCGGCCTTCAACCGGACACCCAACCCCGCATATCCGGCGGCGATGTCCTGGCCGACTCCGGCCGCCGGGTGAAGACAAACGCCCAGTTGATCTCCGCGCTGGGATGGGCGGAACCGAAGGAGGCGTTTTCGGTTGACGCCCTGACGATCGCTCCCGGGGGCGAGATCTGGTTCTCGTTCAGCGAGGCGCAGACGAGCCCGACGCTCGGGGCGATCGGCGATGGCGATCTGGTGTCGAGCCACGGGCGCATCGTCAGACGGAATGGCGACTTGATGGCGTCTTTCGGCCTGATGCCGCCCGTGCCGGATCTTGGCCTGGATGGTGTCCAGGTCATGGACGATGGCGAGATCCTGTTTTCCATCGTTCGCGAGTCCTTCTCGGAGCGTCTGGGCGTGACGCTGCGACCCGGCGACATCCTCTCGAGTCGCGGGAACGTCACCCGCGCGGCCAAGGAGTTGCTGGCTGGCTTTGAGCCGGAAGATCAGGCCGCCGACCCCGGACTCGATGCGTTCTTTGTCTGGCCGAGCGGCGAGGTGTGGTTTTCGACCGAATCCGGGTTCACCAGCAAGACGATGGGGCCGATCATGGACGGCGCGTTGCTGAGCGACCACGGTTATGTCGTCGCGCACAACCTCGATTTGGTCCAGCCCTTTCAACCTCTCGAAGACCTGGCCGATTTCGGCCTGGACGGTCTGTTCGTGGTGACGGACGTCGCGGCGCCGCCGAAACCGGCTCGGGTGCTGCTGAGCCCCGAGAACGGAGAAGGCGGCGAAGTCCGGCTGATATGGCCCGGGCAGGGGCGCGTGTTTCAGGTTGAGGCGACGCCCGCCGTGGGCGATCCGTTTGCCCCCGTCAGCCCGATCATTCCGGACCTCGAATGGACGGATTCATCCGGTTCAGGGTTGAAGCAGAGCTCCTATTATCGCCTCCGACAGTGGTGAATGCCGGTCTACGGCCCCGTGTGGATTGACCCCATCGCTGGGTCCAGCGTGCCTTCTTTCAGCGTCCGGACGCCTCGGCGCCCCATGCCGCTCACGAGGTAGACCACGCTCTCCATCCGATAATCAAGCGCTCGGCCTTCGAGCAACTCGCGCACGCGGGCTGCCATCGAGAGATTGCGCAGATGAACCGTGATCGCATGCGTGGTCGAAGAGAGCCGCGGAATCTCCACGCGCTCATTGCTGAGGCCCTTGCCGACGTAGCGCCCGTTGAGGAAGATCTTGTGGACCGCACCGTCCAACACCACCGGTTCGGGCGCTTCGTTATCGATCCTGACAATGAACTCGGCCGTGGTTTCCCAGAGCGTCGCTCCGCTCACCCTGACATTGACCAGGGCCACGTCCACACCCGGGTCGTTGCTCATCGAGACGCACCCTGTGAGCACGCCCATCAACACCAGCCAGCCGATCGCTCGCATAGGATGGCGCGCAGCCTACCGCCCCGCACTACAAAGTCCAGCCGGCAGTCAGTAAATCCAGCGGTTCTCATTCTGGGTGCATGGCCTTGCGTCCGAGGAAGGCCTGTCTGGCGCGACGGATGCAGCGCAGGCAGGGGACGCCGCCTGCAGGGGAATGTGTCGTCAAACCTCAAGGAGGGGGAGGGGATTGAGCCGCAATGAACGCAAGGAACGCGAAGAGCAAAGGATGTGAACGATGAGAAGGCGTTGTGCGGTCAGGCGCGTCAGACGGCCTGCGCATTGGAATTCTCGAAACCCCGGAACATGATGCGATCAAGTCAGGTCTGTTCCTCACCCCTATCCCTTTCGATTCGGGAAGTTTGAGATTTGTAGGTAGGCCTGGGAGGGGCAGGCAGGATCCTGGGCCAGCCTTTCTTTCCTTGTGGTTTTCTCTGCGTTCTTTGGGTTCGTTGCGGCCAATTGGAGGCCGAGGACAGACACTGGTGCGGGCGCCGGGTGAGGGCACCTGGCCTACAGCGTGACAGACACCGATGGCAGGATGGACAGAGGCGCCCATTCAAGGCGTGGTTTGGGGTAACTGCGGTCTGAGCGGTGTCCGGTTGTCCGGATCGACAGGGTAGGCGGCGTGGCACCTGTCGAGTTCCGCGGCCAGACCGCGCATCAGACGGACCAGTTCGTTTGGTCTCGATTCGGCGAGGTCTTCCTGCTCGAACGGGTCGACCTCGAGATTGAAGAGTTGGTAGTGTGAGTTCCCGGACACCGCCGAGGGGATGTAGTGGTAGATCACTTTCCAGTCGCCATCACGGTAGCTTGTCCAATAGTCGCTGCGGTGGGGTCCGTGCGGGTAGTGCATGAGGAACCGTTCATGCCGGCCCGGATCGCGCCGCCCGGCAAGCAAGGTGTCGAGCGGCACGCCGTCGACCGGATGGCCCTTCGGCGTCTCGATGCCGACAAGCTGCAGGATGGTTGGGAACAGATCCTGAACGGCGGCCTGTTGGCGCTGCACTGCGCCGGCAGGGATCGGGAGGCGTTGCTGGTGCGGATTGCCCGGGTCCGCCTTGGCCCAGGCGGCGATGAACGGCACGCGCATCCCGCCCTCGTAGTGTGCGCCCTTCTTGCCTCGCAACGGGGCGGCGCAGGCGACGGCATGCTGGTGACCCAGCGGAGCATCGGTGCCATTATCGCCCAGGAAAAACAACAGCGTATTCTCGGCCACACCGAGCCGGTCGAGATGATCGAGCACGTCGCCAAGCGATTTGTCCATGCCCTCGATCAGCGTCGCAAAGGCCTGCGCCTCGGGCGGCTTGCCCGAGTCGGCATAGTGGGCCGCGAACCGCGGGTCGGATTCGAACGGCGCATGGACGGCGTAATGGGCGAAGTAGAGGAAGAACGGCTTGCCGGTTTTCACGGCCTCGGTCAGTCGCGTTTTGGCTTCGATGGTCAGGGCTTCGGTGAGGAAGGTTTGCGTGCCGTGGTATTTCTCGAGGTGCGGTACGGCGGCTGCGGCGCGCGCGGTGCCGTGGCCGTAGTTCCTGGCGCCATAGTAACTTCCCGGATGCCCGAACGACGCGCCCGCCACGTTTACGTCGAATCCCAGGTTCGCAGGGTCCGCCCCCGCGGAGCTGCGCGGCCCGAAGTGGCCCTTGCCGACATGGATTGTCCGATAGCCGGTCGTGCGGAGCAGGGCAGGGAGGGTCACATCCACCGGCTTCAAGCCTTGCCAGTTCCAGTCCGGCGGTCCGTTGGAGCCGGCATTGTTCTGGTCCGGGTTGATCCAGTTGGTCGTGCGATGCCGCGCGGCGTTTTGGCCGGTCATGATCGAGATGCGGGTCGGCGAGCAGACACTCATGGCGCAGAACTGATTGAAGCGGATGCCCTGGGCCGCCAGCCGTTCCATGCTTGGCGTGCGGTAGAAGTCATTCAGGGGATAGCGCCGGGGCTGGCCCGTGGCGTCCGTGAGAAACGGCACCGAGGTATCCATCACGCCCATGTCGTCCACGAGGAACACGACGATATTCGGATGGGCCGCTGCCGCGAGGAGTTGGCCGGTGCACAAGGCCAGAAGCAGCCAGGAAAGCAAAGTGGATTTCACTCCGCCGACGATGCCCCCGCGATGTGCGCGGGTCAATCGCAAGCGAACCGCGAAACCGATGGGGAAGCCGCTCGAGCACGAGCGCGTCCGACAGCGCGAAGCGTCTGGAGTGCGGGCGCTTCAGCGCCGCTTTCCGTGTCGAGGTTCATGGGGAGCGTTGACATTCCACAGTTGAATGCGCACGAGGACCATGAACCTGAAACGTCCAACACTCAACATTCAACGCTCAACCCTCATCTCAACCAGACGGTTCATGGGGAGCGCCTGCTGAATTCGGGCCAGGGCGCGATCGCAGTTGGTCAGCCAGGCGGTCGGGGTCTGTCAAGGGCAACTGGCAGGCGTAGTCCTGGCAGAGGTAGGCCGTGGCGGCTCCGTTCAGCGGCTTGAGGTCCTTCAGAAACTGAAGCCAGCCGGCCAACATCCGTTGCCCCTCGCCGCCATCGGCCAGCAACACGATCTTGTTCGGGACGAATTCGCGGTGAACGGCGCGGAGCATCGCCCGCGTGTCGTCCGCGTCGGGTTGGCCTGCGATGACAATCAGGCGCGGCCTGCGCAATTGAAAGCCGAGCGCCACCAGCATCTGGGGCATGGCGGATGGCGCCTGCTTCAGTCGCCTGGCAAAGGCGGTGGACGCGTCGCGCGCCCGGGTGCGCAACGTGGCATTGCCTGTCATCTCGGCCAGGCGCACCAGATTCAGGGCGGCGATTGAATTGGGCGACGGCTCTGCGCCGTCGTAGTCGTCCTTCATGCGCAGGAGGATGTTGGGATCGGCATTCGTGGTGCTGAAGTAGCCTTTGCCTGCGGCGTCCCAGAAGAGGCCGTCCTGTCTCTCCTGAAGGGCCACGGCCCAGCGCAAGTGCCCCGGGTCGAATCCGGCCTCATACACATCCAACAAGCCCTGGATGAGAAACGCGTAGTCATCCAGAAAGCCATCGATGGCGGAGTCGCCTTGCCGATGCCGGCGCAGCAGCGTGCCGGTGTCGGGTCGATACAGCTCGGCGCGGAGGAACGCCGTCGATTTCCGGGCTGCTTCGAGATAGCGCGGCTCGTCCAACACTTGAGCCGCCCGGGCGAACGCGGAGATCATCAAGCCGTTCCACGCGGTGAGCGTTTTGTCATCGAGTTGCGGGCGGGGGCGTTTGGCGCGGACATCGAAGAGCTTGCGACGCGCTTCGGCCAGGAGCGCCCGCACCCTGTCGGGAGGCAGGCGGAACTGTTTCGCGGTCTCCTCCAACGTGCGCGAAACCATCAATACGTTCCTGTTGGGAAAATCGCCGTGCGGGTCGCTCCGCACGTTCCCTTGGGTCAGCACGCCGAAGTAATCGTTGAACACCTGCGCCTTTGTTTCGCCCAGCGCCTGGCGGATCTCGTCGGCCTCCCAGACGTAGAACGCGCCTTCGGCCTGCCGGACGGGATCGCCCGGCTGGGGACTGTCGGCGTCTTCGGCGGAATAGAACTGGCCGCGTTCACCGGTCAGGTCGCGCAGGACGTAATCGAGAGTATCGCGCGCAACGTCGGCATAGAACGCCTCATGCGTGATCTGGAAGGCTTCGAGATAGGCGCAGGCCAGTTGTGCCTGATCGTAGAGCATCTTCTCGAAATGCGGCACATGCCAGCGCTCGTCCACGGAGTACCGATGAAAGCCGCCGCCAATGTGATCGTGCATCCCGCCTCCGGCCATCTGGCGGAGCGTGAAAAGCATCATGTCGAGCGCGTCGTTCGTTCCTGTCCGCGCGAAGTAGCGCGCCAGAAAGTTCAAGGCGGCCGGGCGCGGAAACTTTGGCGCGCTGCCAAAGCCGCCGTAGTGCGGTTCATAACTCGATCTGATTTCGGCATAGCCGGCGTCGAGCATCGACGCTTCCAGCGGGCGCGGTGGCGTGTCGTCTCGTGCGACAAGCGATTGCAGTCCGCGGGTGATATCTGCGCTCGATGCCAGCACCTGCTCACGCTGCGTTGTCCACGCCTCGACGATGGCTTCGAGGACGGAGACGAAGCCGCGTCGGCCATGGTGATCCTCGACGGGGAAATACGTTCCGCCGAAGAACGGTTTCAAACCGGGCGTCAACCAGACGCTCATGGGCCAACCGCCGCCGCCGGTGGTCGCCTGAACAAACGTCATGTAAACCCGGTCGATGTCCGGGCGTTCCTCGCGGTCCACTTTGATGCAGACGAAGTGGCCATTGAGGACTTTGGCAACGGCGTCGTTCTCGAACGACTCGCGTTCCATCACGTGGCACCAGTGGCAGGTCGAGTAGCCGACCGACAGGAAGATGACTTTGTCCTCCTGGCGCGCTTTGGCGAAGGCCTCCTCGCCCCACTCGAACCAGTGCACAGGATTGTGCGCGTGCTGGAGCAGGTAGGGCGAGTGTGCGCGCGCCAGGCGGTTGGTGAATGCGGGCGTGACCTGATGTTCAGGCATAGCGCTGATAGAACAGAATGCTCCTCCCGGTGATGAATGGACAGAAGGAAATCGCCTGGATTGGTGGTTGATCGGGGGGACGAAGTCTGCGAAACAGGCGCATGCAACCGATCTCCACCCATGCGCTCGCGCTCGTGCTGGCTCTTTGGTCCGTCGGTCCGTCGGGGGCCGCGGGAGCTGAACCGCTGTTGCCAACCGCCGAGACGCCCGCCCAGCGCGAGGCGCGTCTGTCCTGGTGGCGCGAGGGACGGTTCGGGCTCTTCATTCACTGGGGACCGTCGAGCCTCAGCGGCAAGGAGATCAGTTGGGCCCGCGTCGGGCACCCGCACGATCATCGCGGCCTCGAATCCGTCCCCGCCGACGAGTACGACGTCCTCTATAGGCGATTCGATCCGGTGCGATTCGATGCCGACGCCTGGATGCGGTTGGCGAAGGAAGCGGGCTGCAAGTACGTCGTTTTCATCGCCAAACACCACGACGGCTTCTCGATGTGGCCCACGAAGCTGCGTGCGGACTACAGCATTGCGGCGACGCCATTCCGGCGTGACATCTGCAAAGAGATTGCCGACGCCGCTCATCGGCACGGTTTGAAGCTGGGGTGGTATTACTCGACGCGCGACTGGACGCATCCGGACTACCTGGTGGGTGACAACCGCGCCTACGACACGTTTCAGATGGGTCAGGTGCGCGAGTTGCTCACGGACTATGGGCGCGTGGATCTGATGTGGTTCGATCATGTGGCCGGCAATTGGCGCGACTACCGGTTCCAGGAGCTTTTCGAGATGCTGTACCGGTTGCAGCCGGGTCTCCTGGTCAACAACCGCGCCGCCGCATTCATTCGCCCCACCGAGGACCAGCCCAGCCCGGAGTTGCGGCAACTGGTTCGCGGCGACTTCGACACGCCCGAACAGCGGATTGGGGCCTTTCAGAACGATCGCCCCTGGGAATCCTGCGTGACCATCACCGAGTGCGCCGATGGCGGCGGCTGGTCCTATCGTCCGGACGGCCGCACCCGCGGCTTTGCCGAGTGCCTGCGGATGCTGGTGAACTGTGCGGCGGGGGACGGCAATCTGTTGCTGAACGTCGGTCCGCTCCCAACGGGTGAGATCGCGGCGGACCAGCAGGGTGTCTTGCGGCAAATAGGCCAATGGCTGGTGCGCTACGGCGAGAGCGTTTACGGGACGCGGGGCGGACCGTTCCGCAACGGCGCTTGGGGCGGCGCGACGTATCGCGGCCAGACGGTTTATCTGCACGTATTCCGGTGGGCCGGCGACCGGCTGCGATTGCCTCCGCTTCGGGCCAAGGTGTTGCGCGTCGCAGCGCTGACCGGCGGTTCACCCGCGGTGGACCAGTCGTCGGCTGGAGTGACCGTGGTGCTGCCGACGCATCAGCAAGACGCGACGAACACGGTCGTCACGCTCGAACTCGATGGCCCGGCGTCCGCCGAGTTCCGGGACGGCAAACCGCTCGAGGTGCCTGAACAGGTCACGATCGAAGTCGATTCCCCGCGTGATTACCAGGTGTTCCAAAGGCAATCGGCCGCCCGGGGGCTGGTTCGCATGGTGGGCAAAGTCGGCGGAAATGTCGAGCGAGTCGAGGTTCAACTCGATGGCGACTGGCAGGAACTCGCCTTTGACTCCAAGACGGGGACGTTCAAAACCGAGTTCAGCGCGCCAACAGGCGGCTGGTACGTTTGCCGTGTCCGGGCTCGGGCTGCGGGCGCGATCGTGGCCTCGATGGAGATTCCTCATGTCGGTGTGGGCGAGGTATTCGTGGTGTCGGGGCAATCCAATTCGGCCAATCACGGCGAGGAGCGGCAGTCTCTGCAGAGCGACCGTGTGACGGCCTTTGACGGGACGGTTTGGCGGCCGGCTCACGATCCGCAGCCCGGCGCCAGCGGGGACGGGGGGAGTTTCATACCGCCGTTTGGCGAGGCGATGGCGGCCCGGTTCAACGTGCCGGTGGGTGTCGTTTCCTGCGGGATCGGTGCGACAAGCGTCCGAGAGTGGTTGCCGAGAGGGGTCACCTTTCGGCATCCGCCGACTTTGGTGGGGCGTGTGCGCCAATTGCCCAACGGCGATTGGGAGAGCCAGGGCGCCGCGTTCGAGATGATGATGGCCCGCATGAGGGCACTTGGGCCGCACGGTTTTCGGGCCGTGCTGTGGCATCAGGGCGAGTCCGATGCCAACCAACCCGATCCAGCGCGCGCCCTGCCGCGTGACTTGTATCGGAGTTGCCTCGAGCAACTGATCCGGGATTCCCGGAGCGCGATCGGGTGGGAGGCGCCCTGGTTCGTTGCCCAAGTCAGTTATCATGGTCCAGGCGACGAGTTCTCGCCCGAGATTCGGGCGGCCCAGAAGTCACTCTGGGATGATGGGATTGCGCTGGAAGGACCGGACACCGACGCGCTGAAGGGCAGCCTGCGCGACAGCGGGGGGCGGGGGGTGCATTTCAGCGGAACGGGTCTGCGGGAGCACGCGGCGCGCTGGGTCGAGAAGGTCGCGCCGTGGCTTGCGACCCGGCTGGGGACTCGAGGTCTCGCGGAGGCGTCCGCCGAGATCGGCCCCTGGACTGAGACATGGGCGCGGGGCCCCGGCTATCCCGATCGCGATGCGAGCCTGGACGCGCTGCCGGGTTTTCGGGACCCGCCGCCGGGATATGGCGAGGTGCCGTTTTGGTGGTGGACGGGCGATCCGCTGGATGTGGACCGATTGACCTGGCATCTCGATCAACTGCATGAGAAAGGGATCAGCGGCGTGCAGGTCAATTATGCGCACGAGGATACGCCGGGCTGGCCGACGTACGCTGCGGAGCCGCCGATCTTCAGCGACGCCTGGTGGCGCGTTTGGGGGCAGGTGGCCGAGGCCTGCCGTCAACGCGGCATGGGCATCGGGCTGAGCACCTACACGCTCGATTGGCCCAGCGCGGACAACCTGTTTCGCCGCCTCTTCTACTCGAGACCCGAGCTGAATGCGCTGAAGTTGGAGCCGCTCCCACGGCAGCGCTTCACAAGCGGTCAAGCGGTCCAAGTTGCGGTGCCGTCCGATCTGGTCGCGGCGCGCGCCTATCCGGTCAAGGATGGCCAGGTCCAGCGTGGCGGGGTGGATTTGAGGGCGCGCATCCGCGACGGGCGCCTCGAGTGGACGGCGGACGAAGGCGAATGGGAGCTGTGGCTGGTCCGGGCCGAGCGGCAAGCCAACACCCTCAATCCGCTCTTGACGGGCATCGGGGACACGATCATCCGGGACTTCTACCAGCGGTTCCAGGAGGCCACGCCCAACCGGTCGGCGGAAGGACTCAACTACTTTTTCAACGACGAGTTGCACATCGGCGCCGGGGCGCGGGTCTGGACCATCGACTTCGCGGACGAGTTTCAGCGGCGCAAGGGGTACAGCCTGTTCGAGGTGTTGCCGGCTCTTTGGGCCGATCTCGGACCGGTGACCCCCAAAGTCCGGATCGATTACGCCGACGTGCGGATGGCTCTGATGGAGGAACGCTATTTCCAGCCGATCTTTCAATGGCACGCATCGCGCGGACTGATCTTCGCCTGTGATTCCGGCGGACGCGGGCTGCAACCGGACGAGTTCGGTGATTACTTCCGCGCGACGCGCTGGTATAGCGCTCCAGGCCATGACACGCCCGGCGGGCACGCAGACCTCATCAAGGGCAAGGTCTCATCCTCGATCGCGAGTCTGTACCGGCGACCGCGCGTGTGGCTCGAGGGCTATCACAGCCTCGGGTGGGGGGCGACGCCCGAGCGCCTGATGTTCGCCACGCGCGAGAACTATCTCTATGGTTGCACACTGCTGAATCTCCACGGTCTGTACTACACCACGCATGGCTCGTTTTGGGAATGGGCGCCGCCGTGTCACCACTTCCGGATGCCCTACTGGGAGCACATGGGGGTCTTCCTCAAATACTTCGAGCGGCTTTCGTACCTGCTGAGCCAGGGCACGTTCGTCGCCGACGTCGCAGTGCTCTACCCGGTCGCGCCATTCGAGGCCGGACTGGATGGCGGAAAGGCGACTCAGATCGCTTTCGACACAGGCCGCGCGTTGATGGCTGCTGGCGTCAACTTCGAGTTCCTGGATGCCGACTCGTTGGCGCGGGCCACGGTTGGCGGCGCGCGGCTCGCGACCGCGGATTCCTCGTATCGCGCACTGGTCTTCCCCGCCATGGAAGCGGTGCGCTGGTCGTCGCTGCAAAAGGCTGCTGCATTCGCCCAGTCCGGCGGCCTGGTCGTGAGCGTTGGTGCGCTTCCGCTTGCCAGCGACCGCGCCGGCCGGGAGGACCCGGACCTGGACGCCCTCGTGGCAGCGGCTTTCCCGAAGGAAAGGCGTCTCGAAAAGCCGGGCGACGTGCCGGCGAGAGTCCTTGACGCCTTCGTTCCCGATACACGCGCGGATTCACCCGTCCGCTCGCTTCATCGCAAGGTCGGTTCGCGCGAGGTGTACCTGGTGATGGACGCGCCGAAACACGCGGTCGTCGAGTTTCGCGCCCGGGGACAGGCCGAGTGGTGGGATCCGTGGACCGGTGCGACCCACCCGTTGCGCGTTCTGGGCGAGACGGCTACGGGCGCGCGGATCGAAATGCCGCTCGAAGCCTATGAAGCCCAGGTCATCGTCTTCAGGCCGGGCTTCGCGCACACGAATCCACCCCCTCGCATGGAGCGCACCGTGCAGCGGCGGGCGCTTGACGGCGACTGGGAGTTCGCGCTCAAGCCGACGATGGACAATCGTTACGGGGATTTCCGCCTGCCGGCCACCGACCGGATCATCGGGCCCGAAGCGCGCGTTTTCCGCCACGCCATCGAGAGCAGTCCGGCGTCCGCCTGGCACGAACCGGGATTTGATGACCGCGGCTGGCAACGGGTCACGCATGACTTCGGCCCGCAATTCTGGGTGTTGGGACCGATTCCGCCTGCCACGGATTTTCAGGCTCTCGACCAGGCCTTGGGGCAGACTGCGCGCCTCGATCCGTCCGAGTTGCCGATCCCCGGGGGTGAGAGCCTCCGGTGGCGTCCGTATGAGATCTCCTGGCGCCAGGGACTCGGGGGGGATCCCGGCCACCAGGGCTGGCACGGGCTCAAAGAGAATGTCACCGACCACTTCCTCTGTCTGGGGAAACGCGGCGAGGCTTTCAACGAGTCCAAGTATGAACCGGAGATCGAGGGAGGCCGGTACTACCTCTGGACCTGCGTGACGGTGGACCAACCCACCCGCGCCCGCCTTGTGGCGAGCGTGCCTCGAGAAGGCGTCAAGCCTCACGCCTCCGCAGTCCTTACTCCGGCGGCCATCTACGTGAACGGACAGCGACTGGATGACTGGCAGCAACCGCTTTCCCTGCGGACCGGCCCCAATCCGATCCTCATCCGCTATGACCACGCTGGGCGTGGCTACCTGGTGGTGAAACGCGATGGAGGGGGCGCGGCGCCCGCTGCGCGCACCCCGTTGTCCATGACCTGGTTCGACGATCCGGCCCTGATGCGATTCGACATTCATGCGGGGGCCGCGCCGGCCGAGTGGTTCCGCTTTGTCGCCCCGCCCGGATTGCGCGCGATCAAGGTCGTCGCCCATGGCAAGCTCGACGTCTGGGCCGATGGCGAGCCGATGCGCGCCTCAGGCACTGGACGCTTCGAGGTGTCCGAGGCCCTGGCGCGCGCCGCCGTGGTCGCGCTGCGCGTCCGGTCGGAGCGCGGATTCACTGGCGCCGCAGTCTTTCCCGAGCCGGTGCGATTGGAATGTGGGCCGGGGGTGTTGGCACTGGGCGACTGGTCCAAGAGCGGCGCGCTCGAGTGTTACTCGGGAGGCGCCATCTACGCCACAACGCTGGCGCTCGGTCCTGAAGAGGCCAAAGGCGAGGTCACGCTGGACCTTGGGAAAGTGGTCGCCACGGCCGAGGTGCGCGTGAACGGGCAACTGGCCGGCATTCGGGTGGCGCCGCCTTGGCGCGTGGAAATCACCCCGCACGTCAAACCGGGCGAGAACCGGATCGAGGTGCTGGTGTTCAACACGCTCGCCAACCATTATTCCACGATCCCGACCCGCTACCGCGGGGAACTGACGTCCGGGTTGGTGGGACCCGTTGCAATCGAGGTGGCGTTGTAGACCTCGCAGGGGCAGGCCTGCGCGGTCTCTGCCTCGGAAGTGAATCGTCCTGCGGAAGCGCGATGCGCTGTCAGGAGGCGTTGGGCTGTCCTGCCGCCTCGTTGTGCAGACCGGCGCGATACCCGATCACCCGCACTTTTTCGAGCGTGACCAGGCCGCCGCCCATCATGCCATCGAGCACCGGCAGGAACTCATTGATCTTCTCCTCGGCGTCCACAATCTCGATGACGAGGGGCAGGTCGATCGAGAGGCGCAGGATCTTCGCCGTATGCAATCGACTCGATTTGCCGAAGCCCATCGGCCCGCGCAAAACCGTCGCGCCGGCCAGATGCAGTTCGCGCGCCTTGAGCACAATGGCTTCGTAGAGCGGTTGATGATGCCAGCGATCGCTTTCGCCGATGAAGATGCGCAGCAGGACGGCGTCGTGTGGCACTTGCATGTCAGTTGCCTTTGGATGAATTGAGGCCGGCCGCCAGCACATGGCCAAGCCAGACGGCCGCCATGCAGAGCACGAATGAGAGTGTCGCATTCGCGCCCGCCCTGAACCACTCGCCGTCGCGGGCCAGGTTGAGCGTTTGCAGACTCAGCGAGGAAAACGTCGTGTAGCCGCCGCACACCCCGATCATCACGAACTCGCGGGCCGAGGGCGCCACCAGCCAGCGGCCATCGGTGTCGGTGAGCGTGGCGAAGAAGCCGATGATCAGCGAACCGACGACGTTCACCGCCAGTGTGCCCCAGGGGAACGTCTCGCCAAAGTGCCGCGCGACATAGCCGGAGCTTGCGAACCGTGCAATGCTGCCCAACCCGCCTCCGACAAAGATCCAGAAGTAGCTCATGACAATTCCACCGACTCAAGGACGCTCGACAGGAGTTATCAGCTCTGAATCGCTCATCCGCTGGCGCCAGTCGGCCAGCGAGGATTCGACAAAGTAGACGCGGTTGAGGCCCTCGCCGGTCTCGCCGGGATTCAGGGGGCCGAAACCGCTGGCGCTGTGGATACAGCCGTATTCCATGTTCTGGAACAGGAACAGGGCCGGACGGGAAACGGTGGCGACCAGCCGGCGGCCATCGCGCGACGTCACCGCGATCCAGCCGCCCAACACCAGGTCGGGCGTGGCACGGAAGTTCGCGACGAAGGGGATGGCGGCGGCTTTTGGGGCGCCTGCGACGCTGTAGAGCTGGATCGTGGGGCGGGGACCGAATACGCGAGGGAGTTCGATCAATCGCCGGAGTTCGCCCGCGTGCTCGACCCAGGTGCGTCCGCACTCGTGGTCGCGGACCTCGGGCATCGAGCCGCATTGGACGCAGTTGAAGGCGAGGCTCTGCGCCCAGCGGCGGTCGCTTTCGTTGGTGAGCCGGTAGCGGGTTTCGATGAAGTTGAGGTGCGGCGTCACAGTCATTTCATAGCGCGATTCGCCGGGACGCGATCCGCGGGAAACCCATGCGCCGTCGGGGCCGCGTTCCCACGCCGGTTTGAGCCCGCCATGCAGGTGATGAGGAACCGAGGACGGGGTTTCGACCGGGTCACCGCCAGAGTCGAAGTGGCAGGCTTGCGGATCGAAGCGGTCGCCCCACGGGTAGCGGAGGCCGTTTTCGCCGCGGGCCGCTTTCTCCCATTCCGCCTCGGTGGGGAGTCGTTTACCTGCCCACCGGGCGAAGGCGGTGGCGTCTGCGTGGTCGACCATGGTCACGGGATGATCGAGCAGGCGTTCGGGAGGGCGGTGGGCGCCCCAGTTGAGGGGGGGTGGTGGCCGGTGGCGGCCACGAACCGGGCGTAGGCGGCATTGGTGACGGGGAAGCGGTCGATCTGAAAGGCGGGCAGGTCGACCCTGCGCTGTGGCATTTCACCGGCCAGCCAGCTCGGATGGTGGCTGTGCTCGCGGGCGAGGGCAGAGGCTTCCGCTTCGGTGGTACCCATGACGAACAGACCGCCGGGGATGCGGATCATCCCCGTTGGCACGGTTTCGGAAGATGCGCCGGGCAGGACGACCAGCGCCCCGGAACCGGCGAAGGCAGCCTTGAGCCAGCGACGGCGGGAACAGGTGTGCATGCGGTCGGAGTCTGCGCGGTCGGTCGTTCTTTGCCAACTCAATTGGCATGCCGGACCGGACCGGCGTCCGGACTTCAAGTCTTCGAGTGCTTGTTCTCGGTAGTTTCGTGAACAGCCACTCGATGTGGCGCCAGAGCCTCAGAACGCGAGAAGGAGTTGCCAAATGTACGTGTTGCCCAGCCCTTCGATCTCGTCCCAGATCGCCCGGACAAGATCGGGGTCGCCGGTGATTTCGGGCAGTTCGTTTGCCTTCTCGGACCACGGGAGGGAGATGCCCGGTGGGATGCGCGGCTGGGGGCGGCCCTCGAGTCCGACCAGGGATCGGCGAGCGTCGATCGAAGCCGGGGTCTCGGACGGGGGTATCGCGTCGGGCGGCGCGTAGCTTCCTCTGGGATATGCACCGAGGTCCCGGCAGACCTGGGTCATGACGCGCAGATTCTCGACCCGCGTGTCGTTCTGCATGATGGCGCCGGCGTCCATGACATAGCCGCCGTCACGGGCGACTTCGCGGAGCACGCGGGCGCAGAACTCGCGGACCTCGTTCGGCTGGCCCCAACTGAGCAGCACGTTGGGAATGCCGCCGCTCAGGGCGAACTTGTCGTGCAGGCGGCGGTGGACCTCGAAGAGGTCATCCCGATCGCAGTGGAAGACGATGCTTCGGTCGGGCAGCTCGCGGAAGGCGTCGAAGTGCCAGTCCCATTTGCCCTCGGCGTAGAACAGAGAAAGGAAGGCGTTCGGGTCGTCGATCAAGGCGTCATACTCGTCGGCGCGCATGAAGGCCTGCTCCTCGGGCGGTTCGATGTAGTTGAAGCCGACGTCGGGTGGAATGCCGATGCCGGGAATGCCGTAGTAACGGAGGCCGGCGGCCTGGGCCATGCCGGTCCAGGCCGCCACCATGTTCGGCACCACGGCGTCCCAGTCGAAGTCGCGAGCGCACCGGAGCGCGGCGTCGAACGCCAGACGGTAGTCATGGGCAACCTGCTGACAGGTGTAGCCCGCATAGCGCGCAGTGAACTCGGCGACGAAGGGCCGGAGCGGCACCCGGTCCGGCTTTTCATTGCGCATCGCCGTCACGTAGCGGGCGAGACGCTGCGAGTACAATTCGTCCGGGGTCATCTGGGGATGGGGACAGGTTACTCCCAGAAACCGGTTGCGACGTTCAGATGAGTCTTGTCCGTCCCGGAATGTACACGGGGTAACTGCCGTTCGGGCCTGGTTTGGTCGGCGGCTCCATGCCGTCGCGGCAGTCCTCGGCCCTGGGCGGGAAGAAGAAGTCCGAGGCGGTGATCTGCTCCCAGGTCACTTCTTTGCCGGTGTAGCAGGAGATTTGACCCATGATCCCGATAAGCGTGCTGCGCGCCATGTAATCGCCGTTGTTGATCGGCGTGTAGGCGCGGATGGCCTTCATGTACTCGACCTGCTCCTGGTAGTGGGCGTCGCAACCCGCGTCGCCGCGCCAGTTCTTCTCGCCCCAGATGCGGCAGGCCATGACGTCGGCGCGGCCCTTGGTGCCGAAGATCAGGCTCGAGTACTCGTCATAGCAGCCGGTGGTCGTGCGGCACAGCGCATAGACCCGCGCGCCGTTTTCGTACTGATAGACCACCGTGTGGTGATCGAACACGTCCCCGTAGATCGCGTCGGTCATGCTCGAACGACCGCCCAGGCCGTGGCACCTGACCGGGGCCTGCTCCTTCAGCGCCCAACTGGCGCGGTCCATGTTGTGGACCAGCGACTGGACGACGTCGTCGCCCGAGAGCCAGACGAAATGATATTGCGTGCTGAATTGCCATTCGAGTTCGGAGAGGCCGGGCTTGCGGTCGGTGATGCCATAGGGCGCCCGCAGGAAGTTCTCTTCGATGGTGACGATGTCGCCGATCGCGCCGTCGAAGATGCGCTTCATCAATTCCTGGTAGCCGGTGTGGTAGCGGCTGTGGAGGCCCGAGACCACGCAGAGCTTCTTCTCTTTCGCCAAGGCGCAGGCCGATTCGAGCAACTTGATGCCGGCAGGGTCGATGCCGTGCGGTTTTTCCACGAACACGTGTTTGCCGGCCTGAATGGCCGCCATCGTGTGCAGGGGATGGAACTTTGCCGCGTTGGCGATGACGACGGCGTCACAGCACTCGATCACTTTCTTGTAGCCGTCCACACCGGCGAAACACTGGTCGTCAGGCACCTGGACCTGGTCGCCGCGCTGCTGCTTGGCCAGATCGCCGCGGATGGCCTCGCGCGACCCCCTGACGCGGTCCATGAAGATGTCGCACATGGCGACGAGGCGGACACCCGGATCGGCGCGCAACGCCTGGGCGCCGGCGCCGGTGTTCCGTCCGCCGCAGCCGATCATGCCCAGGCGGATGACGTCGCTGCCGGCGGCGTGGGCGGTGCGGGTGATGTCCAGGCCGGCGAGCGTCGCACCCGCGGCGGCGGTGGCCGAGACTTTCAAGAAGTCGCGGCGCGTGGTGGGAGTGGCGGAGGGGGTCGGTTGCATATTCGAGTTATGTTGCAGTGTTTGGTTTTAGTTGATGAATGACAGAGAGCAGCCCGTAGCTATTGTTGGACGCGGTAGAAGCCCCGCGCTGGGGTGGGTGTGGTCTCGTAGCCCGAGACGGCACCCGTGACTTCGGTCCACGGCCCGTTGACCTCCGACGCGGCATAGAGCTTGCCGCCGTTGGTCCAGGTGACGGTGATTTTGCCAGCCGCGAAGGCAATCGAGAGCGTCGGCGGTTCGAGCGTGATCGGCTCGAAATAGAACGTCCCTGCCGCGTAGCGGTTGGCCGGACCGCCGTCAGCCGTGTCGGGGAAGGCCCCCGGCGTCGCGGCCCAACGGCCCAGGCCGACGAACGTCAGCGACGCGCCGTCGAAGGTCTGCAATTGCGCCACGTCCTCCGGGCGATTTCCCGTGTTGAACAACCGTTCCAGGGCCCCATAGCCGTAGGCGACGATCGTTCCCTGGAAACCGGCGGGCAGCACCAGCGGAGTGGACAACGTCTTGAACCGGCTGCCTCCCACCAAATCGCCCGGTTCTTCAGGGGTGAACTCGAGGTTGACCAGCTCGTTCGTGGTCTTCCGATCCCAGATCGCCGCGTGCAGCGTGAGGGAGAGCCCATCGGAGTACTCGTCGAACACGCCCAGTTGGGTGATCTGGACGGGCCGATCCACGTTGAAGTCCATGCCCAGCGAACCGCCGAAGTTGCCCTGGTTGCCCTCCTTGAATTCGGGGTTCACGTAGGCGATACCGGCGCGAGTCGGGTTGGGCGTGACTGTGACAATGTTCGAATCGAAGCTCAGTTCGCCGCCGCTGCCGACAGCGACCAGTTTGTAATACACCGGCGTGTCGTTCACCAGACCGGTGTCGTGGTAAGTCGTCGCGGTCACTTCGGCGACCTGGGCGAAGGGACCGTCGGCCGAGAGCGCGCGGTAAACGGCGTATTTGGCGGCAGGCATCGGCTCGGTCACGACATTCCAAAAGAGCGTCGCTGCCGCATCTTCGACCGGGAGTTGGACCCGGAGTGCCGGAGTGCCGGGTTTTTCCGGAGGCAGAACCTCGAACTCGAACGTGCCTGCGGCGTACCGCGCTGCCGGGCCGCCATCGATCACGTCTGGAAACGTGCCGGCGGTGACACCATAACGGCTGGTGCCGACGAACCGGAGAGAGCCATTGCCGCTGTTGAGGGTCCAATTGACCAGATTGGTGTCGCCCCCTGAGTTGCGGAGACGTTCGCCCTCACCGTAGCCATCAGCCACGATCACGCCTTTGAACCCCGCTTCGAGTCGGATCGGCGTGAGCAGAGTCTTGAACCGCATCCCGTCGATCAGATCGCCTGGATCCTCGGGCCAGAAGTACTCTTCGACCATGACTTCCTGGGTCTCGCGGTTGAAGATACGCGCCGCCAAATTGAGCTTGAGGCCGTCCGAATTGTCATCGAACACACCCAACCGCTTCACGATCACGGGGTTTTCGACGTCGAAGTCCATGCCCAACGATCCGCCAAAGGCCTGGGTGCCGGAGGTCCCTGCCGGGGTGAGGTAAGCAACGACATGGTCTTCCGCGAGCACATAGGGCGCCGCGCACTTCACGTCCGAGTCCTGGCCGACTTTGCCGGTCGCCGACACGCCCTGGACGACATAGCAGTAGAGGGTGCCGTTGACCAATCCGCTGTCGCTGTACTGCAGCTCGGTGGTGTCGCCAATCTGGAGGAACGGGCCGATGGGACTGTCGCCGCGCAAGACCCTGTAGCTGGTGGCGGGAAGAGGCAGGGTGACGGCCGGCCACGAGAGTTGGATGTGTTGGTCGCCTGGCTTGAGGGTGACGACCGGTTTGCCGGGGATCTGAGGCGGGGTGGTTTCGAACTCGAACGTGCCGGCGGCGTACTGCGCGACTTTGGCGTCGGCGTTCGGCGGATAGACCCCAGGCATGTCACCCCAACGACTGGTTCCCACAAACTTGACCGAGCCATTCCCGTCGTTCAGGGCCCACAAGAGGACCGGGTCGTTTCCCCCGTTGCGCAAGGGTTCACCGGCGCCATATCCTTCGGCGACAATGGTGCCCTGGAAACCGATTTCGAGGCGGAGGGGTTCGGCCAAGGGCTTGAATCGGCTGCCGCCAATCAGTTCACCGGGGTCCTCCGGTGTGAATTCGAGCATCGCAACCTCCGAAAAGTCCGCCCGGTTGTAGAGCCGGGCGGTGATGGGTAAGTAGAGGCCGTCGCTCCCGGCATCAAATACACCCAGCCGGGTGATGAGGATGGGATTGTCGACATCGAACTCCATGCCGAGGGCGCCGCCGAAGTCCTGATTGCCCGCGGTGCCGGCGGGCACGGCATAGGCGATGACGGTGGTTTGCGCCTCGGCTGCGGGTGCCAGCACGGCAAAAGTGCAAACGGCGGCCAGCAGGGCAAAGCGCCAGCGGCGCCAACGCGCAGTCGGCTGGGTCGGAGGATCGGTGAGACCGTGTTGTGTATTCATGGGGGCTGGGTTGATGTTTTGTTGGCGAGCGAGAGATTTGGCGGTGTCGCAGCCCATCGGGGTGCTTTAGCAGACCGCGCCGGCTCAGTCGATTTCCCAGCCATCGCGACTGTGGTAGGCCCACCAGTCGTATTCGTCGGGGCTGCCCTTGACCCGTTCGGCATGGCCGTCGGCGCAGACGATGTTGATCCCGCGGTTGTGGGGCATGTACTTGTAGTTCCAATAGGGTATTTCCCAGATCAGACAGGCTTTGGTCGGGATGGGGACGTCATTGGCCGAGCGTCCGCTGACCGGTTTGCTGACCTCGTAGGCGCTTCGGTCTCGCTTGAGGTAGATGTGGTTCCACACGTACGTCACGCCGTCGTTGTCAAAGAAGAAGCCCTGGGTGAACGCCGCGCCCGGCTCGTTGGCGGGGAGCTTCGCCTTGAGACCGGAGGGGCAGGCATAGGTGCCATTCATCAGACGCTGGTCGCCCGGCCGACTGCTCTTGGGCTTGGCGGTGTTGGTGCCGATGTACGGCTGCAACAGCTCGGGCATCCACATGTCGTCCGCACGAAGGTCATGGTCGCCTTTCCAGGCCTTGCCCCAGTTCCGGCACAGGGGAATGCGATCGCTGTAATCGGCCACATACATGTTCACCGCCAGGCCGATTTGTTTCTGATTGTTCAGGCAGTACGTCTGATTGGCCTTGGATTTCGCCTTGCTGAGGGCCGGCAACAACATGCCCGCCAGGATCGCAATGATCGCGATCACAACCAGCAATTCGATCAGGGTGAAGCCTCCGTGATCGGGTGAACTCGCAGGCGGCCTGGGGCAATCGGGACTTTCGGGAGTTCTCATGGAACTTGGAAGCCGGCATTTGACATACCGGTGAGTATGCAGTGGATGGGGGGGGGCGACGGAGAAGAGCGCATGGGATCAGACGGCGATGGGTGGTGTGGGTGTCATGCCCAGGATTCGCTCGAGACCCCGCAACACGCGGAGCTCATGTTCGGACGAGCATATCTCCGGTTCGAAGAGCGCGCGGAGTTTAATGCCTTCCATGGTGGCGAGCATGAGGTTCACCGCCTGCTCGGGGTCGTTCGTCTGGACGGCGCCGGCCAACGAGGCGGCCTTGACCAGGCCGATGTAGAAGCAGCGCACGCTGTCGTAGAACTGTTGCCAGCCGCGGCGGATTTCGGGATCATGCACGGCCAAGGTGAATATCTCCATGGTAAACACGCGATTCGCCTCGTCGAGCAGGCAGGTGCGCACGGCGACTGCCAATGTGTGTCGCAGCCGTTCCCCCGGATCGATCAGGTGCGCGATCTCCTCGTTGATCTGGCGTTGGTAATGCCGGTAGTAGTGGGTGCAGGCAGCTTTCACCAACTCGTGTTTCGAACGGAAATGCCAGTAGAGACTGCCCTTTGTGACACCCGCGTGGGAGGCGATCTGGTCCAGATTGACGCCGTCGAAGCCCTTCTGTGCGAATAGCGCGAACGCGCTGGCGGAAAGAAGCGCGGGCATGTTGCGCGTCGCACGTGGCATGATAGAAAACGCATACTGCGCGGTATGGTCGATGTCAAGGTCGGAGTGAGATTCTGTCGAACTGAGATTCGAATTGATGCAGTCTTCCTCCGCGGGCGGGATCGCCCGCGGTTCGGTTGCGGAGACGGGGGCGTTAGCGTCAAAAGCCGCTGGGGCCTTTCACCATCAGCCGCCAATAAGCGCGCGGGCGCCCCGCTGCGACGAGCGGGGCGAGGGAGCGGAATTCGACAGTCTCCCAGATGCCATCCGGGTCGCGTTCAAGGTTTTTCAGCATCAGATGGGCTTCCCCCGGGGTCCAGGTCGTCAAGTCGACCGAGCTTTCGATGGAGACGTCGGGTTGACCCGATGCGGGCCGGCGGAAGCGGAGCATCAGGAAGTTCTGGGGCACCCCGCCCACTTGACCGAGGTCGATCCACGCGACGAGACATCCCCCTCCCGGATCGGATTGACGCGGGTTCGAGCCGAGGGCGGATTCGAGCACATTCGGCAGGCCGTCGCCGTCGGGGTCCGCGTGATCGTTGCTGACCGCGGGGTCGCGCCGTTCGGCGTCGGTGAAATGGAGGCGCAGCCATTCGTCCCAGAACGAGAGGACCTCACCGGGGGTGCCTCCCGGCAGAAGGCTGGCCCGCCAACGCATTGGGTCGGCGGGATGCCGCGAGTTGTCAAGGACCAAGGTCGTTCCCTCGCCATCGGGGCTGAGCGGCCAGGGGGAAACATCGTCGTAGGTGAGATCGATGAGGGTCTGGGCGGTCGTCTGTTCGAGGGTGATGCGTTCACCGGCGTTACTGAGCCCGGTGCCGCCGGCGAAAACGCCCGCCACCCGGTTCGCGAGGTTTGTGCCGTAGCGGAGGCCGAAGGCGGCGGGATCGGCGACCAGCAGCACACAGTCGCCCGGGGCGAGGGTGTCAAAGGCGGAATCGAGCCAGTCGAACTCGATGCCGCGACTGAACCTCAAGCCGCGCAGATCGAGCGGTTGATCGGCTGTGTTGACCAACTCGACGAACTCGAACGCCGAGGGATCGTTGCAGCCCGCCAACGCCTCCGCCTCTGTCGGGTCGGCGGGATGGTAATTCAGCTCCGAGATGGCGAGGTCACCCGGTCCCGGGAGGCGTCCCGCGATGAACCGAGCTTCGTGGAGAGCGGACCAGTCAGTTCCGTCGCACGCACGAGCCCGCAGCGTCACGCTTCGGTCGATGGCGAGGTCCGCCGCTGCGGTGAGGTGGATGGCCTGCGGATGGACGCTGCCGCCCGGCAGGCGCGGATCGCAGCCGTCGAGCGTGCAATAGATGGCGCTGGTGGCCGTCATGTGCAGCGTGAACCCCGGGGGCACGGTCCCGCCGTTGGGCTCGAATTCGGGGGCGGCCAGGCGCGGGTACAGGCTGTGGGTGCGGAGTTGCTCGAGCACGATGGCGGTCCGCGCCGGGAAGTAGCTGTTGACCATGAACTGGCTGCGGCGGCGCCAATGGTCCTGGACTGTCCGGAGCGAGGCGCGGGCGTCTCCCCAGCGCGCCGACTCGGCATAGAGGGCGGGTTCGAGGGCCGTGGCAAGGCGCTGCCAGCGGGCGATGTTTGCCGCGGGGGTGAGGGCGCCGTCGTGGAAGAAGTGCCGGTAGACACGGTCGGCGAATCGGAGCCGGTACTCGGCGTTCGCGCGCAGGGCGATTTCGATTTCGCCGGGCGAGGTGGTCCACCAGGAGTGTCCTGGATCGGTGTGGACTTTGTTGGCGTTGAGGTTGCCGCCGCTGAAGCCGAGATCGTTGTCCCACTGAATGAACCTGAACCCATCGCCCGGCGCCTCGGCCGAGTTCCGGCCCGCATAGTAATTGCCGGGCCAATCCGCCGAGGCGTGGAACTCGCCGTTGAGGGCGTAGTCGATGAAGTTATCGATGTCGATGAGCCGGGGCAGAGTGGGGTCGCGGGAGCCGTCGGCGCGGTTGCCCTGGACATGTTGGTAGGCGGCCGGGCTTGACAGGCCGGCGCGACAGGCCTCGAGCAGTTGGTTCCACGCGGCCATGTCGCCATCTTCGAGCAGGTGCGGGCAGCAGAACTTGATGACATCGTAGTCGGCGCGATCCCCGTCGAGGTAGCTGGCGAGGAACGCCGCGTCGGGGCGTTCGGTCGGGTTGTAGATTCCCCAGTACAGGC
This sequence comes from Verrucomicrobiota bacterium, assembly GCA_022710935.1. Classification (GTDB taxonomy): domain Bacteria; phylum Verrucomicrobiota; class Verrucomicrobiia; order Limisphaerales; family J093; genus MWFF01. The sequence continues at coordinate 32,209 of JAKLFY010000043.1, forward strand.
CGTTGAGGTAGAGGTGAATGAACCGTCCGTGCGTCGCCGGCTGCCCCATATCGAGTTGGGTCTCTTTCGCCCACTGATCGGCCAGATAGAGGGCCGAGCCGAACCCGAAGTGCTCGGCGACCCACGTGTCGCGGGAGTTGGCGCGCAGGGCGATCGAGTTGAACCGCGCCGCGGCGTTCGGGCCGAAGAAGGGGTAGGTCAGCCAGCCGGGGCCGAACTTGCGTTCAAAGAGCAAGCGGAAGCTCAACTTGGGCGTGGCCTCGAGGTTGCGGGATGTGTAGCCCATAACCTGCAGGCCCGCGTTGATCTCGAATCCAGCCGAGGCGTCCGGCAGCAACAGTTCGGCTGAGACCGGCCGTTCCCAGGTCTCGCCGCGCCCGGTGGGGTTCAAGTACAGGCCGGTGGCCGGATCGAACAGGTTGGCTTGATCGGTGCTCAGGCACAGGGACGGGAGCGCGCGCAGCGACGCCGCGACGGCCGCCCGCGCTTGTTCCGGTGTGAAGGAGGCGTTGCCCGCGGCTTTGGCGTACAGGCTTGCGGCGGGCACCATGCCGTAGTCCGCCGGCACGCTTCCCCATGCCGACGGGTATCCCGGCGGCGCGTTGCCCTGGACCGCGACGTCGTTGAGAAACAGGTACGTGTGTGTCACCACCCGCGACGGTTCGAGGTCTTCCCGGTAGGCCAACGCGCGGAGGACAGTCGTGGTTGCGATGGGAATGGGTCCTGCATAGGGCGTGCCGTGGGAGGGCGACGGCGTCGACGCATCGGTCGTATAACGCACCTGGACACCGGGCGTCGCCGTGCTGAGCTCAACGGTGAACGGTTGCTCGCAGAAGCTGCGTCCGATCGAGAAGGCTGGTTCTTCGGCAAAGCCGATGACGTCGGACATCGCATTCGGGCCGCCTGGAGTCGGGGTGCGGAAGTACCGTGGTGAGTCGCGGTCGACCCTGACCGCCACCAACTCGGGCAGGACAATGAAGTCGCGATCGGCGGCATCGAGATTGAGGCCCTGGATCGCAAGGCAGTTGATCCCCGCCCGCAGCAAGCCTGCGTCGGGGACGAACGGAATGGCTTCGAGGGCGTTGCCCGCGGACGTGGCGGTGGCATTGGCTTCGAGGGCCTCGGGCGCGTTGCGCCGGGCGAGTTCGACCCCGTTGAGCCAGGCGACGAAACCATCGTCGTATCCCAGTCTCAGGACATGGGAACTGGCGGTCGCGGGATCGACGCTCGTGAAAGGAATCCGGAGCAGCACAGTGGCGCTGCGGTTGTGCATCGCGGCGCGGACGTCGGTTCGCAACTCCGAACCGATGCCCAGGACAAACTTGAATGTGCCGGCGGCGTAGCGGTTCTCAGGCCCGGTATCGACGGTGTGCGGGAAGGCGCCAGGATCGCCAAACCGCGACAGCCCGACGTAGCGAATCGCGCCGCCGCCGTCGCTGGTTGTCAACGCGTCGGCGCCGCTGCCGGTCCCGATGTTCCCGTTGCGCTCGGTGGCGTTGTACCCGTACGCCACGATGGTGTAGCTGCCCGGGGTCAGCGCGAGGGGTTGGGCCAGTGCCTTGAAGCGGCTGCCGGCTTCGAGGGTTCCCGGGCTGGCTGGCGTAAAGGTCTGGGTCGCCAAAAGCCCGCCCCCACGGTCATCTCCGAACGACGTCGGGGTGCCCCGCTCGTCCCGGCGCCAGAGTTGAGCGGTCAAGGTGGTTCGCAGCCCGTTGGCGCCGTCGTCGAAAACCCCGAGTTGCGTGATCGCCACAGGTTGGACGACCGCGAAATCCATCCCCAGCGAGCCTCCATAGCTTTGGGTCCCGGCGGTTCCGCCCGCCACCTGATAGGCCACGACGGTTCCATGATTGTTCAGCACCGGCCCCGGGTCGAGGTTGAACCCGATCGCCGCCGACCCCGGCTCCCAGTGCGAATCGTCGAAATCGCCCCCTCCGCGCCACGCCGTTTCGAGGGATGCGGCGGGGACGAGCCAGCGCGCTGGCGAATCGCCCGTCACGAGGACGGTCTGCTCGGTCGCGACGCCATAGGAGACGTTCCGGTGCTGGGGCGGCACAGGCGCGGCGTACGCGAAGACCGTCTGGCCGGACGGATCGATCAGGGCAAGCGCTTCCCCCTGGGCGTCGAGCGCGAAGTCGGCATGGAGATTCCCCGCGGGGTCGGCCGAGCGGGGCAAGGTCTGACCCGAAGCGAACACAACCAGGTAGGCGCCCGGCGGCAGAAGACACGGTGGGAACGTCCAGGAATTCTCACGGTCACACAGCCGCCAGCCGGCCAGGTCAACGGGCCGCGAGCCGAGGTTGTGAATCTCGACCCAGTCGGAGTAACGCCCAAAGCCGTCCGCCAGGACGCCGTCGTTGTCGGCCATGAACTCGGTAATCACCAGGTCCGACCCGGCAAACCCAGGCACGCCCAGCAGCGCCAGAACGAGGGCCAACCACGCCCGCGGCGCCGGGCTGTGACAGACTGGCAGCACTCTGCGTTCTCGCGTGCTGGAAATCATGCGCGGCTGTCAGAAACGGTGCGCAGCAGAACAGTGTGCTGCAAGTGCTCAAGCCGTCGCTGCCCAACCCGGATACGGTTCCTCACGGAGCTTGTCCAACGTCCTCGTCAGGGCGGCGGCGAAGCGTGGCCACGACGCTGGTCTCGTCGGCGTGCGATCCCTCGCACTCGAATCCGACCGCAGCGATCTCGTATTCGATCTCTCGCGGTGGCGGGGTTCGAACCCGATCGCCCACGCGCGGCATCGCGGGAAAGCGGGCATGGGCGAATTTCTGCTCCGGATCGTCCGGGTACCGGAAGGTGATGTAGATGGTGTCCATAACTCGACGCAATTGCTTGCCGGGAACAGGCTGAACTTAGCAGCGTTTGCCTGCTCTGGCCAGAGCGAGATTGACCCTGGAAACGCGAACAACGAGCGAGCAGATCCCCGGAGGGCGGGATCAGTAGTAGTAGGTGGTGTCGGGGCTGGGCCCGCCCATGGCGCGTGGCAGGATCTGGGCTTTCGGGCGCACTTTGACGCTGCCATCGGCGTGGCCGACCGGTTGATCCGGAGTGACGGAGAAGGCCCAGAGGGGCTTGCTCTGATTGCCGGCGCCGAAGCGTCCAAGGTGCCCGACGTCCCAGAGCGCCGTCCCCGGAGTATCGCTGATCCGATGCGTGACGAACGCGCGCCGGCTGTCACATTCGCTGGTCGTCGTCGGCCAGGCGGGTTCGTTCAACTCGGGGTTCGCGTTCACTTTGCCGTCGGGGCCCACGAACTTCATGGCGGGTATGGCGGTGAAATTGGCCAGCCACATGTAGGGCGTGTACACGTAGGAGGCCGGTGTGTCCCAGCCGCCGTAGTCGCGGGTGGTCTTGTCCGCGTAGTTCGTCATGCTCTCGTAGTTCAGCCACATTCGGCCAAACGACTTGCGGGTGATCGGGCAGATGAGCATTTGCGTGTCCTGAACGTAGGTCCTGCGCAGGCAGTTGACGATGCTGCGCGCGCCCGTGATGGGCGTGCGGTGGTAATCGGGGCTCATGTCCTCGTGGTAGGGGAAGCGCCCCTGGCTGTCGTCCGCGTAGAGAATCTGGCTGATGTATTGCTGGCGGATGTTGTTGACGCAGACGGCGCGGTGGCCGGTATACTTGGACTTGGCCAGGGCCGGCAGAAGCATCGAGGCCAGTATGGCGATGATCGCGATGACCACCAGCAGTTCGATGAGCGTAAAGGCCACGCCGCGCGCGGATCCGGTGGGCTCGAGCGCCACAGCAGTGCCGGATTGCCAACCTCCAACCCGAGGATGGTTGTGGTTTGTGCGTGAGAGCATCCAGCATACATAGCACACCTCGACGGCCCTGTAAATGTCCCGGATTATGCAACGATTCATCTTCCTCTGTTGCCTCTCGGCAATTGTGCCGTGGAAGGCGTTATCCGACGATTTGGATGCGCGGTTCCCGGTGCGGGGATTGAGCATCGCAGCGCCGCCAGTCGCGCAGGTCGAGCGGTTCGCGAAATTCATCCGCCACGACCTGGCCGCGCGCCGGGTCAACACCCTGATCCTCCGGGTGGATTTCAATTTCGCGTATGAAACGCATCCGGAGTTGCGGGACTATCGCGCGCTCTCGCGCCGGGACGTTCAGGAACTGACTCGGGCTTGTCGCGACAACGGCATCCGCATCATCCCGCAGATCAACCTGTTGGGTCACCAATCCTGGGCGAACCGAACCGGCAACCTGCTCCGGGTCTATCCTGATTTTGACGAGACGCCCTGGGTGAAGATGCCCGAGAAATACGCATGGCCGAACCCGGACGGACTTTATTGCAAGAGCTATTGCCCGCTGCATCCCAAGGTGCATGAGGTCGTGTTCGCTCTCGTGGACGAGCTGTGCGACGCCTTCCAGGCCGATGCCTTTCATGCCGGGATGGATGAGGTCTTTTACATCGGAGACGACAAGTGCCCCCGGTGCTCGGGCAAGGACAAGGCGGAGCTCTTTGCCGGCGAGGTCCGGCGAATCCGCAACCACCTCGCATCCAAGAATCGCCAGCTCTGGATCTGGGGCGACCGCTTGCTGGACGGCAACTTGACCGGGTTGGGCGAGTGGGAGGCCAGCCTGAACAACACGCATCGCGCGATCGATTTGATCCCGAAAGACATCGTGATTTGCGATTGGCACTACGAACGCGCCGAGCCCACCGCAGCCTACTTCGCCCTCAAAGGGTTCAACGTCGTCTCGTGCCCCTGGAAGAACCCGTCGAGCGCCGTCCAGCAGGTGCGCGACATCGTCCGACTGCGCGATCAGTCCAACCGGGTCCTCGGCACCCGCGCCCTCGGAGTCGTCCAGACGGTTTGGTCGGGCGCGAATTCGTTTCTGGACGCTTATCAACGGTTCATTGACGATCCGGGCCGGGACCCGGCAGAGAAGAGCGAGGCGGCCTGTTTCGTGCGGACGTTCGCGTCAGAGCCGTGACGAGACCCGGGCGAAAACCGATCTCGGTACAGCGGATTTGGATGGCTTTCCCGGGCGAGGCCAGGTAGCAGTCCATGCCTCATCATGAGCCTGCATCCGATTGACATCGGCATCTTCGTCGCGTTCATCCTCGCGGTGGTGGCCGTCGGCATTTTCACCAGCCGACACGAGCAGGACAGCGAGTCGTACTTTCTCGCCGGTCGAGGGCTGTCGTGGTGGCTCATCGGGTTCTCGCTGATCGCGGCGAACATCTCCACCGAACAATTCGTCGGCATGTCCGGGAGCGCGGCGGATCGCCTTGGCCTGGCCATAGCCAGCTATGAGTGGCTGGCGGCCATCACACTGGTTGTCGTGGCGTTCTTCTTCCTGCCGCATTTCCTGCGCGCCGGCATCTACACGATTCCGGAGTTTCTCGAGCAGCGTTTCAACAGGGCCACCCGCTCGATCATGGCGCTGTGCATGGCGCTGGTGTACATCCTGCTCGTCGCGGCGGTGACCTACTCCGGCGCGCTCACGATCCAGACGGCGTTTGCCGGTAAACTCCTCTTCGCCGTCATCCCGATGAACCTGGTCACCGGCGCCTGGCTGATCGGCGTGATGGCGGCGGCGTATGTGGCCAGCGGCGGATTGAAGGCGTGCGCCTGGGCGGACCTGATCCAGGGCAGCGCGCTGATCGTTGGGGGCGGCGCCGTGGTCTATTTCGCGCTGGAACGGCTGGGCGCGACGCCCGTCGCGGCGCTGGCATCGAGCGCGCCGGTGCCCTCGACGCTCACCGATGCGGCCAGCGGTACCGCCAAGTTCGCCGCGCTCAACGCCCACAAGCTCCATATGGTCATGCCCCGCACGGATGCGATGCTGCCCTGGACCACGCTGCTGCTCGGCCTGTGGATTCCGAACTTTTATTACTGGGGCCTGAACCAGTACATCATGCAGCGCACACTGGGCGCGAAGTCGCTGGCGCAAGGGCAGAAGGGCATCGTGTTCGCCGCCAGCCTGAAGCTGCTCATCCCCTTCATTATCGTCATGCCCGGCATGATGGCCTTCAACCTCTTCAGCAAGGAGATGCGCGCCGAGGCGGACAAAGGCAATGCGCGCGTCCTGCAGCTCCACGCCGACGCGAAGTCCGCGCCGGACGGCAAGCCGGTTGTGTTCATCGCCGACGAAGCATGGAGCCAATTGAATCCCGCGCTCGCCTTCGAGATTGCCGCGCACAACGACGCCGTCCGCAAACGAGCCGCCGCGACGGGCGCGCCCACTACAGAGGAACATCTCATCGGCTACAAGTACGACACCGCCTTCGGCTTCCTGCTGAGCCGCGTGTTGCCGGAGGGCACGGGCTGGCAGGGCTTCGTGCTGGCGGCGTTGCTTGGCGCGGTGGTGAGTTCGCTCGCGGCGATGCTCAACGCGGCTTCCACCATCGTCTCGCTCGACCTTTACCGCACCCACATCGCCCCCGGAGCTTCGCAGTCGCATCTCGTCAACGTTGGACGCATCACTGTGGGCGCGTTCATGGTCTGCGGCTGCGCCTTCGCGCCGAGCCTGGGCAATCCCCGGATCAGCAACAGCATCTTTGCCATCATCCAGGAGGGCCAGGCCTATATCTACTCCGGCATCCTCGCGGTGTTCCTCGTCGGGTTGCTGGTGCGGCGCGCGCCTCCAGTGACCGGTGTCGTCGGGCTGGTGCTCGGCCCGGTCTCGTTCTGGCTCCTCAAGCAACTCGCCCCGGGCGTCTCGTTCGTGAACCGCGCCTCAATTTCCTTCGGCATCGTGGTCGCCACAATGCTGCTGATCACGAGGCTGAGGCCGCTGCCCAAGCCGGTCGAGTTCGTCCCGAGCGCGCGCATCGAGTTGGTCTCCTCGCGCTCCGCCAAACTGGGTGGCGTGGCGGTCGTGCTGGCCACCCTCGCGCTCTACGTGGTGTTCTTCTAGCGCGCATGAGTGCACCTTCCGATGACATCGGCTCCGCGTTCTTCAGAAGTTGGTGAGAAATGGGCGCTAGCCCGAACAAGCTTGCGGACAGGCCGAAAGCGGCAGAGCATCGCCACCCATGAACCTTGTGGGAGAGTGCGTTTCTGCTGCACGCAGAGTGTCAATCGAACGACTTCCGCTCACCGGTTTTCTTGCGCTCGCGCTTGGCGCCAGTGCTTTTGGCGGTGAGGGGCCTGGGCCTGCTCCGATCGCATCATCGACCGGTCGTCCCCCTGCGATCCAGCCGGCGGTCCATCCGAAGGCCATGGGTTTCGAGGAAATTGTCTTCGTCAAGCGCAAGCCGTATTCCTCGGATCACTATTATACGGACATCAACAACGGGACCAGTCCGGACCGGTTCCTCCCGGACAATGGCATCTACATATACAGCTTGCGCACGCGCTCGGAGCGACCGGTTGTGAGGAGCGCGGACATGCCGGGGGGAAATGGTTTCATTGGCAAGATCAGTCTCTCGTTCGATGCGAAGAAGCTCCTTTTCGATTTCCGCCAGGATCCCGCGGCGGGCTTTCGCGTTTGGGAAGTGAACACCGACGGGACAGGCTTGCGGCAGGTGTCGTTTCCGCCGCCGGACGAGACGGAGAAGGCCGCCCGATGGCATGCGGGATGGCATACGGACGACATTCACCCATGCTATTTGCCGGATGGCGACATCATCTTCTGCTCGACGCGCAGTGAACATACGGTGCTGTGCGGCGGTTCCAGCCACCTGGTGGCGCCCGGGCTTTATCGAATGAAGGCGGATGGCACCCAGGTGCGGCCATTGGCCAACAGCCCCGTCAGCGAATTCTGTCCGGTGGTGCTCGACGACGGCCGCGTGATGTATCACCGGTGGGAATACATCGACAAGGGCGCTCGCGTTGCCAAGACCGTCTGGACCATGAATCCGGATGGCAGCAGCCCCCGGGAACTCTACGGGCTGGCCGACGATACAACGACTGTGTACATGTATCCCCAGCCAATGCCCGGCAATCCCTCGCGCTTTGTCTGCGTGGGAACGTGCCACTTTCCCCAAGGGGGGTGCGTGGGAGCGATCATGCTCGTGGACTGCAGCAAAGGCATCCGGACGCGGGGTCCGGACCCGGATCAGCCGGACTACCTGGCGTGCGATGAACGCCAGGCGGTTCACAATCTCACGCCTGAAGTGTTCATCCAGCGCCGGACCGAACCCGGTTGGCACTTCCTGACCGGGGAAGGGCGATACGTGCACGATCGCGAGGGGCGGCAGGGGCACCTCTTCACGCATCCAATTCCCATCAGCGACAGCGAGTTCCTGGTCTCCTACAAGGTCAATGCCGCGGATCACTACCAACAAGTCCCCAACGCCTACGCCTTGTACCTGATTGACACCCAGGGACGCCGCGAGCTCCTCCATGCCGATCCCGCGCTTTCGTGCTGGCATCCGCTGCCCCTGGTGGCCCGGCCGGTCCCGCCGGTGGTGCAATCGCATCGGGAGGCTGAGTACGCTGCGAGGGACGAAGCGCTCTGCACGGTGGCCAACGTTTACCAGGGCATGGCCGGCATCGAACGGGGGCAGGTCAAATGGATCCGCATCAATGAAGCGTTGCCGCGATACTGGTCCACCGGCCGGCGTTGGGAGCCCTCGTTGAGCAGTTCCAGTTGGAAGGCCGCCCTCTGGCCTCGCGTGCAGTGGGGTGTCGTGCCTGTGGACCCCGACGGTTCGGCGCACTTCGTCGTGCCGGCCGACCGCGCCATTTTTCTGCAAGCGCTCGATGAGAATTTCCGTGAGCTGCAGCGGGAGCGCACCTATGTGAACTACCGGCCGGGCGAAGTCCGTTCCTGCACCGGATGTCACGGTCAGGCTAATCACATCACCAAGGCGAGCACCCCGACGATGCCAATGGCCCTCATGCGTCCTCCCGACCGGCCCCAACCGCAACCGTGCGACCTGGTCGAGAACGGCGGTGACGGCCAGGCGGGCCAGGTCATTCACTACCCGGCTGACATCCAGCCGATCTGGGATGCGAAATGCGTTTCCTGCCATGGCCAGGATCCCGCGGACGGCCTGCGGCTGACCGGTGAAATCACCGAGTTCTACAATACCTCCTACGAAGAACTGGCCCGGAAGCAACTGGCCGGTCCGATCATTGCCGAGTTCACTTCCTTCCTCCAGGGCGACCAGGGCAACTACAACGGGGCCTATCTGCCGCCAAAGAGCCTGGGCTGCCCCGCCAGTTCGCTGATGGCCCTCCTGACGGATCCCGCGCATCCGAAGAACACCAAGGACAATCACGCCGCCATGTTGACCACGATGGAATTGATGCGCGTGAGCCGCTGGGTGGATTCGAATTACCAGTTCTACGGCAGCTATTTCGGACGCCAGCATCCGCGATGGGCCAGTGCGGACACGAATGTGCCGGCGTACAATCCGGCCGATTTTCGGCGCAAAGCCTCCTTCGTCGAAGCCATCGCTTTTCTGGCTCCGCCCTGGCACAGGTGAAGGCAATGGGTGAAAAAGTTGGGTTCGCACCCTCCCGACCGCAAGCCAAGCGAACTGCTTGCGAAAACCAAAGAGGCCTCGATCAGTATGTCAGGAGTGCTGGAGTCTGGGACTGGTCGCACTGTGAATGCCTTCCGGAAGAGACGTCTCTGGCCAGAGCCCTTGCGGATCCCGGTGACGTCGGCCAACCGGGAGCACTTGCGGCGCCTGCGCAGCGCGGAGGCCGAAGCTCCAGGTCATGCCGTATTGCGCGACACTCTCCTTCAACGGTAGCTCCTCCAGCTTCGGCGTCGCGGGCGGCTGAGCCTCGGTGTAGAGCGTGACCGTTTGCGTCGAGGAGACCCACGGATTCGGCCCGACGACCCGCGGCGCGGTGGGGCGGGGGGCCAGGACCGACTTCACCGATCCGCCGAGGTAGCTCGCGTGGAGGATTCCGACCGCCGGCACTCGGCCGTCGTTCTGAACCAGACCCCAGCGCGGACCGGGGAGGTTCTGACGGCTCAGGACCGGAGCCAGTTGACTCGCCACGGCGGCAGCCAGGACAAGTTGTGTCAAGATCATGCCATCCACGGTATCGCTCGTGGGCGCGCCGGACCACGCGAAAAGGCCTTTTCCGCTTCGCCGCCGAGTGGGCCGAGGCTAGGCTCCCCGGCCCCGTTGCGTTACATCAACTGGCGGCCGGCGGACACGCAGAACCTGTCTGATCATGGCGCCATTGGGCGGAGGAATCCAGCCAACGGAAAGTGGTTGAAGGACGCAATCCGCCGGAATGGGCAGCGCCGAACGTGCGGATACGACGGCCGTGATGTCCAAGCAGACGATGGAATCCCAGTGCGCAGCCGGTCGAAGGCGCAGCAGGGCGATGGGCCTCGTGGCGATCCTCCTGGTGGCGTCCACCCTGCTCGGCGGAACCACCGAGCCAGCGGAGTCGTACGTTGTCACCGAACGACTGTCCAAACGCGTGATGCTCGCCTATTGGCTGGGGATCGGACGACGCTGCAACCTCACCGCGATCCAGTCCGAGAAAGGCCTCGTCATCATCGACACTGAGGCGTCGCCGCGGGTCATGGCCCCCATTCAACAGCGCATCGAGCAGGTGTTTGGCCGAGACGATTGGGCCTACGTGATCAACACCCACGCCCACGACAACCATGCCAGCGGCAACAGCCTGTTCCGGGATGCCGTGATCGTGGGGCACCAGAACCTCGCCCAGGACATGCAGTGGCTCATGCGACGACAGATGGAGTCCGAGTGGCGACGCAAAGAGGTTGAAAGCGCGGCCGAGCGGCTGCAGGGGTTGCGCGCGCTCGAGTCCCGGCTCGCGGTGAACAGCGCGGACCGTCGGAGAGCCGGCGGTGAGATCAAGTTCTGGCAACTGTTCACCCAAGACCTGGTCGAGGGCTACCCGGTGATTGGCCCGGCGCTTACGTTTGCTGACCGTCACACGCTCGACTTGGGCGACCTCACGCTCGAGCTGGTCTTCTTCGGCAAGGGGCACAGCCTATCCGACACGTTGGTCTATCTCCCTCAGGAAAGGCTGCTGATCACGGGCGCGATCATCTACCAACACGCCCAGTTGCCCGAGATCGGCGAGGCTTCCGAACTCCGCGATGTCCATCGTTTCCTTGCCGTCCTCGACCGCTTTTTGGCCGCGGATGTCAGGATCGATCGCGTCATCCCGTCGCACAGTGCGCCGTTGACGCGGAGCGACCTCCTCCCCGTTCGAGACTACTACCAGAGGATGCTTGCGGGGATGCAGGCGGCTCGCCGGGAAGGGTTGCCGTTCGAGCAAGCGGCGCAGCGGCTCGCCCAAAGACCCAACTTCCCCGCGTTTCGGGTCCCCCAACACGGCGAGTGGTGTTACGGCATGCACGAACGCAATCTGCGCAACCTCTGGCGCATCCTGGCCGAGGAATAACAGGTGCCGCGGCGCGACTTCCCTGGAACGGGACCATAGCGGGGTTCCCGACCTATTGGAGACTTCCGTTCTGCCGGGTCGGCAACGGGACCGGACGTGGCTCAGATTCCGAGCCGTTGGGCGAGGGCTTCCCGGACCCGTTTCAACTCGTCGGCGGGGTATTCGGTGAGGATGGGCGCGGGGCGAACCTTCGCCGCTAGCCCGAACTCCGTCATCCAGACTTCACCGGGATGGACGGCGGGCATCTTCGTCCTCCAGGCGATCGAGCATCGCCCGCGAGCATCCGCGGTGGGTCATCTCACCCGCCGGCGACGGCAGCGGCCTGTTTGACCTTGGCAATCCCGCGGCGCGAGACTACATGACAGAGTACCTCGACGCCGCTGTGGCGCAGCAACAACACCTGCGACATGGTGGGCGAGAACGTGGACACCATCATCAACGCCGCGGTGAAGAACCAGCTCATGAGCGCCGGGCTGAATCGCTATCTGCCCTTCAACACCGTCGGCCAGATGGGCGCGTCGCCGTACTTCTTCCGCAGCGGCTTCAACGGCGGCATTGACTTCTGCCAGGACATGCGCCGCGACAGCTTCCCGCGCGAGCTTCTCCGCAAGGGCATCGAAGAAGGCAAGCGCATCCGGCCCTACTGGCTGGGCGACTTCTACCCGGTGTCCGAGGTCAACACGAACCCACGTGACTGGTGCGTGAGCCAGTTCCACCGGCCCGAGACCGGCGACGGCATCGTGCTCGGCTTCCGCCGCCACCGGTCGCCGTACAGCGGCTATCAGTGCGACCTGCGGAGCATTGACGAGGCGGCGCAGTACGAGGTCAGCATCTCTCACCGCTACGACCCCGAGCCTCCGGTGCGCATGAGCGGGACCGAGCTGAAGCGTTTGAACCTGATCGTGAAGGACTGCCCCGGGTCCGTGCAGGTCGAGATGACCGGCCTGGATATCGACACCCGCAGTGACATCTATAGCCTGGGCGTGCTGCTCTACGAGCTCCTGACGGGCGACACGCCGTTCGACGCCAAAGACCTCCTGCAACGGGGCTTGGACGAGATGCGTCGAACGGTCCGGAAAGTGGAACCGCCGCGTCCAAGCGCCCGTTTCGAGACCCTTCCGCCGGCCCGACGCACCACGGTGGCGGCAGCGCGGCGCATGGACGCTCTGAAACTTCGGTCCGAGCTGCGCGGCGACCTGGATTGGATCGTGATGAAGTGCCTCGAGAAGGACCGCACGCGCCGCTTCGAAACCGCCCACGCGCTGGCTCTGGACCTGACGCGGTTCCTGCGCCACGAGCCGGTCACCGCCCGACCGCCCACCGCACTTTATCGTCTGCGGAAGTTGGCACGAAGAAACCAGGTTTCGTTTGCCGCGGGGGTGATCGCCCTTCTATCGCTGGTCGTCGGTTTGGGGATCAGCACCTGGGCTTTGGTGAGAGAGCGGGTGGCGCGCAAAGAGGCCGAACGACTACGCGCTGAAGAACGAATCCAACGCGTTCGAGCCGAGGCGGGCGAATCGGGCGCCCGGCAATTCGCCTACGCCTCGGACATGAATCTCGTGCAACAGGCCCTGGGTGCGAACAACCTCGGACGCGCGCGCGAGTTTCTTCAACGCAATCACCCGCCGCCCGGTCAGGTCGATCTACGGCGCTGGCAGTGGCGACACCTCTGGCAGTGCTCGCGCAGCTCTGCGCAATTCACTCTATGCGAGCAGCCGATGTCGGTTCTGATCGTTGCCTATGCGCAAGCCGAGACTCGCGTGGCGACGCGTGACAGTTCGGGCGCGGTCAAGTTGTGGGACCTCCTCACCCGGCGTCCAGTGCTTGAAGCGCGCAGCTTCGGCCATGGCCGAGCGCTCGCGGTGTCCGCCGACGGTCGCACCTTGGCCTGGGACAACCGCGATTCCCAGCACCAGCCGGGCACCGCCGCCGGGTCACGGGCGTGGCGTTCACGCCCGACGGAGGGACCTTGGCCACGGCGAGCGAAGATGCCCTGGTGAAACTCTGGGACCCTGCAACGCTGCGGGAAGTGGCGACGCTTCGCGGTCATCTCCTGGGTGTCCATTCGGTACAAGTCTCTCCGGACGGCCGGCGCCTGGCCTCGGGCAGCCACGCGAAAGAGGCGGTGAAGCTCTGGGATTTGGCGACGTGGCAGGAAGTCACCACTTTGGAGGGACGTGGATCGTTCTTCTACCGCACGATGTTCTCGCCCGACAACGATTCATGATCCGCGCTTCCCCAGTTACACCCAATCTGACAAAACTCACTTGTCCTATGAACACTCTCCCAAGTCCTCCGACCCGAGTGCCTCTCGCCCTTGTCCTGTTTTTGCTGGTGGTCGGCACGTTCCGGCCTTTCTTGGCGCAGGGCGCGCTGACCAATCTATGGGAAAGCCACTTGGGCAGCGATGTCTTCGCCGCGCCGGCGCTGGCGCCCAACGGCAGGATCTACGCCAGCGCGACCGTGGGTGAGGGGGCGAAGCTCCTGGCGATCAACCCCGACGGGACAACCAGTTGGAGCTTCCGAGTCGGGGGCGTCATCTACGCCGCGCCAGCCGTCGGCCCCGATTCGCGGGTTTATGTCGGAGATTACACCGGCACCTTTTTCGCCGTGAGTTCGGACGGCACCGAGGCCTGGCGGTTCAGTGCCGGCGGTCGGATTCTCTCCTCGGCAGCCGTCACTTCGGAGGGCCGCGTTTTCTTTGGCGCGACGGACGGGCGGCTCTACGCGCTGGCGGCTGGCGGCACGCTCGAGTGGGCTTTCGCCACGGGCGGCGAGATCGGGTCGTCACCGGCGGTCGCTGGCGATGGCACCATCGTGTTTGGCTCGGCGGACACGTATGTGTACGGCCTGCGCCCGGACGGCTCCCAGAAATGGCGGTTCGCAGCGGGGGCCGAAGTCTGGTCGTCCCCTGCCATCGGTGCGGATGGGACGATTTACATCGGGTCGGACAACGGCAAGCTGCACGCATTAACGCCGGCGGGTACGCTGCGCTGGGTCGACACCGCAGCTGATCCTTTTGGTTACCTGTCACCGGTCATTGGGAAGGACGGTGTCATCTACGCCAACTCAGGCGGCCGTCTCACGGCACTCGATCCGGCTGGCGCCAGACTCTGGGAAGTTGTCGATGGCGGTTTTCTCGGGACACCCGCCGCCGCCGCGGATGGGACAGTCTTCATTCGCGGGCCTGGTTATCGGCTGCGGTCTTTCGGCTCGGGTGGGCAGGTCGTCGAGGACCTCGGGTTCGGATGGGGGCACAGCGGTGTCCTGCTCGGGGGGAACGGACGCCTTGTTGCCACGAGCCAGGATGGCTGGCTGGTCTGCTACACGGGAGCGCCTGATCCTGCTTCGAGTTCGTGGCCGCAGTTCCGGCGCGATGCGCGGCGCAGCGGCGTGGCGGATCCTGCGCCCACCGTGAACCTGGTGCTGCCAGCCCAGGACATGAGCTTCCGGGCGGGTCAACCGGTGCCGCTGTGGGCGGACGTTGCCCATTTCGGCCCCGATGCCGCCGTCGAGTTTCTTGTCGACGGCGAGGTGGTGGCGACGGTGACGGCCCCGTTCCGGGCGACCTGGGAGCCGACGACGGCCGGCGTCCGGTCGGTGGTCGCTCGCGCCTTTGACAGCGAGGGCACTGCCGCGGTGTCCGGCGCGGTCTCGGTGACGATCTTGCCCGCGGGGGCGAACGCGTTTCCCGAGGTGTGGATCGAGTCGCCGGCGAATGGCGCGGCGCTGGGCGCCGATTCCTCGATTGAGGTTCGGGCCGTCGCTCACGATCGGGACGGCGTCGTGACGCGTCTCGAGTTTTTCGCCGACGGCGTTGCCTTTGCTGAAACCGAATTCCCCAACAACACCGCAAGCTGGCAAGGCTTTGGCCTTGGTCTGCACGAACTCGTCGTGGTCGCGGTGGACAACGCCGGCGCGCGCAGCACGTCAGCGGTCCACCGGATCACCGTCTTGGCGCGTCCCTGGAGCCGGCTGTTTACCGAGGGTGTGCGGTCGCCGCAGGCTGCGGGCAGCGATGGCACGGTCTATGTGGTTTCAGCCGCGGGCGCGCTGCAGGCACTGAGCGCCACAGGCCAGACCAACTGGGTGTTCGTCACGGACGAAGGGAACAGCAGCGCCGCGCCCGCCGTTGCCACCGACGGCACCATCTACTTCGCGACGTATGCGGGCAAGCTCCACGCCGTCCGTGCGGATGGGGTCCCGTTGTGGGCCTTTACCGCCGGCCAACGCATCTGGTCGTCGCCGGCGATTGGCCGGGACGGGACCATCTACTTTGGATGCGAGAATCGCCGGCTCTACGCGGTGCGACCGGATGGGGTCGAGAAATGGGCATTCGAGGCAGAGTTTTACATCAGTTCGTCGCCGGCCGTGGCGGACAACGGCACGGTCTATTTCGGCAGCGATGGTGGCACCTTCTACGCCGTCGGTCCGGACGGCACGCTCGCGTGGCAGGTCGCCGTGCCGCCCGGCGTAAATTCGTCTCCCGCACTGGGCGCGGACGGCACGGTTTACTTCGGCGCGGCCAACAGCGGTGATGTCTACGCGCTGCTTCCGGACGGCTCGATCAAGTGGACCGCGACCCTGCCCGAACCCATCGGCGACGCGTCGCCCGTGTTGGCCCAAGACGGGACAGTCTACCTCGCGAGCGGAACCCGGCTCTACGCGCTGCGGCCTGAAGATGGCCAGGTGCGATGGTCGTTCGGCGCGACGGGGGAGATCTTCGCGACGCCGGTGGTTGCGGCGGACGGCACGGTGCTGTTCGGAGACATCGGGCGGCGTTTCCACGCGCTTGCGCCTGACGGCACGCCGCGTTGGGAGTTGGCACTCGAGGGCAAGGTCACCCAACCCGCGTTGCTCACAGCCGGCGGCCTGCTCGTGTTCCCCACCGACGACAACCAACTGCACGCGGTGACGATCAGTCTTCCGCCTGCACTCAGCGCCTGGCCCCAGTTCCACCGGCATCCTGAGCGGACCGGGCTTGGAATGGCGCGGCCGGTTGTGCGTCTGGTGCAGCCCGAGACGGACGTCAACATTGCGCTGGGCGATACGGTCTCGCTCGTGGCCGAAGCCAGCAGCCCAAACGGCGCGCTGACGCGCGTGGAGTTCCTGGAAGGGACGCATGTGATTGCGACCGTGGCCGCGGGACCGCCGTTTGGGGTCGATTGGGTGCCTGCCCGGACTGGCCGGCTCCGATTGACGGCGCGCGCGACGGACGTCGCGGGCGCAAGTGCGGTGTCCGCGGCGAACACCATCTGGGTGTTCGATCCGGCGGCGCCGCCCGTCATCAGCGAACACCCGACGAGTGTCACGGTGACCAACGGCATGACGGTCACCCTGAGCGTCTGCGCGCACGGCGCACCGCCACTCGAGATGCAGTGGCTCAAAGACGGACGACCGTTAATGGGCGCGACGGCGACTGTGCTCGAGTTGCCCGACGCGACGCCGGCTGACTCGGGCCACTACCAGGCGCGCGTTCAGAATGCCCGTGGCACAACCACCAGCGCGGCGGCGTTGGTCACCGTGATCCAGCCGCCATCCGTGCGCTGGGTCGCGCGCGGGTCGAGCCCGGCGCGGCACGCACCGGCAATCGGGCGCGGCGGATTGCTGTACTACGGCGGTCAGACCGCCTGGTTGACGTGTATGGACCCGCGCGCGGTCTTCGAGTGGGATTGCCAGGCGGGCGGAGAGATTTGGTCGGCGGTGACGCTGGCGGAGGACGGCACAATCTACTTCGGGGCGCGCGACCGGAATCTGTACGCGTTGAATCCCGACGGCGGGCTGCGCTGGCGGTTCGCCACGCCATACGTGGTGGACGCCTCACCGGCCCTCGGGAGCGACGGCACGATCTACTGCGCGTCGGCTGACGGCGCAGTGTTCGCCGTCAGTCCGGAAGGCTCTCAACGCTGGCGGTTCGACGCGGTGGGTGAGGTGTACAGTTCGCCGTGCGTCGCGGCGGACGGGACGATCTACGTCATCAGTTTCGGCCTCCTCATCCCAGGAACGGATACCTATAGCGGACGTTTGTACGCGTTGCGGCCGGACGGCAGGGTGGACTGGGAATACCTGGTCAACGAACGGGTGTCGGGTTCGCCGGCGGTCGGCGCCGACGGCACGGTTTACTTCGGCACGCCTGGGGGCCGGTTTCTGGCGGTGACCCCGGATGGAACGTTCGGATGGGAGATCGAAACGGGCGGGGCCTTTTTCGAGAACGAGCCGGTGATTGGCCCCGAGGGCGTCGTGTTGATCGGCCAGGAGTGGGCGGAACCCGGAACCGGAACCAAGCGCGGACGCTTTCTGGCGATTAACCCGGACGGCACGGTGCGTTGGTCTTACGCCACCGGCGCGCCGATCTACTCGACGGCGGCCGCCACCGCCGACGGCACGGTCTACTTCACCGACGAGTCAAGGACGCTCTATGGGCTCAACGCCAACGGCACGTTGCGCTTTACGTACGCGGCGGATTTCGCTCGAGGGGCGTCGCCGGCATTGGGATACGACGGCACCATTTACGTGGCTGACGGGCTTCTCGCCCTGCACGCGCTGCTGGGCCATAGCCCCCCCGCGCAATCTTCATGGCCAATGGCCCGGCGCGATTTGCGTCACACCGCGAATGCAGGCACACCGCCCGATGCCGAGACGTGGTTCTATCCCTTCAACTCGAATGCGTTTGACGACGAAGTCCGCACCATTGCGTTGGACGGCGCCAACGTCTATGTCGGCGGTGCGTTCAAGTTGGCGGGTGGCTTGCCGTCGCGGTTTGTCGCGCGGTGGGATGGCGCAGCTTGGTCGGCGCTGGGGGCAGGATTCGACGCGCCGGTGAGCACGCTGACGATGTTTCGGGGCCAACTCCACGCCGGCGGCCATTTCTCGCGGGCGGACGGTCAACCGGTGGGTTTCCTGGCACGCTGGAACGGCTTGGCGTGGGAATCCCTTGGTAGCGGGGTCAACGATCTGGTCGAGGTCTTGTTGGCCGTCGGCGATGACCTGTATGTCGCCGGGAGCTTCAGCACGGCGGGAGGTGTGACGGCCCGCAACATCGCGCGCTGGGATGGCACGGCCTGGAGCGCGCTCGGGGAGGGCGTCGGGGCGGCGGTGCTGGCGCTGGCGAGCGACGGCACACGCCTGTTCGTGGGCGGCGCCAACAACCTTAGCCACGGTGAGCTTCAACTCGGGATGGTCGCGCAGTGGGACGGCCAGCAGTGGCGGCGGGTCGGCGTCACGGGGCCGCAGGGAACGGTCCGCGCCTTGGCATGGCATCGAGGCCACCTCTACGCGGCCGGGGACTTCGCGTTGGCCGATAACCAGCCCGCACGCGGCATCGCCATGTTTGACGGCACCGCCTGGACTGAAGTCGCCGGCGGCTTGTCCGATCCGTTGTCGCCCTATGGTTACGCATTGGCCTCCGACGGACAAAGCCTCTGGGTGGGGGGAACGTTCACCCGTGCAGGCACGGTGGCCGCCAGCCGGATCGCCCGCTGGGACGGCGCCCAGTGGCATCCGCTCGGCCTGGGGGTGGACCGACGCAGCGGGACCAGTGCGACGGTGGTGCGGGCCTTGGCGGCGCACGATGGCGAGGTGTTGGTCGGCGGGACGTTTCTCGCGGCGGACGGCAATCGCACGAACCGCCAGTTCGCGCGCTGGCGTCCGGAAGGGTGGTCCTCTCTCGGGCCGGCTCTCGGTTTCGTGGACGGTCGGTTCAGCTTGGCCCTGCAGAGCGATCGCGGCCTGACGTATGGGATCGAAGCGTCGGATGACCTTGTCACCTGGACGCGCCTGGTGACTTTCACCAACCTGACTCAGGCCGTCCGGTTCTTAGATGAACAGAGCGCAAGCCGTTCCCACCGTTTCTACCGCGCCGTGTCGCCGTAGCACAAATCTCCGTCCGCTGCCGACCACCAATTCTACCGGGCGTTGCTGCGGTAAGCCGGTCCGCCACACTGCTGGGTCAACTTGCCCCTCGAAGTCGTTGTGGCTCGGGCGCAGCCGTGCCCCCGCGCAACAACGCCGACGCCAACACGGATCGTCGCAGCCATGTTGGGCGATGTTGGTGAGACCACGGTCTTGGAGGATCGTCTCTGTCATCGCCGCGGCGCCAGTCGCACGTTGCGGAAGTGGATCTCCTGTCCCTCCGCGGTGAACAGGATTCTGCCGGGCCGCACTTCGCAGCCGGTGGCCTGATTCACCACCGTGCCGTTGACTTTCTGGGTGACCGTCCCGCCCTCGACGATGCCCTCGAACTGATTCCATTCGCCGACGGGTTTCTCGCGGTCGGCCTGCCGCTTCAGGTGGCGGAGCACTCCAAAGGTGGCATTGGTCATCACTTGGAGTTGGTCCGCCGGGCCGGTGAATTCGTAGCCCTTGATGGCCCAGAAATCGCCGGCCTGATTCTGGTTGAGCTGGAATTCAAGGCATCGGGGCCAGATGCTATGTTCGCCGGTCATGCGGATCAACGCGCCGCCGTTGCTGTTGGTCGCCCCGGGCGGGTAGCGCCACTCGAACTGAAGCACGAAATCCTGGTAATCGCGCTCCGTGTAAAGGTAGCCGCGCGGTCGCCCCTGGCAGACGAGGACGCCGTCCGGTTGAAGCTGCCACACTTCGGCGGTCTTGGCGCCGGGCGTCTCGTGAAAGGACCTCCAGCCGGCGAACTCGCCGTCGGGGTTCTGAACCGTCAGCAGTTCGATCGCCTGGGATGCCGTTCGTCCCTGCTCGCCCGAGTCTCGGGCAGCCTCTTTCCCACCGGGCGAGAGGGTCGGGGCGGGCGGGCGACCTTGCTGTGCCGCGAATCCGCGCGCGCCGAAGTTGGGTCCCCACGGATTCACATCGGCCATGCCGGAGGCGTCGATCAGGTCGGCGATGCGATCGCGCCAGGCATGAAGTTGCGCCGGTTCGCGCGAGTACTCGGTCATGGACTTAACCAGCGTCTCGGGCACGGGAAGCGCGGCCTTCGCCTGCGCCAGCCAGTCCCTCTGCGTGGGGGACAGTGTGTCCGCCGCGGCCTCGCGCTGGCGGATAATCTCCTCGAGAATGACCGCGTAGGCGTAGTCCTCGAGGCCATCGCGGAAATTCTCGAGGCGGATGGTCGGCAGCGGTGTGCCGTCGGGCCCGACGCACGTCCACGCCCCATCGCCGTGGTAGGTCGTCCAACTGCGCGGGTCCCAGTCCGTGAACGGGCCGCTGGTGATTGGGTTGCGCGAGTTCCAGATGCTGACCTGGTAGTAGAGGAAACCGTCCGGGCGCTGTTTCGCCGTCATGGCGCCCATCAGGAGGCGGCCCTCGATGGCGGGATACTCGATGAACATGTTGGCGTGCGGATGGTGCGGCCCGCAGCAGATGTACCACCAGACGCGGCGGCCCGCCGCGCGCGCCTTGGCGGCCTGGTCCGGATTGAACTTCGGCGTGAGCGGGCACCAGGCGTCCATTGTCTTGACGACGGTGTCGAGGCCGTAGCTGTCGTCGTAGCTGGTGGTCATCAGGAGCGCGCCAGCGAACTCGCGTCGCAGGGTCTGGGCCGTCTGTTCGAGATCCGGGAACCGCTCGGGCTTGCATTCGTCGAAGCCATAGATGTAGGCGTGATCGAGGACGCCCAGTTTGACGGCCTGTTCGTAAGCGGTCCGCAAGCCCTTCAGCGCCTCGCTCGCCGCGGCCGCATCGCGCGCCAGACCGTCGAAGTTGCCCAGGTTGAACGCCACCAACTGCCCGCGCTCGTGCAGGTGCTTGACCACTTCGAAGTCGGGCGGGCCGTGGCGATACAGGCTGTCGTAGTTGATGTAGTAGTCCGCCAGCATCTCCGCCCAGGCGAGCTTGTGCCTCTTCCAGGCATGGACGGGATACTCGGGCGAACTGCGCCACTCGCCCGTCAGCGGCTGGCTCTCGTCCGCCGGATAGTCATGCGGGCTGAAGGTGATCGCGACCGGGAGCGGGCTGTGTGCCGGCACGGCGAACGAGCGCACTCGAACCGTCAGAGGAAAGGCCTGGGGTGCGACACCCTCCGCCGACACGGTGAGCGTGCCGCGATAGACACCCGGCGCCTGGCCTTTGGACGCGCGCACCCGAATCCAGAAGCTCTGAAGGTCGCTGTCCGCGACATCCACGGGACCGAGGAAGTCAAGAATCGGGTCGGGCCACCAACCGATGTGCGATGTGCCATAGGGCGGGCGGGCCTTGGTCTCGAGATAACCGACCACGTCGCAGCGAATGTGCGAGCGAGGGAAGACGGCCTCGGTGGCGGATTTCAAGTCGCTGACACTCACCGCGACTTTCTTCAATGCGCCGGCCACGGGCACCACGGCGATTTGGAAGCTCTCCTTCTCATTGCGTGCCAGGCTGACCTCGATCTGCCGCGCCGGTTTCAGGTCGAACGGCGTGTGGCGCGGGAGCAGCTTCTCCATCGAGCTTGCCAAGCCAACCAGGAGCGCGTTGGCGGGCTGGCCGGCGTCAGCGCAGGCCTTCTGAAACCGCGCAATCGCCTCCATCCGTTCCGCCTTCTGTGACGCGGCTGTCGGCTCCGGCGGCGGTTCACCGGGGCTGGCTGAGGCGATCGCGGGCAGGATCAGGCAGCACACGACGAAGGGCAACAGTCGCAGGACAGAGAAGCGTCGAGTTTGAGTGCTCACGGGCAGAAGATTAGTCCCTGGCTTTGTGTTTACGAAGCTCAAAAGTGACTGTCCTGATCGTCGCCCGCACCTCTTTCGCTTTGTCCCTGGACAGGCGGGCGCTCGACAGAGGTTGCGACGACGGTTGCGAGAAAGGCCCCGACATGGGTAGTGTTGCGTGACGCGCATCCCCTGCCCGGCGAGGCAATCGATGTTCGGCGTTGGGATCTTGTGCTGACTCCGTGGGTCAAATGCGATAGACACATGCCGAATATGACTCCATCCATGAAAACACGTCGTTGGCTGTTCTTGTTCGTCCTCGCCGCTGCGGCTGTTGCTGCGATGACCGGTGCTGCGGGCGAGCCGCCGGCGCCCGACCCGATTGTGGTCAAACCCGCGGACAACGGCGCCGCGCTGGTCAATCCGGACATGGGTTGGACCCTGATGTTCTACTCGAACATTCCGAAGAACTATGGCTCGAAGCTCGAGCCCGCCGACACCGTCGATGAATGGCCCGGGCTGTCCGTCGTCTATCTGCGCATCCCCTGGGCGTTTGTTGAACCGGAGGAGGGCAAGTTCAATTGGCCGATCCTGGATACGCCCGCACAACGCTGGATCGCCAAAGGCAAGCGCGTGGCCTTTCGCCTGACCTGCTCCGAGAACTGGACCCGGTTCGCCACGCCCGAGTGGGTGAAGAACGCCGGGGCCAAAGGCCTGTTCTACGAATGGGGTAGGGGACCGAAACCGGACGGCCCCTTCTGGGACCCCGACTTCGCGGACCCGGTTTTCCTGGCCAAACTCGAGAATTTCCTGCGCGCACTGGCCGAGCGTTACGACGGGCGGCCGCAGGTGGCCTTCTTCGACATCGGCACCTATGGCATGTGGGGCGAAGGTCACACCGGCGGCAGCAGCCAGATCCCACAGGAGCGCGCCAACGAGATCATGCGTCAGCACATCGACTTGCACGTGAAGTATTTCCAGCGCACCCGGCTGGCCATTATCGATGACGTGACCGGACCGCAAGCCAAGGGCGCGCATCAACCGCTCACGGATTACGCGCTCTCGAAAGGCATCACACTGCGCGACGACAGCATCTGCGTGCAGCCGCCGCCGCACTCGTGGTATCACGCGGACATGGCCGGGTTGTTCTGGCCCACGCTCCCGGTCATCGTCGAGCATGAGCACTACGGCCCATCGAAAGGGCGCGGCGCCTGGGGGGATGGCTCGCTGTTGATCAAGGCGGTCGAGGACTACCACGCGAGCTACCTCACCATCCATTGGTGGCCGCATGAAATGCTCGCCGAAACCCGCAAGACCGTGGACCAAATCAACCTCCGCCTCGGGTACCGGCTGCACCTGCGGGAGATGTCCTGGCCCAGTCGCGTTGCCATCGGTAAGCCGTTCGAAGTGGACAGCCAATGGGCCAACGTCGGTGTGGCTCCGTGCTATCCAGGCGGGTTCATGGCCCTGACGCTCAAGGATGCCAAGGGCGGCATCGTGGCCGTGTTGGCCGATAGCGCCTTCAACCTGCGCGACATCGAGCCCGGTCCCAAGGGACAAGCCCCTGTCACCTCGCACCGCAGCCGTTTTACGGCCGGTCTGATCGCCCCGGCGACCGCGCCGGGCACCTGCGATGTCTTCGTCTCCGTCGGCGAACGCGACGGCACCCCGGTCATCGCCCTGCCGCTCGACGACGACGATGGGCAGCGGCGCTATCGACTGGGCTCGATCTCACTCGAACCATAGCCCTCATACAGAGTGACGGCAGCATCGAAAGGGCTGCGACCACGAGTCACGATTCCACGATTCTGTACATGGGCCCTGTTCCATGTCGGCATGGGCGATTCCCGCTCTTGGCTGTGGGGCGGAACACCGAGGCAACGTCGAGGTGTTGAAACGAGTTCGTCCCGATCCTGTGTTCCGGAACCTGTCCGGCAATGACCACCAGCGGGCCGCTGTCGGCGAACGAATCCGCGACCGCGGCAAGCGTGTTGGTGATCGCCGGCCCCGAGGTCACGATGTCGGCGCCGAGGCGGCACGCAGGCAATTGTCAAATATGAAGATGTGACCTTAACGGCAGTTCAAGGCCCGACGAGAATGACTCGACTTTTCTTCTGAAGCACCAGCACTCTCTCTTTCATGAACCAATTGCCTCCCGCGAATCGCCGTCGGTTTCTCCGAAACACCGCTCTCCTGGGTGGCGCGCTTGCCGCCGTGCCCAACCCGTTCTCCGCAGCAGCGTCCGAATTGCCAATCGGAAAAATCACAGTCGGCGTCATCGGCTGCGGCAGCGTATCGCGAATGTATCTTCCCAACCTCGCGGCCTGCCCGCATGTCGAACTGGTCAGCGCCTGCGACATCATTCCGGAGCGGGCGAAGCGGGCGGCGGAGAAGTTCCGCATCCCGAACCACTATCCCGGCATCGCCCCAATGCTGACCGGCGCGCCCTTCGACCTGCTTGTCAACCTGACTGATATGCAGGAGCACGAGCACCTGAACCGGCAGGCCATCGAAGCGGGCAAACACGTCTGGAGCGAGAAGCCGATCGCCAACTCGCTCGCGGCCGGGCAGGAACTCCTGGCGCTTGCGCAGGGCAAAGGCCTGCGTCTCTGGGGCGCGCCGACGGTGGTGCAGAGTCCGCAGTTCGCGTTCATGGCGAAGACGCTGGCGGACGGCACGCTCGGTCGCGTGGCCTCGGCGCATGCCAGCTACGGGCATCTCGGTCCCGATTGGGCCGCGTTCTTCTACACCAAGGGGGGCGGCAGTCTGCCCGACCTGGGAGTCTACAACCTGACCTTCCTCACCGGCCTGCTCGGTCCCGGCCGTTCCGTGGCCGCCATGACCGGCATCGTGACGCCTAAACGGAACGTTCAGGGCAAAGGGGAGGTGACGGTCACCGAGGAGGACAACGCGATGGTGCTGCTCGATCACGGCAACGGCCTGTTGTCGCACATCGAATGCGGGTTCAACTACTTCAACCCCGAGGACCACGCTTACACGGGACAAGACCACCACACTCTGAGCGTCACCGGACGCAACGGTCTGATGAAGTTGGCCGGCTACGACTGGGGTCCGCACGCGGTGGACCTCAGCACGGCGCAGGAGCCCAAATTCAAGCGCTACGCCGAC
The DNA here is from genome assembly GCA_022710935.1 of Verrucomicrobiota bacterium. GTDB lineage: Bacteria > Verrucomicrobiota > Verrucomicrobiia > Limisphaerales > J093 > MWFF01. The sequence goes on from JAKLFY010000043.1 coordinate 57,251, forward strand.
GCCAAGCATGCCTACGTCTGGGAAAACGGCGCGTCCCTGTGCGCCGAGTGCCTGGCGACCGGCAAGGAACCGCTGTTCACCCCGGAGCATGCGTTGCACGTCGTCGAGATCATCACCGCCGCCCGGGAATCGCAGGTCGCCGGCAAACACGTGAAACTGTCGTCCACCTTCAAGTGGCCGGTCGTGACCTAAGGGTCTGTGCAAAAATTACTTCCGGTTTTGGCGGGAGCGCCACCGGGCCAGATGCGAGGCCCGAGGGAAGGAGTGTATCCGCTGAGATACTCGACCGACCGAGGAACGAAGCAGATGGCCCGGTGCCGCCCCGCCCCGCAGGGCTGGGGGGCTTTGGCTCGCTGGTCCCGCCGTCGCGGGATTGCTCCTCAGTCACAGAGGTCAAGGCTATGCTCCTTCGTCG
>JAKLFY010000044.1 GCA_022710935.1 Verrucomicrobiota bacterium
TGCTCGTCCTGCCTGCCGGCCCGGTGGCCGTGGTTTCCGCTTGCCGATTTCGTGTCGGCGCCAGATCAGTTCGGCATGCTTGAGCCAAGACGATCCTCCGTGCAGCGTCAAATCGCCACTCTCCTCGGAGAGCAGTGCCGCGGCAGTTGCCCACCCTGCGCGTCACCGCCGAAGCAGCTCCGGAGCGGTCTTTGGGCAGTTTGGCTCTGCCGCAGCCGCACCCCATCGACCTCCAAAGCCTGGCGAGCAAGAACTGCCCTCTGACGGAGGCTTGGACAGCGGGCCGGCGGTGGTGTAGCCTGCGGCGTATGCGGCGAAAAGTCACGGCCCAGACGCTCGAGCAGTTCATGCGCGAGCTGGCGGCGGCGGCCCGCAGCCCTGGCAAGGTGTACTTCACTGGAGGAATTCCTACGGGGTCAAGGAGCATGAGCGACAGAGATCGTGAACCCTCACCGCGGAATTCGCTCGCAGCCTGCGAGCAACTTGAACGATTGCAGCGCAAAGAACGGAAGAGGCGTAGCCTGGTCCTTTGCGTGTCTTCGCGCGGTTCGCAGTCCCGGGCGCACTCCTGATTCGACATGCGGTGCCGCCCGCCTCATACTCGGGCTCGCATGAAATCAATGACGGGGTACGGGCGCGGCGAGGCGAGCCGGGATGGATGCAGGGTGACGGTCGAGATCAGCGCCGTCAACCGGCGCCAGGCCGAGGTTGCCCTGCGTTTGCCGCCCGAACTCGAGCCGCTCGAGGTGCAGATTCGCGAGGAGATCAACCGGCGCGTGGCGCGCGGGCGCGTCAATGTGCGCATGACACTCCACCGCAGCGCGAAGCAATGGGCGGCATCGGTCCGTTTCAACCGGCCTTTGGTCAAGGCGTACACCCGCGAGTTCGAGCGCCTGGCCCGGGAACTCAGGATCGATGAGCCCGTCAGCCTGCACGCCCTCCTGCGCATCCCCGGCGTCGTCGAGTCCACGGGCGCCGACGCGGATCCCGAGGCCCTCTGGCCGGCCGTCGAGGCCGCGCTGGGCAAGGCGCTGGCCGGGCTGGGTCGGATGCGCGAGCGCGAGGGGGCGCACCTGGCGAAGGATCTGAAGGCCCGGGCGGCGGTCATGCGCCGTCTGAGCCTGGAGGTTGCGCGGCAGGCGCCGGGGGTGGTCGACCGGTACCGCGAGCAGCTCCTGGTCCGCATCCGGCAGGCAAAGCTCGACCTGGACGCCAACGACGACCGCCTTCTCAAGGAGGTTGTGATGTTCGCGGACCGGGCGGACATCAGCGAGGAAATCACGCGCCTCCAGAGTCATTTCCAGCAATTCAACGACTGCATGCGGAGCGCCGAGCCCGTCGGGCGCACGCTCGATTTCCTGGCCCAGGAGATGAACCGCGAGGTCAATACGATCGGGTCCAAGGCCAACGACAGCGGCATCTGCCAGGCGGTCGTCCGCATGAAGGCCGAACTCGAAAGAATCCGCGAGCAGATTCAGAATCTCGAATGATCTCGTCGCCGATGCCGATCGTGCTCGTCCTCTCCGCCCCGTCCGGAAGCGGCAAGACAACCGTCTGCACGGGCCTCCTGGCCGCCACGCCCGGCCTGACCCGGGCCATCACCTGCACAACCCGCCCGCCCCGCGCCGGCGAACACAACGGCGTCGATTACCACTTTCTCGACCCGGACACCTTCGCGCGGCGGGTTTCCGCGGGCGACTTCCTCGAGCATGCGACCGTGTATGGACACCGGTACGGCACCCTCAAGACCGAGCTGTTCGACCGCCTGAACGCGAGCCGGGACGTGTTGCTCAATGTCGACGTCCAGGGCGCGGCGGCCGTCCGCGCCGAGGCCGCACGCACGCCGGGCCTGGCCGCGGCGCTGGTCACAGTGTTCCTCGCCCCCGCCTCGATCGACACCCTGGCCCAACGGCTGCGCAACCGCGGGCAGGATTCGGAATCCGTGATCGCGCGGCGTCTCGCGACGGCGCGAATGGAACTCGAACGCTGGCACGAGTTCGATTACCTGGTCGTGAGCGGCACCATGAGCGAGGACCTGGGCCGCGTCCAGGCCATCTACACCGCCGAGAAACTGCGTTGCGGACGGATGCTTCGGGCGCCGGCCGCCGGCCTCTGAGGTTCAACTGTAGAAGTACCCCAATTCGCGCAGCGACACGAAATCGTGGCTGCGCTCGGCGGTGCACCGGCCCAGGATCACATGGTCGACCACCTCGATCTTGAGCAACTGCCCGGCGCGGATCAGATCGCGGGTGACCTTGATATCCTGCTCGCTGGGTGTGGGATCGCCGCTGGGATGGTTGTGCGCCACGACGATCGCAGCCGCGCCGGCCGCAATCGCGGCGCGAAAGACCTCGCGCGGATGCACCAGCAGCGTGTCGAGAGTGCCCTGGGAGAGCTTCTCGACCCGCATCAGCCGCCGGCGCGTGTTGAGCAGCACAACCTGGAAACACTCGACTTCGTACAGGCGGTTGTCTTCCCGGAGCAGATCGGCCACGCGCTCCGGGGTGTCGAGCAACGGCGATTCCGCCGCCAGGTCCCGCGCCATCCGCTGGGCCAAAGTGAAGGCGGCCTTGACCGCGATCGCCTTGTCCAGGCCGATCCCGCGAACCGACCGGATCTCGGCAAGCGAAGCCCGGGCAAGGTTGTCGAGCCGACCGAACCGGGCCAGCAACTGCTCGGCCACGGACACAGCCGATTGGCCGCGCAGACCCGTGCGCAGGAGAATGGCGAGCAGATCCGCGTTGCTGAGGCTTTCGGCTCCGTGCTGGGCCAGGCGCTCGCGCGGACGTTCGCTGATCGGCAGATCCTTGATGCGACTCCCCGGCGTCATCGCGCGAACAGTCGACCAGGATGGGCCCAAAAGCAAGCGGGGCCGGCCGAAGCCAGCCCCGCGCGGTGAAACGTTCCAGACGAGCCGACGAACTGGATCAGTAATCCATGTCGCCGCCGCCCATGCCGTGACCGCTCGGACCCGGGGTCTTCTTTTCCTTCTCCGGGATCTCGGTGATCAGGCACTCGGTGGTGAGCAGCAAACCGGCGATGGACGCCGCGTTCTGGAGGGCGGTGCGGGTGACCTTCTTGGGATCGACCACGCCGGCCTTGACCATGTCTTCGTACTCGCCCGTGGCGACGTTGTAACCCTCGTTGCCCTTGCGGCGCTTGACTTCCTCGACCACCACGGAGCCCTCGACGCCGGCGTTGTCGGCCAGGGCGTAGGTGGGGAACATGATGGCGCGTTTGACGATGTCGACGCCGATCTTCTCGTCGTCATTGCCGCCTTTGACGGCATCGATCGCGTTGAAGCAGCGGACCAGAGCCACGCCGCCGCCGGCCACGATGCCTTCTTCGACGGCCGCGCGGGTCGCGTGCAGAGCGTCCTCGACGCGCGCCTTCTTCTCTTTCATCTCGGTCTCGGTGGCCGCCCCGACGTTAATGACGGCGACGCCGCCGGCGAGCTTGGCCAGGCGTTCCTGGAGCTTCTCGCGGTCGTAGTCCGATGTCGTCTCCTCGATCTGGCGGCGGATCTGGTTGATGCGTCCCTGGATCTCGGAAGCCTTGCCGTTGCCCTCGACGATGGTGGTGTTTTCCTTGTCAATAACGATCGACTTGGCACGGCCCAGGTCGCTGATCTCGAGGTTTTCGAGCTTGATGCCAAGATCCTCGGTGATGCATCGGCCACCGGCCAGGATCGCGATGTCTTCGAGCATGGCCTTGCGGCGATCGCCAAACCCGGGCGCCTTGACGGCGCAGACATTGAGCGTGCCGCGCAGCTTGTTCACCACCAGCGTCGCGAGCGCTTCGCCTTCGACTTCCTCGGCGATGATCAGGAGCGGCTTGCCCACTTTGGCGATCTTCTCGAGGATCGGCAGCAGGTCCTTCAGGCTGCTGATCTTCTTCTCGTAGATCAGAACGTAGGCGTCTTCGAGCTTGCACTCCATCGTCTCCGCGTTCGTGACGAAGTAGGGCGAGAGGTAACCCTTGTCGAACTGCATCCCTTCGACCACTTCGAGCGTGGTCTCGATCGACTTGGCTTCCTCGACCGTGATGGTGCCGTCTTTGCCCACCTTGTCCATCGCGTCGGCGATGATCTCGCCGATGGTGTTGTCCCAGTTGGCCGAGACCGTGGCCACCTGCTTGATTTCCTCCTTGTCCTTGACCTTCTTGGCGCTCTTGGCGAGCTGATCCACCGCGGCCTCGACGGCCTTGGAGATGCCGCGCTGAATGCCGATCGGGTTGGCGCCCGACGTCACGTACTTGAGGCCCTCGCGATAGATCGCTTCCGCAAGCACCGTGGCGGTCGTCGTGCCGTCGCCGGCCGCGTCGCTCGTCTTGCTCGCGACCTCGCGCACCATCTGGGCGCCCATGTTCTCAAACGGATCTTCCAGCTCGATCTCCTTGGCGACAGTGACGCCGTCCTTGGTCACGGTCGGGGATCCGAATTTCTTGTCGAGCACCACATTGCGGCCCTTGGGCCCCAGGGTGGCGGCGACGGCCTTGGACAGTTTGGACACGCCCTTCAAAATCGCTTGCCGGGCGGCCTCGTCGAAAATGAGTTGTTTTGCTGCCATAATTCAGTTGTTCGATACGGGGTTAAAATCGTTGCGGGGCTCCAATCAGTTGATGATCGCCAGGATATCGTCCGAGTTCAGAAGCTTGTACTCCTTCTCATCCAGTTTGATTTCGGTGCCGCCATACTTGCTGATCAGAACGCGGTCGCCCACCTTGACTTCAAAGGGCACTTTCTTGCCCTCGTCGTCGGTCTTGCCCGTTCCCAGGGCGCGCACGACGCCTTCGGTCGGCTTTTCCTTCGCGGAATCGGGAATGATGATCCCACCCTTTTTGGTTTCCTTCTCTTCAACCGGCTCCACCAGGACACGGTCGCCTAACGGTTTGATGTTCAGTGCCATATTCAGTTATGCTCGGGTTTGGTTCGGTTTGATCTTGGGAATCAAATCCCGCCACATTCGTGCGCGGGAAAACTCGTTAAATCCGTCAGCTCTTCTTCTCGTCCACCACCTCGGCGTCAATAATCGGACCTTCGTCTTTGCCGCCGCCCTTGTTGTCCTCGCTGGGCCCGGGCTCGCCGCCTGAGGCCTGGGACCGGCCCGCCTTGGCCTTCTCGGCCGCGGCCTTGTAGAGCACCTCGGACACCGACCGCCACGTCTCGTTCAGCCTCTCGCTGGCCGCGCGCACCGCGGCGCTGTCGCCGCCCTTGAGCGCTTCCTTGGCCGACTTGATCGCATCCTCGAGCTTCGCCTTGTCCTCGGCAGTCAGCTTGTCCGCGCTCTCGCGCAGCATCTTCTCGGAGCGATAAACGGCGTTGTCGGTCTCGTTCCGCTGCTCGACCTCCTCGCGTTGCTTCCGGTCTTCCTCGGCGTGCAGCTCGGCGTCCTTGCGCAGCCGCTCGACTTCGTCCTTGGACAAACCGCTGCTGGCGGTGATGGTGATCTTCTGCTCTTTGCCGGTGCCCAAATCCTTCGCGCTCACGTGCAGGATGCCGTTGGCGTCGATGTCGAACGTGACCTCGATCTGCGGCATCCCGCGCGGAGCGGGCGGGATGTCGGTCAAATGGAACTTGCCGATGGTCTTATTGTCGCGGGCAAACTGGCGCTCGCCCTGGAGGACGTGAATCTCGACGCCCGGCTGATTGTCCGAGGCCGTCGAGAAGATCTCCGATTTGCGGGTGGGGATGGTCGTATTGCGCTCGATCAGACGCGTGAACACGCCGCCCAGCGTCTCGATGCCCAGCGACAACGGGGTGACATCGAGCAAAAGCACGTCCTTGACCTCGCCGACCAGCACGCCGCCCTGGATGCCGGCGCCAATCGCCACCACCTCGTCGGGATTCACCCCCTGGTGAGGCGGTTTGTTCACCAGGCTGTGCGCGGTCTCCACCACCCGCGGCATCCGCGTCATGCCGCCGACCAGAACCAGCTCGTCAATCTTCTCGGTGGCCACGCCGGCATCCTTCAGGCAGTTCCGCACCGGCCCCACGGTCCGCTCGAACAGAGTGTCGCACAGCTGTTCCATCTTCGACCGGGTCAACTTCACACTGATGTGTTTGGGACCCGACGCGTCGGCCGTGATGAAGGGCAGGTTGATCTCGTACTGCTGGACGCTCGAGAGCGCGATCTTGGCCTTCTCGGACTCCTCCTTGATCCGCTGCAAGGCGTCCGGCTGCCGGCGCAGGTCGATCCCCTGCTCCCGCTTGAACTCGTCCAGGATCCAATCCATGATCTGGTTGTCCCAGTCGTCACCGCCGAGGTGGGTGTCGCCGTTGGTGGCCTTGACCTCGAACACGCCGTCGCCGATCTCGAGAACCGAGATATCGAACGTGCCGCCGCCCAAATCGTAGACGGCGATCTTCTCGTCTTTCTTCTTGTCCAGGCCGTAGGCCAGCGATGCGGCTGTCGGCTCATTGATGATCCGGAGCACCTCCAGGCCCGCAATTCGCCCGGCGTCCTTGGTAGCTTGACGCTGCGAGTCGTTGAAGTAGGCCGGCACGGTGATCACGGCTTTGGTGATCGGTTCGCCCAGACGCACCTCGGCATCGCTCTTCAGCTTGCTGATGATCATCGCCGAGATTTCCGGCGGGCTGAACTGCTTGGGCTTCCCGTCCACATCGACCTCGACGGCGACGTCGCCGTTGGCAGTGCGCACCACCTTGTACGGCACCCGCTTGGTCTCTTCCTGTACCTCCTCGAACTTGCGCCCCATGAAACGCTTGATCGAGTAGATGGTGTTGCGGGGATTGGTCACAGCCTGCCGCTTGGCGGCATCGCCCACCAGCCGTTCGCCGGTCTTGGTGAATGCAACCACCGACGGTGTCGTCCGCTTGCCTTCAGAATTCTCGATGACAAGCGGCTCGCCGCCTTCCATGACCGCCATACACGAGTTGGTGGTCCCTAAATCGATGCCAATTACTTTTGCCATAGCCTGAATCGCCAACGGCATCCATTGAGCAACCGCAATGCCGAGTTTGTGCCAAGAACATTAAACAATTACCTATCAACGGCTTGCATGCTTTTCGACGGGACACAGCGTCCCGAATTCAAGTGACGCAAATGCCAAATTGGCACACTTGTGCGCATGGGATCACAGGGCTTGGCACGCCCGAGTCGGGTCCTGACGCGCTCTCAGTTGGGTGGGCCCGATCGGTGTCGCCGATCGCGGGGAGCTTTGACATTCAACGGTTGAATGAGCACGAGGGCCATGAATTGGTCTGTAGCCGCCGACGTGAGTCGGCGCTGATTCCCGTCTTTGACGGAGCGCGATGGCGCGGACTGACGTCCGCGACTACGGATCCACGGTTTGCGAAAGGCCCTCTGTTAAGTATCGCCAGGGCGCGCGATGATGTGATACCAGAACTGCATGCGATTCGTTTTTCGCTGGCTATTCCGACTGCTGGTTGTGGGGCTTGTCCTCTCGATCGGGGTAGTGCTGCTGAAGGACCTGTTGCTGAAGGAACTGCTCGTCAATCATATCGAGCGCGAGACAGGTCTCGAGACGCGGATCGGACGGATCGAAGTCGGCATTCTCTCGCCGAGGTTCACGGTCGAGAACCTTCGCCTCTACAATCCGCCCGAGTTCGGCGGTTCGGTGTTCCTGCACGTGGCCGAGTGTCATGTGGAGTATGACAGGCTGGCGCTGCTCCAGCGCCGAGTGCATCTTCGCCTCTTCCGACTCAATCTCGCGGAAGCCAGCGTCGTTGAAGACGTTGCGGGCCAGACGAACCTCGAGTCGATTCACCGGCGACTTCGCCGCAAACAAGCGTCTGAACCTCGGAGCGAGTTTGCGTTCGGGGGGCTGGACATGCTCAATCTCTCGCTGGGCCGCCTGCATCGCCTTAACCTGGCGGCCCCGGGCCGAATCCAAACCATGAATCTCGGTGTCCAGAATGAGATCTATACCAACCTCGACACCGAGAAGGACGTGCTTTACGCCTTGGGGCGTCTCGCTTTGAGGATCGGCGTGAGCCAGCTCACGAATCACTTCCCGATCGCCCCGGAACTCTCGCGCCCGCGTTCGCCGAAGACCGCCCCCGCCCCCCTGCGCCCGCCGGCGACAACGCCGGTTCCCGGGCGCCGTTAGCCCGGCGATTCCACGCGCTTCGCGAGGGAGCCGTAACCGGGCTAACCCGCATAGCAGTCATCCTGTGATGTCTGACCGCCGTGTGAATAGACGGAGGTGTGAGAGATGCGGGTCAGCCCGGATTCCCAAACGCCTGCCGCAAGTATGCCAGACTCCGTGTCGCGATGGCTTCCGGACCCTCCGCGAAATCGAACACCTCGACCGAGACGTACCCGGCGTATCCGACCTCCCGCAACGCAGCGGCAATCGGGCGAAAATCGACATCGCCGAAGCCGGGGCCTTTGAGGTTGCGATCGTTTGCGTGGAAATGGGCGAAATGCGGCCACGCTTTGCGAATGATGTCGGGGATGGGCCGGGTCTCCGAGCACATCGCCTTCACATCGAGTATGATCTTGAATCGTGGCGACTCGAGCCGTTGCACAAAACACACCGCCTCGGCGGCGGTGTTGATGAAGTCCGTCTCGGCGGGCGCCAGGGGCTCGAAGCAGATCGTCACATCGCGCTCCTCGCCTCGGCGCACCGCATCGCGGAAAACCTCGAGCGCGCTGTCCCGAGCCTGATCGAAGTTGACGCCCGGCAGCAGACTGCGCTGCTTGGGGGAGCCAACCACAATGACGTGCCCGCCCAAATCGGCGCAGAAATCGACCAGGTCGATGAAGTAGCGCGCCGTGCGCTCCCGCACCGCGCGTTCGGGGTGCGTCAGGTGCATGCCTTCGGTCTTGAGCAAGACCCAATGAATCCCCGCAATCGCAATCCCGGCCCGGGCCGCCGCATCGCGAATCTCGGCGCGCCGGGCGGCTGGGACGTCGGTCACGTGGTTTGCGAGCGTGAACGGCGCGATCTCGACGGCGTCGTAACCGGTCTGTGCTGCAAAGCGAAAAGCGGTTTCGATCGGCCACTCCCCAAATATCTCGTTGCAGATGGCGAAAGGCATAGTCAATCCTCTGTCGACAGACAGTCTGGTCTCGTCGCCCGGTTTCGTCCAGCAGCGAGTGTCCGCACTCTGTGATGCGATGCACGGCCCAGGCAGGACGCTCCGATGAGCGCAATCGCGACCGCCCGCCGGACTCGGAGGGCGGCGCCGCGTCGGTGCGGGTTTCACCCCCGCGGCCACGGACGGATCGCCGAGCACGAGGGCACGCGCCGGAACTGCTTATGATGAACCGACTCACCCGTCTCCTGTGTCGTCTGGCCCTGGCAACCTGGGCAACCTCGATGGCCCTGGCTGCTGACTCGATCCAGGGTTCCGAATGCATGGACTGTCATGGGGATCCGGACCTGACCGCGGTCAACGAGGCGGGACAGACCGTGTCATTGCATGTCGACGGGGCGAAGCACGGCGCCTCGGTGCACGGGGCCATGCCCTGTGCCGCCTGTCACGGCGACATCTCGAGGCAGCATCCGGACGACAATCTTGCCGCCAAGCGGGTGGACTGCGCCGCATGCCACGAAGCCCAATCCTCAAGCCACGGCGCCAGCCTGCACGGAGCGGCGGCCAAGGACGGGGCTGAAGCGGCCCGATGCAGCGACTGTCACGGCAGCCACCAGGTGCTGCGCGACACGTCGCCCGACTCGACCCTGCATCACTCGAAGATCAGCGCGACCTGTGGCGCGTGCCACCCTCGAGCCGCGCAGGCCGTGGCGGAGAGCGTGCACGGTCTGGCGGCCATCCGGGGCGAGCGCGATGCCGCCCTCTGCACGGATTGTCATTTCGAGCACGCGCGCGCCGCGGTTGATGGCGCGTCCGCGCGCCGGCTCTCGGCACAAATCTGCGGCCAATGCCACGCGGCCGAGCCGATTGCCGCGAGTTTTCGCCCCGCGCCAGACCCGGTGAAAACATTCTACCAGAGCTATCACGGCCTGGCCGTGCAGTACGGTTCGACACGCGCCGCCAATTGCGCCAGTTGCCACGGATACCACCGCATTCTTCCCTCCCACAATCCCGATTCCTCGATCCATCCCAATCGCCTGGTCGAGACCTGCGGAAAATGCCATCCCGGCGCGACCGAGAACTTCGCGCGCGGCAGGATTCACGGAGACGGTGGCCGCGGGAAGGACACGGGGTCCGTTGTCAATCGCTGGGTGCGATCAGCCTATATCGTAATTATCCTCACTGTTGTGGGCCTGATGGCCGCCCACAATCTCGCGGTCTGGCTCCTCAAAGCCGCCGCCGCCCGCCGTGCCCCCGGACGGTCGGTGATGCGTATGGACCGGACGCAGCGCATCCAGCACATGCTCCTGTTTGTCAGCTTCATTGTCCTGGCCATAACGGGCTTTGCACTCAAGTACCCCGATTCCTGGATGGCCTGGGTCCTGGGAGCCGACGACGCCATTCGCCGGGGGCTTCATCGCATCTTTGGCATTCTTCTCCTGGCCACCGCGGTCTGGCACGTTCTGTACGTCCTGACCACCACCGAGGGAAAACGTCTGTTCCGCGATTTCTGGCCGCGGCGCCACGATGTGCGCGAAGCGGCGGACCGGATCCGCTCCCTGGCCGGCAAGACGCCTCTCAGGCCCCGCCGCGGACGCTTTGGCTATGTCGAGAAGATCGAGTATTGGGCCGTGGTGTGGGGGGTTGTGATCATGGGGGTGACCGGCCTGATGATCTGGCTCAAGATCGACGTGACCCGCATCCTGCCCCGATGGGCCGTCGAGGTTGCGACCACCGTTCATTACTACGAAGCCATCCTCGCCTGCCTCGCCGTCGTTGTCTGGCACGCCTACCACGTGGTCTTTGACCCCGGCGTCTACCCGATGAATTGGGCGTGGTGGGACGGCCGGGTCGCGGATGAAATGTGTCGGGAAGAGGATTCTCCAGCGAGGCGCGCCTGACCAATCCCAATCCTGAACCTCATTGTCAACTCGATGTCTCGCCGGATCACCTCTTCCGTGCAGCCCGATGAACATCGCCGAATCGCTCGCTCCGGAGTGACCGTCAGTTTTTGCCGCTGAGCTGTCAATTCCTCCTGTCAGTTTCTGCTTGACGCAGGCGATCAAAAGAGAAACGCTCCGCCATATGAAGGCAGGGGAAGTCCTGCGCAGACAAGGTGTTGCTGAGGTTTACGAGTGGGCGAAGAGCACTATGAAGACGACGTTTGTGTTGGTGGGAGTTCTTGGGCTGGCCTTTGGAGTCAACGCTCAGACGGTTTTCTACGATAATTTCGACGGCTACGCCGACCAGGCTGCTTTCAACGCGGTGTGGAATGTGGGGGTTACCGGTGGCGGTCTAATTCTGTCATCGGACCAGGCATACAGCGGCTCTCAATCGGTTCAGCAGGATCTCACCGGCAAAGCCAGCGGTATCGACATCACGCCCGTCTCGGGCTCAGATGCGGCGCCGCTCGAGTGGTCGTTTCGCTTCTATGATTCGACGCAAGCGGGCAACCTGCGCCAGTTCGCCACGATCCGTGACAACTCGCCGGCCCTTGCGCAGCTCGTTGCGGTCGGCGCCTACAACGACACAACGCTGACCAAGAATCTCTTCACAGGCACGTCGGTGACGGCTGCCGATCTGAACACCTACTACGCCTGCCGCGTGGCGTTCGCCCCCGGCCCCAATTGGTTCATTCTGAACACGGAAGGTGTGCCCACGCGCAGCACCGGCTGGCACGAAATCAAGGCCGTGTTCTCGGATACAACCGTGGATTTCTACGTCGACGGAGCCCTGGGCATGGCGGACGTACAGTACGCCGCCGCGGCCGGAGCAATCACCTTTGACCGCCTCACGGTTGGATCGGGCCTCAGCTCGGCCAACGGCGCCGCCTCTTACGACGACGTCAAGGTGACTGTGATTCCCGAACCGACAACCCTCGCCCTGCTTGGACTGGGCGCTCTGGCATTCCTGGGCCGCGCCCGGCGCGACTAAGTCGGCAATTGCAACGGATTCAGGGAAGCCGCTGCGAACCTGCAGCGGCTTCTTCTTGTCTCGCGGATTCCTCCCTCCCGCACATGCCAGCTCGGTGGGTCGGTCCCGCGGCCGCGGGAGAGTGCGTGTGCTTCAGCACCGCTTTGGTATGGTATGGGAATGCACAGAGGACGGTCCTCGAAAAGCGGCGGTAAACCGCCGCACTCTCCCGCAATGCGGGACTCCGCGACCCCGACGCCGACCTGAGCATGGGCGACTGCCACAACAAACTCCAGCCCAAAGACTTAGACAACCACGACGGCGCTACTCCCAGGAGCAGCGCGGGAGATCCTATTAGCGTGCATGCGCAACCGCGAGTGAGGCCTTGGCGGGTGACACTGATTGTCTCAGGGACGCGCCCCCCTGGGCTCCGTTCCGGCTACCGATCGAGCGCGGCGCCCTCGATGCTGACATACACCGGCATGGATCCCAGACCGATCCCGAGGCTGTCCACGGTCAAACGCAACATGGCGTCTTTGTCCGATTCGCACCGAGCGTACAGCTCCTCCTTGACCCCGTCGTTGCGCTTGGTCTCGAGCCCGAGCGCGGTCTCACCTGAGCCGAGAGTCGCGCGAATGATCACCTGCCCTTGCGCGCGCACGGGGATCCTGACCTCATGCGGCTCTCCGATGGTCCACGCAGCGAGTTTCGCCGGGCCACCGTCCGTCCCGCACACGAGGACGTAGTCCTGGCTGTTTCCGGTCTCCAACCGCCGCGCGACGCGGTACCCACGGAGGGCGGTCGTCATCGTCCGGATCGCCGTGTACGCCGGTTTTGGTTTGAGATCGGGCCAGACGGTGCCGAAGTTGTGCTCCCGTTCCTCGGGATCGGGGCCGTCGTTCTTCCAGTCGTACCAGATCGAGACCGGGACGCCGGCCAGAAGATTCGCCAGGTGTTGGCGGACGATGTAGGCGGCTTGCATCTCGGGCGAGACGCCTTTGGTGTGGCTCGCATAACCCCACTCCCCGCTGATGATCGGGAGTTCCTTTCGCCCGTCCGGCGCATACCGCCGAATCAGGTCGCGCAGCCTGGCGTAATCTTCAGCCGCGGTCTCGGGCGGCTTGGCATAGTTGCGATACGGATGCACGCTGACGGCATCAAGGTGCGCGAGAATGCCCGAGGCGAAGAACTCTTCGAGAAACTTGACGGGCACTTCGGACGTTGCCGGGCCGATGATTGTGGCGTGCGGATCGGCCGCGCGGATGGCCTCGCAGGTGGCCAGCGCAAGCGTCGTGTACTGACCCACGTCCGGTTTCGGTTTCCAGAACGAGATGTTCGGTTCGTTCCAGATCTCCCACACCACGCGCCGGCCCCTGAAATGGCGGGCCGCCTCGCCCGCCCACCGGGCAAAGGCCGCCACACTCTCGGGCCGCCGCGGCGAGGCCGTCGCACGGTGGTCCTTGCCGGAAACCGGATCGCGCGTCGCCACGGCCTCCTCGTACAGCGGATTCGAGTAATCCAGGATGTAGAGCGGGCGAATACCCCGCACCTCGAGGTTCGCAGTGAGCTCGTCGTAAGCCGACCAGTCGTAACGCCCCCGTTCGCGCTCGATGCCGGACCACCCCAGATCCATGCGGATGAACTTGAAACCGGCGGCGGCAATCAGATCGAGATCGGCCTGATGCCCGCGGTTGAAGTGAATGTTCACCCCGACGCCCTGCGGCACGACCAGGGGCGGAAGATCGGCAGCGGCGGCGAGCCACGCGCACAGAATCGGAGCGAAGCGGAGAGTCTTCCTGGAGGGTTCCATCATGGAGTTTGCAGGTACAGCAATTCAGAGCCCGGGTCAACACGGATCCTCGGCAGCCCGCCGGTTCTCATCGCAGCCGCGTCCAGACCGCGGAGTCCGGAGGACCCGGCCTGCAATCTCTTCATTCTCCGGTGCTCCGGCCCGGGTTCCCTCGCCCGGCGCCAAGGCACCGCACACACAGTGAGACGTGCACCCGCGGACGTTGACCGCTGCCGCGGTCTCCGCCACACTTCCGACTCAAACGACGACGCGATATGATTGATCTGGCACGATGTCTGGCTGTCCTTGTGGGCTTGGAAACCGTCCTGGCATGGGGAGCCGTGCCCCCACCTGCGCCCGCCCTCGAGCCAGGTGCGCCCACGGCGGATTCGCCCGCCTTTCCGGAACGTGCCGCCTCTCCGCAACAGCAATCCCAGCAACAGCGGCAAAGACGGGAACGCGGAGAGCGCGCCGCTGGGCGGATGCCCGGAGTGTATCGGGCAAGAGTCGTGCCGCACTGGTTCGCGGACAACACACGCTTCTGGTACCGGAACGACCTCGCCGACAGCCGGGAGTTCATTGTAGTGGATGCGAGGCTCGGCACGCGGACGCCTGCGTTCGATCATGAGTCCGTCGCGCGCCAAGTCGGCGAGGATGGCGCGAACGGGATCCTGTCGATCGAGGAACTCCGGTTCTCGCCCGACGGCCTGACCGTGCAGTTGGCGAGCGCCTCGAAGACCTGGTCCCTCGACCTCGCGACCGGCAAGGTGCAGCCTGCACCCGCTCGGGAGAACGGACCGCCATCTGAAGGGCTGCCGGCCGACGACCGCGAGCGGCCCTCGGCCCGGACCGGGCCGGAGACCGAGATCACCTTTGACAACCGCCTCGATCGCGAGGTGCAGCTTTTCTGGCTGAATGACGAGGGCGTCCGCCAAACCTACGGCACTGTCCCGCCCCGCAGCCGCAGGGTGCAGCATACCTACGGCGGACACGTCTGGCTTGTGGCGAACGAGCAGGGTGAAACGATCGCGGTGTTCGAGGCCGCCGATCGCCCGGACACCGCGCTCATCACCGGAGCGCGCCCCCAACCGCCCGCGTCGCCGCCCGCGCGCGCGAGGGACCGGCGCAGGAGCACGGACCGATCGCCCGACGGCCAGTGGACCGCCTTCGTCAAGGACGCCAACGTGTATGTGCGCGCCGAAGACGGCGAGGAGATCCGCCTGAGCGAGGACGGCCGGGAAGACAACGCGTACCGCGGACTCGAATGGTCGCCGGATTCCAGGACGCTGGTGGCTTGGCGCGTCCAACCGGGCGATCGGAAGGAGGTCTATCTCATTCGATCCTCCCCGCGCGACGGCGGCCGGGCGCAATTCGAGTCGCGTCCCTACGCATTGCCCGGCGACCGGTTTGCCAGGCACGCACTCAACATCTTCGACGTCGCGTCTCGCCGCCAGATTAAGCCCGAAGTCGACACTTTCGAGCACGAATGGGAATCGCCGCGTCTGAGGTGGCGGCTGGGCGGCCAGCGTTTTGCGTGGCAGCAGGTGGACCGCGGACACCAGCGCCTGAGGCTCATCGAGGCCGAGTGCGCCACCGGCAACACGCGGACCATCATCGACGAGCGCGCGGATACGTTCATCTGGACCGCTCACACGGAGAACTTGGACCTCGCTTATGTCAACTGGCTGGAGCAGTCCGACGAGATCGTCTATGCGTCCGAACGCGATGGCTGGCGGCACCTCTACCTGGTGGATGTCAACGAAGGCCGGATTCGCAACCCCATCACCCAGGGCGATTGGGTCGTCCGCGGCATCGATCGCATCGACGAACAGGCGCGCCAGGTCTGGTTCCGGGCCAGCGGGCGCAACCCCGGCCAGGATCCCTACTTCATCCACCATTACCGCGTGAACCTCGACGGGACCGGCCTGGTGGCGTTGACGGAAGGGAACGGCACCCACACGATCGAGTTTTCGCCCGACCGCGCGTGCTACATCGACTGCTGGAGCCGTGTGGATCAACCGCCGGTGAGCGAACTGCGGCGCGCTCTCGATGGCACGCTGGTCTGCCCGCTCGAAGAGGCCGACATCTCCGAACTCAAGAGCAGCGGGTGGGAGGCGCCCGAGGTCTTCGTGGCCAAAGCCCGCGACGCCCAGACCGACATCTGGGGGATCGTCTGCCGCCCGCGGAATCTCGATCCGGCCAGGCAATACCCCGTCATCGAGCAGATCTACGCCGGACCGCAGAGCTCCTACGTGCCAAAGAGCTTCTCGCCCGCGCCCCGGTTCCGCGCTCTGACCGATGCGGGCTTCATCGTCGTCCAGGTGGATGGCATGGGAACAGCCAATCGTTCCAAAGCGTTTCATGACGTCTGTTGGCGGAATCTCAAGGACGCTGGATTCCCGGATCGCATCCTCTGGCACAAGGCCATCGCCGCGAAGTACCCCTACTACGATGTGAATCGCGTCGGACTTTACGGCACATCCGCCGGCGGCCAGAACGCCGCGGGCGGAGTTCTGTTTCATCCCGACTTTTACAGGGCAGCGGTGGCGAACTGCGGATGCCATGACAACCGCATGGACAAGGCCTCGTGGAACGAGCAGTGGATGGGTTATCCCGTCGGGCCACAGTACGCCGAGTCCTCGAACATCGAGCATGCGGCCCGGCTTCAGGGCCACCTGTTCCTGGTCGTGGGCGAGATGGACACCAACGTGCCGCCCGAGTCCACGCTGCGCTTCGTCGATGCGCTCGTCCGGGCGAACAAGGACTTCGATCTGCTCATCGTCCCCAACGGCGGCCATGGCTCAGGCGGCGAGTACTATCAACGGCGCATGCGCGATTTCTTCATCCGCCATTTGCAGGGCGCACAGCCGCCGAACTGGAACGTGGAAACATCGCCGCCCGGCAAGGCTGAACAAGGCTAAACGGGCTTGCTTTGGTGGGCGCGAATGTTCATGCTCCTCCCGACACCATGAACAACAACCGCCGCCCTGCAAACGACGATTTCCAGACACGCCGCCAGTTCCTGAGAGACACCGCCCTGGCCACCGCGGGCCTGGCCGTTGGTGTCCAGGCTTTGGCGTCCGCGGACACGCCTGCCAAGGCCCTCAACCACAACCCGGATATGGAGTACCGGCGGCTGGGCCGCACGGGACTCATGATCTCTGCCGTGTGTCTTGGAGGCCACTGGAAACGCATCGATACCGTCGTGTCGACCGCCGGCGGCATCGACGGGCCTGACTTCCGCAAGAACCGCCGCGATGTCGTCTCTCGCTGCATCGAACGCGGGATCAATTACATCGACGCCTGCACCGGATCCGAGGTCCTCGTCTACAGCCGCGCCCTCGAAGGCCGACGCGACCAGATGCACCTCGGATTCTCCTGGTTCGAGGAGGAGATGCGCAACGACAACTTCCGTCGCGCCGAGAAACTGCTCGCCACGCTCGACAAAGGCATGCGTGAGGCCCGTCTGGACTACGTCGACCTCTGGCGCGTGACGATGCACGAACAGAGCGGCCAGCACGCACCGCCCGAAGTGGACGAGATGATGAAGGCGCTCGAGACCGCCAAGAAACAGGGGAAAGCGCGGTTCACCGGCTTCTCCTCGCATGACCGGCCGCACATCAAGTCGATGATCGAAACCTACCCGAGCGTCGTGGACGTCGTCGTCACCCCGTACACTGCCAAGTCCAAGATCCTGCCGACCGACAGCGTGTTTGGGGCGATCCGACAGCACGACGTCGGCATGTTCGGCATCAAGCCCTTCGCCAGCAATTCTCTCTTCAAAGGCAGCAGCTCTCCCAATGACCCCAGCGCCTCCGAAGACGATCGTCGGGCACGGTTGGCACTGCGCAATATCCTGTGCAACCCGGCCGTCACCGCGCCCATCCCGGGCATGATCAGCATCCAGCAAGTGGACAACGCGGCCGACGCCGTCAAAGAACGCCGCCAGCTCGACACAGCCGAGAGAGCCGAACTCGAACAGGCCGCGAAGGAAATGTGGGCTCGGCTGCCGGCCGATTACCAATGGCTCAAAGACTGGGAATACGTCTAATCCGGATTTGAGATTCCGCGAGGCCTTAGGAAACATCCGGGCTGGCGGAATTCCGAAGTGTCCGCCGGTTCATGCGCCCCAGCCACCCCTTGAACGTCACCGGCCCTCTCCCACTTCTGGCGGTCGCGCTCGCCCTCACCCTCCTCGTAATGGCGCGCGAAGATGTCCCGCGCCCCTCAAACACAGTCATCGCCCCGCCGCCAACGCCGCCGACGCAGACCGCCCCATCCGAGCCGCCTGGCCCCGCGGCGGACAATAGCCGCTGTTTTGTCTGCCATGCCAACTACGATTTCAAGGACGAGCAACTCGCTCTCACTCACGCCAAGGCCAACGTCGGCTGCGTCAAATGCCACGGAGAATCGTCGCGTCACAGCGCCGATGAAGACGGCTTCACCCCGCCCGATCGGATGTTCCCCAAAAGCCATATCCGCTTCAACTGCCTCGGCTGCCACGATTGGATGAAACTCGTCGACAGCGACAAATCCAGGCAGGATCGCTCCGACCCCGAAGACCGGCCCGACCATCAGTCGGTGCTCGACGCTACCGCGCGGAAGAAGCTCTGCACGGACTGTCACGGCGACCATCGGCTCGGCCACCGCACGCGCGTTTGGGACAAACGCACCGGCATTCTGCTGCGACGGGACGCGACGCCGGCCATGCTCCGGGATCCACAGTCATAGGCCTGCGCTCGCCCCCAACACGACACACACACTCCTGGTCGCGATCCCGCTGCCCTGTCCGCCGGCCCCCCCTCCCCTCCCCGATTCGTCCGCGCAGACGATGCGCCCGGCGCGCACAGCAGCCATCGCGACATTCGTCCGGCTGTTCTGTCCCGTGCCGTCGAAACTGATGATCCCGCCGATTCCCTGCCAGGGCGAAATCGCCGCCAGCGCGTTGCGCACGCCCGCACGGCTCGAACCGGCGCGCCGGATGGCTTCGAGCAGGAGGCGCGTGGCGTCGTAGGCAAGGATCGCAGCGCAATCCGGAGGGTGCTGCCGCGCCGCTGCAAACCGTGCGATGAACCGCGCGGTGTCCGCGTCTGTGGGATCGACGATGCAGAGCCGGGGGAATCGGACTCCTTCGCCCGCCGACCCGACGAGCTGCAGGAATCGGGTGCGGCCCATGGACTGGCTGCCGAACACCACTGGCCCCGGCCAGACGCCCGCGCCATCACCGCGTCCCTCTCCAGACCCGCTCTCCGAAGCTGATTCCTGCTCTCGAACCGATGATCCCCTCAGCGCGCGCACCAAACGCGCCGCATCCTCGGCCCCGCCCACGATCAGGATGACGTCCGGACGCGTCTCCTCGATCGCGGCCTGCTGGCGCTCGAGGTTCTCAGCGCCCGGCGGCACCTCGAACCGAAAATCCGGCACCCGCCGGCGCCGGGCAAACTCACGCACGAGCTCGCGCGCAGTCATTCGTGACTCGTGATCCGTCACCGTGATCAGGGCCAGCCTCGCTCCCCTGCCCCGCTCGGCCGCGGTTGAAGTCCCCCCTGTGCCCGATGCACTCGAGGCGCCGCGGTCTGCCGTCGGAGTCGCGCCCTCCGCGGTTCCGGATCGCCCCCGGATCCCGGCATTCCAGGTCCGAGCGGACTCGAGTGTCCGCAGCACATCGTCGACCAGCACCCGAGCAATCGCGCGGTCCGACGGAGCGCAGGAGAACATCCACGGCACGCCAGCGAGCGTGACCGAGGGATCCGTCGCGATCGGGCTGACCAGGGGAAGATTCGCCTTCGCCACAACCTGCTCGGCCAAATGCGTGCTTGCCGAATCGACGGACCCGATCACCGCGATGGGCCGCTCCTCGTAGATCATCCGCGCAAGCTGGGAAACACCCGTGCCCCAGACATTCTCCGACCACCGCGCCACGAGACGGAATGGGAGCGAGTTCGAACTGGGAGATTCGAGACGGTCGAGCGGGGATTGCGGATTGGGCGAGCGGGCGGCGCGCCGCGAGTTTGCCGCCTCGACCGCAAGGGTGGCAGCCCACCAGAGGTCGCCGGCCAACGCGTGGTCAAGATTGGTCGGTCCGAACCAGCCAATGCAGTACTCAGCCAGATCGGCCCGCTCTTCGTCGGGCCCATGGTAGCCGAGTGTGGCGTCGCGCAGATTCAGAAAGGGCCGCTGCGTTGTCCCGGGCTGGATCGGGCCTGGCTGGTCGGGCGGACCGGCACTCGGCGGCGCGCTGGGGTTGTCAGCGTCGGCGACCGGAGATGCGCTTCGGTGCCACAGTTCAACGGAAGCGGCTGCTGGGACCAAGGTGACAGGGCGGACGAAGGCGCCGCACAGGGAGAAGGCCAGAAACAGGCGGAGGGCGCAGTTGACCACGGATGCCGTGCGCCGACAGAAGGCCTGCTCAGCGCCGGGGCACGCGCCTCGACTTGGGACTTCCGAGGCTGCCCTTCGCGGGCCGTCGGGAACTCGGGTGTCGGAGTTCAAGCGGCCTTCACGGCGCACTGGCCTGTTCCCGCTCGACGCGCATGGTATTGATGACCCTGCCGCGCGGGATCTCCCAGTCCTGGCGGGAGTAGTATCTCCATTGGCCGTTTTCGTGCCGCGTCAGGAACACCTCGCCGGCGTCGTCGAGAACGGCGCTGAGCGGGATATCGCCGGTGACACCGGGGAATGGATCCGGACGATGGGCGAGAACATCGCGGATCTTGGCGCGGTTGAGGCCTGCGGTCTGAATCGCCCAGATGAACAGATTCATGCCGTCGTAGGCGTGGGCCGCATAGGTGTCCGACTCGGCGCCCCAACGCTCGCGAAAGGCCTTCCGAAACGCCTCGAGCTTGGGATCCTCGCGGGTCGGATTCCAGGGGTAAGTGCAAATGACACCGTCGGCATTCGCACCGGCCAGACGGACGAATTCGTCGGATACACACCGGTCGCAGGCCAGGAAAGGCTGGCGCAGCCCCATCGCGCGCATCTGATTCAACACGCGGGCGCCCTCGATCGCGTTGCCCCAGTGGATGACAGCGTCGGGGTGGCTTTCGCGGATCCGTTCGAGCTGCATGGTGAAGTCGGTCTCTCCAACCCGGTAGGCCATCTCGATCACCACGGGGCGTCCGAGTCGGCGGCTCCCATCGCGGATCTCCCGCACGCCGAATCGTCCGTAGCGATTGCTGGAGCGGATGATGGCGACGCGCTGATAATCGAGCTTGCGCAACAGGTAATCCACCAGCAGGTAGTTCTGCTGCCGATCGTCGCTGATGTTCCGAAAGACCCAGGGGATGTTTGTCTCGATGTAGGTCGGATCGAGATCGCCCGTCGTCATCATCGGCAGCTCGGCCTTGAGCGCCACACGAATGGCAATGTGCGTGTTGGCGCCGTCGATGGTCCCAAGAATGGCCCACACGTGATCCTTGTACGCCATGCTCACGATTTCGTTGCCCGAGGCGCCCCACAGGCCGTTGTCATTCCGCACCACCAGCTCGAACGGGATCTTGCGCCGGTGGTATCCGCCCTGGGCATTCGCCTGCTCGATCGCCAGGCGGGCGCCCCGCAGCATCGCAATCCCCAGCACCTCTTCATGGCTCTTGCCGCCCGTCGCCACCGAGACCGTCGGCATGATCGGCCCCAGAAACCCGATCTTGACGCTCTCGACATGCTCGGGTTCCGGAATCGCCCGGCCCGGACCGGTATACTCCATCTGCGTCAGGAAATGCTCCTTGAACGGCTTGACCGCCCCGAATGGCTCGACGTCGGCCGAAGACCTCGCGTAGTTCTGATTGGTAATCAGCGGCAGTGGCGGCACGTGATACGGCCCAACATCGATCAGCCGCAGAACCTCGCCGATGCTCGGCTTCACAGGGGCCTCCGGTGTCGCGGTACCCTCCGGCGCCCCTTCGACCGCGGCGTCAGCCCGGTACATTGACCAGACAAGAATCAGCACGGACGCCAGGCACGGGGCCAAGCGCGGATTGCGAGAAGAGCCGATGGTGTTCATGGCGCGTCTTTCCGTCTCAGTGACTGCGGTTCGCTTGAAGGTCTCCGGATTCGATTCAAGGGCTCGTGTTTGCGGCAGTCGTTTGGGGGGAAGCGGGCTTCAGCCGCGGGTAGTAGTCCGTCCCCCGCGCCCAACCGAGCCCCTTCGATGTCCCCACCCAGACGTCGTTTCCGTCGAAATCGGCCCACAGGGCGTAGTTGTGCGGAATGCCGCGCGGCGATCGCACGGTCTTGAGGATCTTGCCGGCCCGGCGGATCTGGGCGATCCCCTCGTGGGTGTCGGGGTCCATCCTGTATACCACCCACGTGTCGGTCTCGAAATCGACAATGGCGCCGACGCCCTTGTCGGTGCAATACCAGCACTCGTGGGCGCTGCGGCCGCGGGCAGCGTTGTTGAAATCGCTGGGGGTGCCGCCCTCATGCGTGAAGAAACCGCGCCAGTGCCGCCCGTCGTAACGGCATGCCCCGAAGTAAGTCGATGCCCACAGGATCTTGTCCACATAGCTGACTCCCGTGGTGATCACATGAGGGATGCCGTCATCGCGATAGAGGTCAATCTCCATCTCCCCATCCGGATCCACATAGTTTTTCCACCGCTCGGTCGCCAGATCGAACTCGAGGATGCCGCTGCCCCAGATCGCCAGAAACACCTTCCCATCGCGGGCACTGACACCGTAGTTCCATATCTCCTCCATCGGGGCGTTCTGTTCGGTGTAGATGTCCCATTTGTCCTTCACGGTGTTATAGCGGCTGGCGCCGGCGGTCGTAGCAGCCCAGACCTCGTCGCCAATCACGGCCACTCCGTACACGACGTCATTGACCAGGCCGCTGTTGAGCTGGTGGTAGTGATCGAATCGCCCGGCGCTGAATCGCGCCAGTCCGCCGCCGAAGAGCGCCAGCCAAATCTCGCCCGTCCGCCGATCGACATCAATGCCGGCAACAACCCGCCACGGCAGACCGTCCTTTTCATTCCACGATCGGACTTTCCGCGTGCGCGTGTCATAAAGCGCGAACCCGTTCTCCGTGCCGATCCATACCCGCGGGCCATCCGCCTTGACGGCGAAGATGTGATCGTTGGGCAGGCCGTCCTTGACGGTCAAATGCTCCCACTCCGTATACACGTAGGGCAGACCCGGATCGGCTGGGGAGGCGGCGGGGCCGGGCTCGCCGGCGAGAGTGCGAACCGGAAGAAGACACAAGGCAAGCAACGCGGCGGGGCAGCCGAAGGAGTGCGGGAAAACACACAGACTCTTCATAATGCTCATGATAAGAACTGGTCGGAGGCGCGGCCCGCTAGAGAGTTTTCAGGTATTCAACCAGGTCGTTCAATTGGTCCTTGGTCATGTCGTTGGTCACGCCGTGTTTGTCGTACGCATTGTATTTGGTCCAGATCTCCTCGAGCGTCGGCGCGATGCCGTTGTGCAGGTAAGGCGCCGAATCGTAAATGTTGTGGAGATGCGGCGCGTCGAACTTGCTGTCGCGGTCGTAGGCGAACCGGGTGCCCACATCGTGGACTCTCCCATCGGTGTAAAGGGGCGGCGGATGGCAGGTGTTGCAGCGGTTCCCGACCGGGATGAGATCGCCGCTGTTGTCCCGCGTGCGCTCGAAAATGGCCTTGCCGCGGCGCTGGGCCTCGGTGAGATCCTGCCCCAGCTTGCGATAGCGGTTGGGGGGACGCGGGATGCTGCACAAGTAGTAATGCAAATCGGTCAGTTGTTCGGGCGTGAACGGCTGAATGCGCGTGATGAACACCGCCAGACGCGGGCCGCACTGCCGCTTCAGGCTCGGGTTGATGCCGATCCACTTGTAAGGCGCCATGTCGTTGACCCCGCGCAGAGTCCGGTTGTCGATGGGCCCCATCCCGATGCCGTCATCCTCGATGTCGTAGACGATGTTGTCGATGTGTCCATCCGGGTGGCAACTGCTGCACGAGAACTGCCGCCGAAATGTGATGTCGGCGCTGTGAAACAGCCGCTCGCCGCGTCGCCGCTTGCTCAATTCCTTCGACCCGCCCAGGTCGATCCGGGCCGCGGCCTCGAGCGTTCTCAGATCGAGCACGCTCACCGAATCGTCCAGCATGCTCGCCACATACGCCGTCGATCCGTCGGCCGAACAGACGATGCCCTTGGGACAGGTGCCCACCGGCAGATGCGCGACAAGAAACTCGGCCGGCTTCCCGAGGTGGTTGGGGATGACCCGCGCCCGCTCGGTCGGATTCGAGGCCTTGAGCATCCCCACCAGCTTTGACAAATCCACCACGGCCACCCGATCCAGACTGCTGCTGGTGACCAGCGCGTGCCGGCCGTCCGGCGTGATGCAGACGTCCGCGGGATCGGGAAAACAGAGGTTGTTCTGGTCCAAAAGCACCTGGTCGATCGTGCCGTCCCGCCACAGCACGCCCAGCCCGTTCGAGATCGTCCAGCCCCGGTTGATCCGCGTCATGGGCACCAGGTTCTTGGTCCGCAGCAGGGTGATCAGGGCGTACTCGCCGCCCGGGTGCCAGGCCACGCCTTGCAGCAGATTCGCGGCGGGCACCACCAGGCGGTCCTCGACCATCGCCCGCTCGGGGTCGATCACCGTCACCTCGCTCATCGACGGAGTGCGATCGGGCACAATGCGCGACAGGGCGTGTGTCACAAGGATCGCCTGGCCGTCCGGAGACTCGGCGAGCGACCACGGGGA
Organism: Verrucomicrobiota bacterium; assembly: GCA_022710935.1. Taxonomy (GTDB): domain Bacteria; phylum Verrucomicrobiota; class Verrucomicrobiia; order Limisphaerales; family J093; genus MWFF01. Next base: position 24,405 of record JAKLFY010000044.1, read on the forward strand.
CCGGGACGCGCTGAGCCGCTTGATTTCCTTCAGGGTGGCCAGGTCGATCACCGAAATGCTGTCGATCGATGTGTTGAGCACATAGAGAAACCGCCCCCGCCGATCCACAAGCACCCCGTGCGGTTCGTCGCCCACCTCGATGGTGGCAATCGCCTGCCGACTCGCCACGTCCAGCACGGAAACGCTGTCGTCCAGCCGATTGGACACAAACGCGCGCTTGCCGTCCGGAGAAAAGCAGATGTCGTTTGGCTGGCCGCCGACCGCGATTTCCGCCGCCTTCGCGCGGGTGGCGGTCTCGACGACAATGACGGAACCGGCGGCCTCGCATGTGATCCAGAGCTCCCTGCCGTCCGGCGTCAGCGCCAGATTCATCGGGTTCTTGTAGACCGGTTCCTCCAGGCCGACCGCCGGAGGGGGCGAGGTCGGATGCGCAATCGTCTCGAGCGCGCTTTCGTAGTCGAACGGCTTCCCGTGAGCCTGCTCGTGACACGGCTGGCAGGTCTTGGCGGTCACGTCCCACAGCCCATTCGCCCGCGCCGCACCCTTGTCGAGCATGACCGCTTCGGGCGAATAATCGCTTCCCGGTCCGTGGCACGCTTCGCATTGCACGCCGTCGCGCGCATCGAAACCGCTGAGAAAGCCCTCCGCGGCGAGACCGTGCCCGGTTGTGTGACACTTCAGGCATTGATCGGCCTGCTGCGGATCGCCCTTCACGCCGGCCTCGTGTGCCAGTTCGACTGCCCTGGGCGTCGCCAGGGACGCGTAGGCGCGGGCGTGATTGGACATGCGCCATTTGCTGAACTGGAATCCCATCATCGTGCCCGAGTGGCATCGGGCGCACGCCATGACACCCGTGTGCTTGAACGGGCCAACTGCCTGCGCGGCGGCCGGTTGGGCTGTCGGAGTCACATCCTGCCCCTCGGGCGTCGGATGCGCGATGGCCCGCCAGGCGGCGTCCAAGTCGAACGGCTTCTTCGTCAGCACGGCGTCGTGCGAGCCCTTGGCCCGATGGCAGATCATGCAATCGTCCTTCCGCGGCATCTTCAGCCCGCGCATCATCGCCTTCTCGCGGTCCCGCATGATGTCCTCGGGCGCGTACTCGCTTCCCGCCCCGTGACACGCCTCGCACTGCAAGCCATCCTCGATATGGAATCCCTCGACCTTCTCCCAGTCTTCAGCGTCCCCGGCGGCAGCGTGGCAGCCCAGGCACATCCGGGCCTTCTGGGGTTCCTCGGTGATCCCGCTCAGGCGGACGATCTCCCTGGACTCGGGCAAGGCGAGAGAGGCATAGGCCTTGGCATGGGCGCCCAGGCGCCACTTGCTGAACTGATGTCCGCTCTCCCGCCCCTCGTGGCAGGCCCCGCACGCCTGGACGCCGATGAAGATCGGATCTTTGCCGGCCCCCTTCGACCCTCCGACCGCAGCCACAGACCAGGCGCCCAAGCCGAGCGCGAGCATGGCCATCCCATTCCAGCAGGTTGTCATGGTGTGTTCAGGAATGCATCGAGACTTATCGCGCCTGATCTTGCCTGACGCTCAATATCTGGTTTGCCCGCACGTTGTCCAGGGCTTGCTTCTTCCCATCCGGCCAGACGATCTCCACCGAATCGACCCGGTCCGCCTTGCCCAGGCCAAAGTGCGGGCGCGGGTCGCTGCTGGTGAGGTAACCGTTCACGCCCAGAACGGGCTGAATCATGGTCATCGCGCCTGCCTTGACGGTGACGGTGCTGCCCAGGGCGACCATGGCGGTGTCTTTGTGCAGGGGCACCACCTTGAGCCAGTTGCCCCGATTGCCGCCATCGTTGCGCAGCAGGCGCGGCGTGTCATCGAGCACGTGCATCAGGATGTCGATGTCGCCGTCGTTGTCGAAGTCGGCAAAGGCGGCGCCTCGCCCGACGTGCTTGTGGTTGAAGAAGTCGCCGGACTGCCGGGCCATGTCGAGGAAGCGGCTTCGGCCATCCCAACGCGCCAGGACCGATTCCTCGACGTAGAGGTGATGGGGATCGCCGTTGGCAATGAACAGGTCGACGTACCCGTCGTTGTCGTAGTCGTTCAACAGGCCGCCCCAGCCGGTGTACTGACCGCACAACAGGGCCACCCCGCTCTGGGCCGTGACATCCATGAACAAACCGCGATTCACCTGGAACAGCAAAGAGCTGTATCCCATGTCGGGAATCAGCAGGTCCAAAAGGCCGTTCCGATCCACATCCGCGACGAAAGGCCCCATCGACGACACGCCCTGGCCCCCCTCGCCGAAGGCGGTCCCGGTCTCGGCTGCCAGGTCCTTGAAACGTCCCGTGCCGTCGTTTACCCAGAAGTTGTTCGGCATCGCGTCGTTGGTGACGTAGATGTCCACGTCGCCGTCCCCGTCGAGATCGCACGCCACGCCACCCATGCCGCGCCCGGCCGGTTCCCAAAGGCCCGCCTCCCGGGTCACTTCCGTAAACGTTCCGTCGCCATTGTTGCGGTAGAGATGATCCGGCCGGCCGGGATACGAGAGCGGTCCCGGGAAATTGTCCGCCTTGTAGTAGGCCCCCGTGCTCTGGAAGGCCCCCTTGTCATAATCGAGGTAATGAACGACGAAGAGATCGAGGAGCCCATCGCGATTGGAGTCCAGCCAGGGAGCCGCCAGCGCCCAGCCCGGACTGCTCACGCCCGCCTTCTCCGTCACATCGGTGAACGTGCCGTCGCCGTTGTTCCGATAGAGAATGCTGCGTCCGTAATTGCAGACATAAAGATCCAGATCGCCGTCGCGATCATAGTCCGCCGCGGACGCCGCCATGCCGTAACTGTCCTCGTCCCCGGCGACTCCGGCCTTCTCCGTCACGTCCGTGAATGTGCCGTCGCCGTTGTTCCGATAGAGGACGTTCCACAGCTTGCCCTTCAGAGAGCGCCCGCGGTTGTCGCTGATGTCCGGATGCCATCGCCCATTGACGAAATAGATGTCAATGAAGCCATCATTGTCATAGTCGAACAACGTCCCCCCCGGCCCCGTGGCTTCCGCAATGTTGCTCATGTCCAGATCGCCCAGGCTGTGCTTGAACCGCAGACCAGCCGATTCGGTGACGTCGGTGAACGTGGGCCACGGAGGTTCGGCGGCGCTGAGGACAAAGAGCAGCCCTGCAACATACGCCGCAGGCGGAACGCCGCGGAATCGGTGGACCATCCTCAAGCTCTTCATCGGCCCATGCATCGCGTCACGTTCCTGATTGTCCAACAGCCGCCGGGGGCGCTTGACCCTGCGCCGCGGCCTCGGCGGGTGTCGTCCCTTCCACCGGATCGAGCGGGGCGCCCAGATCGATCCATTGAATGATCGTCCGAACACTCTCCGCGCGCATTGCATCGCCCGCGCCTGCCGGCGGCATCTGCCTGACCTCGCGGGATCCGGCCAGGGCATCCATCGCCTTGTAGTCCCACGCACGGGCGGTGTTCTGACCGACCAACTGCCAGATCAGCCAACTGGTCCGAGCCCGCCCGGCGTCCACGTAGCGGCCGGGCAGCGGCGCCGTTGCCCCCGGACGCGCGCCTGCTTCTGCGGGCGCCATGAGTGCCGCGAAACTCTCTTCGAGGCCGGCATCGGTGGACCGATCGCTCCCCAGCGGCAAATGCAGCGGGGTGTTTCCGCCGCCGTGACACTCGACCGAGGCGCAGTGCCGACGCAGCAACGGCGCCACCTCGCCCCGGAACGAGACCGACCGACGTTGGTGCGGTGGCAGGACCAAGCGGGTCGAAGGGCGGCGCAGCGCCAACACATACTCGTTCTCCGGAATGCGCTCGGGATCCTCGTGACAGCCAATGCAACCCCGCGTCTCTTTCGGCTTCACCCAAATCCAGCCGCAGGTCCCCAACGCCAGCCCGCGCTCATCGAGCGTCTGAAGCAGGAGCGGCGTGTCCGCCGGCACTTCCACGTTGAACGACCCATCGGCCTCGACGGGGGCCTCCCCGATCAGCCAGCGGGACAGAAATGGCCAGTGGGGTTCGTTCTTGGCGGAAACAACAGGAGACTCAAGCACGCCCTCGACAAACCGCACCCGCTTCACCGAGCCCGGCGGCAAATGCGCCTCGCGCATCGTGTCGGCGATGGAGCAGTTCAAACCGTAAAAAGTGCCGGTGCGGAACCTCGGTTCAACGACGGTGGAATGCCCATCGGGCCGCCGACGCGGCTGGACGGCCACGGCCTGGACCTCGTCATATTCCGGGGTATCGAAAACCACGTCCGTCTGGCCCCGATCGATATCCATCGCCACGATCCCCCAAGTCCCTTCACCCCCAACCTCCCGCTGAGCAACAAGCACCATGTTGTCCCGCCACGGTGCGGGATAGAGGAAGGACTTCGAGGGATCCTGGCTCAAACGCCTGGAGGTCGCGTGCGGGCGCCGTTCGTCCACACACGCCAATTGACCGCCCCCCTGCCGAGACGCCGAGTTCAACTCGACAAACACCACGATCCCGCGTTCGGTCGCGCAAGGCATCTGTTGGATGGACGCCCCCGTTCTCCCGCCGTAAAGCTCCATGTCGGCCCCCTCGACATGAATCGCGAAGATCCCATGCCGACCCAGAGTCCGGCCCGGCTCGTGCGGATGCGATTCGGACGAGTAGATCACCCGCCCATCCCACATCTGGAATGGATCGAGATTCTGGTGCGGCGTATAGGTGAGCCGCCGCAATTCCGTCCCATCGAGCTTGATGTTGTAGAGGCTCGATGCGGCAGGGCGCCCGATGCCGCCCGGGGCGGGCTCGATCCCGACAAACACAGTCGTGAACCACGGCTCCGGAGAGTCGAGGGTGAACAGAGTGCTGACATGAATCGGGCTCCAGGCGTCCATGTGCTCCGGGCTGACCGCGCGCACATCGCTGCCGTCCAATCCCATCTCCCAGATCCGCCAACGGTCGCCCCCCGACCTCCGGCCCGCGAAGAGCAGCCGACCGGCATCGAACGACACGTTCGGATCGCAGGCCGAATCGAACTCGCGCGACAGCGCCCGCACCTCGCCGGAGGGCGATACCAAGACCAGACGCGCGCCCGCGAACCAGGTCGAATGGGGCAAACCCGCCGCAGTGCCGCCGCCATGCCGCCCCACCAGGACTTGCCGAGGCAGTTGCGTTGCTACAAGCGGCACGTCGACCCAGACGCCGCCGGACGCGGAACCCGGACCTCCGGCCGAGCACAGCGCCAGGCCGAGCACCACCGTGCCGCACCGTGCCAGAGACGCCGTCATGCGGCGACCCCACGAGCGAGGATCAGCACGGCTCCAGCGTGCGCCCTCAAAGCCCGCATGAACGTCTTCCCCCATCCCCCCGGGCGTTCGCAAACCGGCAGTCGACACTTTTCGGCATTCATGGCTTGCATGATCGGATCGGCAATTGCTGTGTGTATATAAATGAAGGAATCGGACAAGCTGGCAACTCAATTCCCCAACACTCAATTCCCGTCCGTCTCGCTTCCGATTCGACGCCCTCCGCCCCCGGTCAGTACATCTGGAGTTTTTCGGTGGGAATCGAGTATGCGCCGCGTGGGGGCACGCGGCCTACAGAATGGGCATCATCGGCTTGTAGGCCGGGTCCCCTGACCCGGCGGCCTGCACCGATGTCTATCCCCGCGCCGCGTGGGGGCACGCGGCCTACAGCGGGAGTCTCCTTCCGTTGTAGGCCCGGTGCCCTCACCGGGCGACGGAACACCGACAACAACCGGATGCACCGGCCGGCGGTTTTTGCTCGTGTCGAGTCCGGACGGTCCGTACCCTCGGGCGCGTTAACCGCACCTATCGGAGAACACACGATGCGCCCGCACACAGCAGTTGCCAGAACCGGTCTTCTTGAGGATCGCCACGCCCCGCGACACCCCGCACCCGATCGTCATGGCCAGGCGCCGCCCCGCACGGTTTTTCCCCGACGGCTCGAACAACGAGAGAGCGGATCGAGTCGCCTCCTGCCGCTGGTCTGGATCGGGCTGCTCCTGACATACGCGCCCCCCGGAACCCGTGCGGCCTCCGAATCACCAGGCCCGACGCTCTGGGCCAGCGACGCGCTCACCAAAGTCCTGCGCTCGGCCCGGCCCGGCCGCCCCGGTGACAACACGCTCGAACTGGCCGGCGCGCGAGGGGAGGTTGTCAGCGGCCAGGCGGTTTGCGCCTCGCCCGGGGACCTCGCCGCGGCGCAGGCGACGATCAGCGACCTGCGGCACCGGATCTCGGGCCGCCTCCTGCCGAGCAGCACGGTGTCGCTGCAGTGGGTCCGCTACATCGACATCGCACGCAACAGCAGCATCCCGCCCGATGAGCGGGTCGTCCAGGCCCCTTCGAGCCTCCCGGACCCGTTCTGGGAGGGGCGATCGATCGCTTTGAAGGCCGGGCAGGCCCAGCCGCTTTGGATCGAGGCGCGCATACCCGAGGACGCCGCCGCGGGCGACTACGAGGGGCGTCTGACCGTGCTTGCCGACGGCGCCTCGGTCGATTTGCCGGTGAAGTTGCGCGTCTGGGATTTCGAGGTGCCCGAGGAAGGCCATCTGTCGGTTGTCAACTGGTGGCAGTTTCCCGGCGCCGGCTTTCCGGGGCACGGGCCCGACGACTGGGAGCTGCTGAGGCGGTTTGCCGAGTTCCTGGTAGCCCACCGCCAAACCGACCTGAACACCGAGATCGGACGCATCGCCGAGTCGGGCGATGCGGAGAAAGGGTACATCCATGACACCAGCCGGCTCGAGCGCTACGCGGAGGTCGCCTTCGAGGCCGGCATTCGGCAGATTCATCTGCACAGTGTTGGACGCCGCACGGGCGACATTCTCGCCCCGGCCACCAAGGTCGAGCCTGACGAGCCCAACCTGCGGCGTCTGGCGGCCTGGGAGAAGGTGATCCAGCGGCGCGGCTGGCAGCACCGGTTCGTCACCAGCATCGTGGACGAACCGTTTGTCTGGTATGAGGACTCGTATCAGGACGTGGTGAACCGGGTCCATGAAGTGGCGCCCAGCGTTCGATGTCTCGAGGCCATCGAGGCGGAGTATCTGGGCGACCTCGACGTCTATGTCCCCAAGCTGAGCCACCTTTCCCTGTGGTACCCGCGATTCGACCAGGCCCGTCGCGACGGGGCCGAGCTGTGGTTCTACGTCTGCTGCCATCCGCTCGGACGCTACCCGAACCGTTTCCTGGATCAGTCGTTGCTCAAGGCGCGCGTTCTGTTCTGGATCCATTACCTCTACGACCTCGACGGCTATCTTCACTGGGGTCTCAACCAGTTCGGTGGCGACCCTTATACCGAGGAAGGCATCAGCCAAGGTCTGCCCCTCGGCGACCGCGCGATGGTCTATCCCGGCAAGGACGGGCTGATCGGGTCGCTCCGCTTCAGCGCCCAACGAGACGGTCTCGAGGATTACGAATACCTGCGCGTGCTCGAGGAGCGGCTCCGCGAAATCAAGCGCCACATCGGCAAAGACGCGTTCTGGCTCGACCCGCGGCAGCGTCCGCTCGAACTGTGCCGCCGCGTGATCTGGTCGTTTCACGATTACACCCGCGATCCGCATGTCATGATCCAAACACGCCACGCCATCGCCGAGGAGATCGAGGCCATCGCTTCCCAGCCTCGGCTGATCGTCCAAACCTCGCCCCCCGAGGGAACGGTCGTGCCGGCCGGTCCAAGGGCAGTCAACCTGCGCGGATTGGTCCCGCCCGGTGCAAAGGTGACGGTCAACGGCCAGGCCGTACCCAACACGCGTCCGAGCGGCTACTTCTCTCACGCCGTCTTTCTGGGCGACGACCAGCCGACAATCACCGTAGCCGTCGACCACGACGGCACGCAGCGCACTGTGTCCAGGACATTCCCGCTGGCCGATTGAGCGGAATTTGAAATCGCTGATGAGTCGCTGATTTAGTCTTGCGGGCAAGCGCCTGATAGGCAAGGAATAGCACTGGTCAGCCCTGAATGGCCAACCCGGGGTTGGCGTCGATTAATCTTACTATGGCGAAATCTGTCGGATCTTGGCGCATCCGAGCCGGCTGTGGAGTGCTGGCGCTCTTGCTGGTCACCTCGTGTTACCGGTCCACTCAATCGTCCGGCGGCGCGAGCAAACCGGCCAAGGCCACGTCGGCTGCCTCGAAGAGCAAGGGCCCCGCCAAGAGGGTGCCCAAGGTCGTCTACACACCCTCGTACGACGAAGAGATTAAAGACATCTTCGAGTTGGCCAAGCAGCAGCGTTGGGAGGAGGCCGAAACGCAGGCTGCGGCCCTCTGGGCGCGGGATCCGCAGGATTCGGCCGCGATTCGTTTGCGTGATTGGGTGCGGCAACAGCGGGAGCGCAGCCGGGAACAGGCGCTCGAAGACCAAATCCGCTCGATCGAGGCCAACAACTCGGTCTTCAACCCAACCGTCAAGGATCTCGCCACCGAGAAGAAGGACCGCGGGTTGCCTCCGCGCAAGGGCGTGCGGGATGCCATCCAGCAGATCAAAGCGACGCCTTACATCCCCGAGACCTACGGACGCACGAATTACCTGCGGGGCTTGATGTTCGATTTCGAGTCGCGCCAGGGCCGCATGGCCAAGATCCTCGAGAAGGAAGTTTCGGTCGTTCTCGAAGACGCCACGCTCGAGTCGATCATCTTCAACGTCGGCCAGAACGAAGGGATCAATTTCGTCGCCGACAAGTCGCTTCCCGCCTTCCAAACCAAGCTCAGTGTGAACATGAAGCAGGTAAAACTGTCCGAGTTTCTCCGCTACATTTCACGCAATCTCAATCTGCAGTTTCAGATCGGCGAGGAGTTGATCTGGATCGTGGACAGCAAGGACCCCACGAAAGTGCTCGAGGAGACGCGATTCTACCGGCTCCAGCGGGGTTTCGTTCTGCCCGCCGAGTTCGGGCCGCCGGAGGTGCAAACCACCACCAGCACGGCCAACAACGTCCGGACCGTCACGGAGGTTCAGAAGATGAGCAAGTTCGTCAACGATCAGGCGGCAACCATGCCCTCGATCGAACAGGCCATCACGAATTTCTTCACCGGAAAACACCTCATCGATTACGAGCGCAATATCATCGTCGCCCGCGGCACGCCCGAACAGCTCAACATCCTCGAGAGCGTGATCGAGAACTTCGACCAACCGATCCAGCAGGTGCTGATCGAAGCCCGGTTCGTCACGGTCAGCCAGGCCGCCTTCCTGCGCCTGGGCATGATTTGGGGCACGGGCCTGGCCACCACCACCGTCGAACCGACTTCCGATCAGACCGGCATGGCCTTCCTGGGCGTCGCTCCAGGATTCCAGTGGAACTGGACGAACGTGTTCGGGGTCTCGGAGCTGACGGCCACCCTGACGGCGCTCGAACAGAGCGGCGAAAGCCAGACCTTGAGCGCGCCGCGCCTCACCCTGATCAACAACCGTCCCGCCATCATCAACGACGGCAAGGTCCAGTACTACTACGAGCAGTACCAGGTCAAGTCGACCATCCTCGAACGACGGTCCACATCGCAACTGGTCCCCGACGGCAAGCCGACCAAGATTACCTCGGGGGCCTCCCTGCAAGTGCTGGCAAGCATCGGCGGCGACGGCAATACCATCCTGCTCGCGCTCAATCCGAAGGTGAACTCGGATGTCAAAATGGCGCCGTTCATGACCATCACCGACACCGACGACGCAGGCAATATCGTGAGCAAACAGGACATTAACCTGCCCGAGTATCGCACCCAGGATCTCTCGACCCGCGTCGCGGTCCGCTCCGGCCAGACCGTCGTCATGGGCGGAGTCCTCGAACGCCAACAAACCACCTTCGTCGAGTCGGTGCCTGTCCTGGGCAATCTGCCCGTCCTGGGCGCCCTCTTCCGCCGCCGCAGCGAGATCGATCGCCCCCGCTATCTCCTCATCTTCGTCACGGCGACGCTCCTGGGCGAGACAGGCGAGTACCTGATCTACGAGGAGGCGACCGGACGCAACATCCCGATCCGCGGCGACGCCGGGACCAGTCCCGCGCCCGCCCCTAGCAACTAATGGCCCGGCTCCCGGTACCCATCTTGCACCGGATCTTCCCGGTGGCGGGTCGTCGCGTCATCGTGATCGATCCAGGCACCCGCGCGCATAAGCTCCTGGCCGTCGAGTCGCATTGGGGGCGCCTGCGCATTCTGCTCCGTCAAACGATCGAGGTGGACGACGGCGATCCGGAGGCCCCCCTGAGCCTGAGGGAGCAACTGGCGGCGGCCATGCCGGAGATCGAGTCCGAACGCCTCGCCCTGGTGCTGCCCCAGCACCGGACCATCTCGACCGTGCTCGAGGTCCCGCACGAGACCGAGGACGCAGGCCGGTTCATCGAGTCGGAGGTCCGCAAGGTCAGCGGCCTGAGCGAAGAGGCCCTGTTCCACGCCCACGCGCCTCTCGTCCCATTCGCCCGGCTGCACAACCCCTGCTCCGTCACACTCTGCAAGCGCGAGGATGTCGACGCCTTCGTCGATCGCCTCGTCCCCGCGGCGGAAAAGGATGCTGAGGCGACGGACCGCGAGGGCCTGGCCGAGATTCTCACAACCGGCCAGGCCATGTTCGCCGCAATCCTGGCCGGCGCGAACCCGCCGCCCCACGCCGTTGTGGTCGATTTGGGAGCCAATCACACCGTCGTCGGCATCCTGCTCAACGGCCAGGGAGTCCACGCAACCAGCTTCGACGGCGGGACCAGTCGCTTCACCGATGCGATGGCCGCCGAGCACTCGAACGATTGGTCCGCCGCCGAGACGCTTCGCCGGTCGAAGGATGTGCTTACCCCTCCCAACGGCTCGCCCGCATGCGTTCAGGCCGCCGCCCAATGGTACGCCGACCTGCAGCGCGCAGTCGTCGAGTGGATGGACGACTACCCCGAGTTGGGGATTCCGTGGCAGTCGCTGCCGGTCTACCTCTGCGGGGGAGGCGCTTCCCAGCCTGGCTTGGTCGACCACTTGAACCGCCTGGGCAGCCTCCGTTTCCAGCCCTGGCCCAAGTGCCCCGGTGTCGATCCGGACCTCGCCATGGACCAGTACTGGGTTGCCTACGGGGCTGCGCGAGCCGCCCTGGGCCGCGCGGGATCAACCGTTTCGCTGCTGCCGCCCGAGCTCAAGACCCTGGCGCGGCGCCACCGCCGGTGGGAGTGGTTGCAGGCCGCCAACATTGCCCTCCTCCTGCTCATCGGGGCCGCCCTGGGCCTGGCCACATGGCAACAAAGCAAGTTGCTCGACCGCAAAAAGCTCCTGATCGGCGAAACCCGCGCTGCCCTGCTCTCCGCCGAGACCGTCGTCCACCTCGCCCAGCGCCTGGACGCCGGCTACGCCGCGCTTCGCCCCATGCTCCAACGCCAGCAGCACTCCCTCGATACCCTCGCAGCCCTGGCCGCCATCCGCCAAATCCGCACCAACGACGATTTCTGGCTCGCCCTGTTCGCCGACGCCGCCAGCTATGCCACCGCCCCCATCCTGCCGCCTCCGACCAATGCGGTGAACGAACCCGTGCCCCCGCCCTCGACCAACGCCTTTCCGCCACGGCGCGAGTTCATCGCCGAGTTGTGCATCCCTCAACAGGGCGATGCCGCCCGCCGCATCCTCAGTCAGGTGGTCAGCGATCTCAAACAAAAGCCGATCTTCGAGCGCGCCGACGCCTTGCCACCCGAACGCAGGCGCGCCGTGGTCGATCCACGCGTCGTCATCACCAACCGCGTCTTCGCCATCGCAATGGAAGTGGCGTCCGGCCGCACCAACGGCGTGATCGAGGCGCTGCTCCAACCCGATCGAGCCCCCGCTCCGAGACGCTCCGGCCCGGCTCCGCGACCGCGCGATGGAGCGTCTCCCGGCATCACCGAACCGTAACCGATGGCTTCCCACGCGCATTCGAGCCGACTCCCGATCGCGACCGCCCTGGCGGGGTTGGTGCTGGCGCTCTATTACGCCTCGGTGTTCAAACCGTTGTCGCGCCGGGTCGACGGCCTCGACCGGCCGCTCACCAATCTCTGGCACAGTTTCGTGATGACCAATCGCACGCACGATGCATGCGCCGGCCTCGATTTCACCCAGGTCGACCAGCGGGTCGAGGAACTGCGCGGCGCTCTGGGCCATCTCGAGGCGGCCCAGCGCGCAGTCCAGACACGCCTCCAGTTGCCCCCCGAAGTCAACGCCCGACTCGCCGAACCGTTTCAACTCATCGACTTCCAAAACGATCGCAGCCGCCAGGCCGAAGCCCTCACGCGCCTCGCCAAGGAGAAAGGCGTCGCCTGCGAGCCCGCTGTTCTCAACGGCCTGCCCGAGTACTCGGTCGATCTCGTCGATCCGCGCCTGCTCTGGCCGCGTCTCCATTTTGCCAACCAACTCCTGCTGGCGGCCGTGCACTCGAAGGTCGCCGGTCTGCGCAGCCTCACCCAACTCCCTTCAATCAGCCATCGGAGGGACAGTGCCGGCGACGGACTCCTCGAAGAGCTGCCCATGCGCATTGAACTGTTCGGTCCAACCCCCGCGGTCGCCCAGTTCGTAACCAGCCTCCCCCTCCGCGGCGATGACCTCAACCTCGTCGGTCTGGGCGCCGTCCTCACGAACAAACCGGTCTTCTTCGCCGGCCAGATTCTCGCCCGCAAACACTCGCCGGAACGCCCGGAGGATGTCTTGCTCGAACTGACGGTTTCTGGTTGGGTCGTCGCCACCGGCGCACCGTCGGAGTGACCGATCTCACAAGAACTCGTTCCATGCTCGGCGCCCTCGAAAGAACAATCTGGTTCTCAGCCCTCCTGCTGGCGGGGCTCGTGATCCTGCTCGCGCTGGTCCTCTTCGGTTTCGGCGGGGGGCTTCCGGACCTCAAATCGCCTGCCGGGCCGCGCGCTTCGGCTCACCCGCCCCTCGCCGAGCCCATCCCGGACATGTTCACCACCTCGGCGGTGCCGGCGCTCGATGTCTCGAGCAACGTGATCAATCCCTTCTTCACGCTCCACTTTCAACCCCCCGCGCCACCGCCGACCAAGAAGGTCCCCCTCCTCTACCTTGGGTGTGTCGAGTCGTCCACCCGCGTGCTTCGAGCTTACGTGCGAGTCGCTGACAAGCTCCAGATTCTGCCGTTGGGCGAAAAGGTCATCGCCGACTACGCGATCCAGGACATTTCGCTCAAGGCCCTGGTCCTGACCAACACGGCGGGGCAGACAAGCGTGTTCGGTTTCAAGACCAACGCAACCATTGAAGTGCCGGCAAACTGACCTGTGGATCCTGATTCCGCCAAACGAGAAGTCGGCGATCTGCTCCTGGCGGACGGCAAATTGACCGGGGACCAGCTCGAAACCGTGCGCCGCCGCCAGCAGCGGTGGCGGGTCTCGCAGCACTCCGCCATCCTGAGCCTCAGCTACGCCTCCGAAGAAGACACGTACCGCGCGCTGGCCACCCTCCACAACATCGAGTTCATCGATCTCTCCAAGACTACCCTGCCCCCCAATTTCAAGGAATTGGTCCCCGTCGCGGTCATGCTCAACCACCGCGTCGTCGCCGTCGCCGCCGAAAATGACACCCTCGTCCTCGCCTTCTCCGATCCCCCCCGCCAGGCCGAGGTCAGCAACCTGCGGCTTCTGCTCAATCGCAAGATTCGCCCCCTCCTGACCACCCCGAGCTGCCTGCGCGCCATTATCAAACAGCATTTCGGCCTGGGCGCCGAAACCATTCAACGGCTGCGAGAGGACCGGGGCGCAACCGAAGCCGCCCAGGAAATCGTCTTCGATGTCGCCAAGGCGGAATCGGACGGCGATGATGCCGTCGACGCCAGCATCGCGCGATTTGTCGACCAAATCCTCTCCGAGGCGCTCCGGCTCCAGGCCACCGACATCCACCTCGAACCCTACAACGCCACGATCAAGCTCCGCTACCGCATCGACGGCGTCATGCAGGCCGTCCCTGTCCCGGCGGAACTCCGCCAGGTCTATGGCGCCCTTGTCTCGCGTCTGAAGGTCATGGCGAGCCTCAACATCGCCGAGAAACGCGTCCCCCATGACGGGCGCATCACCATGAAGACCGAGGACGAGGAGTACGATCTGCGCGTCTCGATCGTGCCAACCAAGCACGGCGAATCGGTCTGCTTGCGCGTTCTCGGGCGCCAGAGCCTCATGCTCGAACTGAAGGAACTCGGTCTCGAAAGCCCGCAGGAGGCGCTCATCCAGGAGCTCACGCAATTGCCCCAAGGCCTTGTCCTGCTCACCGGCCCCACCGGCAGCGGCAAGACAACAACCCTCTACGCCGCCCTCGCCCATGCCAACGACGAAGGCCGCAAGATCATCACCATCGAGGATCCCATCGAGTATCAACTCGAAGGGGTGGTCCAGATCCAGACCCGCGAGGAAGTGGGCCTCTCGTTCGCCAGCGGTTTGCGCTCGGTCCTCCGACACGATCCCGACGTCGTGTTGATCGGCGAGATTCGCGATTCCGACACGGCTGAAATCGCCGTGCGCGCCGCCCAGACCGGCCACCTGGTCTTCTCCACCCTCCACACCAACGACAGCATCAGCGCCATCACGCGTCTCCTGGACATGGGAATCGATCCGTTCCTGCTCGGCTCCTCGCTGGTCTGCAGCATCGCCCAGCGCCTGGCCCAGCGGATCTGCCCCCACTGCAAACGGCCCGAACCCGACCTGCCGTCCGACCTGCGCCAGGAGATGGCCGCGGCTCTCGGCCTGGCGCCCGAATCGGTCGAGGCCTTTCGCGGCGAGGGATGCATCGAGTGCCAGCTCAAAGGCCATCGCGGACGCGTCGGCATCTACGAGTTCTTCGTCATGACCGACGAAGTGGCCGACCTCCTCGGCCCGAGCATCAAGACCGGCCAGTTGCGCGCCGCCGCACGCGTCCACGGCTGGCGCACCTTGCGCGAACACGCCTGGCCGAAGGTCCAGGCCGGACTCGTCTCAATCTCCGAAATCCAGCGGCTCACCCGCCGCATCAAACCGTCCGCCCTCGAAGTCGCCGGCTAGCCTGCGTGTTTCATGCAGGTCTGACGGCGGCGAAGCCAGAAGCCCGAAAACGTGGACTCATGCGGGCTAAGGGACCGACCCCGCGCCCACAGGCACGCGAACAGCCTCCCAGTCGCGCGATGGCGCGGATGCCGCGGATCCCGCCCTCGATTTCCCCTTGATCTGGTCGCCCGTGACAGCGCCCTCGTATCGGGTCGTGAACTTCTTCCCAACAACCAGCCGCGTGACCTCGAATCGCAATTGACCGTCCTTGAATTCGACCTTCTCAAGAGGCAACTCCCTTTGATCGGGCCCCACGGCCACACCGACCAGTCTGCCGTCAACCCTGCGCAGTCGAATCTCGGCTTCCAACACGCTGCCCGGCCCGACCGCGTAAGACCATTTCCAGATGCCGGTCGGGTCCACCACGTCCGCCTTCGTGTCCGCGCACCGCGCCGTCAACACGAGGGAAAGAACGAAGGCCGCCCCAAGAACCCTCAGCGCGCCGAGGGCAACCGCGGACATCCAACCGCTCGCCGCGCTTCGGGATCGTGAACCTGAAGCGGCGGTCAGCCGCCCCACTCGAAGGGCGTCCCGACCTTGCCACTCGCGCGCAAAGAGGCGAAGTCCCGCGGCGGCGGGAAGTGCGGACACTCGATCGCCGTTTTCCATATCGAGTTTCATGGCCGGTTTCACCGCAAGCCCAATCCGATGGCCTCCTTGCAGTACTTGAGACTGCGTTCGAGTTCGCTCTTCTGGTACTCCTGCTCCGCCTTGTTGTCCGGCGAACGATGGGGCGCCAGCGGCTTTCCCCGCTTCGCCAAAGCCAGAAAACGCGCGAAGTCCGCCCCCCGCGCCCTGGGCCACACATCCCAGAACCCCGGTTTGAGATACGGAAAATCGACGGCGAACCCGGAGATGATCTCGACATGGACCGGCATGCCCGGGCAAAGCCGCGCGAGCCTGGCAAAGAACGCCGGCGAATCGATGCACCCTTCGCCAATCGCCGTCCACTGCACCTTCGCGCCATCTTCATACTCCCAAACCATCGAGTCGCGGATGTGCGTGCTGACGATGTAGGGAGCGAGGACCTCGAGGCTCGCCATCGGATCTTCCAGCGTCCAGGTCGAGTTCCCGGAATCGAACGTGGCGCCGACGTAGTCCTTGCCCGCGGCCTCGATCAGCATGACCAACTCCCACGCCTGCATGTCGCCCGCATGGTTTTCGATCGAGATCTTGACGCCGGCATCCAGCGCCTGGGACCGCGCGCTTTGGCACACGCGCACCGTGTCCGCGATCCGCGCCTCGATGCCGCCCTCGGACTTGCGATCCTCGCGTGCGCCCAATACAACACGCAGCACGGGCGAACCGAGGGCCTTGGCTGTCCGGATGCCCAGGGCCAGATGTTCCTCAGCCGTCCCCCACTTCGTGTTGAACGTGCGTGACGTGGGGCAGATGCTCCACGTGCCAAGCAGAATGTCGATGCCCAGATCCGCCGCCTTCGCGCGCACCTCCCGCAAATACCGCTCCTCGAGATTCTCAAGCGCATCCAGCGTCGTGATGTAGATCGAGTCGAGCTTCTGCGACGCGGCATAATCGAGCAGACCGCCCGCCTTGAGCCCCAGGGCCCGCACCGAGAAATTGTCGAAGCCCAGTTTCACCCCAAGGCGGGCCGGTGCCTGGGCGCGCCCCCCCGCGTTGACCGCCAGCCCGGCCCCGGCCAAAGCCAGAGTCCGAGTAAACTCACGCCGATTCAGACGATTTCCTGTAGACTTCATGCGCAACTCCATCAACGGCCGGACAGTCGGCTCGAACCCGCCCGGGCGCTACCCGGCTGTCTCAGCGGTCCTTCCGCCGCCCGCATCACCGCCCTTGGTGGCATAGATGACGCCGCGCTGGCAAGCGCGTTCCACCCTGGGAGTTGAGCGTTGAACGTTGAGCGTTGAACGTTGAGCGTTGAACGTTGAGCGTTGAACGTTGAGCGTTGAACGTTGAGCGTTGAACGTTGGACGTTTCTGGTTCGTTGTCTCTCCATGAACCGTGTGCATTCAACCGCTGAATGTCATCGCTTCCGAGGCACCGCCCCAGCTACCGAGAGCCCCCCCCGCGTCCACCGTACACATCCGGCCTCACTCTGTAATTGCGCCGACGCTCGATTCGCTGTTTCCTCGCACCCAACAATGAACCCCGGAAGGCAATCATGACTGCAAACACTTTGAATCTGTCGGTTGCCGGCCCGATCTCGGCGGCAGTGGACCGCGTGCGGCTTGTCCTGTTCCAGCCGTTTGACCTCGAGAAGTGGCTCACGCTGGGCTTCTGTGCCTTCCTCGCCAACCTGGGGCATGGGGGCGGCGGGGGCGGCGGCGGCCATTGGGGCGGGCATGGGGGCGATCTCGACGTCAGACCCATGGTCGAATGGATCGAATCGAATCTGGCCTGGGTGGTTTTCGGGGCCCTGGGCATCGGCGTGGTCGCCCTTGCCCTCATGCTGTTGTTCGCATGGTTGAGCAGCCGGGGCGAATTCATGTTCGTGGACGGTGTCGTGCGCAACCGCGCAGCCGTTAGGGAACCATGGGCCGTCTACGCCCAATCCGGGAACCGCCTGTTTCTGTTCACCTTCCTGCTCTGGCTGGCGCTGTTCCTGTTCGTGGCGATCACGTTGGGATCCAGCCTGGCTTGGGCCTGGCCCGACATCCAGGCCAGCCGTTTCGGCGATCGCTCCCTCGTCGCCATCATCTGCGGCATCGGCGTGCTCTTCCCAACGCTGCTCGGCTCCTGGATCGCACATGTCGTTCTGCGCGATTTCGTGGTTCCCGCGATGTACCTGCGCCCGCAACCGGTTTTGGCGGGCTTCAGTTCGGTCTGGGAGGAAATCATGCGCCCCCACCTGGGCATCGTGGTCCTCTACTTCATCGTGAAGATCCTTCTGGGCCTGGTCATCGGCCTGCTGGCGGTCATCGTCACCTGCCTGACCTGCTGCCTTGCGGCTCTCCCGTACATCGGCACCGTCATCCTCCTCCCTCTGCTGGTCTTCAAACGCAGCTTCTCGCTCTGCTTCCTCCAGCAGTTCGGCCCGGCTTGGGATTGTTTCGCCTCCGCGTCTTCACCGGCGCAGACACAGTGATCGCGGCGCGCAAGTCGAAGTCCACCGCCAGCCACGCGCCCGACCGGATCCCGGGACCCAGCCCGGGCATCCCATCACGCGCAGCGGTGTGAAATAGCCGGGCTAAGGATTCCGCTCCCACAGATAGTCCAGACCCACAACACCGGGCTCGATACACTCGATGGTGACAGCTCTCGATCCGGCTTTGAGATCCACCGCCTT
Organism: Verrucomicrobiota bacterium; assembly: GCA_022710935.1. Classification (GTDB taxonomy): domain Bacteria; phylum Verrucomicrobiota; class Verrucomicrobiia; order Limisphaerales; family J093; genus MWFF01. Next base: position 42,623 of record JAKLFY010000044.1, read on the forward strand.
GAATCCGACGTTGAGCACCCGGGGGGCGTGATTTGACTTCAGCGAAACGGCCTCGGATCCCCTTCCGGTCGCAAGAGGCCTGTCGTCAACCAACACCCGCACCGTCGCACCATCCGGACGATGCAGAGCCACAAAATGGATGGCGTAGCGTCCGTCCTTCTCGACCGGAAGATTGAACCTGAGCCGGGCTCCCTTTTCCCCCTGCCACAGAACCACCCGCAATTGGGTCGCCAGCGGGAACGGCACGGTCTCGATCCGGCCCGCCGTGGCCTCGAGGCCAAGTTCCTCGAAGCAGTGAAAACGCGCGCCAGTCGCGCCGCCCGCCGCCTGGGGCTTGCGTGCCGGCAAAAGGGGTATTCTGAGGTCGGCGGGCATGAGTCCGCGATGATCGTCGATCGCGTTCGGACGCGCATAATGGTAGACAACGCGGGCGTAGCTCAGGCCGGGCGTGCGGTTGTGCGACCAGAGTTCGAGCAGCACGGCCGCGGATCGCTCGAATGGGATCGCATCGAGCACCTGAAACCTGTGGTTCGAGATGTAGCCCGCGGTGTCTGGACCCGAATCCAGAGGCTGACCGCAGTACGGGTGATCGAACAGGTCCGGACGGCTCCACGAGTAGTTGAAATAGTCCTCGGTGCCGGTGCCAAACGTCGATGGCATCAGCTCGCCGTCGATCAGAATCTTCTCGTCGCCCTCGCCCCACCAGTTCCCTCCGGCGGTCGGAACGCCCGAGGGATTCATGATCATCACCGCGCAGCCCGCAAAGACCCCTTGGCCAAGAGCAACCAGGCACGGCAAATCGATCACCCCCGCCCCGGCGAGCAGATCGTGATCGGCCCGCCACTTCGCGCGGAAATAGAGCGAACGATCGTCCCAGCTCCACCGGGAGAGGCGGACCGATCCGGCCAGACGCACCGGGCGGCTGGTGTGGTTGACGATCTCGACCCGAACCGACTTCTCGAACGGCATCACGAATCGGCTGGTCAACGTGCCGTCCGCATCCACGCTGAACGGCAGGCTCGAAAACGGATTCACACCCGGGCCGGAAGCGAAGAAATCGCCCACCGGCGCCTCGACTTGCGGACGTTGGGATCCGTCGAACGAAATCCTCAAAAGGCAGCCCCGCAGCGCGGCGTCCAAAGGATCGGATTCGAGACGCAGCCTGAGCTCGCGCACGGCCGATGGCCCCTGGCCCTCCGGCGACCACGTCCAGTTGCGTCCCGGCTCGATCGCGCCTTCCAGTGCCACAGGTTCGTCCCCCGCCGCCACTCGAGGCCGGGTCAGAGCCTCGACCGCGGCGCGAATCCGCGATTGGCCCTCTTGCACGTCGCGCTGTGGATCGAAGGTCCGCAACGCGGTGCCAGCGGGGTACTGGCGAATCTGGAGATGATAGAAGTGCAGATCGGATACCTTCCCTTCCCACGTCACCTTCACCCCATCCTGGAACGGAATCGGAAAGTAATCCGCGTCCTGCTGAATGAACGCGTCCCCCGCTTCGAGATCGACCCCGGCCGACTTCAGGTAGTGAGCCGAACGCCGGGCGAGAAAATCGTAGGCGTCCCCTTCCCAAACCGGGATCTCCTTCCCCGCCCCTGCCGTGTCGCCCGGCGGGTCCAGGTAGACCCGCAACACGCCTCCCATGCCGGCCGACCAGCCGCGAACGATCGCGCCCGGGCCGGCCGCCTCTGCCACCAGGTAGAGCCCGGCCTGGCCGTCCTGAGGCGGACGCAGCACTTTGAGAAAACCAGGAACCGGCTCGCGCCCGAAGCCGTCCGCATTCGAGAACCATTGGGGCGCCTCCGCGGTTGTCGAGCGTCGGTCATAACTCGAGAACTGCACGGTGCGATAGGCGGGCGCCGGCCATCGGGCCAGACGTTCCAGGTCCGCCATCTCGTCGACCAGGTGGCCAAACGTAATCGGCGTCGCGCCGGATTCGGCGGCCGCGGCCGGCAGCACGAGCAGGCCGCAGACGAGGAGAGTCGAGGCGTTTTGCATGGGAATTCCTTTCAAACGGAGGTCGAGGGACGAAACCGCAGAAGAGCCTTGTACACCGGCGGCGGCACGTATTGACGAACGACCGTCTGCCAGCCTTGCGGGCCGACCAGGCCCTTGACCATGCTCGAACTGACTTCGGCGACATCGCGCGGCGGCATCAGGAAAACGGTGCAGATGTTGGCGTCCAGATCGCCGTTGATGTGCCGCATCGTCCGCTCATATTCGTAGTCGCTCTCGGACCGGATGCCGCGCAGCAAATGCGTCGCTCCAACCGACTGCGCAAAGTGAATCAGATAACGCTCCGAAAAGGTCGCAACCGACACATTCCGGAATCTCCGCACCGATTCCCGGAGCATCTCAAGCCGCGCATCGAGCGAAAACGTGCACCGCTTCTCCGGATGCAGGCCCACCGCCACCACCAACCGGTCGAACAAACGCACGCCCTGGTTGATCATCCACAAATGCCCCACCGTGGCCGGATCGAAGCTGCCTGCATAAACGCCAAGCCGAAGGGGTCTCTTGGTTCGCATCCGCCCGACTCTACACGGACTCCCGATCTTGTCAGCCACCAACCGCACAATGCGGCGTCTCCACGCGCGCACACACACACACGCGGGGTGTTGGCAACATCCGCTTCTCGCCCCCCGGCTCGTTGGCGGCCGCTCCGCCACCCCCGATAACACCCCGGCCACCGCGGACAAAACCGCGACCGTGTCCCCCCTCCGCTTACACCAAATGGTCCGGATAAGGACACACAGGAGGCACCCCCGCCGTGTCGCCGCGCTGATCCTCGCGGAGGAACAGCGCCTCGCACTTCTGGGCCAGGACCCGCAGCTCGTCCTTCTCCGCGGCTGTCGCCGGTTCATAGCCCTTCGCCGCAGTGATCGACTTGTCCAGCAAATCGAGGTACGAGGGCGGAATGCCGGTGATGACCCCCCGCAGTGAGAGGGAAAATCGAAGGGCCAACGACACCTCCTCAGGCGTCTCGGTCGTGCGATACCACCATGACCGCGTCCGCGACACGTCCTTGGGCCACGCGCCCATCGAGAGCGGTTTGATTGCAATCACCGCCGAACCGCGCTTGGCCGCCGCATCGATCACCGCCCGCCCGAAATCCCGCAGGTAGTAGTCGGCGAAACTGATCGGGAACATCACGGTCTCGAACGCATGGGCTTCGAGCGCGGCGAGCGCCGCCTTGGTGCTGTGGGCCGAAAAGCCGAACCACTTCACCTTCCCCTCCTCGCGCGCCGCCAGGAACGTCTCGAACGCCCCGCCGGGCCCGAACGCGCGCTTGACCTCCTCGACCGTCACCAGGTGATGGAGCTGGTACAAATCGAAATGATCGGTCTGAAGTCTCTTCAACGAGCGTTCGAGTTCGGTCCGGGCCCCTTCCTTGTCGCGCGCCTTGGTCTTGCAGCCCAAAAACACCTTGCTCCGATCGAGTTGCCGCAAGGCGGGACCGAGTTTGATTTCGCACTCGCCGTCGTTCCCGTAAGCGGGCGCCACGTCGTAGTAGTTCACGCCCTGATCGAAGGACTCGCGCACCGCCTTGTTCGCGCCCTCCTGGTCCACCCGGATCAGGCCCAGGCCTGGAAAGCCAACGATCGAGATCTGCTGCTGCGTCCGGCCGAGGACGCGCCGCGGCAGACCCGCAACGCGCCCCACAATGTCGTCGTCGGTCTTGAAATCCGCCAACAACCGTTCGATGCCCAGACCACCGGCGGCCGTCACGCCGCCGACCATGCGCAGGAAGTTTCGTCGTTTCATGGGGATACCGGTTTGAGCAGGAGATAATCGAGCCCGAACATGTACGCCTTCTCGGCCGTGTCGTTGGCGCCGACAATCGTGACGGAGAACTCGTTCTCGCCCTCCTTCAACGCGTAAACGCCGAGGTCGATCTCCTTGCTCGGTTGCACGCTGGGATTGTAAAAGTCGATCGGATCGCCCGTCTTCTGCCCGTTGACCGCCAGTTGATGAATGCCGTAGTCCCGGGCCCGCAGGAAATGCCCCAGAACGCGGTACCGGCCTTGCTTTGGCGCCGGGAACGCAACGGTGAGGACATCCCCGGGCTTCATGCCCGCATGCCACCAAAGGTGACTCCCCCCGCTGACGCCGTCCCATCCCTGCGGCTCGGCCGTGCCCGTCACACGCACGATCCGCATCCCCTCGCCCTCGATCGCGCCCGCCACACGCGGCACGACATAGACAGGCATGGGACGCAGTTCAGTGTCCTCGGCACGGATGGCCTTGAAGCCGTCGGTCGCCCCCGGACGGGCGTACCAGTAGGCCACGACCGCCATGTTGACCTTGCAGGTCTCGTTCCAATGCCACAACTCCATGTCGAACTTGAAGTCGCGCAGGAACGGGATCCGATCCAGGATGTGAAAGCGGTTCACGCTGGTCCGCCCGTAGTTGTTGGGACCGTCGCACCGGGGCTGGGCATGGTAAGCGTGCGTGAAGAGGCCGGGCCAACACCACGCATACCCAAAGTAATCCTCCGTCCCGGTCCCGAAGTGGCTCGGAAATGCCTCGCCATCGACGTAGATCTTCTCGTCGCCTTCACCCCACCAGTCCTTGACCGGATTGTCTATGGCGAACGCAACCCCGGCAAACACCCCGCGCCCCTGCGCCGTCAGATAGTTCCAGTCCTGCATCGGACGCGTCGGCACAGCGAACTCGGCCCGCCACTTGGCGTGCAAGTGCATCGACGACTCGGTCCAGCGATAATCGCTCACGGTCATCTCGCCCGAGAGGGTCACGTCCTGCCCGCTGTGGTTCATCAGCTCGATCACCGCCGAATCCTGGAACGGCGCGACCCAGTGGCAGTACATCTCGCCGTCCTCGGTCATGCCCAGAGGCAGCGAAGCATACGGATTGATGCCGGGCGCGCTGCCGAAGAAGTCGCCCAGCGGGCTTGCGATCGTCGCCTGGCCGTCGAACGTGACTTTCAGGACCAAACCCCGCAATGCGGCTTCGAGATCGCCGGCCTGCGCGCGCAGAACGACCCGGGTGATCGCCGCGGGGCCGTAGAACGTCTGACGCAGTTGATCGCCCGCACCGACAACGATCTCAAAAGGAGTCACCTGCCCATTCGCCACAGCGGCCGAGCGCGGCTTCTCGAGCTGGGCGGCCAGCCGATCGAGGCGCGACGCCAAAGCCTCCAGATCCCTGCGCTCGAAGGTCTTGACACTCGTCCCCTCCGGATAGGTGCGGTAGTTCACATGATAATAAAAGCCGCCCTTGTCGCTGGTCACCTTGCAGCTCCGCGCGTACGGGATCGGCAGGTAGAGATTCCACCCCTTGCTGTACTCGCCCGCAATGGGGCGCGGCAATCCGGGGAACTTGCCGCCCAGAAGATCGGGCATCGCCGCTTCAATCACCGGCTGCTCCGCGCCGTCCAGGTAAATCCGCACCGTGCCCGCCGGGTTGGCCGACCAGATCCGCACCAGGGCGCCCGGACCCGCCGTGTCGACCATGACGAACTCCTCGCGTCCGGCCCGTTGCTCCTTCCGCAGGAAATGCCCCGCGTCGGCATTCGCGAACCAATCCTCGGTCGGCGACTTCGATTTCCGGTCATACGACGAGAACTGTTTGCAGGTGTAGGCCGGATTCGGGAACTCCGCCAGACCCGCCAGATCGGTCATTTCCTCGACCAGCGACGCCGTCGTGATCCGCTGCGAACCTGCCGCAAAAACGGTCACGGACGCCAGGCAGGCCGCGGCGGCCAAAAGCCCCCACGCCCCGACCCGGTTCCGGCGGCGGCGCGGTGTGAGAACGTGTCGGCGCCCCACGCCGGACGCGGCGGCGGCGAATGCATCGAATGGATTCATAGTGGCGCGAGTCTGCGGATTCGGGCGAGAGAATCAAGACTCGAGACGCGTGTCATGATCCGGAACCTCGGGGAGCCCATGCGGCTCGCGCCGGGACGCCGCCATGTCGGCCAACAATCGAGTCTCGAGATCCTTGGCGGGATTGTGGCCCGCGAGCCGGAGCTTGACGAGGAATGCCGCCACCTCGACCAACCGCGCCAGATCCCGGCCCGGAGCCACGGGAATGGTCACATGCGGGACCTCGATGCCCAGCAGGGGAATCTTCTCCTGCTCGAGGCCCACCCGCTCGACATTCGTAACCTCGTTCCACGGCTTCAAGGTCACCACCAGATCGACCCGCTTGTGGGTCCGTATGCTCTTCACGCCGAACATGTCGGCCACGTTGATGATGCCGATCCCCCGCACTTCCATGAATTCGCGAATCCGCCGGTGCGCCGTTCCGATCACCTGGTGCCCGCCGCTCACGTGCAGATGCGTGATGTCGTCGGCCACCAGGCTGTATCCGCGCTCGATCAACCCCAGCACGCACTCGCTCTTTCCGATGCCGGCCGCGCCCCGGATGATCACCCCGATCCCCAGAATGTCCACCATGCTCCCCATCTCGGTCCCCTGCGGCGCGCACAGCACATCCAGCAACAGCGTGGCCTGGTTGATGAACCGCATCGTGACCTGCTGGCTCCGAAAGATCGGAAGGTTCGACCGCTCCGCCATCTCGAGGAAACCGCCATCCGGCCGGTAGCCGCGGCAGAACACTATGCAGGGAACCCGGTACGAGAGAAGCCGGGCCAGGCGCTCGTTGCGCTCCGCCTCCGGCAACGACTTCAGAAAGTGCATCTCGGCGTTCCCGAGGACCTGCACCCGGTGTTGCGCAAAGTACTTGGTGAATCCCGCCAGCGCCAACCCGGGCCGGTTGACGGTCGGCTCGCGGATCACCCGCAGCAGCCCCCTCTGCCCCGCCGCAAGATGAAGATCCAAAGCCTGCTGATGCCGCTCGTAGAAATCGCGGACCGTGGCTTTCGGACGATGGGTCTGGCTCGACGATTCCATGCTCGCCTCCACTCACAGGTTGAACTCGGGTCCGAGATAGATCTCCCGTGCCTTGGGATCATTCACCAGGAACTCCGCGGAACCCTCGCACAGCACTTCCCCCCGGTGAATCAGGTACGCCCGATCCACCAGCTTGAGCGTCTCGCGCACGTTGTGATCGGTCACCAGGATGCCCAAGCCCCGCTCCCTTAAACGGCGCACGATCTTCTGCACCTCGTAAACCGCAATCGGATCGATCCCGCTAAACGGCTCGTCCAGCAACATCAGCTTCGGGCTGGTCACCAGAGCCCGCGTGATTTCCAGCCGCCGCTTCTCGCCGCCGCTCAGCGTGTAGGCCTTGCTCCTGGCCAGCGGCGTGAGGTCCAACTCGTCCAGCAAATACCTCAGCCGCAGCCGCCGCTCGTCCGCCCCAAGCCGGCAGGTCTCGAGGATCGCCAGCAGATTCTGCTCGACGGTCAGCTTGCGGAACACCGAAGGCTCCTGAGTCAGGTAACCAATCCCAAGCCGCGCCCGCTGGTGCATCGCCAGACGCGTGATCGACCGCCCCTCGAACAGCACGTCCCCGGCCTCCGGATACACCAGTCCAACCACAATGTTGAACGTCGTCGTCTTCCCCGCCCCGTTCGGCCCCAGCAAACCCACAACCTCGCCCGCGTCCACATGGATCGAAACCCCGTTGACCACTCGGCGCCCCCGGTACTCCTTCACCAGGCCTTCGGTGGTGAGCAGGCGGGCCCTTGCCGCCTGCGCAACCGCGCTCTCGGGCCGGGTAACCGCGCTCTCCGGCTGCGTCTCAGTCGTCGTTGCGGGCGTCATGGAATGATCGAGGGCAGGTTGATAAGGTTGGTGGCGCCAGGCAAGGCTTTCCACTGCGACTTGAAACGCCCGGCAATCCGATACAGACCCGTCGCGCGATTCCAGGTAATCGTCTCGGCCTCCGTGATCCGCCCCTCAGGCAGAATCACCGTCGGCCGCCCAAACAGACTCAGCAGGTCGTTGGTCCCCGTGAAAACGGCGCGCTCGGCCTGGACAACCCGGTCGTCCTGGCTCACCACGACATTGCGCTCGGCCGTCGCCAGCTCGACGAGATTGCTTCGGCCCCAAAACCTGGCGTCAAGAGCGTCGCACTGCAGCCGCTTGAGAACCGGATCCCGCCGCCCCTCCCGAATGTCCGTCTGCCGCGCATCCACACCCCCCTCGGCCTTGAACCGCTCGAGCTCGCCCTCCGCATCGAATCCCGCCGTCATCGCGTCGCACTGGACCAGCTTGGCCGTGGTCCCGCCCCCTTTCCGAATCGCCGGCAGTTGCTCCAAACGCACGCCTCCCGCGGCCCGGACTTCACGAACCGAGTTGCTGTACAGCACCCCGAGAGCCGCGCACTGCAGCTCGCCCAGCTTCGTCCGCGCGTCCAGATAATCCGCGCGCGTACCGCCCTCGAATTGCAGCCACGGCTCCCGATACTCGAGTTCGAGGCTGCGAATCTCGACCACCTGGTTCGTCGCCAGCCTCAGGCCGCCTCCCGGCACCGCGCTTTCGAGGCCCCGGACCGGCCCCGTGAGCGCGGTGACCGGCAACCGCACAAGCACCCCGTCGGTCACACGAAACACCTGCCCCGCCAAATCGTACCGCATCGCCCCGCCCTCGAGGCTCTGACCGCCAGAGGACCAGACCGGATCGCCCGTCAACTCGAGTCCGATGCCTTCCTGATAACTGGCGCGCCGCGCCGTGGCGCGACCTCCCTGCTCGGGATCCAACAACACCACGTTGGTCTCGGCCACAACACCGCGCACCGGTCCGTTGGTTGCCGGCAGAAGGATCGTGATCAGTTCCGCCGAAAGCTCGATCAGCCGGTTTGTCGCACCCTCGCTCGGCCTCGGACCGGGCCCCGGAATTGCCAACAACCCCGGGGCGCCCTGGGCACCCAACGGAAAAACAATGCGCGCATTCCCGACCGCTTCGAGCACGTCGCGCCTGCGATCAAGGATAAACCGGTCCGCCGTTCCCTCGCGCACACCCTCGCGATACCGCGGGTTGCCGCTCAACTCGACCGTCTCCCGCTGCCCGTCAACCTGGTAAACCGCCGTGCGCGCCGTGGTCTCCCCGCCCGTCGACCGGTCCACGATCTTCACATCCTCCTCCGCCACCATCCGGTCGATCCCGCCCGCCGTCGACGGCACGATCGTCAGCCGGCCGCTGCTCATTCGAACACGCGGGTCCTCGACGCGCACCTGGCCGGAATAGACGATCAGATTGGACCGGTAGTTGAACCGGAAACGGTCGGAGGTCACACGCAAGTCCTGCCCGCCCAGCGGATCCGCCACGCCGCCCACCGACTCGGGCCGCCGCACCCGCGTCTCGACCCGGTTCGAGATGACCAGGTCGTTGTTGGTCTGCCACCACGTGAAGCCCTGGCCTTCGAGATCCAGCCGCCCGTCCCCGCTCATCACCCGCAGCGTCCCGGGCGACTCCGCAATCCTCCGACGCGCGTCGTACACGCAGTTTGTTCCCACAAACACCAGGTTCGTCCCGCCCTTGCCGTCGTAGTACTCGACCCGAACGGTCTCGAGTGGTTGCCGCCCGCTCAGGTCAAACTCCGCCATCGAACCGCTCAGCAATGCCACCATCCGGTTCGGATCGTCCCGGTCGTAAACCGGCACCGTAAAGGGCGCCGCCTTCTCCGTCCCGGTCTGGACCTGGCACCAGACCGTGACGCCCCAACACGCCAGAGCCGCCCCGAGAACCACCGGTCTGAGGCCGCCAGGAGATCGCGCGGCGCAAGCCGCCCCGCCTTCCGATGCGTCCCGGCGGCGTGCGGTTCGGTGCCCAAACGAGGCACCCCCGCCGCCGGATCGCGCTGTTCGGTCGCATGACACGCCCGGATGTGTACCACCCCACAGGGCCGATGTAAAAACCCGATTCTCGAATCTTCAGACTAGGCAAACGCCATCGCCCTGTCTATTTTCCCCGCCTCATCGGCGCGGCGTGCGGAGGCAACGGCCCCAAACCTATAGCGCCGAACCGGCAAATTCATGGCCCTGATCGTCCAAAAGTATGGCGGCACGTCGGTCGGCAATCCCGACCGAATCAAGAACGTGGCCTCGCGCGTCGCGCAGTATCGCGCCCGCGGAGACCGTTTGGTGGTGGTCGTCTCCGCCATGAGCGGAGTCACCGACAACCTCATCAAACTGGCCAGGGAAATCATGCCCCTCCCCAGCGAGCGGGAAATGGACATGCTCCTGGCAACCGGCGAACAGACGACCATCGCGCTGGCCGCCATGGCGCTCCACGCCCTGGGTGTCCCTGCCGTGTCTCTCACCGGCGCTCAGGCCGGCATCCTCACCGACGGCGTGCACACCAAGGCCAAGATCCGCAACATCACCCCCAAACAGGTCCATGCATGGCTCGATAGCGGCCACGTGGTCATCGTCGCCGGCTTCCAGGGCCAGACACCGGAAGGCCAAATCACCACGCTGGGACGCGGCGGCTCGGACCTGACCGCGATCGCGCTGGCGGCCGCCTTGCGGGCCGATCTGTGCCAGATCTACACTGACGTCGAAGGCATCTACACCGCGGATCCCAAAATCGTCCCGGGCGCCCGCAAGCTCGATCAGATCGCCTACGACGAACTGCTCGAACTGGCCGGCGCCGGGGCCAAGGTCATGCAGCTCCGTTCGGTCGAGTTCGCCAAGAAATTCTCAGTCATCTTCGAGGTTCGTTCGAGTCTGAGCGACAACCCAGGCACCATCGTGAAAGAAGAAAACAAGAGCATGGAGGACGTCGTCATCCGCGGCGTTTCTCTCGACAAAAACCAGGCCAAGATCACCCTCATCGGCGTGCCCGATCGCCCCGGCATGGCCTCGCGCGTCTTCAAGGCCCTCGCTGACGCCTCGATCAATGTCGACATGATCGTTCAGAATATCAGCCACAGCGCCGCAAGCCCCACGACGGATCTGTCGTTCACGATCGATAAACCCGATCTGCTCAAGTCGCAAAAAGTCATCGACGGCCTCAAGAAGGAAATCGGCTTCAAGCAGATCATCGCCAACGAGGGCATCGCCAAGCTCTCCATCGTCGGCGTCGGCATGCGCAGCCACTCGGGCGTCGCCGCCCGCATGTTCGAAACCCTCGCCCTCGAAGGAATCAACATCGACATGATCTCCACCAGCGAGATCAAGGTCTCGGTGGTCCTCGACCTCGCCAAGGGCGAACAGGCCATGCGCGCCGTCCACGCCGCCTTCCTCAAGACTTGAGCCCCGCGCCCGCCCGGGCTCCCCGCATCCAAGGATGCTAACGGCATCATGTGAGCGCGCACCCCGACACGCCAGGGACCGACCGCCCCTTCGGACATAACCCGTTCGAAGACCTTGAGTCCGGCGGCCTGCCACAAGGCCCCAAACCGCCAGGCAACTCGCCCGCCGCTCCCGCCCCCAAACCCAAATCGCGCGGTCGCGTCGAAATCCGCCGCCAGAAAGCCGGGCGCGGCGGCAAGACAGTCACCGTCGTCAGCGCCTTCGTCGGGATCGGCTTGCCGGAGAAGGAACAGCTCGCCCAACGCCTCCGCAAGGCCTGCGGCACAGGCGGCACGGTCAAAGAAGGGCGCATCGAAATCCAGGGCGATCAGCGTGAAACGGTCGCGCGTATCCTCGCCGACGCCGGGTTCCGCCCCGTTTTCGCCGGGGGATGACCCCGATCTCGGGAGACACAATCCCCAAGGGAACAGTGCGCTGCATGTCTCCATCTTTCACGCCCGCCCTGGTCTTGCTTTCCTAACCCGCCGTCGCTCGATCCAGGACCGAGCGTTGGCTCTATGGTGAGCTCCCTGCGCCGCAACGACGCCATCGTCCAGTCCGCATTCCTGCTTTCCGGGACCGACCCCTTTCCGACGTGATCAACTGGTTCTCGTCGTCGTACCCGAACAACCGCCGCCCGTCGCTCAGCAGGTTCCCGTTCTCGTCGTACGTGAAGCTCACCGTCGCCGGCAGGTCCACCGCAACCGTGTTGGTGTCCAACCGCCCGAAGCCGTCCTGGGCAACCGCCGTGAAGCTGTTCACCCCGTTGGTCAGCGTGAACCCGTCCTTCGCAAACGTCGCGTCCCCGTACCACGATGCCTCCTCCCCGTTCACCGTCACGCTCGTCGCGTTGGTCGTCGTCGTCCCCGCCACCGTCAGCTTCCCGCTCCGCGTCACGCTCGTCAGTTGGTTGAGAGGGTCTGTGATCGAGAAGGTCTGCACCAGCGGTTCCGCCGCCGCAAAGTTGTTGGTCCGCTGCGCCAGGTTCCCCGCCGCGTCGTACCCGTACCCGAACTGCTCCGCCAACCGGTTCGTCACCCCGCCCGATTCCTTGCCCAACGCCGTCTTCAACTGCCCCGCCGCATCGTGCGTGTAATCCACGTAATCCCCCGCCAGCCGCGTTTGCCGCGTCCGCTGGCTGCCGGTGTTTGCCCCGTAACTCATCGTATCATAGGCCCACGGCCCGTTGTCGCCCGCCAGCAGACCGCTTGGTCAGAATCGAGGTTTCCTCGCATAACTCGTCTCCATGCCTTGAGCCACTTGAGAAGTTCAGGAATTGAAACCTCCCGCGCTAATGTACGTCGTCTCTGGGTGCGGTGGCCGGCGATGCACGGTCGCCCTCGAGGAGGCGGAGTAGCGTCTGGTTGTACTTCCGTGCGTAGGCCGTCGCCGTTGCGCGCAAACTCCAGTCGCTTCTGTTGGTGAGAACATCGGTTGTACCCGACAGCACTTTCAGGCCGTGGTTACTAGCGTACGCATCCCAATAGTTGGTGACGCCTGGCACCATACTGGAATACGCACGTATCGCGACGAATCTCACATCGTTTGAAGAGAAAGCCCTCTTGGCATCTTCAACCGCATCGGCCTTCAGCAGCGATTCAGCCGAAAGCCTGACTTCCACCAGACCGGTCGGCCGCGGACCGCCAGCCCATGCAGATTCGTGGAGGCTGGCTAAGTCGGACTCGCGAAGGCAATAGAGTACTGCAGCGCCCGCGAGGCAGAGCAAGAGAGCGAGAAGCAGGAACATACGGCGTTTTGAGCGCATGAGGTCAGTATTCAATTCGCGGGCCTTGTTTCTTCTTTACTGTGCCGGCGACAGGATTCTCGTTCTTGATGATGTTCTTCATCTCGTCCGCCTCGCCACAAGCGTGCCCCATTTCATGAGCCAGTTTTCGCTCAGTCGAGGCCGGGACAGAGCCTTCTGGCGTCTTGATCGGATGCGGGTTTGGGTCAATTGCGATGATCTTGTTCTTGGCATCGTAAACGCTCCCGTGACCCTTGACCGGGCAGATTAGGAAAGTATCCTTGGACTCTTCCAGTTGGTCACATAGTTTTCTACCCGCGTCGGTCTTTCTAATCTCCTTGTAGGCATCTTTGAGCTTTTGCGTCTCCTTCGATTTATCGGCTGGGAAAGTGACATCCAAGCCATATTTGTCGACAAACTCCATTGGCTCATTAAACACGAAACCGTATAAGTTTAGGCCTCCTGCTTCTGCGAGCAGGTCTCTGTTCAACCACCTCTGGAGATTCGGTGCATAGAACCTGTATCCGTAGTAGTAAAGGGCGGAACTGGCGTGGAGTTCCTTGCTGGAGAACCGGTACAGGTTGGCGTCCGCCAGGGAGCCGGCCTTGGCCAGCAGGTTTCCGTACGGATCGTAAAGATACCGGGCGACGATGCCTTGGATGCTGTTGGCCAGCGCCGTGATGTTGCCGTTCCCGTCGGCATGGTAACAGGCGTGCGCAGTTGGATCGCTCGTTATGAGCAGCCGGTTGTCGGTCCTAGCCAGAAGCCCAGCGATCCCGCCAGCACCCTCTCGGCTGCCGCTCAAGTCCCGCCCCCGCGTGTAGCTCACCGTCGGCAGGTTGTTCGCGTCGCGCTCCTGGATGACCAGCATCCCATCGTACACGTACCGGGTCTCGTTCGCCGTCGCCCATTGGCTGTTCTGCCACACCTTCTCCACCCGCACCCGCCGCCGCAGCTTCCCGTCGTACCGAAACTCGCTCCGCCACGATCCCGCCACCTGCACCGCCACCAACTGGTTCTCCCCGTCGTACTCGAACGTCATCTGCCCGTCGCTCA
>JAKLFY010000045.1 GCA_022710935.1 Verrucomicrobiota bacterium
TCGCCCCAATGACCCGTCGAGTGAATCGCCACGGCGTCGAGCATGTCAAACCAGTCCACCTGGGCGACGGTTGAGGGCGAGGCCCAGACTGGTCCGATCAGGAAGATCGGCTTGAACCAGATCTTCCTTGGGGGGAGGAAGAGCTGGGACAGATCGGTATCACTTCGACCGGTCACACCCTTCAGGAACTCGAAGTAATCCACCGGGGGCAGGTTACGCCCGGCGGCCTGGAACTCGTGTATGCGATAGAGAGCATCGTCAAAGGGGTTCATCGGGGCTCCTTGGATGCGGGGGATGAGACAGTTTCGGAGGCGGAATCAAACGGCAGACGGAACTGGGCGGTGGAGAAGCGCAAGTCCTCCCAGTAATTGGCGTCGTCGGCGGGGAGGGGTTCGACCCGAAAGGGGAAAGCCAGACGCACGATGGCAGGACCGCGCAAGAGCACCGCCGGGACACCCCGAACCAGAACCGTCCCCTCGGCAGCCCTCCCCATCACCCTCGGGAGGTCCAGGGCCACGCAGACCACGCCGATGCGCCGCTCGAATCGGCACAGCCGGCCTTCGAAGAAGACGGGGAGGACACCCGGCTTGCTGTTATCGGGCAGGATCAAATCGCGGACGTGAATGAAGCTCTGCCGCACTTCGCCATTCCAGCAGACGGGGACGAAAGACTCGCCGGCCACACGGACTTCCTGGCCGATGAACCGCTCCAGGCGGCGGTCGATGTCCCATTTGGGGCGTTGGGGCAACGGCGTGGTCGAAATCGGTTCCATCACATCCTCGGTCGGGTCCAACAAAGCAAAACGAACAAAGCAACAGAGGTTCTCATCTACTCCTCCTGGTCCGTGATCGGGGTTGCCAGAGGATCTCCTTCGAGTGCCGGGTTAGGTTCGGCCTCGAACTCAAGCCGGCCCGGGGCCTGGTTCTTGGTGAGGTCCAGTTCGTTTTCGATTTCCTGCTGTCGGCGCGTCAACTCCGCCAAGCGATCGGCGTACTCGAATGCCGCGCCCATTTGGGCCTGGGTATCCACCAATCGCTTGCGTGCGTCCGCGAGGTTGCGGGTGAGGGTCTCGACGACGTCTTCAAGATGCTGGATCGCGCGTTCGACCGAGCGGATGGTGCCGTGGGCGGTGTCGGTGACTTTTGCCGTGTATGTGGTTTCACCCTTGAGGACGATTTCAGGTCCACCCATGAAGGTGTCGGCAACAAAGACCTGGAAGCCGGCAATGGCGCCGACCTGGCGCTCGGCGTGGGTGCCACGCATGCGCTCGGCCCGCCGGAGTAACAACTCACCGGCGATGCCGCGATCACGAATCTCCTGACCTTCGATGGTCATTTGGAACTTGTCGCCAGTGGTGTCCTGCCTGGTGCCGATGTCCTGGCGGACGGCATCGAGGCGTTGTTCAAGTCGGGGGATTTCGTCGGTGAGATGGCGGACCCGGCTGCGGAGTTTGAACTGGGTCTCCTGATGCTCGCAATGCAGTCGGCTCAAGCGGGCAACCTCGGCGTCGATGCGCGCCTTCTCGATTACGAGCGGATTGCCCGACGCGATGGCCTTGACCTCGGCGTACGTCAGTGCGGCACCGTCGATGTCCTCGATGCGGCGCAGGTCGGTCTCGCCGGTCATCACCTGCGCGATGAACCGCGCTTTGTTCTCCAGAACCTGCCAGGCGTACGCATCGAAGGACTGTTCGGTAACGTAACGGTAAACCCGGATTTCGGCATTCGAGTTGCCCTGACGCAGGATGCGGCCTTCGCGTTGCTCGACATCCGCCGGCCTCCAGGGCGCGTCCAGGTGATGCAAGGCGATCAACCGTTCCTGGACGTTGGCGCCAGTACCCATCTTTTGGGTGCTGCCGAAGAGGATGCGAACCTTGCCGGCCCGCACGTCGCGGAAGAGCTGCAACTTGGCCGCATCCGATTCGGCGTCCTGGATGAAGGCGGTCTCGCCGGCGGGAATGCCTCTTGCCACCAGCTTGTCGCGCATGTCTTCGTAAACGGAGAACCCTTGGCCGCCGGTCGGCACGGAGAGGTCGCAGAACACCAGTTGCGCCGAACGCTCGGCTGCCGTCTCCCGCCATATGCGCTCGATCTCCGCCACGGCCTTGTTGACCTTGCTGTCGGGATGATCGGGCAGACGAGGGTCATGCAGGCGAAGGTCGAGGGCGGCTTTGCGCCCATCGGTGGTGACGAGCAGCATGTTGTCCTCGCGCGGGTCAACGCGGCCCATGCGCAACGCGTCGGCCCTTTCAACGAGCGAGGCGACGATTTCTTTCAACTCCGGCGAGCAGGGGGCGCTGATGACGGTCGGCTTGCCACCGTGCAGGTCCGGTACGGGCAGCTTGAGCATCGCCTGGGTCTGAATGTCCGCCACCTGCCGGAACATCTGCATCAACTCAGGGACGTTCGAGAACTTACAGAATCTGGTGTGCAAGCGGTACCCGGAGCCGTCTGGGGCCAGTTCCATGGCGGTGACCGGCTCGCCAAAGGTGGCCGCCCAAGCGTCGAAGTGGGCGACGTTCTGCGCCTTGAGCGTGTCCATCTGGAGGAACCGCTGCATGGTGAACATCTCGGCCACGCTGTTGGCGATGGGCGTGCCGGTGGCGAACACGACCCCGCCGCCACCGTTGATCCGCTGGATGTGCTGCACCTTGAGGAACATGTCCAGGGCGCGCTGGGAGGCGGTCTGAGGCAAGCCGGCGATCCGCGTCATCTTCGACACGTAAAACAGGTTCTTGAAGGCATGGCTTTCGTCGGTGGCCAACGAGTCGACGCCCAGTTCTTCAAAAATCAGTCCGTCGTCCTTCTTCTCGTCAGCCGCCAAGTCCTTGAGTTTGGTTTCCAACTGCTTCTTGGCGCGCTCCAAGGCCTTCACGATCCGGGAATCGCCCTCCTTGCGCTGCTGTTCGATGGCCAGCGCCAACTCCCGCAACTGCTCGTGGAAGAACTCCTCCTGGGTCTCACGCGACACCGGGATTTTTTCGAAGCCGGAGTGGGTGACGATGACCGCATCCCAGTTGCCCGTGGCGATCCGACTCATCAGCGTCTTGCGCCGCTCCTTCACGAAATCGTCCTTCGTCGCGACGAGGATGTTGGCGCCCGGATAGAGCGCGAGGAACTCGGAAGCAAACTGGCCCAGCATGTGGTTCGGAACCACGATCAGAGGTTTGCGCGCCAGGCCCAAGCGCCTCTTTTCCATCGCCGCGGCACAGACGATGTACGACTTGCCGCTGCCCACGACCTGTGCGAGGAGGCAGTTGGGTGTCTGCAGGATGCGCCAGACGCTGGCTTTCTGATGTGGGCGCAGGACGATGGCCGGGCTGGCACCGGGCAGCGTCAGGTGCTCCCCGTTGAACGTCCGCAGCCGGGTGTGGTTGAACTCGTCGTTGTACTTTCGGACCAGCCGTTCACGGCGTTCGTCGTCCTGCCACAGCCACTGCTTGAACCGTTCCTTGAGCTTCTCCTGCTTGTCGCGGGCCGCCTCGGTGGCCGGGCCGTTGACCACGTCGCGTTCGGTGTGTGGGTCATGGTCATAGACCGTCGGCACCCGGAGGTTGAGCGCGTCTTCGATCAACTCCAGGGCACTGCGCTGGTCTGTGCCCCACTCGGTCGTGTTCGCGACGCAGAAGCGAACGCCATAGTCCCCGCGCACCACCCAGAGGCCCAGTTGTGGGGCGTGACTGACCGTGATGCCCGATTCTCCCAGCGTCGCTTCCGCAAACCGCTGAATGTCCTCCGCCGGAATCCACGTACTGCCCAACCGGACGTCGATCTCGGTGGCCGACAGGTCTACCGGCTGCACCTGCCGCAGCGCGTCGACGTTCGGTTTGAACTGTTCGTCCACCAAAGCAGCCGCTTCGGCTGCCGCCAACTTCGCCCGGACATTGCCGGAGAGGTACTCGTCCTCGGTCTCCCAGCGGCGGGTCTGGGGATTGAGGAAGATGAGGCCCTTGAGGTCGGGGATGCACTCGGAGGGTTGGCGGTGGAGCAGAGCCGCGATGAACTCCAGGTCCACGCACCCGCGTTCGTTCAACGTCACCAGCAATGCCTCCTGAGCGGTGCTGACCTGGGGGACGGGCCGCTGCTTCTGGATGGTACGTTCATGGAAGATCGCCGCCTTGGTGGCTCGGCCCGTCTCCTTGTCGTACTGCTCCAGGGACAACAGCAACGGCAGGTCGGGGTCGCCACGAAAGGCAGAGGTATTGGCTCGGGCGGAGACGGGGCCAAGCCGGGCGACAAAGCTGTCGTAGGTGCGGTTCAGGTGCTCGCGGGCGGCGACGACCTCTTCGTCCAGCGCCCCGTTCAGTTGCGACCGCAGACACTGGCGCACGGCGTCGCGGACGCGCATCAAGCCGCGGACGCGTTTGGCGACCTGGCCGGACAGCCCGGTGAGAACCTGGAGCGAGTCGCCGTCGCGGATGGCGATCTGCTCGTTGACGAGGGTGTAGGCGTTGGGCTTGATGTGGTCCGGGGCGGGGAAGGACTCCGCCGGGGTGGGGGCAACCACGCGCCGAACCTCGGGCTTGAATACGTCCCGCGGCAGGAGCGCAATGGCTTCGGCGAGTTGCTCGGCGAGGTCGCGGCGGTTGCTGACGAGGGTGGGTTCGCCCCGTCCGTACATCTTCCCTTCGAGCCGCATCTCGCCCAGCATCATCTCGGGGTGGGCAGCAAAGTACTCGTTGATGGCGATGGTCTCGCCTAGGGAGTTGGTGATTTCCTCCGCGCCCGCCTTCCACGCCGGGCCGGAGGGGAGTTCGCCGGGCAGGCGTTTGCGTAGAACTACGATGTCGGCGGTGACCTCGGTGTTGGCGTTCCGCTTGAAGGCGTCATTGGGCAGGCGGATGGCCCCGAGCAGGTCGGCCTGGTGGGCGACGCACTCACGCAGGGCGGCATCGTGTTTGTCGAGCGTGCCCTTGGACGTGATGAACAGGATCAAGCCGCCGGGACGGACCTTGTGCAGGGCGGCGGCGAAGAAGTAATCGTGAATGAGGAACTTCCAGGCCTTGAACCGAGGATCGTGAACCATGAAGTCCCCGAACGGGATGTTTCCCAAAGCCACATCGTAGAAACCGTCGGCGAGTTTGGATTCCTCGAAGGGCTGATGCCGGATGTCGGCGTCGGGATAGAGCTGCTTGGCGAGTCGGGCGGTGATCGAATCGATCTCGATCCCGGTGATGAGGGACCGGGCGTGCATCTCGTCGGGCATCAGGCCGATGAAGTGGCCGAGGCCGAGAGCCGGTTCAAGGATACGGCCGTGCGTGAAGCCGAGTCGCTCCAGCGCCGCGTACATGGCGCGAACGACGACGGGCGCGGTGTAGTGGGCGTTGAGGGTGGTGGCGCGCGCCGATTCGAGTTCCTCGGGCGTCAGGACTTGCTCCAGCCGCTCGCGCTGTTCCTTCCACTCCTCATTCCACGGGTTGAAGGCCTGCGGTAGACCGCCCCAGCCGACGTAACGCACCAGCACGCGCTTCTCCCGGTCGGTCGCCGCGCGGCCGTCCGCTTCGAACTGCTTCAACAACTCGATGGCCGCGAGGTTGTCCTGGTACTTGCGCTTGAGCGAACCGGCCCCGATGTGGTCCGCGTCCGTGATCCGGTAATTGCGTTGGTTGCGGAGCGGTTCGGGTTCAGTGGGCGCCGGCCCGAAGGAAACCCATTCTTCCTCGTTGGCTAGTCCTGCTCGGGCGGCAGGTAGATGTACCTCTCCCGCACGATCTCCCAGGCCCGGTCCTGGGCCTGGCGCGGTGTCAAGCCCTGCTGGATGAAGTGCCGGCGCAGCGAGTCCAGTTCCGCCTCGGTCTTCTCCTCCGCCTCCAGCAACATCGTGTGCAGTTGGCCTTTGGCCTCCAGTTCCGCCACCAGCCTCGGGCAGAATCGGCGCCAGTGCTTCTCGGCCAGGAGGCCGTAGGCGGTCAAGGGTGTCCTCATGGTTCAGCGTCTCCCCGGAAAACAACTCCAGTTGCAGCTCATCGTACCCGCACCTCCCCCGCGTTCGTCCCCCCACTCTCAACTTCAACATGCCGCCCCACAACCCTGTTCGATTCTCTCAGGATCTATGACGGACGCTCGGGCTAGTCAACCGCCCGGGCGCAAGGCGGCGGGAACACTGCCTTTTCGATTCGCCTTCGACGGTGGGCCGCCCGTCTTGTGGCGAGCTGAGGAGAGAATGGTGCTGATTGTAGAGCGACCACAGGAATCGACGCAGTTGCACGCCCCCGCCAGTGTCGGGGCAATCACGAATACACTGCGCGATCTGGTTCATGGCGTGCTGGTGGCGGGCTGGAGCGATGTGGGGTTGCATAAGCCTCCTTCGGCAAATCCGCGAACGGTGTTCGCATGGAGTCTATCAGGAATCGAGGGCCAAACCAAACGGCCAGAGGATGCTCTGGGCGGGCACAGGGCATGGGTGGTTTCAACGAGAGCGCCGACCACCTTCCGTCGGCATGCACCGGGGTCCGCGTCCGGCTTCGCCGCGCGGGCCGGAACCTGGGGAAACCCGCAAAGAAACGTGACCCCAGACGTCCAAGGAGGTGGGCACGAAAACCCGCGCGGGCCGGTGGGGCAGCCGCCCAGTGAGCGGGTTGGCAGACACCGAGCGGCTGCGGCCCGCGCCTGATCAACCAGCTGGCATCCTGACGAGTCCGGTGCTCCGGCAACGGCCACTCCCATGATGCAGCGGCCGATGCGAGTTCGGCCCTACCGATTGTCGTTGGCCACACGGCTCACCTCGTGTCGCGGAGGAAGCGGTCTATCTCCTGCTTCGGAATGAGGATGTGGCGCAACGCGCGGGAGGGGCGGAGCAGTCCACGCAAGATGAGGCGGCGGATGCTCTTGTCGCAAACGCCCAGCATGCGCGCGGTCTCCTGCACGCTGTAGGCGAGCCTGGGCGGGGTCCCGTTCAAGGGAGGTTGTGCTGTCGTGTCCATGAGATGTTCCGGAGGGCGAGTGCGTCCCGAATGACCGTCTCGCTGCTCCAAGACGCCAGTCGTGGACAACCGTTAAAAGCGAACAGGCAGAGTGTGATCAGGCATCGCGAAGCACATCGACGCTTGCCAGACCTGATCGAGTTGGTCGAGGAAGGCTTTGTAGTCGGTGATGTGGCCCATCTGGCCAGGATGGTCGTGGTAGCGTTTGAGAGTCCAGTAGGGCGGGGAGGTTAGCACGAGGTGGACACTGCGCGGGCGGAGCGTGCGAGGTTGCCTGACATCGCCGCATTCGAGGGAGTGGCGGGTGGGCACCCGGTGGACAGCGGCGACTATCTCGTCAGTCAGTTTTGGATCCCGTGCGATGTTCGGCAGATCGAGTTGGAGGTTGGAGAGCCGGAGCCCTCCGGGGACAAAGGAGTCGAGTCCCGGCGGGCACCCCGGCTCTTCGAGGGTCGGCGGAGCAGTGGTTGGCCGGGTGTCGCGCATCGTGATCCAGCTCGACAGTCGGTGACGCCGGCCAGAAGCGAACACGGGGGTTGGCCATGTGGAGGTGAAGGCATCGAATCCAAGGGGAAGATGAATGCCGTCGATTGCCAGCTGAAGCTCCCTCGAGACGGTTTGCGAGCGCGAGGATCAGGGGAGCCAAACGGACGGGCGCGTTGCGGGTTCGATCTGCGGGCCGTTGTCACCCCGACTTGTCACCCGCCGCCGATCGAAGGGGGCACTGCGGTGCGTTTCGGTCCGCTGCCAACCATCCGTCAGTTAGGTGAAGAACGAGGCTGCGTCCCTTCGAGTCCCCGCCGGCACCGATGGAGCAGACAACGGAGCGAGGATCCGGAGACCAGTGCGCTACCTTGGCGGTGTGGGGATCGCCATCAAACGTGGCGCAGCGGTTGACGGTTTGTACCGGCGAGCGCACCTTGGCGCCGTGAACACCCCAGTGCAGCCGTCCAGAAGCGCGTTCACGCTCATCGAACTTCTCGTCGTCATCGCCATTATTGCGATCCTCGCGGGCCTGCTCTTGCCGGCACTCGCGCGCGCGAAGTTCCAGGCCAAGGTCGTCAACTGCACCTCCAACTATCGCCAGTGGGGCATCGCCGCGAGCCTTTACGCAGGCGACACTCCGCAAGGCCGACTGCCTGCGTTCCGCATGCCCCGCACCGGCCTCAACCCGTGGGATGTCTCCTCCGACATGGTGCCGGGCTTGCAGCCCTACGGCCTGACGGTGGCCATGTGGTTCTGCCCTGTGCGACCGGCGGAGTTCCGGGACGCCGACGCCTGGTACCGTGCGCAGACCCATGGTCAGGGCATCGGCAACGTGGACGACCTTAACAAATACCTGCGCCGGCAGTACGACAACTTCGCCATCATCAACCATTGTTGGTGGGTACCACGACCCCTCGACGACGGCGAGTTGTTCCCCACGCCGAAAACCGCCGGCACCTTCAGTCGCACGCAGGACGGTTGGCCGAGCAAGGCCGAAGACGCCGCCGCGGCCATTCAGCCGATCATCACCGATCTCTGTCTGGCGGAGGGGACCAGGAACACCAACGTCTCCAAAGCGACGGGCGGGCACTCGATCGGCAGGAACCTGGTCAACGTGAACCTCACCTTCGCCGACGGCCACGTCGAGACCCGTCCGCGCGCGAAGCTGCAGTGGCAGCAATCCGGCAACTGGACCACGTTCTATTAGGCGCGGCTCTCTTCTTGGCTTTGCCCGACTTGCCCTGCGCTTGTCACCGGGGCTTGCGGCCAGTTTCGCCCTTAACGGCCTTGGCGGTCTTGCCACCCGAGTAGGCGGCCAGTTCGGCATCGATCCTGGCGAGCCGGTTTCGCGGCGTTTCCTTCTGTTGGAGCAGTTTGACGATCTGCTTCAGGTCAGCAGATGTCTGTTGCGTCAGCGTCCAGATCGCGGTTTGTCGCTGCAGAGGTGCCGTGATCGGCCAGGGCACGCCGCCTCAGGCTTTCGCAAGACGCCCGGAGGACTCACCCCGGTGCGATCGCGGTCGCGTCGGGGATGCCCCGCCCTCAGCGCCCGCCTTTCAAAGCACGATCCAGCCGGGACAACTGCTCAACCGATCCGGGTGCCAGCGTGCCGTCCTGGTAAATGCCAACGTTGAAGGTCATCGGGGCTTGGTGTTGGTTGCACGTTTGCACGTTGCGCAGGATCGCCTCGTCACTGTAGAGCGGCGCCGGAATCGGTGTGTCGAGTTGCGTGTGCACCCAAGCCCGGTCCTCCAAACACGTCCAGCCAAACCACTGCAGGCCGTTGTCCAGGTAGCGACCCCGGGCCGGCGATTCGAGGTTCACCAACTCCCCGGCCCAGTAATCCTGGTGCGTGGTGTAGAGGTACGTCTCGGCGACTCCGGGATTGTAGGTCACCAGGCGGTCTGGATAGCCGGCCTTGCCCGCCGCCGTGAACCGTTCCCATGGGAACTGGAAGCCGCTCATGTCCGTGGTCACGCTGTTGTGCGGTCCGCGGGGATCGAGGGAATAGGGGCTGTCGAACCACCAGGCCTTGATCAGCTTCCGGTACCGGTTGCCCAGCCACGACACGATCTCCATGAGGTTCTCCGCCAGGTGGTCCTTCTTGACCGCATGATAGCCGACCGCCTGTTCCCAAGCCGCGTCCTGGCCGCTGTTGCAGGAATGGTTGTAGTAGAGAAGCAAGTGTTTGCCTTTGGCCGCGAGCCCTTCGGCCAATTCCTGGATCAAGTCGCGCTCGCAGGTCCGTCCTGGGAGAATCCGGTCGAGCACCGGATGCGGCGCCGGGAGCCGTTGCAGCGCGTGCGCGATGGTGAACAGGACGTAGTCGGCGCCGCTGCGATCGATCGCGGCGATGAAGCCCTTGAGGTCGAAGTCGGCGACGGCCTGGGGAAACGCCTTGGCGGGACCGGTACGAGGCACAGTCTGCGCGGTCCAGTGGACGCCGATACCGAACCGGCAGCCGGCGAGCCAGTCGGTGTTAGCTCGGACGTAGCCGCCGGCCTCAGGCTCGGTGTTTGGCGATCGTGCGCCAACGACTCGGTTGGCCACTGGCAGGGCGGTTGCGGCCAGCATTGTTCCCACGAATCGGCGTCGGGTCGTATGTTCCATCGCGGTCACCTTCGGTTCAGTCAATTCGGCTCAAACGGGTTCTCAAGCCGCATGAGACTACCCTCGGGTACTGGATCCCTCCAGTACAAGTCGTCCAACCACCTGAGGGTAGCGCCGGCGGTAGCCGCAGCCGGTTATGGAGTCGGGCCCCGGGATGGGCAAGGGGAGGACCACTGCCGTCTCCGTCTTCGCCTGGTAGGATTCGAGGGTCGGTAGGGCGACTTTGCCCTGGCGGCCACGGCCCGGTGCGCCGCCTTATGTGGTGGATGGATCCTTGGGGTGCCAATCTCCAAAGACGAGATCGACCGTAATGCCGCGCGCGGCATTACGGTCGTTAGGCCGAGTTCTGATTAATGCCGAGTCGAGGGGGCGATTCCCGCGGAAAGCGAAGGAATCGCCCGGTTTTCGTCGTTGCGACTCGGCATTATCAGAGGCTCTGGAGGAAGGTTAATAACTGGTCGGACGGCCGGAAGCGGCGCGATGGTCCAACGAAGGGTTCGGTCTTGGCAAGGGCCTGCTCCTTGAGTTGCATGCTGGCGTGGAAGTACACGTCTGCCGTCTTCATGTATTCATGGCCGAGCCATAGCGCAATGACGGAGCGATCTACGCCGCTTTGCAGCAGTTCCATTGCAAGCGTATGGCGCAATACATGGGCGGAGACTCTTTTGGTCTTGAGCGAGGGGCATTCGGCGCGTGCTACTGCCAGGTGCTTGGCGAGCAGGTATTCCACGCCATCTCGACTCATGGCCTCACCGCGCGCATTGGGAAAGAGCACATCGTTGGGCTGTCCACTTCGCTCTCGCAGCCAAGCGCGTAGTGCTGTCACGCTATCTTTGCGCAGCGGGACGCAGCGTGTCTTACGCCCTTTGCCGGTACAGCGTACGTGGGCACCAGGACCCAACGTCACATCTTGACAACGAAGACCCAGCAACTCGGAAACACGCAGGCCAGTCTGTACCGCGACCAACAACCAGGCGTGGTCGCGCCGGCCAGACCAAGTGTTCTGATCTGGGGCGGCCAGCAGGGCCTCGGTTTCGGCTCGACTCAAGAAGTCCACAGGCCTCTTGGTGAAGCGTTTGCTGGGGATCGCCAGAACCCGCTGCGCTACGGCCCCGAAGCCAGGTTCCCGCAGCGCGACATAGTGGAAGAATGAGTGGACGGCCGCCAAACGCACGTTCCGGCTCTGTGGCGTGTTATGTCGCTCCTTTTCTAAATGCTCCAGGAAGCGACCGATGAACGGAGCATCCAGGTCCTGGACACTCAAGGCGGTGGGGGTCTTCTTGAGGCGGCACTGAGCGAAGGCAAAGAGGAGACGAAAGGAGTCACGGTAATTCGCGATTGTGTGCGGGCTGGCATTGCGCTGGTCCATAAGCCGCTCCGTGAAGAATGCCTGGAGCAACTCGGAGAGGGTGGCGAGGCTTTTCATCGCTTCGCCTCCTTCCGCACGCAACGCTGCGTGGCCAAGCGCAACAACTCCGGTGCCGCCTCAAGATACCAGTAAGTGTCACGGACGTGGGCGTGACCGAGATAAGTGGACAACTCGGGCAAGTGTGCCTCCACGTTGGCCTTGGACCGATACCAGCGCACCAGGGTTTCAATGGCAAAGTGGTGCCTCAGATCGTGCAGCCGTGGCTCATGCCGGTCGCCAGCCTGGAGCAAGCCGATTTGGCGCACGACCTTACGGAACCACTGATGCACCGTGGAGTAGCATAAACGGGTTCCCCGCTCGGAGACAAAGAAGCCAGAACCGACCGGTTGCGGAAAAGCTTCGTCACGGAGGGCGGCGTAATGCCGAAGGGCCTGTTGGCTGGAGCGATGGAGGGGCACCAGTCGCAATTTGTCGCCTTTGGCGTGGCGAACGGTCACCACGCCACGGGTGAGATCCACGTCCTGACGATCCAAAGCAACGGCTTCACCAACGCGCATGCCGGTTACGGCCAGCAACCCGATCAAGGTGGCGTAGGAAGCGCCTTTGAGGTGGCAGTTGGGATCAATCTCGCGTGTGGCCTGCATCAACCGGAGGATGTCCCCCGCCCGGTAACGGTAGGGGTCTCGCCGAGCACAGTGGTAGGGCAACAATCGCTGGGCGGGAATCTCGGTCCGGGGGTCCAGTGCACTCAGATGTTGCGCGAAGCGACGCACTACGCCCAGGCGGTGGGCCTTCTGCTTTAGCGGGAGGTGGGTGGGGTAGGTCGCCCATGTCACCGCCAGCTTGGTGGTGATGAAGGGCGCGCGTTTCTGCTCGGCGAATCGGACGAAATGACGGAGCAGATTGTCGATCCCCCGTAGCTTGTACCCAAGCTGACGGCGGAGGTTTAGGTAGTTGTCCAGATGCCTGGCGAGCGGTTTCATCGCGCACCTCCAGGCCAAGGTTGAGCCAGCCTGCGCAGCACTTTGAGGTCGACCTTCGCATAGATTTGGGTGCTCTGGGCCCCTTGGTGTCTGAGGACCTGTCCGATTTGGGCCAAAGAGGCGCCTCCCCGAAGCATGCGGATGGCCAGACCGTGGCGGAGCAAATGGGCGCCTTTATGCGGAGGATCAAGCTGAGCTCGTACCAGCGCGCGCCGAACCAAGCCCGCCACGCTGCCCGAACCTGCGAAGCCCTGATACGGGGCCTTGCAGCGGAGGAAGACCTGACGCGAGGACTCGATCGAGCGGCGCGTCTTCAGATAGTGCGCAATCGCTCGGCCCACGTCATGCGGCAGCGGTAAACGATCCACCCTCCCACCCTTGCCGCGGACTGATACTTCCCCAGCACCCCAGTCGAGATCCTCCAAACGAAGCTGCGCCACCTCACCGGCCCGCAGCCCCAAGCGAGCCAAAAGTAAGAGGACGGCATAGTCTCGGCGGCCCGTCCTCCGACGCTGGTCGCAACTCCTCAGGAGTCTCCTGACCTGCACCACGTCCAGGGATTTGGGCAGTTCTGCCAAACCCCGGGCCGCAACCTTGGGCACCGCGTTTGCCAGGGGCCTGCGGATGCGACCCTCCTGCAACAGAAAGCCGAAGAAGCTCCGCAGAACCTTCGTCGCGGACTGGAGGGATCGCCGACCGTAGCGCGCACTGGCCTGGAGGATGAAATCGGCCGCATCGCCTGCCCGCAACTGACGAAGGCGGGCCTGACCATCGGAGAACCGGTGTTTGAGGAAACGCCGAAGCACCCCCAGATACACGCTGACGGACCCACGGAGAAGACCTCGTTGCTGGAGCAGGAACTGCTCGTAATCACCCACGAGACGATCCACGGAGTTCCGCGCGCAGGGGACCCGAGGGAGGGGGATGAGACCGGTCTGGCGCAGGTGCTGGAGCAGTAGTGTCAGTGTACATGACTCGCCGCCGTCGCGGCTGTAGGTCCTCCATCGTGCTTCGAGAAAGGCTGCCGATTGCCGTTCGTCAAGCTGCTCCAACCCGAGGCCTTGATCGGCGAGCCATTGGCTGAGGTTCGCCGCCAAGTGCAGCTTGCTCCTACACCTGTGCCGGGAGTAGCCCTGCCGAACCAGAAGAGTCGCAAAGCCGTCCAAGTGGGGCGCCAAAGGACCTGACCGCAGTGGAACCAAGTCCTGGGGTTGCGGACAAAAGAACTCGATCATAGGTGTCATTTCCTTTCGTTGAGTGGTGATGTGGAGAGGAAAGTGCCACCCAGATAATGCCGAGTCGCAACGACGAAAACCGGGCGATTCCTTCGCTTTCCGCGGGAATCGCCCCCTCGACTCGGCATTAATCAGAACTCGGCCTAACGACCGCTTCCTGTGCGATACCCGCCAACCGAGCCGTTCCAGGGCTACCGGGCAGAGCGTTGCCACCCGGCCTTGTCACCCGCCGGCGGCAGTCGGGACTCGGTGGTGGCGCGTGGGATCGTGCACGCTTGGAGGTTCATCGGTCAGAATGTTCGACGTCGGCCGCGTTAAGCCTTGTTGGCGGCGCGTGACACATCGGCTCGGGCGAGGAATTCGGAGATCAGTGTTCGGCGGTTAGAGGGGACCGGGATTTGCGAAGCAGCTTTCGCAGAAACGCGGGAAGCCTTGTTCGCTTTCCTGTTTCCGGCACGACTGGTTCAGTGAAACGCGCATGGTGGCGCGGCGTCGCCTGTGGGCTCCCCCATCTTGTGCGTTCTCGGCCGCGAGAGCCATGAACCTGTCAGACATGTTGCAGAGCACCGTCAGGGTGGAGCCGTTGTTGGTTCGACCGGAGCAGGCAACGCTGATCTTGGGGAGCGTTGAATTGCTGCATGATCTGGTCGGGGCGGGCTGGTTGCGGCCCGTGATCAGTCGCAAACGCCTGACGCTGTATTCCTTGACCGACCTGCAGGGATGCGTGGCCCGGCTGGAAGCCGGGGAGAACCTGGAGACGCCGGCGTGAAATCCGATCACTGGCTCACGCGTGAACACTGGTTGCCAGGTCAATGTCAGGATCGATGGGCAGCAGTTTGGCGTAGTGCTTCTGCGTGGTCGCCACCTCGTCGCCCATCCAGATCGCGATTTTGTAGATCGAACACCCACGACTGGCCAGAAGGCTGCCGAACGTGTGTCGCATGATGTGGGGCGTGACCCAACGGAAGCCCAACGGTTCGAGGTAGCGGAAGTACGGGCGATCGAAGTCGTAACGATACAGGGATTTGCCCTGCTCAACGTCCGGCCGCAGCATGAATGGCGAGCGGAGACCGTACTCGGTGAGGAACTCGCGAAATTCCTTGGTCAACGGAACGGTCCGCTCTTCCTTGTCCTTGGGTTCAAAAGTCGGCGTCTTGCGGACGTGGAGCAAACCCTGATCGAGATCAAACCAGTCGGGGCGAGCCTGAATGATCTCGTTCTTGCGGAGGCCTGCGTGGAAGCCGCAGTAGAAAATGAACTTCAATTCAGGGCTTGGCGCCCCAGCAATGATCTGGTCGCGTTGCTCGAATGTGCAGAACCGGCGCCGGGGCACCGAGATGACCCGGCCCATCCGAACCTCCGCCGCCGGGTTGTCATGTGTCAAGGCGCGCTGCACCGCCCAGCCGAAAAACGAGCGCAACGCC
The DNA here is from genome assembly GCA_022710935.1 of Verrucomicrobiota bacterium. GTDB lineage: Bacteria > Verrucomicrobiota > Verrucomicrobiia > Limisphaerales > J093 > MWFF01. Next base: position 15,030 of record JAKLFY010000045.1, read on the forward strand.
ATGACGTAAGTTTGGGCGCTGGACTCGCTGACTTCCTCCCGCTGTTCGTCGTAAAAGCGCTGGACCTCTTGCGTGGTGATCGAGGCGGTGTCTAGCCAGCCGATTGACCTTGCGAACTTGCGCAGGATCGCCCCTTTGCTGTCAGCGCTGGCAGCGCTGAAGTTGTGATGTGCCAACTGATACGCCAGGAAAGTATCGATGTCGGCAGCCAATCCCTCGGTCGGATTGAGATTGGGGCGCTTGATGATTTGCGCCGCCCTCTTGACTGCCAGCACGTAGTCGTTGGTTTTCAGCGAGACGAAGATGCGACGACCCTCCTCCTGGTGAGCGAACCAGAAGGTCCGGCCTCGCTGGTAGAGGCCCTTGATTTTCTCTCCCATAAGCTAGGAGTTGGATGCCTGGATTGCAGCGTTGATCCGCTCCGCTCGTGCAACCGCGGCCTCGACTTCACCGGTATTGAGGCAGACATGGAAATCGACCCAGAAGGCGCCTTTGCTCACGTACATGCGCCGCCAGATTGGGGGAGGCTGCTGTTGGTCCAATGCAGTACGGAGGTCTTTCAGCCGGACCAGGGCCAATCGGTAGTTGTTGGTTTCCAGCGAGACAAAACGCCGACTACCGCCTTTCTGGTGAGCGAACCAAAAGGTGTTGCCTCGCTGGTAAAGTCCGCGTATTTTTTCGCGCGTGACAGTTTTTGATTGCAGACCACTCATCGGTACAGGGCACATAGTTGCGCTGCCGAAAAGTGTGACAATCGCTGTCACACTTGTCAAGTTTATGGGGGTCTATGGGCCTCTATGGGCTTGCGTAAGTGCTTGATGCGCGCTTAGCTCAGTGGAAGAGCACTTCCTTCACACGGAAGGGGTCGCAGGTTCAAGTCCTGCAGCGCGCACCATGATCTTTCCGCTCCTGCGTCGCGGAAAGATGTGGGCTGGAAAAGCGCAAAACCGCGCCGGGTCCGAACGATGGAGGAATGCAACATCGTGCTCCCATGGGAGAACGCCTTCAAGACCGACACAATCCCCCCCGCTTCCCTTTCGGGGCGCGTGCAATGATCGCCCTGGTCGTTCATTGCTGAAGATCTTCCAGCGCTGCGCAGCAGCGCTGGCGCAGCGCGGCGACCAGGGCGTGCGCGGGCACGGCCGGTGCAAGAGTACCCGTTGCTTTCGTTGCGGCTTTGCCGCGCTGCGAAACAACCGGGCTAGAGGACTTTGGTCTGTCCGGGGATGGCGATGGGGTAGTGTCCGTTGGCGTCGGGCAGGACCGGGGCATCGGCGTCCATAGTCAGTTGTTCGAGGCCGGGGGCCAATTCGAGATTCGAGGCGAAGGCGTCGTCCCAGGTGATCATCTGGCCTGATTCGCAGGCCATGCGGCCCATGATGGCGGTGAAGCACGATTTGGCGCAGTGCTCGGTCTCGTTGTAGGGCTTGTCGTTGCGGATGGCGTCGAAGAGGAGGTCGTGTTCGACCTGGTACTGATCGCAGGGCGGGCCCTGGTACCGCCAGGCGAGGTTTTCGGAGGCGAGGTTATGGCCTTTGAAGAGGCGCGGTTGGGGCTGGCCTTCGCCGAGGATGCCGCAGCCTTTGGCCCCGTGGATGATGTCGCCGAAGAAGTCGTAGCAGCGGGTCATGTGACGGCCCTGGGCGAAGAGGCGGGTGCCGTCGGCGAAGGTGTACTCGGCGGCATAGTGGTCGAACAACTGGTCGGCGTCGGCGCGGACCTGGCGTCCGCCCATGCCCTGGACGGAGACAGGCCAGGCGTTTTTGACCCAGCAGCAGACATCGATGTTGTGGATGAGCCAATCGACGATGAAGCTGCCGTTGAGCCAGGTGAAGCAACTGTAGTTGGCGATCTGGTAGGCCAGTTCGCTCATGCCCGCCTGGCGGGGGCTGACGCCGACCGGACCATGCATGCGGTAGGCCCAGGCGGTGATGACATCGCCGATGAGGCCGTCGTGGATCTGCCGGACCGCTTCTTCGAGCGGTTTCGAGTGTCGGCTCATGAGGCCGCCGGCGACCTTGAGGTTCTTCTCGGCGGCGCGCTTGCCGATCTGCAAGACGAGCCGGGTGCCTGGGGCGTCCACGGCAAAAGACTTTTCCATGAACACATGCAGCCCTTTCTCGACCGCGTGGGCGAAGTGAATCGGGCGGAACGCAGGGGGCGTGGCCAGCAGCACAACATCCCCGCGACTGAGCGTGTCCATCGCCCGCTTGAAACCGTCGAGGCCAACGAAGCGCCGTTCGGGCGGGACGGCGACCTGTTTGGGGAACTGGGCCGACAGGCCCTTGAGGCTGTTGTCGAGCCGATGCGGGAAGAAATCGGCCATGGCCCAGAGCTGCGTGGGGCCTTTGGTCGACAAGGCCTGGCCGGCGGCGCCGGTGCCGCGTCCGCCGCACCCGATGAGTGCGATCTTGATTGTGTTGTTCTCGGCGGCGTAGCCGGGGCGGGCGATGGCGACGGTTGCGACGGTTCCGGCAGCGAAGGCGGCGGAGGTTTTGAGGAACTCGCGGCGGCTGGGGCGGGCGGAGGGTGAGGAGGAGGAGGGATTCATGATCGGGGTTAACGTTTGGAGTATGATGCGCGCGGATGAGCCGGAGCGGCGAATGTTGGACGTTCAACGCTCAACGCTCAAGGTTCAACGTTCAACATTTGATGAAGGGCGGACATGGATGTTGGGCGGTGAACGCTGCGCGTCGAACAACACGGTTCATGGCGAAGGGCTCGATTGTTTGAGTTCGCGTTGGGCATTGCTCGATGATGCCTTGGCGCGGATGGTCGCCCGGCCCGATACGGATGGCAAGGATTGTTCTTGCGCGATTCGGCCTTGGAGTTTGGGGCTGCGCTTCTAGACTCGGGCGCGTGTTGACACTGTTTCCCGTGGTGGACCGGGAATTGCGGACGGCGGCACGGCGATCGAAGACGCACTGGGTGCGACTGGCCGCCGCGACGGCCGCGTTTGTGGTCAGCGCCTGGATTGCTCTGTGGGTTGCCAAGACGCAGACGCCCGTGACGGCGGGGCGGTGGCTGTTCTCGTATCTGACGATTCTGGCGTTCGGCTACTGTCTGTTGGTCGGCCCGTTCATCACGGCGGACTGCATCAGCGAGGAGAAGCGCGAAGGGACGTTGGGGCTGCTTTTTCTGACCGAATTGCGGAGTTACGACGTGGTGTTGGGGAAGTGGCTGGCGAACTCGCTGGCGGGCTTTTACGGGTTGCTGGCCATCCTGCCGGCGCTGGGGATTCCGCTGCTGATGGGGGGAGTGACGGCGGGGGAGTACGGGCGGACGGCCCTGGCGGTGGTGAACGCCATCCTGTTCTCGCTGACGGTTGGGATGTTTGTTTCGACGCTCAGCCGCGATCAATCGAAGGCCATTCTCGGATCGGCGGTGGCGATTCTGGGCGTCAGCGGGTTGATTCCCGGCCTGGCGGCGGTATTCAGCTCGGGTCTGTTTACCCGAGCGCTGCCCAATCCGTTGCCGGCGGCCCTGATGAGTCCGGCCTACACGGGGTATCTGGCGAGCGAACGCGTGTACACGACGGCGCCGGGTGCGTTTTGGGTTTCCCTGGCGCTGGTGTGCGGGATGAGCTGCCTGTGCATGGGGCTGACGGCCGTCTGGCTGCCGCGGCTGTGGCGGGAGAGTCCGGAGGAGAAACCGATTGCGCATCGCTGGCTGTGGCGGCTGGGCTACACGGCGGGGTGGCGGGCGACGTACAAGCGGCGGCTCGAGACGAATCCGGTGTATGCGGTTGCCGCCCGGCTGCGGTGGCCGCATTGGGTTTTCTGGGCTTTGGTGTCGCTGGTCGCGGTGAACGTCTACTGGCTGACGCACGGCTACCGCACCAACACCGGGGCCTCAGCCTTCCACACCTACTTTACCCACGCGCTGGTGTTCACGAACCGGGTCTGGTTGTGCGTGATGGCCTGCCGTTTCTGGATCGAGGCGCGCCGCACGGGGGCTCTCGAGTTGATTCTCACCTCGCCGATGCCGGCGCGCACGCTGCTGCGCGGTCATTGGCGCGCGCTGTGGCTCTTGTTTGCCGGGCCGGTGGCGGTGATCGCCCTGCTGCACGTCTCCTACATCGGAGAGAACTGGCGGCTTGCGGCCCAGCGCGGCCCGTTCAGCTCCGGCCTGATGCAGCACTACGCCTTCAGCGCCGGGAGCAGCCTGCTCAACTTCGTGACCGACGTGTTCGCCATCTGTTGGCTGGGGGCGTGGCTGAGCCTGGCGTCGCGCCGCCCGACCTTTGTGATTCTGAAGACCTTTGCCTGGGTTGTGTTGGGGCCATGGACGCTGGGCATCCTGTTTCCGAATCTCTCCTCGCTGCTCCCGGTGAAGGTCATGACCTATCTCAACACCAGCTCGGTCCTGCGGGCGCTTGGGGGCGGAATGGTCGGTTACTCGATGGTGTTCCGGACCTTGGGCTGGGTGGGGAAGAATGTGCTGATCATCCTGTGGGCGCGCAGTCGGCTGCGGCGGCATCTCCGGAGCGCGGCGGCGCAGACCCATGAATGGGAGTTGGGCGCCCGGTTCAGACGGCGGCGGTCGCGTCCGCATGTTCCATGGACCATGCCGCACGTGGTGGCCGGCGAATCGAGGACCTTGCCGTGAGGCGCATCTTTCGCGAATGTCGAACTCTGAGATGAAGACGGGGGCTGGGGATCATTCGAGCGGCGTCTCGACTGTGCCATGACGCTTTTCCCGATCGTCCAGCGCGAGTTGCTTGTGGCGTCGCGCCGCCCGGGCGCCTTCCGGGCGCGGCTGGTGGCGGCGGCTTTGGCGGTGGCGGTGGGTGGGATCAGTCTGTGGTACCAGGGCGAATGGACGGGGGCGACGGGGATCGGAAGGGATCTGTTCCACACGCTGGCTTTTGTTGGATACCTGTTTTGCCTGGCTGCGGGCCCGCTGTTCACGGCGGATGTCCTGAGCGAAGAAAGGCGGGACGGGAGCTTGGGGCTGCTGTTCCTGACCGACCTGCGCAGTTACGACATTGTGGGCGGCAAGCTGGTTGCGGCGTCGGTGACCGCGCTATTCAGCCTGATGGCGGCCCTGCCGGTATTGGCGATTCCGATCCTGCTTGGCGGCGTGCGTCTGGTCGAATTCGGGGCGGTGGCCCTGGTTCTGGGCAATGCGCTGTTCTTCTCGCTCGCGGTGGGCATGTGCGTTTCGGCGGCGAGCACCCAGGCGCGGAGCGCGTTCGCGCTCGCCGTGTTCATCCTGTTCCTGTTTGCCGGCGTCGGCCCGTGGCTGCGGTCGGTCATCGGGAGCAACACGGGCCTTGGCATTCTGCTGGCCGCCAACCCCAGCTCGGCACTCGAACTGGCGTCGGGCGTGGCGGCGAACCGGGAGGGCGCCGTCCTGGGCTGGGCGTTGTCGGGGACGCACGGTTTGGCGTGGCTGTTTCTGGGGAGCGCCGCCTGGCTGACGCAGCGGGCGTGGCGGGAGCAGGGCGTGCTGAAGGCGGGCGCGTTGTGGCGGGACCGCTGGCACATGCTCAATTACGGCACGGCGATCGAGCGCCAACACGCGCGCCGGCGCCTGCTGGATCGAAATCCGGTTCTGTGGCTGGCGGGCCGCAACCAGCTCAAGATCCGGCTGCTGTGGGGGGCTGTTGGGCTGGCGTTGTTCGTCTGGTTGCTGTGGCGCTGGCGGATGGGGATGGCGAGCGACACCTGGAACAGCACGTTCCTGATCGCCCTGTTCCTGCACGCCCCGCTGAAGTGGCTGATGGCCTCCGAGGCGAGCCAGCGCTGGACGCAGGAACGGCAGACAGGCGCCCTCGAACTGCTCCTGACCACGCCATTGTCCGTCGCCGAGATCCTGCGGGGCCACTGGCTGTCCCTGGGTCGGCTGTTCGGCGCGCCTGCGCTGGCCATCCTGGCCGTGGAGGTCTTCACGCTGGCGGCCAGCGAGGGGCTCAACGGGCTGGGATCGGACATGGGGCTGATGACGCTGGTCGGGGCGCTGGTGTTCATCTGGGACCTGTATGCGCTGGCGTGGGTCGGTCTGTGGCTGGGACTGTCGAGCCGCAAAGCCAACCAGGCATTCATCGGCACGGCGGTGCGCATCCTTGTTGTGCCCTGGGCGGTCTTCCTGTTCGCGCTGTTCTTCACGGGCGTTCAGGGGCCGCTCGCCCTGCCCCTGCTCTGGCTGGTCGTGTGCGGTCTGTGCAACCTGACGTTCCAGCGCTGGGCGCGGGAGAACCTGCGCGGGCTGCTCCGGGAATTGGCTCCCGGACGCCTCGGCCATGCGGCGGCCAACTGAAGAGCGAATGAACGGCCAGTGCATCTGTAGGTTGTCGGTGGAAATCGAGTTTGCGCCGCGTGGGGGCACGCGGCCTACAGAATGGCATCCTCAACTTGGCCGTGTCCCCTGGCCCGGCGTCTGCACCGATGTCTGTCCTTGCGCCGCGTGGGGGCACGCGGCCTACACCGGGCGACATAACACCGACAACAATCAGATGCACCCGCGGTCCTCGCGGCGTTATTCTTCGCGCTTGGCGAGTCTGGCTGCGAATGCTAGAGAGTCTTCGCGCGAAGCCGCCCCTGGTTCGTTCCGGGGAGACAGACATGGCATGATTATCGTCACGGACAGTCGGTGCACCACCTATCAGCAGTTCGGGCATCCCGAACGGCCGCAGCGTATCAGTCTGACCGTCGAGCGTCTGAGGGCGCAGAGCGAGATCGAGCTGGTTTGGGCGGAGCCGGTGCCGGTGACCGAGCCGCAGCTCGAGCGCGCTCACACGCGGTCCTTTCTCGAACGGCTGAAGGTGTTGGCGGACTTCGACTCGGACACGGCGGCGCATCCGGACATTCGCGCGCACGCGGAGCGGAGCGCTGGGGGGGCGCTCTACGCCCTGCAGAGGGCTCTCGAGGGCAAGACGGCTTTCAGTCTGCTGCGTCCGCCGGGGCATCATGCGACGCCGGACCGGGCGATGGGTTTCTGTTATCTGAACTCGGCGGCGATTGCGGCGATGGAGGCCCGGACCAAGGGCGTCGGGCGGGTGGCCGTTTACGACTTCGATGTGCATCATGGGAACGGCACGGAAGATATCCTGCTGAGCCAGGACCAATGCGCCTACTTTTCCGTGCACCAATTCCCATGCTATCCGGGCACCGGGAGCGATTCCTATGGCAACGCGCATAATTACCCCGTGGCGCCCGGTGCGGCTCGAGAGGACTACCGCGAGGCGCTGGTCAGGGCGCTCGACGATTTGAAGCGGTTCAAGCCGGAACTGGTGGTGGTCTCCGCGGGGTTCGATGCCTACTGCGGCGATCCGCTCAGCGACGCGGCCCTGCAAGAGGAGGATTTTGGCTGGCTGGGCCGCTCGATTCGGGAATTGGGCGTGCCGGCTTTCAGCCTGCTCGAAGGCGGTTACAGTCGCGACCTGCCCGATCTCATCTTCGCCTATCTGCGCGGCCTGGACGGGAAATGAGGAGAGCCGCCGCCGGCTAGCGCGCGTTTTTTACACTCCGTCCGTGCACGTGTTGATGAGACTTCGCAAGATGAAAGCCATGCGGGCTAGTACCGCTCCTTCTCGGCCAGAGCGGCAATCAACTCGAGTTTCCAGGGCTCGACCCGCGGGGCTACCGAACAGGCGGTGCTGAGGATGTAGCCGCCTCCCGTCGCGCCATCGCGAAGGCAACGTCGCGCCTCGGCCTCGACTTCGTCGGGGGCGCGATACGCCAGCAAGGCGACGGAGTTCATGTTGCCCTTGATAAAGAGGCGTCCTTCGATCTGTCGCTTCGCCGCCGCCAAATCCACGTCGCCCAAGGGCGGGGGATCCAGCGTGTCCAAACCTTCCGTCTCGGTCTCGATCATGAGATCGAGACGATCTCCGATCCGTCCGCACGTGTGGGTGTAAACGGGCACGCCCGCCGCGCGGATTGCCCGCGCGACCCTGCGTTCGTACGGCAGGACAAAACCGGCGTAGGCCGCTCTCGAGAGGAAGCCCGCGCCTGCGAACGCCGACGATACGAGCACGGCGTCCGCCCCGCGCCGCGCCTGAGCCACGCCCCAGGCGATCGAGGACTCCGTCAGCCGGTCGAGAAAGGCCCGCGTCTTGCCCGGATCGGTCACCAGCGCCATGAGGGCCTCCTCGTAGCCGAACAGCTCCATGAAATGCGTGAAGGGCGAGAACACCTCGCCATGGACCGAGACGGCTCCGCGCGTCAACGCCCGCACCCGGGCGATGGTGTCTCCGAAGTACCCGGGAATCTCGCGCAGGAGGCCCGGGGACGCTTTGCCGTCGATCCACGGAACGTGACAGACGTTCCACCAATAGCCTGCGAGGGCGTCAAGAGCGTCGAGATGATCCGGATCGAGCCGGGCAAAGTCGGCGCGCGGCAATGGAGCTTGGGTGGCGAGGCGATGCTGCGGGTTGTCGTCGGGTGGGACCGTTGTGCAACTGCCGTCGGCCCACCGAAGTCGTGTCCCTTCGTCCGTGGCGTCGATCTGCCGGACGCGCGAGAGCAGGTTCGGGGGGCGGCCGGGGAGGTTGACGAGGATGCCATCGAACCGGTAGCGCTGTTGGAGACGGACCAACGCCTGGGCGAAGCCCTCGGTAGTGAACCAGATTTCGTGCGGGGCGATGCCGCTGTGCAGGAAGTAGTGGCCCAAGGCGAGTTGGCAGAACACCGGCACGCGATCCGGCAAGAGATGCCGCATGGCGCATCGGACGCGCTCGCGCGAGTCCATCCTGGATTCGGCCTTTGACATGGTCGCGGGGGAACGGACTGGTTTGTCTGAACCGCAGACTGCATAGGGCGGCGCACGGCGCGTGTCGAGCGCCGATGTCAATCGGTCCGGTCGGCAGTGCATGAGGAGGTTGTCGATGGGAATCGAGTTTGCGCCGCGTGGGGGCACGCGGCCTACAGCGGGAGTCTCCATCCGTTGTAGGCCCGGTAGCCTCACCGGGCGACAGAACACCGACAACAATCAGATGCGCCGTCCGATCGGTCCGGATGCGCATTTCGATTGACGCTGGCATTCCGGGCTGGCAGAGGTTGCCGCCGGCTGGCAAACGCCGCGGATGGTCCCCGGCGGGCGCGGCATCGTGCGATGTGCCGGGCCGGCTGTTGAACCCGTGAGCGCGGAAGTTAAGGAGTACCTGGCGATTGCGATCTTCGCCCTGACCTACCTGCTGATCAGCGGGCGGAGGCTGAAGATCCTGCCGCTGAACCGGCCGGCATCGGCCCTGTTGGGCACGGTGCTGATGGTTGTGGCGGGGGTGCTGACGCCCGAGGAGGTCTATCGGGCCGTGGATTACGACACCCTGGTGCTGCTGCTGGGGATGATGCTGATTTCGTCCTACCTGTTTCTCGCCGGCTTCTTCGATTGGGCGGCAGATCGGGTGCTGACGATTGCCCGCACCCCGCAACGGATGCTCCTCTATCTGATCGTTGCTTCCGGCGTGTTGTCCGCCTTGCTTGTCAATGACACGGTCTGTCTGATGCTCACGCCCTTGGTCGTGGCGGTGATGGTGCGCGGCGGTCTGCCCTTGCCGCCCTACCTCTTGGCTCTGGCCATGAGCGCCAACATCGGCAGCGCGGCCACATTGGTCGGCAACCCCCAAAACATGATCATTGGCGGCCTTTCGGGCATTCCGTTCGCCCGATTCTCGATGGCGATGCTCCCGGCAGCCGCGGTGGGATTGGCCATCGAATACGCCGTGCTGCGCATCGGTTTTCATCGCGTGCTGCGCGCCGCGCGCATTCAGATACCAGCCGGGCCCGCCCCGCAACTCGATCGGCGGCTTTTCGGACTCTGCTGTCTGGTGCTGGGCTGCACCTTCGCGGGCTTCCTTGCCGGGCTGAACCTGGCCTGGACCGCTCTGGCCGGAGGGGCCTTGATCATGGTTCTTGCCCGGCGCGACACGCATGAGGTTCTCAAGCTGGTGGACTGGCACTTGCTGGTCTTCTTTGCCGCCCTGTTCGTGGTGGTCGAAGCTTTGAATGCCACCGGCCTGCCCGACCAGATCTACGGTCCTGTGCGCGGTCTCTTCGGTCACACGCCCGCCGCCCAGGGCTGGAATCTCGCCTGGTTCTCCGCTCTCGGCTCGAACATCTTCTCGAATGTCCCTTTCGTTTTGGTGGCTGGGAAGTGGATTCCGAACTTCGTCGAGCCGGAGCGGATGTGGCAAGTGATGGCCCTGGCAACGACGTTTGCCGGCAACCTCACCATCCTCGGATCGGTCGCCAACATCATTGTCGTCGAGTCCGCCCGCAAACACGTCGAGGTCGGATTCTGGGACTACGCGAAGTTCGGTCTGCCGGTGACGGTGCTGACGCTGGTGGCAGGGATGCTGATCCTGCTCGGGTCGACGGATGTTTGATGGAGCTTGGCGGGGTCCGACTGCCCTTTGCACTGACGGAGTGCAATATGCGGGTCAGGGCGGCGCGCTCGGGAAGCCCGGGACCCATTCTCCGCCGATCATCACCGCGGCAACGGGCTGGCGGTTGTGCACCAGGGCGGCAGCGACCTCGCGCAGTCCGACACTCGACGGAATGGCGATGAGGTCAGCCCATGCGCCGGGAGTGATTTCCCCGGTGCGGCCTGCAAAGCCCAGGGCCTGCGCCCCGTTGAGCGTGGCCAGGCGCAGGACGGCGCCGGGCGGCCACCCGGGGTGCGCCCGTGCAAACACCCGCATCTCCTCGAACAGATCGAGCGCGACCGCTTGGCCCCGGGGCGTTGCGACCGTGGCCAGGCTGTCGGTGCCCAGGCACACGTTGACGCCGCGCCGCATCAGTGCCGTGACAGGAAAGGGACGGTGGCCGAAATAGGCGTGGCTGCGCGGACAGTGGATCACATGGACGCGGTATCTGGCCAGGAGTTCGGCGTCGCCGCGGTCGAGGTAATTGGCATGCACGGCCAGCAGATGGTTGCCGAGGAGATTTTGGCGCGCCAGGTGTTGAATCGGGGAGATCCCGCCGCAATCGGACATATCGCGCTGGTTGCGTTCGAGCCAATCGAACATCGGTCCCGCCCCCCTTGTGAACATCGCGTGCTCTTCCTCGGATTCGGCGATGTGCGTGGTCATGCGCCACCGGCGCCGGCGCGCGATCGCTCCGCATCGCCTGAGGAGTTCGGGCGTTGTCGAATACGGGGCGTGCGGCGAGAGAAAGGCGCGGTGGCGTCCTCGAGGGAGGGCGGCGATTGCGGCGAGGGCTTCGTCGAGGATCGCCCCGGGGGCGCGGCGACTCCTGACTCCGGTCAGTTCAATGAACGAGGTGACGCGCAAGGGGGTCGCCTGCCACATCTCCGGGAGGAGGTCAGGCACGGACTCGACATCGCCAACGACGGTGGTGCCGGTTCGGATCAGCATTTGGGCGCCGTGACGCCAGGAACGCGCGAAGTCATCGCGGTTCCACGTGCCTTTGAGCTCCGTGATGCGTTTGATCCAGTCGGTGAACGACCGCGGAGGCGCCAATTGGCCCGCCATGTGGGTGTAGTCGAGATGGCAGTGCGCGTTCACCAGACCGGGCAGCAGGGCCACTTCGCCCAGATCCGTCGGCGATCCCGCGCAGTGGGGTCGGAGGTCCTTCCACCGGCCCACGGCTTGAATACGCCCCCCGGAGACGACCACCGCGCCATTCGAGAGGCGCGGTTGGCGGATCGGCAGGACGACGCGCGCCCGCACGATCTTCAAGGGCCCGACGGTCAAGGATTCTAGAATCCTTGAACTCCAGATCATGGTTCGATCAAGTCAAGTTTGGCCCTCACCCCCATCTCTTTCGTTTCGCAAGGATTCTAAGGAGCGAGGCGCTGGAGAGAGGGGCGGGGAAACACGGGCCTTTTCATTGAACTGAGGACTGCGTTTGTCAGAGGCGCGCCTCGCTAGAGTTCTGTGTCCTGGCGCTTGCGCTTCAGGCGTGCGGCATGGGTATGTTTGGCGGCCTCGCGTTTGCCGCGGCGTTTGCGAATCTGCTGTTCGATCTTCTTAAAGACCATGTCGATCGCGGTGTAGAGGTCGCTCTGGGAATCCTCGGCGAACAAATCGGGCCCACGGACACCCAGTCGGACGGAGCAGCCGAACTGTTTCTTGGGGGCTTGGGTATGGTCGTGTTCGAGGGTGACGCGGGCGTCGATTGCCCATCGGTTGAAATGCTCGAGCTTGTCGAGCTTCTCGAGAATGTGTTCTTCGATGGCGCTGGTCAGCGTGACATTATGCGTCGTCAGGATGAACTTCATGGGCCTAAGGTGGCGCGCAACGCCGGCAAAATCCAGTGAAAGTGAGAGGCTCGATGGGCGCTCGCCCGGATCGATCACAGGCTGCGCGCTGGACCTGATCCGGGCCAGCCCTGCATTTCTCACCACTTTTTGCCACCGCGAAGCCGGAGTTCACAAGAGAAGTCGGCATGCAGGCTAGGAAAAGCCCGGATCTCGTTGTCATCTTCCCGGTCGTGAGAAATCCGTCTTGGCGGGTGTTTCGCGCGGCGCGGCGCGGCGTGTCTGGCTGGGCTGTTGCCTGTCAGGACTTGGGATCCTCCCGCTCGTCGTCGGGCAGGGGCCGCCCGAGTGTCTCTGGCGCCCAGATCAGCGCGACAATCCCCAAGAGGTAGGAACAGGCCAGCGTCATTGCTGCCAGGCGAAAACCGGGGATCGCCGTCAGGCCGTCCAGCGCCCTGGCGAGCGGTCCCAGGACGAATGGCCCGAGGGCGGCGATGTAGCGCCCCACGTTGTAGCAAAAACTCATGCCTGTGGTTCGCAGCCGGGTCGGGAAAAGCTCCGGGAAATAGATGGCGTAGCCGCCAAAAGGGGCCAGGGTGCAAAAGCCGAGAATGGGCCACAGATAGTAAATCTGGTGGGCCTGGTGAAAGGTCCCGAACACGAGGATCAGGCTCGCCCACGCGATCGTCAACCCGATCAGAAACGACAGCCGTCTCCCCAGGCGTGCGGCGATGACCGTGAAAAACGTGATGCCCAGGAACGAGCCGACCTGTTGCAGGATGCCCCCGACGGATTTGAGGTGTGTTTTGCGGTCCTCGGTGATCGCACCTGCCAGGAGTTGGCTAAGCCGCTCCTTCTGATCGCCTGCGAGCGGGCCCGCCGCTGGATCGGTCGGGGCCGCCCGGGTATCGGTGGCGCGGATGCGCGAAAGCAGTTCCAGGTACTTGCGCTTCTCCTGCGCACCAAGCCCTGCCACTGCGGCGGAATGGGCTGCCGGGGTGTCCGCCCGCAGAACAGCCTCGATCTTGGGCCGGGTCTCCGCTTCGACCGTCGTGATGGCCGAGTCGATCAGCTCGGGACTGTAGAACCCCACGCCCCAGAGCCCGAGGACACCCGCCACCGCCAGACTGACACCGACGAGCGTGTTGCGCCGCCAGACCGGGACGCGGAAGAGCTCCTTGATGCTGCCAAGCTGGCGGGTCGATCCGCTCCGGACCGCAGCCGCCCGTGCGGCCACCCACTTCTCGGGTTCCTTGAGCCGCAGGAAAACGACCACCGCCACCAGGCCCGGCAACGCCCCCAGGAAATAGAGCCCACGCCAGCCCCAGCCCAGTCTTTCGTCCGGCACGACCACGCCCAGGCTGACGGCTGCCAGGACGTTGCCTATGGCCGAGAGAGCCTGGAGCGACCCCAACGCGTGCGGGCGCGCCCTGTCGGGCATCACTTCCGCGACCAGGGCTGCGCCGACGGCGAACTCGCCGCCGACTCCTGCCCCCGCCAGGAAGCGGAAGAGGGCGAAGTAGCCCCAGCTTTGGGACAGGCCACTGAGTCCAGTGCAGGCGGCGTAGACCAGGATTGTCGTGGCCATCGTCTTGGCCCGGCCCCAGCGGTCTCCGAGCATTCCGAAGAACAGCCCGCCGGTGGCCCAACCGAGGATGAAGATCGAGGTGGCGTAGCCGCCGTAGGTGGTTTGGGTCAGGGTGTCGGCGTGGGGCAACAGGTCGCGCATCGTGATCGAGCGCGAGAGTGTGAAGATCTGTTGATCAAAGCAGTCGAAGAGCCAGCCGAAGGCGGCCAGGGCGAAGACATACCATTGATACCGGTTTGGGAGACGCCACCAAGGGGGACCGTCGTGGTTTGGGCGGTTCGCGGCGGCGTTCATCGCGGCGTCGAAGGCCGGCGCGGATCGACCGCTGTCGGGCTGACGCCGGCTTCTCGGGCCTGGCGCGCTCCCCGTGAGCCGTGACTCGTCGTCATGACACCCGCCCGTAAAACCCTTCAATAATCTGTCGGAAGTTGTTTTCCGCCACATTCACGATTCGCATCTCGCGCTTGGCGTTCTCGGCGGAGTCGCTGGCGTGGGCGGCGTTGATCATGATGTTGGATCCGAACTCGCGCCGGATGGAACCCGGCGGCGCCTTGGTGGGATCGGTTGGCCCGAGCACATCGCGGATCTTGGCGACGGCATTGACGCCCTCGTAGACGAGGGCGATGCACTTCTCGGTGCCTGGCTGGGTCATTTGGGCCGGTTCGCACTCGCTGGGGCTGCGTCCGGCCATGAAGCGGACGATGTTCTCGAATTGGTTCTCGCCCAGGAGCGGGCCGAGCAACTCCCCGAGCTGTTGCGATTCCGATCCGCCGATGGCGAATCCGAGTTCCTTCTCGAGCACTTCCTTCGCTCGCGTCGCCACAACACTCTTGAGCTTGGTCCGCAGAATCTCCCGGACCGGGCCGTAGAACTCCATCGCCTGGGCCGTGCTCATCCGGTGCACTTTGATCCCGACGATGAACAACCCGGTGCGCGAGAAGAAGTCGATCATGTTCCCCGGACGCCCCGTGGCGAACTTGAAGTTGTCCGGTTTGAGCAGGACAAGCGTCCGTTCCGACTGCTCGTCCGCCGCGTAGCTGATTACCTCATCGAGGACGCCCCCTTCGGTGTCCGAGTAGCGAGCCCAGAGCTTGAGCTTGGCAATCGCTTCGTCGAGCGACGGAGCCGCCAAAACGGCGGGTTCGAAATAACGCACCTCGTCGTTGGCGTCCAGGACCAGATCGCCGTAAGTGTCGCGGATCGTCTGCCCGCCGCGGCGGTGCGGGCTGAAGTTGCCGACAACGGTTCGGACCCTGCGGACGGCGTCTTCGCCCTGGAAGAGGAGCATCATGACGCGCCTGCGGCGGCCCGATTTGGGTTCCGGGGCGAAGTTTTCGATAACGTAGTCGCGAATCAACTCCTGCACCCGCCGATCCTGGCCATCCTGCGCCGAGACGATGGACTCGCTGTATTTCTGAACCAATTCGGCGCTGGGAGCGAACATGCGCGCCCCGACCAGCTCGACACCGGAGCGGGTGATCAACCGGGCGATGATGCCGCCGGTCCGCGACTTGTGCAGGGAGTGAGGGGTAAGAATGGCGTAAGCCAGTTGCTGGGGCATAAAACAGTGAGTCTACAATGTCGGAGGCGCAACCTCGACCCCGCCGGTTCCACTCGCAGGGGTGTCGGGTGCTGGTTCGGCCGCGGCGGGCGGGGCGGCCACCTTGCCGCCCAGAATTTTGAACATAACCACCCCGCAGGTGGGACATTTGCCTTTGATCGCCTTTCGCCCGTTCTTCATCACTTCCTCGACCCCGTCGGCGATCTCCTTCTTAGCTTTGCATTTTACGCAGTAACCTTCGGCCATAGAAAGCTCCAGCAGCAATGCGTCACGCACTGCTGCTGTAACGGGATAGAGCTTAAGGGGCGGGAAACCAGAGCGTCAACTGCGAAAGCTCACCCGTGCAGACTCAGCGCGGGTGGAGATCAGGTGTATCTTGCTGTTAGGAAACGACTTAAGACTTGGACGGATCGTTTCCAGGGGAGGCTTGTCGCGATCACATTTCGCGGAGGGCAGTCTTGAGGATCTTGCCTGTTGCATTTCTCGGAAGCATTTCCAACTGAACGACTTTCCGAGGTAGCTTGTAGTCTGCAAGCCGGTCCTTGAGAAAGTGGAACAAGCCCAACTCGTCGATCACAGCCCCATCGTTCATCGACACAAACGCCACCGGGTGTTCGCCCTTGCGCGGATCGGGCTTCCCGATCACTGCGGCCTCCCTCACGCCGGGATACTGGTAAATCACTTCCTCGATCTCGCGCGGATAGACGTTGATCCCGTTCACCAGGAGCATGTCTTTCTTTCGGTCGGTGATGTACGTGTACCCATCCGAGTCCATGTAACCCACATCCCCCGTGTGCAACCAGCCCTCTCGGAGTGCGCTGTCCGTTTCCTCCGGTTTGCCCCAATACCCCAGCATGACGTTCCCGCCGCGCACGCAAACCTCGCCGGTCTCCCCGCGCGGCAACTCCTTGTTTTCGCCGTTCCGGATGCTGATCTCGACACCGAGAATCGGGAGCCCGATCGATCCCGCCTTTTGGATACCTCGGATGGGGTTCACCGACACGACGGGGCTGGCTTCACTCAGGCCGTAGCCTTCGACGAGCGGGATGGGGTGTTGCCTGGAAAACTCGCGCAGGATCTCGAGAGGGAGCGGCGCCGCCCCGCTGACGCAGAGTCGCAGCGGGAAGTCAGGCGGCAAGGGGACGTGTGCCAGTGCCCGGAAGAGCTGGGGGATGGCCGGAAGAACCGTGGCCCGATGATGCATGATCTCGCGCACAATGTTCTTGGGCGGGTTGAGCGATTTGACCAGCACGATGGTTCCGCCCACGATCAACGGCAGCAGGACGCACACCGTCAGCATGAAGCTGTGGAACATCGGCAGGACCAGCGCAAACCGATCCACCTCGACCGTCTCGAAGACGTGCCGGCAGCTCTCGACGTTGTGGAGCAGGTTCCCGTGCGAAAGCATCGCGCCCTTGGGATGCCCCGTCGTTCCCGACGTGTAAATGATCACCGCCAGGTCCTGTTCCTGCTGCCTCAGTCCGGGCCGTTCGACCGGATCCGCCGGTGCCGCGCCGAACATCTCTGTCCGCAAAAGCCCCAGGCCCGGACGGGCCGCCGTCAACCGATCGAGCGCTTCCTCCATCCCCCCTTCAGTCACCAGCACGTCAATGCCGCCATCTCCCAGGATGTAACCCACCTCGTCCGGCTTGAGAAAGTTGTTGATGGGGACGACAATGGCCCCGGCGCCGAGAATGCCGAAGAAGGCCGAGATAAACTCCGGGCAGTTCCTCAACCACAAGCCCACCCGGTCCCCAGGCTTCACACCCAACTGGGTCCGCAAATGGTGTGTGACCCAGGCGGATTGATCCGCAGAAGAGCGGTAGCTCCGCTCGGCATCGCCCCACAGAACCGCTGCTTTCGTCGCATTCCTCTCCGCCGACTGCAAAAAGGCCGTTGTCAGGTTCATTGGCTGGTGGTTCCGAGATGTTGGGCCGAGACTTAAAGTTCTGAGGCCCCATCAGTCAAGTGAATGCTACTCCCGCGCGCCCGGCCGGTGCGTCTGGTTGGTGTCGGTGTTCTGTCGCCCGGTGAGGGCACCGGGCCTACACCGGATGGAGACTCACGCTGTAGGCCGCGTGCCCCCACGCGGCGCAAACTCGATTCCCACCGACAACCTCCACATGCACGGAATGCGTTAGAAGCCGCAAGTTTGCGCCTGACACCAATTCTTCCTGACGGTAGAGGTCTTGGCGCTTATGAGAGGCCATCTGTTCCTTTTTGAACTGCTCGGTGAGGGGTCTGGTTTATGCGAGGGCCTGCTCGGCAAGTGAGTTGGGGATCTTGAGCGGCATGTGTTCGCCCTGAGCGGTTCAACCTCAACTTGCAACCGAACGATGCGTGCCGCTGCTTCCGTGAGTCCCGCCGCCTCGCTCAAGGAACTCGAGCGGCTTCTGCCGCAGTGTCTGCTGGCCGATCAACTGCGGATCGGCTGGAAGGTCACACGCTGGATCGAGGCCCACCGGCAGAGCCCGCGCGCGCCGCATGACCTGCCGCTGTGGCTCGACGAGGCGCGGGCCTCGATCGCCCGGCGGGGGCGGAGGCAGGCGGCTCTGCCCGAGCTGCGCTACCCGCCCGAGCTGCCCATCAGCGCCAAACGCAAGGAAATCCTCGATGCCTTGCGGGCGCACCAGGTGCTGATCGTCGCGGGCGAGACCGGTTCGGGCAAGACCACGCAGTTGCCGAAGATCTGTTTGGAAGCCGGTTTCGGCGTGCGGGCCAAGATCGGGTGCACGCAGCCGCGCCGTGTTGCGGCGCTCTCCCTTTCACGGCGCGTGGCCGAGGAGATCGATCGTCCGTGGGGCCGCGCCGTGGGATGCAAGATCCGGTTCTCGGATCAGACCAGTGCGGAGACGTACGTCAAGTTCATGACCGATGGCATTCTGCTTGCCGAGGCGCAGGCCGATCCGGTGCTCAGCGAGTACGAGGTGGTGATTCTGGACGAAGCGCACGAGCGGTCTCTGAACATCGATTTCCTGATCGGTCTGCTCAAGCGTCTGCTGCCCCAGCGGAGCGATCTCAAGTTGATCGTCACCTCCGCCACGATCGACACCGAGGCCTTTGCGCGGCACTTCGATCACGCCCCCATCATCACCGTCTCGGGGCGCCTGTTCCCTGTGTCTGTGGAATACCGCCCATTCGGCGCCGACTCGGGCGATGAAGACGGCGAGAGGGCGGAGGACGGCCGGACGTACGTCGATGCCGCGGTGGATGCGGTCCAGGACATCCTGGCCACTTCGGCCTCGGGCGACGTGCTCGTGTTCATGCCGGGCGAACGTGACATCATCGAGACGCGCGACGCCCTGCGGGAGGCGGGCGGAGGACGGCTCGAGCTTGTCCCGCTGTTTGGCAGGCTGAGCGCCGACGAACAGCAGCGCGTGTTCGCCGCAACGAAGCGGCGCAAGATCGTCATTGCGACCAATATCGCCGAGACGTCGCTGACGGTGCCGGGCATTCGGTATGTCGTGGACACAGGCCTCGGGCGGATCAGCCGCTACAATGCCCGGACCCGGACGCGGCGTTTGCCGATCGAGCCCATATCGCAGAGCAGCGCCAACCAGCGCAAGGGCCGCTGCGGGCGCGTTGCCGAAGGGATCTGTTATCGCCTTTACAGCGAGGAGGAGTTCCAGGCCCGCCCGCTTTACACGCAGCCCGAAATCCAGCGGGCGAATCTCGCCGATGTCATCCTGCGGATGAAGGCGTTCGATCTGGGCGAGGTCGAGGAGTTCCCTTTCATCCATCCGCCCTCGCCGGCGGCGATTGCGGGCGCGTACCTGTTGCTGGCCGAGATTGGCGCGCTCGATGCCGACCGGCGACTGACGCCCCTGGGCGAGCGGCTGGCGCGCCTGCCCGTCGACCCGACCATTGGCCGGATGATTCTCGAGGCACAGATCGAGGGCGTCCTCGAACCGGTGCTGATCATCTCGGCCGGCCTGAGCATCCAGGATCCCCGCGAACGCCCCGCCGACCGCCAGGACGCGGCGTCCGCGGCCCACCGCCTCTTTCAACACCCGCGCTCGGATTTCCTGACGCTGGTGCGGATTTGGGACGCCTACCACGAGACGCTCGACTCGCTCAAGACGCAGAGCCAGATGCGCAAGTTCTGCCGCGAGCATTTCCTGTCGTTCCCCCGGATGCGCGAGTGGCGCGACATCCACGCCCAACTCCGCGAGACCGTCGCGCACCTGGGCGGGCCGCCGGGACCCGCCGCACCGGACGATGCGGACGAAACACTCGAAGACGCGCTGGCCCAGGGACCGCTCCCGCTTGCCTCCGAAGAATCCCGGAGCCGTATCGCGGGGCCGGATGCGTCCGCGCCATCTGGCCCCGCCGAACATCGAGATCAGCGCCGTCTCACGACGGCGGCCGCGGGGTTCACTGCGCAGTCCAAACAGCAACAGGCCGCCTTCCGCGCGGCAGATCCCTGGTACGCCGCCGTTCATCGGTCGATTCTGACCGGCCTGTTCAGCCACGTGGCGGCCAGGAAGGAACGGAACCTGTATCGGCTGGCGGGGAATCGCGAAGCCATGGTCTTCCCCGGTTCCGGCCTTTTTGAAAGGGGAGCTGAAAGCCGTGCCGAATCGGGGCCCAAGGATGCGCCGAAAGCCCCGCCCCGTTCTCAGACACAGCCGGCCTGGATCGTCGCCGGCGAAATCGTTGAGACCTCGCGCCGTTTCGTCCGGACGGTGGCGGAGATTGACCCGCGCTGGATTGTCGATCTCGCGCCGCACCTGATCCGAAAGGCCCATCTGGACCCGCACTGGGACCCCGCCGCCGGGCGGGTTGCGGCGCTCGAGCGGGTGACCCTCAACGGCCTGGTGGTCTCGGAGAGGATGGTGTCCTACCGGCAAAGCCACCCGGCGGAGGCGACGGAGATCTTCATCCGCGCGGCGCTGATCTCCGAAGGTCTGGCCGATCACTTCCGAAGCGCCGTTCGAGTCCAAGGCAAGGCGGCGCAATCGCCGACTCCGCGGGCCGGAGGGGCGGTTCAGGGCCACCGCGAGCAGGCCGCCCTCGGGCAATCCCGCGTTGATCCGCCGCCGCCAGACCTCGCGTCGCTGCCAGCGGCCTATCGGTTTCTGTGGCACAACCATCAGTTGCGGCAGAAGATCGAGCTTTGACAGACCCGATTGCAGCACCGGCTGGTGCCCGATTTGGACCAAGCGCTGCACCGGGCCTACGCGGAACGGCTGTCGAATGTGGGGTCGGTGGCCGACCTTAATCATCTCCTGCATGAGCGCCAGACCGAGGGAACGCCGTGGCTCTGTCTCGATGCGGCGGATCTGCTCGGGGAACACGCCGGCGCGTTCGACGGACACGCATTTCCGGATGCCGTCGCCGTTGGCACCCAACAGATCCCTGTCGCCTACGACTATGCACCCGGCGACGAGCGCGACGGCGTGACGGTCCGGTTGCCCTTCACGCTGGCGCAGGTGATCGAGCCGCATCTGCTCGACTGGGCGGTGCCGGGTCTGCGCGAGCCTCAGATTCTCCACCTTCTGCAGGCGTTGCCCAAGGATCTGCGCCGCGCGTTGATGCCGCTCGCGCCCCGGGCGAAGGAAATGGCCCAGGCCGTCAAGCCCTCCGGAAGCGCGTTTCTCCCGGCCCTGATCCGATTCATCCGGGAGCGCTACGGCGTCGAGGTGCCCGGCACGGCCTGGAGCGTCGAGTTGCTGCCGGCCCATTTGCGTCCGCGGTTCGAGATTCTCGGGCGCGAAAACCAGCCATTGGCACGCGGACGCGATCTGCGCGCGTTGCGGGTTGAACTCGAATCGCACGACACCACCATCGAGTCCGAGGCGTGGCGGAGCGCCGTGGCGCGCTGGGAGCGGTACGGGCTGAAGGACTGGACCTGCGGGGACTTGCCCGATCGCATTCAGGTCGCCGATGTTGCGGGGTTCCCAATCGAGGCCTTCCCCGCCCTGCACGTCGAGGCGGGGGAGGTCTCGCTGCGGCTGTTTCGCAGCGCCGGGTCTGCGATCGAGGCGCACGCGGGAGGCGTGCGGCGGCTGCTGGAAATGGGGCTGCAACGGGAACTCGCATGGCTCGAGAAGGATCTGCGCAGTCTGGCCCAATGGCGCGTCCTTTACATCACGATCGGGCCTGTCGATGAACTCGAATCCACGGCTTTCGCGAACTTGCGACGCCATCTGTTGACTCCATCTGCCGCCCCGCCCCGGACGGCCGCGGCATTCGCGGCGCTGCGCGAGTCAATCCGCGCCGCAATTCGCGGCCTGGCGCCTCAACTCTCGGAGCGACTGGGCGAGATCCTGCGTCTGCGCCAGGCCATCCTGCTCTGCCGAAAGCCGTATCCGCGAATGCGGGAGGATCTGGATCGGCTCGTGCCCGCGGGGTTCCTCGGGCACGTCCCGTTCGATCGACTCCCCCACCTTGCGCGCTATCTCAAGGCGATGCTCATCCGCGCCGAGCGCGCGGCGGTGAATCCAGCCAAGGACCGCGAGAAGCTCGATCGAGTGCAGCCCTGGATCGATGCCCTCGCTGCCATTCGGATTCGGCCCGATGCAACCGACGCCGTGCGCGCCGACCGCGATGCGTTGCGCTGGCTGATCGAGGAATTTAAGGTTTCCGTGTTTGCCCAGGAGTTGGGCACCGCGGGAACCGTGTCGCCGCGGACACTCGAACAAGGGCTGGCCGCGCTCCGAAACCGGCCCGCTCCCGCCAGCCCGGATCGATCACAGGCTCCGCGCTGAACCGGATCCGGGCGAGTTGGCGCTCGTGAGCGCGATGGCCTCGGCGACGGTCTTGATTCCCGCGGGCTGCTTGTCGCCAAACGGACCGTCCGAGCTGCCGGATGGCCACGTGGCGGGATCGGCGTATTGACCGTCGTCCTTGAACTCCTTCTGCACGCGAACCAGTTCCGCTTTCAATTCGGCAAACCTGGCCGCGATTTCGGGGCGGCGGGCGTTCTCCGGCGAGTGCAGCAGGTTGCGTTGCTCGGCAGGGTCCTTGACCAGATCGAACATCTCGTAGGCGTCCTGTTTCCAGTAGTGGATGAGCTTGTGCGTGGCCGTGCGCACCCCGAGATGAGCAGCCGTGTTGTGATGGCCGGGGTCGTGGTAGTAGCGGTAGTAGACACTCGACCGCCAGTCGGACGGCGCCGCGCCGCGCAGCAGCGGAACGAGGGATCGGCCCTGCATGGACTCGGGGACGGGCAGACCCGCCAGGTCGAGAAACGTCGGCGCAAGATCGATGTTGGCGACCAACTGCGATGGGGTGTGGCCGGCCCGGAGTCCGGGGCCGCGCGCCAGCAGCGGGACGCGCAGCCCGGGCTCGTACATGAAGCGTTTGTCGTAGAGCCCCAGATCGCCAAGATACCACCCGTTGTCCGCCGAGTAGATGACAACGGTGTTCGCAGCCAGGCCGGCCTGGTCCAGGTAGTCCAGGATCCTCCCCACGCCGTCGTCCACGCCCTGGACGCACGCAAGATAATCCTGCATGTAGCGCTGGTACTTCCAGCGGACAAGATCCCTGCCGGTCAGCGTCTTGCCGTCCACCGTCAGTTCCATCGGCACCTCCTGCAGCCATTGGTTGCGGGCGGGGCCTTTGAGAT
Source organism: Verrucomicrobiota bacterium (assembly GCA_022710935.1). Lineage (GTDB taxonomy): Bacteria > Verrucomicrobiota > Verrucomicrobiia > Limisphaerales > J093 > MWFF01. The sequence continues at coordinate 37,914 of JAKLFY010000045.1, forward strand.
CGGACGGCGGCTCGATCTTGAGATCGCGGCGGGTCAGATCCCGGGCGACTGTCTGACGGTTGCGGGGAAGCGCCGCGGGGCGCGTGGCGTAGTCGTCCCAGAGCGTGTCGGGCTCCGGTATCACCCTGTCCTTGAAAAGCGCCTTGTTCCGTTCATCGGGCTCCCACGCCCGGTGCGGGGCCTTCTGATGCAGCATCAGAAAGAACGGCTTGTCCTGCGGACGCGTCTTCAACCACTCGATGCCCAGGTCCGTGGTGATGTCCGTGCAATGGCCCTGAATCGTGAGCCGGCGTCCGGACACCAGGAACGCCGGATTCCAATACGCCCCCTGGCCGGGCAGGACAATCCAACGATCGAAGCCGGTCGGATCGGAGCCCAGATGCCACTTGCCGATCATCCCCGTGTGGTAGCCGCCGGCTTGCAGTCGCTTGGCCACATGATCGCGCGCGCCGTCGAACCGGTTGAACACCGGCACGCCATTCACATGCGAGTACTGCCCCGTCAGCAGCGTCGCGCGACTCGGTGTGCAGATCGAGTTGACAACAAAGGAATTGAGGAAGCGCACGCCCTCCCCGGCGAGGCGATCGATGTGCGGCGTCTGATTGACCTTCGATCCGTACGCCGAGATCGCATGCTCGGCATGGTCGTCGGAGAAGATGAAGAGAATGTTCGGCCGCGCGGAGTCCGCGGCCCGCAGCGGGACACTCGCCAGGAGCATCAGGCCGAGCAGGAGACAGAGGTTGCTTTTCATGGCCGTCAGTGCGGAATGGAGATGTCGTTCAAGATCCTGGCGCGGTTTTGCCTTTCTAGCCCGCAGCGGTCCGCATCTTGGAGTCTTCGGCTTCGCCGTGTCACAAGTCCATGAGACATGCGGGCGAGCCCGATCATGGAGCGGCGGCCGCCCTTCGCACGAGCAAATTCTGCCGCCTACCCCGTCGTTCCAGGACGCGTCTTTTCAGTCATGTAACTCCAGAAGGGAGGGTGATTTGGCGAAAACCAGAGTGCGGAGTCGTTGGCGCCCACCGCGAGCGGAACGGAAGCGCATCTGAAAGCTGCGCGTGTTGGACTTGGTCTTGGGGTTTTTCTGGCGCACTCGATTCACCGCCGCGTTGGCCAAGCTGACCACCACGCGTCGAATCGTCCCCAAGACCCGTGCGGCGCCGGGAGTCCGCACGCGGCTTTGATCTTCCCGCAGCGTGATGTCCAGGCAGTGGTGCAGTCGGCTTTCCACCTGGTCGTCGTCGACCTCATGCAGCACGCGGGTAAAGGGGGTCGCTTGCATTTTTCCAAAGGACGATTATCTTCTGTGCCAAGTTGGAGGAGGGATGGTTCACCCAAAAGGCAGGACGAATTGCGTTCACGATCCCGAGCGCCTATGTCGCGCCTCGGGATCCAAGCCCCGGAGAACCGATCGCGTCGTTCCCCGGCCTGGCTTGTCCGGCCGCCAATCCGTCGTCCAACCCAACAAGGAGGAAACCATGCGTGTATCACTCACGAACAAACTGATCGCCGGCGCCGCGGCCACACTCGCGGTGCTGGGCGTCCAGTGGTTCGATCTCACCCCGGCGGCCCGGGCTGCCGACCGCCAAACCGGGGCCCCCGCGGCCCAAATGAAGGACGGCGCGGGCGCCACGGCCCCCGCGGCGACCGTCAAGACCAGCCGGTATCCGATCCGCGGCAAACTCAAGGCCGTCGACGCCGCGGGCCACACGTTCACGCTGGTCGGCGCCGAGAAGGACCGGGTCTTCAAGACCACGGCGCAGACCGAGATCATACGGCAGGGCAAGCCGGCAACGCTGGCCGAGGCGGTTGTCGGCGACGAGGTCGGCGGCCTTGTCGAAAAGCAGAGCAACGGCACCGTCGTCGTCCTGAAGGTGCGCTTCGGACCGAAGACCGAGGAAGAGCAGAAGGCCACGACACCGAAACGCAAGCCGCGTTCGGCCGCGGCGAAGACAGCCGACGTGCGCTGAGTTGAGAGCACGTCCGCGGGCGGGCGGGCCGATTGAGGCCTGCCCGCCTCTCCTGCGCCCGTCCCCCGCCCAGCCTCTTTGCCCTCACGCATTGGCGCCGGGCTTACACAAACCTGCGGATATTTTACTTCTCATGCCGCGCGTTCCGGCTATGAATTTGGCGAGTCGGTTCATGGCGCACGATCGAAAGGATTCACAATGGGACTCATGGATTATCTGAAAACGCAACTGCTCGACATCATCCAGTGGCAGGATGATTCGCGCGACACGGTTTCCTGGCGGTTCCCGGACGAGGACAAGGAAATCAAGCGCGGGGCGCAACTCATCGTGCGGGAATCCCAGGTGGCTCAGTTTGTCTATCTGGGCCAGTTCGGAGACACGTTCGGGCCGGGCAAACACTCCCTCACCACGGACAACATCCCCATTCTCTCGACGCTCAAGGGATGGAAATACGGCTTCGAGTCCCCATTCAAGGCCGACGTTTATTTCGTCACGACCCGCCTGTTCACCGGCAACAAATGGGGCACATCCAATCCGGTCATGATGCGTGACGCCGACTTCGGCATCGTGCGCGTGCGCGCGTTCGGCACCTACGATTTCCGGGTGATCGAGCCCAAGTTGTTCCTCAAGGAGGTCGCCGGCACCGACGCGCATTTCCGGTTGGATGAATTCGCCGACGCCATGCGTTCGCGGCTGGTGAGTGTCTTCTCCGACGCCCTCGCGAGCGCCAAGGTGCCCGTGCTCGATGTGGCCACGCGCTACTCCGAGCTGGGCGAGGCTCTCCTGCCCCTCATCAACCCCGTCCTGGCCGAGAAGTACGGACTCGAGATGCCCAGTTTCATCGTCGAGAACGTCTCGGTCCCGCCCGAGGTGGAACAGGCCATCGACAAACGGTCGAGCATGGCCGCCATCGGCAACCTCAACGACTACGTCAAGCTCCAGATGGCCGAAGGCATGGCCAAAGGCGAAGGCGGCGGTGGCGCCGGCGGCATGGCCGCACAGTTCGCCGTCGGCATGGCCATGGCCCAGCAAATGATGCAGCAAACCGGCGGTGTCATGGCCCAAACCACGCCCCCGATCGCCGGCGCCGGAGCCCCGGCGGCGCCGCCAGTCGGCGCGCCCCTGCCCGATCTGCTCAGCCCGGCCGACGCCGCCACGTTGCTGGGGGTCAGCGAGGCCGACGTCCTCACCGCCCTGGGCGATGGGTCCCTGAAGGGCAAGAAGATCGGCGCCACCTGGCGGATCCCCCGTGCCGCAGTCGATGAGTTCCTGAAGTCTTAGGAAGGCGCGCATCAGCCCGCTCCACATTTGAGGGATTCGCACCATGGTTGAGGCAGAGGCCCGATCGAAGTTCTCCTGTCCGGCCTGCGGGGGAGAGGCCGTATGGAATCCGGCCAAGCAGGCCTTGATCTGCGCATTCTGCGGCACGACCTCGCCGGCGAAGATCGAGGTCTCGCCCTCTGGCGAGGAGGTGATTCAGGAAAACGACCTTGTAGCCGCCCTGCGGGCGATCCCGCAGGATCGCCGCGGTTGGCAGGCGCCCAAGACCAGCGTCCGGTGCCAGAGTTGCCAGGCCATCTCGGTGTTCGATCCCGAGCGTGTCGGCCAGCGCTGCGACTTCTGCGGATCTTCGGCCCTGGTCCCCTACCAGGAAATCAAGGAGTCATTCCGGCCCGAGGGGCTCCTCCCGATGAAGGTCAGCGAGGCCCAGGTGCGCGAGAGCGTCCGGAAATGGTACGCAAACCGGTGGTTCGCCCCGAACAGGCTCAAGTCCGGCGCCCTCACCGACACGGTCAAGGGACTCTACATCCCGTATTGGACCTTCGACGCCCAGGTGCATGCGGACTGGACGGCGGAATCCGGTTATTACTACTACGTGACCGAAAGCTACCGCGATGCGAACGGCCAGATGAAGACGCGGCAAGTCCGCAAGATCCGGTGGCAGGCCAGCGCGGGAGCCCTCGACCACTTCTTCGACGACGAGCTTGTCGGGGCCTCGCGCGGCGTCCAGGCCGACCTGCTCCGCCGGATCGAGCCCTTTCCCACGAAAGAACTGGTCCGTTACGACGCCGGGTTCCTCTCGGGCTGGGTGGTCGAGCGCTACCAGATCGACCTCGTCCCCGCGGCCCAACACGCCCGCGAACGCATGGATGCGGCTGTCAGGCAGCTCTGTGCCGCCCAGGTCCCCGGCGATACGCATCGCAACCTCGAGGTCCGCGCCGACTACTCGAGCCAGACCTTCAAACACATCCTGGTTCCGCTCTGGCTCTTGACCTACACCTACGGGGCCAGGGTGTTTCAAGTCATGGTCAACGGCTACACCGGCGCCATCGCCGGACACTTCCCGAAGAGCTGGATCAAGATCATGCTCGCCGTCCTCGCCGGGCTGGCCGCCATGGCTGCCCTGGTCTGGATCACGCAGCATTGACGCCGCGTCCCGCCACACTCTCATGGAATGGAGCATCCAGGCCCGATCGCATCAGTGCCAAGCATGCGGCCGCGCATTTCGGAATAAGGAAACGCTGCACACCCTCTTGCGCGACGAACGCAACGCCTACCTCCGCGTTGACGTCTGCGAATCGTGCTGGGCCGGGCACTACGCCGAAGGCGCCAACCATCAGCGCGGCTTTGTCTCGTACTGGAAAAGCCACTACTCCGCCCCGCAGCCGGCGCCCGAGCCCATCCGGCGGGAAACCGCCGAAACCCTCCTGCGCAAGCTCCTCGAACTCAATGCGCCCGAGCACGCCCCGGCCTGCTTCATCCTGGCCGCCATGCTCGAACGCAAACGCCTGCTCAAAATGAAGAGCCAGACGACCGAACAGGACCGTCGCCTCCTCATCTATGAGCATTCAAAGACAGGCGAGGTCTTCACCATCTCCGATCCCAAACTCCAGCTCGACCAATTGGAAGCCGTCCAGCGCGACGTCGCCCGCCTGCTCGAACACGGACTGGAACCCCCGCCGCCCAGCGCGCCCGAGCCGCCCCGGGAGGAGCCCGTTGCGCCAAGCGAAGACCCGGCTTCGAGCCCGGCTTCGAGCCCGGCTTCGAGCCCGGCCGAGCCTCAGAACCATGAGTGATCTGGCCCGGTTGCAGGACGAGATTCAATACACGTTTCGGGATGAACGGCTGCTGCGTACTGCCCTCACGCATCCGTCGGTCGCCTACGAACTGGATCAAACCGACGAAACCAACCAACGCCTCGAATTCCTCGGCGATGCCGTTCTCCAACTGGTCCTCAGCCGCGCCCTCTATGCCCGACACCCGGATGCCGCCGAAGGGGACCTGACCAAAGCCCGCGCCCGGCTCGTCAACCGCCGTTCCCTGGCGGAGCAGGGCCGACAGATGGCGCTGGGCCGGTACCTGACACTGGGACGCGGCGAGGAACTGCAGGGGGGACGCGAGCGGCTCTCGACCTTGGCGGACGCCTTCGAAGCCCTGCTGGGCGCGCTCTTCATCGATGGAGGCTACGCCGTTGCGGAGGAGTTCGTCCTGCGACGCCTCGCCCCCACGCTCGACATGCTCTCCGGTCCGTTGCACGCCGACAACCCCAAGGGCGAACTTCAGGAAATGCTCCAGACGGGCGCCGAGACGCCGCCGCAATACCGCATCGAACGCACCTCGGGCCCGGACCACAACATCGAGTTCGAGTGCGCGGTCTATCATCGCGGCGTGGAATTGGGTCGCGGCCTCGGCAAAAGCAAGAAGGAAGCCGAGAGCCAAGCCGCATCCGCCGCCCTTCGGTTCCTGGGCCAGCAGCCCGACAGCGCGGCGTCCGTTTCGGATTGAGGCCGCTTGCCTCAACGGTCAGCCCGCTCCGCGCGATCCATCGCTCCGCCCCTCCGGAACCGACTGACACCATCGAGTCGCCGGCGCTCACGGCCCCGCCACACGCAAGAAACGCGCGTCAGTGCCCGGGGCCACGGTGTGCGTGCAAAGGCCTGTGGTTGAAGTGACTGACGCCAATCGAGTCCAAACCGCCAGATCGGCGCTGGTCTCGATTGTGTAGGGAACGTCGGCAACGCCCGCCCAGGTCACCGTGCCGTCGGCGGAAATGCGCAGGAGCGGCGCCGGCACGAGAACCACACGGCGAATCCAGACGACCGCTCGTGCCGACGTGGTGTCGTCGCCAAGAAAGACGAAGTCGGGCGTCTCGTACGGATCGATCGCGCCGGAGAAGGCCGTGTAATCGCGCGCCGGGCCTTCGAGAACCGGCGCGCCGTTTGCCCGGAGTTGATAGCGATCGGGCCGGAGGGTCAGCGCATAATCGACGAAGCCTGTTCGGGTGTCGAACCCAGCGTCTTCCGCGCGGGTGAAGAGCGGCAGATCGGACTGGGCAAAGACCGCGTTGGTCCAGAAACCCAACTCGATCCCGCGCTGGTCGTGCCCCAGCACGATCACGGAGAATCCGGCGCGGTCGGGACCGCCGTGCGATTCCTGGTCGACCCGCGCGGTAAACAGCACCGTCACCCCCGCGCTCCGGTCCAGCGCGACGGGTGTCGTGCGCCCGTATCCGGCCTGCTCGAGCGCGCTGCTCCAGGTATCAAGACAGACCGCGTCATCGCCCAGCGCCTGGACCGCTCCGCCTGGAAAAGCGAGGAACGCCCAGTCTTGTTCGGCAGGCAGGGTGCGCAGCGCGCCGTCGTAGAGGGTCTGCGCTGACGCCGAAATCAGGAGCCAGGCCATCGAGACCCCGCTCAGAGCGATCCTGATCATACGGCTTGCGTCTCTTGCAGGAAGGCGACGCCCATCGTTGACTCACGGCGCAGGTCGTTCGAACGCCTCGATGAACTTCACGAGGGCGCGGACATCGTGGTAGTTCGCCTTCCAATTGTGGGCCTTGGCCGTGCTCTTGGGCTTGCCCTCGGCGCTCACGGTGTCGAGCCAAATCCCGTCTTCGGGCCGAATCTGATGGGTGTCGAGAAACCCCACCAGCCGCTCCAGAGCGGTCGCGTAGTCCGGATTGGGCGCATGCCGCAAGCCGTCGGTCAGGGCCGCCATCATCTCAGACTGGCTCCACCACACCTTGTCGGTGTCATGGGCGGGTTGGTCGCCGACGCCGCGGTTGTAGAGCCCGCCGCGGACGCGATCGTAGCCGTGTTCGAGAGCGTGTTCGAGGATGGCCGCAAAATGCGGCCACGAGCGCTCGCGCTCGAGCACTTCCTCGGCGCGAATCATCAGCCACGCGAACTCGACATTGTGGCCGTACGAAAGACCCGCGCTCCGGGCATCCGTCACAAACGACCAGTCCGGATTCCGATGAAAACAGGCCTTTCCCGCCTCGGACGGATAGAAGTGCGTCGCGTTGAGCCGCAACGCCTCGGCAAGGGACCGCCGCACATCATCGTCGCGCGTCGCCTCGCACAACTCGGCCAGCGCTTCCATCCAGTGCAGATGCGCGTTGGCGCTCTTGAGCCCGGCGACCTCGACCTCGATGCGATCGTCCTGTCGTGCAATGAACCGCCAGTCCCGCTCGTAATGCTCGCCCCAGCCGCCGTGAGTCGCATCGTGGCAATGCCGCTGGATGGTCCGAAACAGATCCAGGGCGTGTCGCAGCGGACCGGGATCGCCGCTCGCGCGGGCATATTCAACCAGGGCGTACATCACAAACGACTCGCCGTACAGGTACTTCCGGTCATTGACCGGCTTCCCATCCAGATCGGTCTTCCAATAGTAGCCGCCATGCTCGCGATCCAGAAAACGATCGAGCAAGAAACGGTAACCGTGCCCGGCCGCCTTCAGGTAATCCCGCGTGTCGCTCCGATAGCCCTTTCGATGGGCGTGGGCGAATCCCCAGACCATGCGGGCCTGGGTCACGATCTGCTTCTCCCGCGCGGGCGACGCGGGCTTGGCCGCATCATCCGACAACACATAGCCGCCGCGCTGCCAATCGACCGCCGTGTCGTACCAGTAGGGCATCACCTTCTCGCCCAACTGCCGCCTGTAAGCGCGGGCCGCGGACGAGAAATCGGCTGCGCCCAGACATACGGACGCAAGCCAGGGCAGGACCAGCAGAGAGGACAGGACAAGCGTCATGAGTGAAAGACCTGAGGCGCAGGAGCGCCTGACCGGACTCGATCGCCACATGCGCGGGGCCCAGCCCGGATATCTCATAAGGCTTCGCGGAGTTATCGATCCGGGCTCTGACCTGACTGAGCCGCCAAAGCCGGGTCCGTCGGTTCGGCGGCGGGGTCGGCGGAAGCCCCGGCCAAAGCATCCTCGCGGCCAGGGGCTGCGCTTTCGGGGCCGGGTTCGGGTTCGGCCGCGGGTTTGGCCGCGGGCTGGCCGGGCTGGCCGGGCTCCGCGGCGTCGTCGGCCGGAGCCTCCGCGAGCACCGCGGCGGGTGCCTCGGGGAGGGTCAGCGACTCGATGCGGTAGCGGCTCTTGTGCCCATCGAGTTCGAACTCGATCTCGTCGCCGACCTTCCGGTTCAGCATCGATTGAGCAATCGGACTCAGGTAAGAAATGATGTGCTTGACGGGATCGAAATCCCATGCGCCCAGGATCAGAAAAGTCTCCCGGCGTCCCGTGCCGGCCTCGGTGACCTCGACGCGGGTTCCGATGCTGACAACATCAGTGCGCGGGTTGGCGAAGTCGGTGCCGCGGGCTCGGACAAGCTGGCTTTCGAGTTCGGCCTTGCGGCGCATGAGAAGGCGGTGGAGTTCCTTGGCGGCCTTGTACTCGTGATTCTCGCTGAGGTCGCCGTAGCTTCGGGCGATGGCGATGTCGCGCGAATTGGCGGGGATCTTCTTCTGGACCAGCTCGTCGTACTCCTGCTTGCGCCGTTCCAGGCTCTCCCACGAGACCACCAGCGAGGTGTCCTGTCTGCTGTGGTCGCCGGTGATCATCGACTGGACAACCGGCGAATGCTTGACGATGCGCGCCAGCAACGACCGTTTGTCCATGTCGTCGAAGCTGGGCGAAAGCTGCAGCGTCCGCGTGAGATCCTTGATCAACTCGATGTCGGCGCTCTCGATCAACTCGACCAGCAGGTCCTGGTCATCCAGGATGTAGTCGCGCAACCGGTTGGATTTCTTCTCGTTGAACTGGTCGCGCTCGATGGCGCTGAGCATGGCGCGGAACACCTCCGGACCCAGAATGTCCGCAAAGGCGTCGGAGCGTTCCTTCGCAAGCCAGAGGAGGAGTTCGCTGCTCGCGGTATGCTGGCTGATCAGGCGGGCCAGGGCGCTCTTCAGCGCGTCCAGGCGATCGTGCTCGATCAGAAGCCTGCCGCATTCGGTGCAGAGCTTCGCCCCAACGGAGTTCATGAAACCCAACACATGGTCCGCCCACAGGGCCGGGTGAGCCTCGCGAAAGGATTGCAGCGCGCGCTTGTGCTTGGCCGACGCAACCTGCTCGAGCACGCGCCCGGGATGCTCGATCTGGGCCCACAGGTCCTGGTCGCTCAACTCGCCCTCCCCGCGCGCCAGGCCGGCGCCCGCGCGCAGGTCGTCGCGCATGAAAACCGCCTCCAGCGCAAGGGCCGGCATGGTCCGCTGATGGGACTGGATTTCGGCGTTCAGCGCGGCAATGGCGTCCGCGATGGCCGTCTCGCGATCCGTCAGGTCGTCCAGGTTGTGCAGGATCTCCGAAGCCACAGTCAGCCGGGCCTTCAACCCCTTGGCAGCCTTGAACTCACCCATCAACCGCTCCTTCAGTGAAACCTCCTGGACCTGAAACACGATCGGCTCGTTCTTCTTGAGCGGGATCTGAAAATGGCCGCTCTTCTTCATTTCGCGCTTCGCGGCCTCCCACCACTTCTTCCAGTCCGAGGCGATCACATCGGGCGTCAGCACCCGCTGGATCTGGTCCGCCGTCGCCCGCCCCCCATAGCTCTGCAACACGAGCCGGATCAGATCCAGGTGATGCAGCGCAGCCATGTGGCGCAGTCCGGCAATGTCCGTCGCCTTCCGGGCAAGGATGTGGTCTGGAGGGATGGCCTTGAGCGACTCGGCGGCAAACGCCAGATCCATCGAGTGGTCGGGTTTGGCCTGGAAATCGATGTTGAATCGGCCAAACACCGTGTCGATCTGCTTGATCTGGCCGAAACCCCAACTGCGATGCACGCAGAAACCAGAGGCGGCGAGGGTGACCAGCGTCTCCACATGCTGGCGTCCAATCTTTCCCGCCGCCACGAGCTTTTCAAATTCTTCTCTCATATGAGGCCATCTGTCGCTTACACTCGCAAGCGACGTACATTATTGCGAAGTGACGGCCCAAAAACCAAGAGAAATTGCCTGCCGCATCCTGTGGCAGCATGCCGCCGGCCCCGCGTGGGTCGAGGACCTGCTCCACATCGCCCTCGAACGCGCCTCTCTCCACCCGCGCGACCGCGCGCTCGTCCATGAGCTGGTCTGCGGCGTCGTCCGCTGGCAGGCGGCCCTCGACTGGCTCATCGATCAGAAGACCCGGGGACGCAAACAGAAGCCCGATCTCCGGGTGCTCCTCCGCCTCGGCCTCTACCAGATCTTCTGGCTCGACCGCATCCCCGACCACGCCACGGTCAATGAAACCGTCAACCTCGCCCGCCAACACGGCCTGGGCGCCCAAACCGGCTTCGTCAACGCCCTCCTCCGCGGCTACGCCCGCGCGAGGGAGTCGACACGGCTCCAGCTCGAAGCGCTGAAACAAGCCCAACCCGCGGTCGGATGGTCCCATCCCGCCTGGCTCATCGACCGCTGGCAGGCGCGGTGGGGCCTCGAACCGACGGTTGCGCTGCTGGCCTGGAACAACGCCCCGGCCCACACGTTTGCGCGCGCCAATGCTCTCAAGACCGATCCGGGCCGCCTGCTGGATCGCTGGCGAGAGGAGGATGTCGAGTACGATTTCGGACGCTGGGATTGGATTCCCGAGACCCTGGTCTTCCAACTCAAGACCCATCCGCCCCTCACCAGGCTGGGCACATTCCAGGACGGTTGGTTCTATCTCCAGGACCCGAGCACCCTGCTGGCCGTCCATGCCCTCGACCCCCAGCCCGGCGATGCCGTTCTGGACGCCTGCGCAGCACCCGGAGGCAAGACCACCTACATTGCTCAGCGCATGGCAAATCAAGGCCGGATCGTGGCCCAGGACGCCTCCGACGCCCGGCTTGGGCTCCTGCACGACAACTGCAAGCGGCTGGGGATCACATGCGTCCAGACCTGCCTGACAACCGATCCGCTGCCCGTCGATTTCGACCGCATCCTGGTCGATGCCCCTTGCTCCAACACAGGCGTCATGCGGCGACGCATCGATCTGCGTTGGCGGATCCGGCCCGAGGCGCTCCCGCGCTTGAAGGCAGCCCAAATCGATTTGCTGGACCGCGCGGCAGCCCGATTGAAACCCGGAGGCCGCCTCGTCTATAGCACCTGCAGCCTCGAACCCGAGGAGAACCAACAGGTTGCCCGTGCCCTCCTGACCCGCCATACCGAACTGCGTCTCCAGACCGAGCGCGAACTCCTCCCGTTTCGCGATCGTGTCGACGGCGCCTATGTGGCCGTCTTTGATCGTGCGCCGGAAGAGCGGGCGGCACGCTAATCGTCGCCCGCGGTATCCATGAGCACAGCCAACTGGAGCTTGTGCCCGACCAGTTGCTGAATCGAGCCCCGCACAGGCGCTTCCAACGGGCGCCCCGGCTCCGACGCCCACTCTGTCTCCCCGATCGTGCGCCTCCAAGCCTCACCCAGAACTCGAGCGAGACTTCGTTCGATCTGAGCGCGGTTCGCGCGCCGAAACTGACGGATTGTGTCCGCCTCCGGATGCTGGCCGGCGCAAATGTAACGGATCTGCGGGCTGTGAGCGGGCGCCAACTCGATGTCCTCCGAGGCGTAGATGCCCGCCGCGTAGCAGTACGTCAACAGGGTGAGCATCATCGGCTTGCATAGATGATCTGAGCACCCCGCCTGCGCACCTCCGGCCTCCGGCCACTCTGCTTGCACCGAGTCCAATGCCATCGTCACCAGCCCCCAGTCACCCACCCAAAGCCGCAGGTCTGTGGGCAGTTCCATCAAGGCCGGCCCGGTGCCAGGCCGACACCCGATCACCGGAGAGTCAATGCGTATGCCTGTTTGCATCGGAGCCAGCTTCGGCCCGGAGCGTTACCGCCCTGTGGAGCCCGTGTTACGATTTGGCAACACTCCGGCCAGGGCTTGCGCGCCCATCGAGTCAGGACCACACGCAGGTGAGAAGACAAGGGGAGCTTTGAGATTTGAGATTCCAAATTTGAGATTTGAGATTTCTCGGGTCAGGGCCACATTCAACATGTATGCACCCCGTTCCCGAATTGGTCGATAGCCGCCTCTACGACTTGCTCGAGGCCGAGGCCGGCCAGGCTCGCGAGAGCGTGCGTCGCCTCGCGCAGTTCCTCGACGAAGGCGGCAAGTCGCCAGCCATCCTGGTCCAACCCCTCGAATCCAGCGCCAAGATCGCCTCGGAGATCAGCGCCCATCTGATTCAGGCCACCCTCACGAGCCTGCCCAAGCCGGACATCGAGGCCCTCTCGCAGGTGATCGCCGCAATCCCCCTGGCCGCGAAGCGCTTCACCGAGCGATTCGGCCTGGCCGCCGGCAGCCTCGCCGCCAACGATTTCGCCCCGGCCCTGAACTGGATCGAGGAGTTGACCGAGATCCTCCTCGACACCGTCCGGCAACTGCGCGGTTTCGAGAGCCTCGACCGGGTGAAGCAGCTCTACCCCAGGCTGCAGACAGTCGCTGACCGCGCCGAAGCCCTGATCCAGGAGACCGTCAACCGCGCATATGAGCGTCCGGCGGATCCGTTGGACGTTCTGAAGGTCAAGGATCTTGGCGATCATTTGACCGGGATCGTCGACCGCGCCCGCGTGGCCGGCGGGCTCATGAACGGCATTTCGCTTCAGTTCCTCTGATTCTGATTTCACCTGCTGGCGCGCATTGAGGACGAGGTGAGCGGAATGCGCGCGGGAACCTTGAACCTTGAACGGGATTCTGACTCAGAGCGCCGCATCTGAGAAAGGAATGAGATTACGACGAGGAGATTGTGTTTAGGCATTGAAAAGGTCGCGCGTCGCGTCTAACAATAGACCGCAGTCGGTGGCCGATAATTTGTCATGACATGAACTCGTCTTCATTTCTCAATCGATGCGTCTCAGCCGGATTGGCCGCGGGAGTCCTGGTCGGATTCGCGGTCATGGGGCCGCAGGCGTTTGCCGCGGGGGATCCTGCGATTGTCCATTCGGAGATCATTGTGCCGAATCCGCCCTTTGCCAGCAGTCACGCCTCGACGATTGTCGAGACACCCGACGGCCTGGTGGCCGCCTGGTTCGGCGGGAGCGAGGAGGGGGCGCCCGACGTCAGCATCTGGCTCTCACGCAACGAAGGTGGGACGGGGTGGTCCGCACCCGAGGAAGTCGCCAACGGCACCGACCCGCGCGAGTTCCGCCGCTACCCGTGCTGGAATCCCGTCCTGTTCCTGCGCAAGAACGGCCAGTTGCTGCTCTTCTACAAGGTCGGCCCCAGCCCCTCCACCTGGTGGGGCATGGTCCGCATGTCCACCGACAACGGCAAGACCTGGGTCAAGGCGGGTCGCCTGCCCGCAGGCTATGTCGGGCCGGTTCGGAACAAACCGATCGAGATGGCGGACGGCACATTGCTGTGCGGCTCGAGTTCGGAGGACAAAGGATGGCGGGTCCGCATGGAGTGGGCGAAGGATCCTTTCGGCATCTGGTCCTGCGGCCCGTATCTGAATGCGGCGTTCACGGTGGCCGTGATTCAACCGACCATCCTGAGGCATGGATCCGGGACCTACCAATTGCTGTGCCGGTCAAAACAGGGACGGGTCATGACCTGTTGGTCCCGGGACAACGGCCAAACCTGGAGTCCGATGGACCGCACCTCGCTGCCGAACCCCAACAGCGCGATTGACGGAGTGACGCTCGATGACGGGCGCCAGCTCCTGATCTACAACCACACCGACAAGGGCCGGGGCGTCCTGAACGCCGCCATCTCGACCGACGGCAAGATGTGGGAAGCCGTGTGCGAACTCGAAAACGAGCCGGACAGCGAGTTCTCGTACCCGGCTGCGATCCTGACCAAAGACGGCTTCGTCCACGTGACCTACACCTGGAAACGCGAGCGCATCAAACATGTCGTGCTTGACCCCTCCCGGTTCAACGGACGCGTCATGGTGGATGGCCGGTGGCCCGCACCCTAGCTCGCAAACCTCATGCCGCGTCCGCGATCCGTCAGACGCC
>JAKLFY010000046.1 GCA_022710935.1 Verrucomicrobiota bacterium
GCAAGCGCCGGCTTAGCCCGGTTATTTCACACGCTTCGCGAGGAACCGTAACCGGGCTAACCCGCATAGCAGTTCTCTCGCGAAGTCTGACCGCCATGTGCACCGACGGGGTGTGAAACATGCGGGTTAGGTGGTGAGGACAAGCCACCACGAAGAGCACGAAGAACACGAAGGAATGGTGCCGATCTCCTTAGCCCGCATTTCTCAGCAACTTTTGATGTCATCTGACCGGTCACCGTCACATTACACCCGAAATGCGGGCTCATCAGATAGACCCGGAAATCTCACCCACGGACCGTCAGGAATGCCGCGACCGCCCCACTGGTGAGATTCCCGGGTTAGCCCGGATTTCTCACAACCGGGAAGATGATAAAGAAATCTGGGCTGGGGTGTTGCGATTACGATTACGATTACGATCGATGCCCCCGATCTCCGATTGCCTCACGCTGCCACACCGACGCACCGGCTGCCGACGCACCCCCCCCCCTGACCTCTGACCTCCGATCTCTGACCTCTGCTTTTTCCTGACCTCTGCTTTTCGCTTGCCTTTAGCCTAGTTTGTACTAGTTCTTTCAGACCGTTTTGAACGGACGAGTTATTCACAACCGTCCGGTTCGCCATGCGCCTCTGCGCATGCGAACCGACCGGCACGAAGTGTGCCTGCCGTAATCCCATCTCAACGAGATAGTTCTGTATCGAATCCGCTCCGGTCGCGGACCCGACAGGACTTCATTTCCACTGTCGGCAATCTGTGCCGGCGTCTCGGTTTCCCCCGATCTGTCGGACAGATTTACGGTTTGCTCTTCTTTTCCGCGCGGCCGCTCTCCCTCGACGAGATCGCCGCCCAACTCGAAATCAGCAAGGCGAGCACAAGCACCGGCGCCCGTCAATTGGTCGCTTGGGGCGCGATCCGGCAGATCTGGATCCCCGGAGACCGACGCGATTACTTCCAGCTCGCTTCCGATCCGGCCAGCATGCTGTTGGAACTCTACCGCGAGTTCCTCAAACCCCGACTCGGTGTTGCGGGCAAGCGGTTGGCGGAGATGATGGACGGATTGCGGGAGGATTTGACCGGCGGTTTCCTGAGCGAAGAGGAGTTCGAGATCTGTCGCAAGCGCCTCGAACACCTGGCGAAGATCCAATCCAAACTCCAATCCGCCGCCCCGATCATCGAACGGTTGATCTGAGCCCGGATTTCGTTGTCATCTTCCCGGTGGTGAGAAATCCGGGCTGGGGTGTTGCGACTACGATTACGATTACGACCGATCCCCCCGATCTCCGATTGCCTCACGCTGCCGCACCGGCGCTCCGACGCACTGACGCACCGGCTACCGACGCACCGGCTACCGGCTACCGACGCACCGACGCACCGACCCCCTATCTCCGAACTCCGAACTCCGATCTCCCATGCCCTCTCCCTCTGACACCCGCGCAATCGCCGTTGTTGGCCTCGGTTACGTCGGTCTGCCGCTCTCTCTCCAGTTCGCCCGATCCGGGGCGCACGTGCTCGGACTCGATATCGATTCTTCCAAGGTCGAGGCGATCCAGCAGGGACGGAGCTACATCAAGCACATCGGTTCGGACGCCATCCTCGAGCAGGTCCGGGCCGGCAGATTCACCGCCTCGACCGATTTTTCGCGGGTGAAAGAGGTGTCCGCGGTGATCATTTGTGTGCCGACCCCACTGAACAAGAACCGCGAGCCGGACATTTCGTACATTCTCAAGACAGGCGAGGCTGTTGCCCCCCACCTCTCGAAGGGCGCCCTCTTGGTTCTCGAATCGACCACTTACCCCGGGACAACGGACGAAGACCTGCGCGCGGTGATCGAGAAGGGATCCGGGTTGAAGGCCGGGACAGACTTTCATCTTGCGTTCTCGCCCGAGCGCGAGGATCCCGGCAACCCGAAAAGCGTTGTCCGCGACATCCCCAAAGTCGTCGGCGGGTACACCCCGGCCTGTCTGAAACGCGCGGTCGCTCTCTACAGCCAGGCGATCAAGACCGTGGTGCCGGTCTCGTCCTGTCGGGCCGCCGAGGCGACGAAGCTGCTCGAGAACATCTTTCGCAGCGTCAATATCGCCTTGGTCAACGAGCTCAAGGTCGTCTACGGCGCCATGGGCATCGATGTCTGGGAGGTCATCAATGCCGCCCGGACCAAGCCGTTCGGTTACATGCCCTTCTATCCCGGGCCGGGCCTGGGCGGACATTGCATCCCGATCGACCCCTTTTATCTGACCTGGAAGGCGCGCGAGTACGGACAGCACACGCGGTTCATCGAACTGGCCGGCGAGATCAACACCGCGATGCCCGAATTCGTGGTGAACCGGCTTGCAGAGGCTTTGAACGCCCAGCGCAAGCCGCTCAACGGCAGCCGGGTCCTGGTCCTTGGACTGGCGTATAAGCCGGACGTCGACGATGACCGCGAATCGCCGAGCTACATCCTGCTCGAGCTGCTCAAGAAACGCGGCGCCGAAGTCGCCTATCACGATCCGCATGTGCCGGTCATCCGACCGACTCGCGAACATAGCCACTGGGCCGGGACGGAGTCCGTCCCCTGGTCGGCTTCGAGCATCGGGGGATTCGATGTCGTCCTGATCGCGACCGACCACAAGGCTCTCGATTACCGGCAGTTGGCCGAGTGGGCGCCCTGCATCGTCGATACCCGCAACGCCATGTCCGGTATCCCCGCCAGGCCCGGCCAGGTCTGGAAAGCGTGATGGGAGATCGGAGATCGGAGATCGGAGTTGGGAGATGGGGAGGCTGGTGCGTCGGTGCGTCGGTAGTCGGTGCGTCGGTGCGGCAGCGTGAGGCAATCGGAGATCGGGGGCATCGATCCTAATCGTAATCCTAATCGCAACACCCCAGCCCGGATTTCGTTGTCATCTTCGCGGCAGTGAGAAATCGGGGCCAAGCCGGCTGAGATGCCGACCCTCCACGGAAGCTGCCTCGGCACGAGCGCATTCGACATCGCGCAGTCCCGCCGCTGCGCATACGCGTCAATCTAAGCACGGCTCAGATGCGGAGCTTGCACGGAAGCTGCCTGGGCACCAACGCTTTCGACAGCGCGAAGCGTCTGGACTGCGGTGCTTCAGCACCGCTTTGCGTGGGACGCGTCCGACCATCGTCCTCGGAAAGCGGCGATCAACCGCCGCACTCTCCCGCAATGCGGGACTTCGCGACCTCGGCGCCGAGCTGAGCATAGGCGACTGCCACAACGAACCCCTGCCCAGTGACTTAGAGCGCTGCTCCCAGGAGCAGCGCAGGAGATTTCATTAGGTTAACGCGAATGCGCCGCTTTGGCATAGGAACGTACGGAAGACCGTTCTCGGAAAACGGCGGAGCTGGGTCATGGCGTCGAGGATTGCGATTTGGTCTGCGAAGCCTCGCTAAATGAAGCTGATCCTTACAGGCGTTGCCGGGTTCATCGGCTATCACGTCGCTGAGCGCCTGATCTCGCGTGGGGACCACGTGGTCGGCCTGGACAACCTGAACGATTACTACGATGTCCGGCTCAAAGAGGCCCGCCTGGCTCGACTGACCGGCCGCGCCGGGTTCGAGTTTCACCGGCTTAACCTGGCCGATCGGGACGGCATCGAATGTCTCTTTGCTCATGCGCGTCCGCAGCGCGTGATCCACCTGGCCGCCCAGGCCGGCGTCCGCTACTCGCTCACGAACCCGCGCGCGTATGTCGACAGCAATCTCGTCGGGTTCACGAACATCCTCGAAGGATGCCGTCACAACGGCATCGAGCACCTGGTCTACGCCTCATCGAGCTCGGTCTACGGGGCGAACACGCGGATGCCGTTCTCCGTGCATCAGAATGTCGATCACCCGCTGAGCCTGTACGCCGCCACGAAAAAGGCCAACGAACTGATGGCCCACACCTACAGCCATCTGTACGGGTTGCCAACGACCGGACTCCGCTTCTTCACCGTGTACGGGCCTTGGGGCAGGCCCGACATGGCCCTGTTTCTCTTCACCAAAGCCATCCTTGAAGGCCGTCCGATCGATGTCTTCAACGAAGGGCGGATGCGCCGCGATTTCACCTACATCGACGATATCGTCGAAGGCGTGGTGCGCGTGGCTGACCGCGTCGCTGCCCCGAACCCGGCGTGGTCGGGAGATGCGCCCGACCCGTGCACAAGCGCCGCCCCCTACCGCCTTTACAACATCGGCAACAACAATCCGGTCGAGCTTCTGCATCTCATCGAGCTCCTCGAACAGGCCCTGGGGCGCGCGGCTCAGAAGCGGATGTTGCCGATGCAACCGGGCGATGTCCCGGCCACGTATGCCGATGTCGACGACCTCATGCGCGATGTCGGGTTCAAGCCCGCGACGTCCATCGAGGAAGGGGTGAGGCGGTTTGTCGCATGGTACCGCGGCTTCTACGCAATGGGGTAAGGGGGAGGGGCACGGGGGCATGCGGGAAGGGGTAAGGGGCGGAGATCGGAGATGGGAGATGGGAGATCGGAGATGGGGGGAGCCGGTAGCCGGTGCGACGGTGCGTCAGTAGGCGGTAAACAGTGCGTCGGTGGGCGGTGCGTCAGTACGTCAGTAGGCGGGGAGTTACAGAAGATCGCAATGGAACGTATGGTACAGGGCAGCTCGGATTTTAGGTCCTTTGCGTCCCTTTGCGTCCTTCTGTTGATTAATGTCTTCTCTGTGTGCTCTGCGCCTCTGTGGTGAATCCTGTTCGAGCATAGTCACCGGCCCGAATTGAACCACAGAGACACAGAGAACACAGAGGAAAGCACGGGTGTCTGGGGTTCAACAGAAGCTCGCAAAGGAACGCAAAGAGTTAAACAGGGGCTCGCGCAGTTCCCAGATGGTCCATCGGAATTCGCCGATCAGAGCTGGCAGATCAGGAGGTGACTCTTGCTCTTCCTGCTCTTAATCCTAATCGCCTTTCCTGACTCCATGAGACTGTAAACGACGTCAGGGCAGGGATTACGATTACGAGTAGGATTACGATTACGAGCGGAAATCGCCGCTTGTTCTATCCATAGCGTCAGAAGTCACGCCGCGTGAGGGCACGCGGCCTACAGGCTTGTAGGCCGGGTCCCCTGACCCGGCGCTGCATCATGTATGTCGCTCTGTATAGCCCGCGGCGGTCCGCATTTTGGAGTTTTCGGCGTCGCCGTGGTCACACATCCATGAGACATCCGGGCTAGTGTCGCACTGACGCACCGACGTACCGACGTACCGACGCACCGGCTACCGACGCACCGACGCACCGCCCCCGAACTCCGAACTTCGATCTCCCATCTCCGATCTCCGATGCAACTGAGCCGCATCATACAGGTCTGCGAAGCCGATCCGGCCATCCGACTATCCATCCTCTTCGGGTCGGTTAACGGCGGCAGCCCTCGATTCGACAGTGACCTTGACCTGGCCGTCGCGGAGCAGGGTCCGATGGATTCCCGGCGCAAGCAGGCCTTGATTGAAGAGGTGGCCTTCGCTTCCGGCCGCAGCGTCGATCTCATCGACCTGCACACTGCTCATGGACTGCTCTTGCGCTCGATCCTTGGCACCGGACGAATCCTGGTGTGTCGCGACCGCAATCTCTACGCCACCCTGATCCGACGCATGCTGTTCGAGCAGGCCGATTTTTCGCCTCTCGTTCGCCGGATCCACGCGCGCCGCGCCGCCGCCAGGACCGCGCACACACCGGCCCACTGACGCACTGACGCACTGACGTACCGACGCACTGACACCGTGGATCCTGACATCACAGCCGACAAGATCGAGTCGCTCCGTCGCTGCCTGCGGAGGCTCGAACAGAAGCGGCCGGCTCGCCTCGAGGAACTGCTGGCGAACGTCGATCTGCAGGACATTCTGGCTCTGAACCTCGAACGCGCCGTTCAGTTGGCGGTTGACTTGGCCGCTATGCGAGTGGCCGAGCTCGATGCGCGCGCCCCACAGACCATGGGCGAGAGCTTCGCTATTCTGGCCGAAGCCGGGGTCCTGTCCAATCAGACCGCCGAGCGGATGCAAAAGGCAGTGGGGTTTCGAAACATTGCGGTCCACTCGTATCGCGATTTGGACTGGACGATCGTGTTCGCGATCGTCCACGAACGTCTGGCCGATTTTGACACGTTCATCGCTGAAATAGACACAGAGGACAGAGAGAACAGCATGGGTGGTAGAGAGTAACAGAAGATCGCAAAGAACCGCAAAGCGCAGGGCAACTTGGAGTCTGGGTCTTTGCATTCCTTTGCCGTTCCTTTTCAGAGCAACCGCGAAATACGCGAAATACGCGAAAGGGAAACAACGCCAAAAGTCTGCCAGCCCGGCTTTTCGCGTGGTTGGCGTGGTTCGCGGTTGACTCTGCTGAACACTGCTAGTCGTGATCCCGTCTCCTGACTCCATGAGACTGTAAATGAAGTCAGGGTTGGGATTACGAGTACGATTACGAGTACGATTACGAGCGGAAATCGCCGCTTGTTCTATCCATAGCGTCAGAAGTCACGCCGCGTGAGGGCACGCGGCCTAGAGGCTTGTAGGCCGGGTCCCCTGACCCGGCGCTGCATCATGTATGTCGCTCTGTATAGCCCGCGGCTGTCCGCATTTTGGAGTTTTCGGCGTCGCCGTGGCCACACATCCATGAGACATCCGGGCTAGTGTCGCACTGACGCACCGACGCACTGACGTACTGGCGCACCGGCTACTGACGCACTGACGTACCGACGCACCGACGCACCGCCTCCCGATCTCCGATCTCCGAACGCCCAAAGCCGGCTGCAAGCCGGCGCTCCGACCCCGATCTCCCATCTCCGAACTCCGAACTTCGAACGCCCATCTCCGATCTCCGTCGAATGAAAAGGGCTCTGATCACAGGCATCACCGGCCAGGACGGATCTTACCTTGCCGAGTTCCTGCTCGCCAAAGGCTACGAGGTCCATGGCATCATCCGCCGCGCCAGCACTTTCAACACCGGCCGCCTCGACTCGATCTATTCGGATCCGCACGTCGCGCGGACGCATCTGCACCTTCATTACGGCGATCTGAGCGATGCCAGCGCGTTGGCTCGTCTGATCGGCCAGGTTCAGCCGGAAGAGATCTACAACCTCGCCGCCCAAAGCCACGTCCGCGTCAGTTTCGACAGTCCCGAGTACACGACCGACATCACCGCAACGGGCGCCGTGCGCCTGCTCGAAGCGATTCGCGAGACCGGGATCCGCCCGCGCTTCTACCAGGCGTCATCGAGTGAGATGTACGGCAAGGTCATCGAGACCCCCCAGAGCGAGACGACCCCGTTTTATCCGCGCAGCCCGTACGGATGCGCCAAGGTGTACGCCTACTGGATTACGGTGAATTACCGCGAGTCGTACGGACTCCATGCCAGCAACGGCATCCTGTTCAATCACGAGTCGCCGCGCCGGGGCGAGACGTTTGTCACCCGCAAGATCACTCGAGCGGTCGCGCACATCCAGGCCGGGATCCAGGACAAGCTCTATTTGGGCAACCTCGACGCCAAACGCGATTGGGGCTACGCGAAGGAATACGTCGAGGCCATGTGGCTGATGGTTCAGCAGGATCAACCAGGCGATTATGTCATCGCCACCGGCGAGACACACTCGGTCCGCGAGTTCCTCGAAGCCGCGTTTGGCTCTGTCGGACTCGATTGGCAGCGGTATGTCGAGACCGATCCACGGTACTGCCGTCCGGCTGAGGTCGATCTCCTGGTCGGGGACGCCGGCAAGGCGCAGCGCCAGCTCGGTTGGACACCCCGGACGCGATTCAAGGACCTGGTCCGGCTGATGGTCGATGCGGACATCGCGCTGCTGAAGGCTCATCGCGAGGGGAAGATCCCCGTAACACAGTAACGTGCAACGAGCACGGCTGGTTAGAAGTTGAGCGTTGAGCGTTGAGCGTTTCATGCTGTGCGGAGAGTGAAGCGCGAAATACGCGAAACACGCGAACACAGCGAAACGCCGTACACAGGGGAATGCATGGGGGGGAGGGGATTACAGAAGATCGCAAAGAGACGCAAAGAAGATCTGGTGAACATGAAGTCCAGTCCTTTGCGGTTCTTTGCGCCCTTCTGTGAGGAATGACCCGACAGGAACCTGTTCAATAGAAGATCGCAAAGGAACGCAAAGAAGGGGGAGCGTGAATTCCGGTCATCTGTCTTGCTTTGGACCCTCTGTTGAATTGGCTCCGATTTCATCGTTTCTCGCGGTTCACCTTGCCCGTCATCATTTCTTTGGCTCTTAATCGTAATCGTAATCGTAATCGTAATCCCTTCTTGTGACTTCCTGTCACTGTGTATGGTGTTTGGCTCGAGATTACGATTACGAACAGGAACCGCAGCCTGTGTCCTCAGTGACGCACTGGCGCACCGACGCACCGCCCCCCCCATCTCCGAACTCCGAACTCCGATCTCCGAACTCCCATTTCCGAATCCCGATGTCCGTGATTCCGCCGGCTGAAAACCAACATGTCGAGTTCAAGCTCGAAGCGGTGAGCGCGACCGAATTGGCCGAGGAACTCGTCGCCTTCGCGAATGCCGACGGGGGCGAGATCTGGCTCGGAGTCGACGACGCCGGCCAGCCGGTGGGGTTATCGCGGTCGTACGAGCAGGATGTGATGAACATCAGTCGCAGCGGCTGCATTCCGCCCATCCGACCGACCTACGAGACCGTGCAATCCGGCGGCATGACGGTCGCTCGCATCGGGGTGCCCAAGGGACCAGATCGCCCGTACTACACCTCGCGCAACCGGTATTACATTCGCGTTGGCTCGACCAAGCGAATTGCGTCGCGCGAGGAACTCATGCGGCTTTTTCAGGCCGCTGGTCTTTTTCATTACGATCTCGTCGAGCTTTCGCAGGTCAGCCTCAACCAGCTCAACCTGTCGGCCGTCGCGGATTACTTTGCGCGTTACGAATTGGCCTTTGCGCGTGAGAGCGAAGCAGAACGCGAACGCTTGATGCGCGCCACCGATATCCTGGGAGATCAGGGGCGCCCCACGGTGGGCGGGCTCCTGATATTCGGCATTTCACCCGAGCGGACCCTGCCGCAAGCGGGTATTCAGTTCGCCCACTTCCAGGGGACTCAACCAGGCGCTGACCTGATCGACAAGCGGTTCTTTGGCGGCAGCCTGCCTGACCAGGTCCAAAACGCTTTGGCAGGCCTCAAGGCCAACCTGCAATCGCCTTCTCGCATCGAGGGGGCCCGGCGGATCGAGCGGGCCGGGTACCCCGACCCGGTTTTTCGCGAACTGCTGGTCAACGCGTGCGTGCATCGGAACTACAGCATCACCGGATCGCAGATCCGCGTGCTGTTGTTCGCCGACCGGTGCGAGTTTGCCAGCCCCGGACGCCTGCCCAACACGGTAACTGTCGAGAAGTTGGCGGTTGGCACCAGCTTTGCCCGCAACCCGCTTTTGGTCCGGTTGATGGAGAACCTGGGATATATGGACCGTCTGGGCCGTGGATTGCCAATGGTCGTCCAAGCCGCGAGCCGCCTCGGTCTGGGTGTCGACTTCGATGATTCGGGCGACGCCTTTCGCGTCGTCCTTCGTCTGCCGTGACCGACGCACCGGCCACCGACCCACCGGCCACCGTCCACCGACGCACCGACGTACCGCCTCCCGATCTCCGATCTCCCATCTCCAATCTCCCTAAGCCGGCTGCAAGCCGGCGCTCCGACGCACCGCCCGATCCCAACATGACCCCCCTACCCAAATCCGCCCGCATCTACGTCGCCGGTCACCAGGGACTCGTCGGCAGCGCCATCTGGCGCGAGTTCGACCGCCAGGGCTATACGACCCTCATCGGACGCACCCGCGACGAACTCGATCTCAGGGAGCCAACATCCGTCCGCCGCTTCTTCGACGAACAACGCCCCGAGTATGTGATTCTCGCCGCCGCCCGGGTCGGCGGCATCCTGGCCAACGATACCCAGCCCGTTCCCTTTCTCCTCGAGAACCTCCAGATCCAAAACAACGTCATCTCCGAATCGCACCGGGCCGGTGTCCGCAAGCTCCTTTTCCTGGGCAGTTCCTGCATCTATCCCAAGCTCGCACCCCAGCCGATCCGCGAGGAGCATCTGCTGACCGGCCCGCTCGAACCGACCAACCAATGGTACGCCATCGCCAAGATCGCCGGGATCAAGCTCTGCCAGGCCTATCGACGCCAGTACGGATCCGATTACATCTGCGCGATGCCGACCAATCTGTACGGGCCAAACGACAATTACGACCCGCGGAATTCTCATGTCCTGCCCGCCCTGATCCGAAGATTCCACGAAGCCAAATCGACCGGGGTGCACGAGGTGGTCTGTTGGGGGACCGGATCGCCCCGGCGCGAGTTCCTCTACGTCGACGATCTGGCCCGCGCCTGTCTCTTCCTGCTCGAACGGTACAGCGACGAGGAGATTATCAACGTCGGCTCGGGCGCCGACCTGCCAATCCGTGACCTGGCCGACCTGGTCGCGCGGGTCGTGGGGTTCGAGGGCGCGATTGTCTGGGACGAGTCGAAACCGGACGGCACACCGCGCAAACTCATGGACAGTGCGCGCATCTTCGGGATGGGTTGGCGGCCCGAGGTCGGACTCGAAGAGGGGATCCGCCGCGCCTACGCGGATTTCATGGGGATGACAGTCACCGTCCCGAAATGAACCACAGAGATACAGCACAGAGAAGAGCGGGGGCAAATAACACTAAGTTCAGTCCTTTGCGTATCTTTGCGACCTTCTGTGAGTAAAGGCTCGACTCGAAGGTGTTCAACAGAAGATCGCAAAGGAACGCAGCGCGGCAAAGCCGCAACCGAGGTTATAGAATCCTCGTACGCGCCCAGCTCCGACGCTCACGCTGGTCGCCGCGCTGCGACGGCGCTGACGCGCAGAGAATGGTGTGAAACGAACAGAAAGCTCACCGCAGAGTTCGCTCGCAGCCTGCGAGCAACTTGAACGATTGCAGTGCGAAGGAAGCAGAGGAAGGACTTAACCGTGAACCACGCGAACCACGCGAAAAACCCCAGCCATTCTCGTGATTTGTTACCGCTTTTGTTCGTGTGTTTCGCGTATTCCGCGGTTCACAAGACTCGCGCATCTTTGAGAAGGTTTTCCGGCGCTTCGTTTCCTTCGTTTTCTTCTGTGGTTGTTTTGGCTGCGGCTCCGCCGCGCTGTGTCCTTGTGTTAGTTTTTTGTGATCCGTTGTCAACGCGGTGTCCTTCACCACTGGTTCAAAGCTCAAAACGCTGATTCTCCATGAGACTTCTTGTCACTGGCGGCGCCGGCTTCATCGGTTCGGCGGTGGTGCGTCACTTGATCCGAGAGACGCCTCACAGCGTGGTCGTCCTCGACAGCCTCACCTACGCCGGGAACCTCGAATCGCTCCGCGCGGTTGCCTCCGACCCACGCTACCGATTTGTCCAAGGCGACATTCGGGACCCGCAAACGGTGGGCCGCATTTTTCATGAGGCGCAGCCGGATGCCGTCCTTCACCTGGCCGCGGAATCGCATGTCGACCGGTCCATCGACGGGCCGGCGGATTTCATCTCGACCAACATCACGGGGACCTACCAATTGCTCGAAGCGGCGCTGGCCTATTGGCGCGGGCTGCCGCCCGATCGCAAGGACGCGTTCCGATTCCAGCATATCTCGACCGACGAGGTATTCGGCAGCCTTGGCCCACAGGGCCTGTTTCGCGAGGATACCGCGTACGATCCACGGTCGCCTTACTCGGCCAGCAAAGCCGCGTCGGATCACCTGGTCCGGGCCTGGCATCACACTTACGGGCTTCCCACGCTGCTGACGAACTGCTCGAATAATTACGGTCCGTTTCATTTCCCGGAAAAGCTAATCCCGCTGGTCATCCTCAACGCCCTTGAAGGCAAACCCCTGCCCGTGTATGGAAAAGGAGATAACGTGCGCGACTGGCTTTACGTCGAGGATCATGCGCGAGCTTTGTTGACGGTTCTCGATCGCGGCAAACCCGGCGAGACGTACAACATCGGCGGCAACAGCGAACGAACAAACATCGAGGTCGTTCACAGTATCTGTGACCTTCTCGACGAACTGCGCCCAATTGAACGAAATCCCGACTTCCGCGGTCCGGCCGGGACGCAGTCGTATCGAGCGCTGATCACGTTTGTCGAGGATCGCCCTGGACACGACCATCGCTACGCGATGGATGCCGGCAAACTGCGCCGGAACCTCGGTTGGGGACCCCAGGAAGACTTCAACAGCGGTTTGCGCAAGACCGTCGAGTGGTACCTCGACAACCGCTGGTGGTGGGAACCCATACGCACGAAGAAGTACGCAGGGGAGAGGCTGGGCAAGAGAAGCGAAAACGAGAAGAGCAGCAGGTGAGTGGTGAGATGCGACGGCGAGGCCAGAAAGTGTCCGGTCGTCAGAGCACTTGCCTTCACAACGTGACCAGAACCTGCGGCAGCCAGGAGGATTTCAGGTCAGTTAACCGCCAAGTATGCGGAGCACGTGAACACAGACTGTGGCAAGCCGGAAGCTTGTTCGAATAGAGATTCCATGTTCAACAGGCCCACACCTTTCCTGATCACCCGCTAACCGTTCTCCTGTTTCGCGGCCTCCCCCGCGCCCTGTCCCTCGTCCCTCATCCCCTCTATGAAAGGCATCATCCTCGCCGGCGGTTCGGGCACGCGGCTGTTCCCGGTCACCCAGGTGATCTGCAAACAGTTGCTGCCGGTCTATGACAAGCCGATGATCTATTACCCGCTCTCGACCCTGATGCTGGCCGGGATACGCGAGATCCTGATCATCTCGACACCGGAAGCCACGCCGGTGTTCGAAAGGCTGCTCGGCGATGGCGCGCGTCTCGGTTTGCGCCTCAGCTACAAGGTGCAGGCTGTTGCCAACGGTCTGGCTCAGGCCTTTGTGCTGGGGAGGGAGTTCATCGGCTCGGACTCCGTCTGCCTGATTCTGGGCGACAACATCTTTTATGGGAGCGGCCTGAGGTCGATGTTGAACCGGGCAGCCAAGAGCATGGGAGCCACGGTTTTTGGGTATTATGTCCACGACCCGGAACGGTACGGCGTCGTCGATTTCGATGCCGACGGCAAGGTGTTGAGCATCGAGGAGAAGCCGGCTCAGCCGAAATCCAACTACGCTGTGGTCGGGCTCTATTTCTACGACAACGACGTCGTGCGGATTGCCGAACAACTCAAACCCTCGGCCCGCGGCGAGTACGAGATCACCGATGTCAACCGCGAGTATCTCCGCCGGGGCAAACTGTCGGTGCGCGTGATGGGACGCGGCTTTGCGTGGCTGGACACGGGGACGCACGAATCTCTCGCCGAGGCAACGGCGTTCGTTCGCGCGATCCAGGATCGGCAGGGGCTCAAGATCTCCTGCGTCGAGGAGATCGCCTGGCGTCTGGGGTTCATCGACCGGGAACGGTTAGCCGAGCTGGCTCGCGGCCTATGCAAGTCAGGCTATGGCAACTATCTGTCCGAACTGCTGCAGGACGGAGGCGCCGGGCCTGGCGGAGGGCGATCTGTGTAATGAAAGCCTACGGATTGACTTCCCGATGCACGGGCTCGGATGCACTTTGCTTCGTGGCTTCGGCTCTGGCGTCACAGGGCCTCGTGACTACGAACCAGGTGTTCGCCCGCTGGTTTCAAGACCGGGTTGAGGCGCACCGGTTCGTTGTCGAACCCATAGCGCTCAATGAGCTCGATCGTTGGCGCTTCGACCAGGCGACTGGGCGCATCGCGCACGAGACCGGGAAGTTCTTTGTGGTGGACGGCGTGCGGATTGAACAGCGGTCGCCCGAGCGTCTTTCCTGGGATCAGCCCATCCTTCATCAGGCAGAAATTGGGATTCTGGGCTTTGTCGTGAAGCGATTTGACGGTGTACTGCACTTTCTCGTTCAGGCAAAGATGGAGCCCGGCAATCTGCACTATGTCCAAGTCTCTCCCACCGTTCAGGCTACGCGCAGCAACTTCACCCGTGTTCATCAGGGTCGCGCGCCAGACTACCTGGAGTACTTTCTCGACATGAGGCTAAGCCGAGTGATGGTCGACTGCCTGCAGTCTGAGCAAGGAAGTCGTTTTTGGCGCAAGTTGAACCGTAATATCGTGGTTGAGGCCCAGGAAGATGTGCCGCTGCGGGATGACTATTGCTGGCTCACGCTTGGACAACTCAACCATCTGCTTCGTCAAGACAACGTGGTGAACATGGATGCGCGCACGGTGCTGAGTTGTCTGCCACTGGCCGCACCCGAACTCGAAGGCTGGTTCATAGAAGATTACCCCAAGTGCATCGAAGCGCAATGCGGTATCGATCGGGGTTTACTCCGCGTGCCAGACAACCTCTTCGAGGCTGCGTGCCTTATGAGCTTGGTCTGCCCGGCCAATGCCGAGGCCTACGCCCACACACTGCGATGGTTGAGCCGGCAGCGGTTCGGGGCAGATCAGAGCGTGACATCGATTGCACCCCGGGAAATGCGGAATTGGACGGTCCGCTCCGATGCCATCGCCCATGACGAGGGCCGGTTCTTTCGCGTGATTGGTGTGCGAGTCGACGCTGCGAATCGCGAGATTGGCACTTGGTGTCAGCCCATTGTTCAGCCGGCCAGCGAAGGGCTCATGGCCTGCTTCACCCGCCAAACTTCTGGACAGGTTGAAGTTCTGCTCCAGTCCAAACCCGAACCGGGCAACGCCGACACCATTGAGCTAGGGCCGTCAGTGCAGTGTTTCCGGCGGGACCACAGGGAGGCTGATCTGCCCTCCTTCACGCATGATGCCGACAATCCAGACTTTGGAATCTGGCATGTCAATACCCTACAGTCTGAGGAAGGTGGCCGATTTTACCGTGAGGCGAACCGCAACCGGATAATCGAAGTGGGCGGTGATTGGCTCGTTGAACCGCCTGATTCCTATCGCTGGGTACCCTTGAATCAACTCCGTCCCATGGCAGTGCACTCGCGCATTCTGAACGTCGAGGCCCGGTGTCTTCTGGCCTCGCTCGGCGCGGGCACGCTGGCTGAGGGCGCCCGCTCCCGATACCCCTGCCCGAAATGAGCACTAACCTTCGTCTAGGCGTCATGGGCTGCGCGAACATTGCGTGGCGCTCGATGCTCCCCGCCCTTCGCAAGGCTGAGGGCTGGCGGCTCGCTGCCGTGGCAAGTCGCACCCCGGACAAGGCCCAGAGATTCGCTGATGCCTTCGGGGCTGAGGCCGTGGTAGGGTATGAGCACCTGCTCGAGCGGGACGATATTGACGCCATCTACATGCCGCTGCCAACCGGCCTGCACCGGGAATGGGTGGCGAAGGCCCTTGGGGCCCGCAAACACCTGCTCGTCGAGAAGTCTTTTGCCGAAGACGACTCTGTGACTCGCGAGTTGCTGGCTCAGGCGCAGGCGGCCGGCGTGTGCGTGATTGAGAACTACTTGTTTGTGCACCACGCCCAGACCCAAGCCATACGAGAGGTGATCCAGGAGGGCGCGATCGGCGATCTTCTTTTGCTGCGCACCACGTTCTCGTTTCCTCCCTTGTCCAGCGATAACTTTCGCTACCAGCGGGAGTTGGGCGGGGGCGCGCTCCTCGATGCGGGAGGGTACACCGCCATGCTCTGCCAGGAATTCTTGGGCAAACCTGACATTCAGCGATGTGATGCGCATCGGGACCATGAGCCGTGCCAATTCCCCCCCGGGCGTTCGGCAGAAGGGGACGCCGAGCCCTCTTTCCGGCGCGGGCGATTGGGTCAGGGCGAGGAGGTGCGCCGCATGAAGAGCGAGCTCAAGGTCCTTTCTTCATGGCTGGAGTGGGATCCGAAGACCGGCGTGGACCTCGCTGGTGCCACAACCCTGCGCAACTCGCTTGGCGTGGTTGCCCAGTGCTACTTTGGATTCCATTCCTATTACCAGTGCCTTGCCGAGTTTCTCGGCACGCGCGGGAAACTGAGTACGGGCCGGATTTTCACCGCCCCGCCTGATCTCACCCCGTCGCTCGTTCTCGATCGCCAGTCAGGGCGCGAGGAACGGACCCTGCCGGCGGACAATCAGTACCGGAACATGTGGCGGCACTTTCGCGACTGCATACTCGCGGGCGATTACGAACCCGGTTACCAGGCAATCGAACTTCAGGCAGACCTTCTCACTCGAATACGAACCTATGCGCATGGAGGCTAATCCCATTCTCGTCACCCAGCCCTCGATCGCTCCCCTCAGCGAGCTGATTCCGTATCTCGATCGGATCTGGGCAACGGGCATACTCACCCATAACGGCCCGCTGTTGCTGCAACTCGAAGCCGAGTTATCCCGGCGCCTGGGGGTTGCCGACACGATCTGCGTCAACAACGGAACTCTCGCCCTCCAACTGGCCATCCGCGCCCTCGACCTGCGCGGGGAGATTATCACCACCCCCTTCACCTACATCGCCACGGCCAACGCCATCGCTTGGGAAGGGTGTACGCCGGTCTTCGCAGACATTGATCCAGACACCTGGAACCTGGACCCGGTTGCCGCAGAGAAGGCAATCACGCCGGCCACCGTCGCGATTCTGCCCGTGCACGTGTTCAGCGCGCCCTGTGACCTGGAACGCTTCCAGGTGCTGGCCGACCGCCACAAACTGCGGCTGATCTACGACGCCGCCCACGCTCTCTGTGTTGATGTGCACGGCCGCAGTCTCATGAGCTACGGCGACATCTCGTGCACCAGTTTTCACGCCACCAAACTGTACAACACCGGCGAGGGCGGTGCCTGCTTCGCCACGCGCCCGGAACTGAGGCGGCGCCTGCGCCAGTTGCGCTTCTTCGGCCATGACGAACACAAGGAGGTTGTGGACGACGGCACCAATGCAAAGATGACCGAGATCGCGGCTGCCCTCGGGTTGGCAAATCTGCGGCACCTCGATGCTGTACTCGAACGCCGCCGGCAGCTTGGCGAATTGTACATCGCCCGGCTCCAGGGGTTGCCGGGCCTGCGGCTCCAGCGCTTCCAGCCAGGTCAATACAACTTCAGTTACATGCCGGTCTTGCTCCCAAGCGAAGCAGAATTGCTCCGCGTTATCGAAGCGCTCGCAACTCTCAGGGTGCATCCGCGTCGTTACTTCTACCCATTGCTGTTGGACACGCCGCGCTTCCGCTCCGCCCGTACCGTCCTCACGCCAGCGGCTGACGATGTTGCACGACGCATCGTTTGTCTTCCCCTGTACTTTAATCTGCAAGAGATCACTGTTCAGCGGATCTGCGACGCAGTGAGGTCAGTAGTGACTCAGTGAGATCCTTGGAATCCAGTGCATCGTGTACGACGACAGTGAGCGGTGGAACTACCCGTATGTCGTTGTCGAGTTGGATCAAGCCTTTTTCGGTCTGCCGCGCGACGTACTTTACCGCATTCTGCATGCCGAGAATGTCATGGTGCGGCGGTACTTTTACCCCGGCTGCCACCGGATGGAGCCTTACCGATCCGGTGCGGTTGGGGCAGTGCCCGAGTTGCCGAACACAGAAGTGCTTTCCGAGCGGACGCTCGCGCTGCCGACAGGCACACAGATAACATCAGCCGAGACTGATCAGATCTGCACTCTGCTTTCATTCATTCAGAAACACGGGGCAGGTGCCAGGGAAAAGTGGGGCTTGGGATAGACAAACTAGGATTGAACTGTTATTCAATAACCCATATGTGTAAGCGAGTCAAGATACTAATTACCGGAGCCTGTTGTGTCACGGCTAGAGCAGTCGCACGTTCGTTGCGGCTCAGCCCGTACTTCAAGAAGGCAAACCTTATCGGCATCGACATATGCCGCAACCTCTACGGCGTTTACGAGGGTCTCTACGCCCGCGTGTACCGAGTACCGCGTTGGGACGATGAGCAATACCCAAAGGCTGTGAATCAAGTAATAGTAAAGGAAGGCATCAGCGCGGCGGTTGTCATCCCTGAACTTGAGGCAGTGTACTGGTCGGTGCACTCTTTAGGTATTCCCCACCTCAGTATCCCACCTGGCTTCTGCAAAATAGCGATTAGCAAGGAGAGGCTTTACCAGGCACTTGTGCACAGTGACCTCGTACCAGAGTTTCAGATTCTCGACCGGCAAGCTGCTCGAAGCGCCCTCATAGGCGTGAGATTCCCCGTGTGGGTTCGAGAGTTCGAGGAAGGATCAACCTCAGGGCGCGGCTCGTTGATTGCGCGTAGCCCTGAAGAGCTTGTGGCGTGGTTTGATCTGAGGAGAAACATGCAGAGGGCAATGATCGCCAGCGTGCTGCCGGGCAAAAACTTCGCCTGCTTTCTGCTGTTTCTGCGCGGAAGCTTGCTTAAGGTTGGAGTTGCAGAGCGAATCGAGTATATTATGTCCAACGTTGCCTTGTCTGGCATAACAGGCAACACGGCACGGGGGAGACTGCTAAATCGTGAGGACATTTCTGACGTTTCACTTAGGGCGGTGCGGCATCTGTGTGCAGTCACTGGGGAGACAATGAACGGGCTTGTTACTGTGGATTTGAGAGAGGATGAGACAGGGAGGCCACGAGTTACCGAAATCAACCTGAGGCCCGTAGCATTTACATCCGCTTTTGCTCAAGCAGGGTTCAATCTTTCAGAGTATCAACTGCACTGTGCGCTTGGACAAGAAGCGGATGTGCCACCTGAACAGGAGCGAAGGTATCCTGGGCAAAACATTGTTCTAAGGGACGTTGATGGGCTTCCACTTTATGTTAGCAATCCATCGCCAGTTCCAGATGCGCTGACGATGTAGGCCACAGGGGTTTGGGACTTTTCCTGGACGGCCGCTAACGCTCACGATAGCATTTGGCTCACGCGAAGACCCGCGGGAACAGTGTGATGCACGCTCACGCCTGCGCGTTGGAATGAAGCTCGGAATGGGGAGGATTGGAATGAGGGGAGAAGGAACTCTCGCAGAGGAAAGCGAGGGGAGCGGCTCAAATTGGTCATATGTCCGATTCAGCACTTTGTTCCCTCTCGCACCTTCTTTCGCACTACAAGTTGAGCTTAAGATCGAGTCGACAAGGGAATTGCAGACGGGAGCGAAGGAGTTGCGTGCAGTACGGGTTTGCTGACGCACCAACGTGCTGGCCGCTGACGCGCCAAAAGCTGTTGTCCGCTGCTGACCTCTCGTTTCTCCCCGTTTGATGGGAGGGACGACGAATGGTGTCAGGGATCCAGAGGAGAAGACCAGTTGGCCAAGAGGTTAAAATCAGCATTTGCATGGTCAGCGCTCGAGCAGTTCGGGCAGCAGGCTGCCCAGTTCGGCCTGGGGGTGATTCTGGCCCGGTTGCTCTCTCCGGCCGAGTTTGGCCTGACCGGCATGCTGGCCGTGTTCTTCGCTGTCTCCGAATCCTTCACCCAGGCGGGTCTCGGCTCGGCAATCATCCAACGAAGAGAGCTCAGCGAGGATGACACGACGTCGTGTTTCTACCTCAACATCACCGTGGGCACGCTCATGGCAGGGTTGCTCTGCGCGATCGCACCGTGGGTTGCGGCATTCTATGCCACGCCAGTCCTGGCCCCAATGCTCTGTGTGCTGTCGCTCCAGGTGGTGTTCGGATCGTTTCGCATCGTCCAGGACGCCTTGCGCGCACGCGATCTGGATTTCAAGACTCTTGCCATCATCAACTGGACGGCCACGATCGCATCCGGGGCTGTCGGTGTGGCGATGGCTTGGAGAGGATTTGGGGTATGGAGCCTTGTGACCCAAGCCGTGCTCCGTGTCTTTGTGGGCACTGTTATGCTGTGGATGCTCAGGCCCTGGAGGCCTCGGGGGCGCTTCCGCTGGTCTTGCATTGGTGCGCTATGGCCCTTCAGTTCGCGCTTGCTCGCGGCCGGGCTGCTGGATTCGATATTCAGGAATGTCTATTCGGTCGTTATCGGCAAGGTGCATAGTGCAGTGGATCTCGGCTTCTATACACGAGCCCACCAGTTCGCCGATACACCCAGCCACGCCTTAAGCACGGTGACGAGCCGGGTCGCGTTCCCATACTTCAGCACGCTGCAAAACGATCGGGTCCTTTTGAAGCAGCGACTCAGGCAGTTAATCCGGCTGACGGCGACTCTCAGCTTCCCCCTGATGACCGGCATTGCAGCGGCGGCACCGGCCCTGGTGACCGCTCTTGTGACAGAGAAATGGGCGGGCTCCGTGCCCCTGCTGCAGGTGCTGAGCTTCGCCGGCCTTTTGTACCCGTTGCACGTCTATCACCTGAAGGTCGTGACTGCTCTCGGTCGGAGCGACCTGTTCTTTAAGCTTGAAGTTCTCAAGAAGCTGCTGACTGTCATGAATGTTCTGCTCACCGTCCGCTATGGAGTCTTCGCCATGGTGTGTGGCGCGTTGGTCACCTCGTTCATTTCATATTGGCTGAACAGCTTCTATACGCGCAGACTCGCCGATTACTCCTGGTTAGAGCAGATCAGCGACCTGATGCCGATGCTGGCCGTTGCCGCCGTTGTTGGCGGTGTGGGGTGGGGCGTCGGACTTCTGCCGTGCTCGAGCCCGCATGGCATGCTGGCACTGCAGGGGATCGCTATGACTCTGGCGTATGCTGGACTTGTTGTTAGCCTTCGACGGACCTGGTTTGCGGATAGCATGGCGCTGCTCGGGAACCTGCCCTGGTGGCCGCGATGGTTGAGCGCCTTCATGGCATCCTGAAGAACGCCTGCGCTATCGATTCTATGGTGCCGATTCTCGACTTTCTGTCGAAGCGGCGGCTGCATGAGAATGTGTGCCGATTCAAGGAGACTGTTGAGGCCGGCTTTGCCCGGCAGGTGGAATACCTGGGGAATGACAAACCGATCAACCGGGCCATGCCTGCGGCTTCCGTCTACGTAATAACCTATCAGCACGCACCTTACATCTGCGAGTGTTTGGATAGCATCCTTCAGCAGAAATGCGCGTTTCCGTTTGAGGTCATTGTGGGAGAGGATGGATCAGACGATGGCACCCGTGAGCTGTGCATGCGTTACGCTGAGGAGCATCGGGACAAGATACGACTGTTTCTGCGAAATCGCCCGGAATCGGCCTGCTCGTTCCTGGGCCGCACAGTGAGAGTGAATGGCTGGTGGTGTCGTATGGCAACACGCGCGCCGTACATCGCGATTTGCGAAGGAGACGATTTCTGGCTGGAGCCGGACAAGCTCGCTGTGCAGAAGCTCTTTTTAGATGCACATCCGGACGCCGTGATGCATGCTCATCGCGCAAATGCTGTCGACGTGAGTGGGCGAGTGCTCGGAGTGTGGCCGGAGCCGCAGCCAGAGTTTTTGGGTCCGGCAAGCGCCATCTCGCGAGGAGGAGGCTTTTTTGCCACAAGTAGCATAATGCTCCGAAACGCTCTACTTTCGCTAATGTCTGATGAGTATCACACGTTCCAGGTGGGTGATGCCATGCTCGTTAATCTGGCTATTAACCATGGAAGGATCGGCTTCTCAAACAGGGTGATGTCCGCGCATCGCCGCGGCGTCCCGGGTTCATGGACCTCAAGAAACGCAGCACGGGGCACGATTGCTGAGTTCAAGGCCCGTGCAGTTCTACCCTACATCCTGCTCGCTCAGAGGGGAAAGCATAGAGGCCTGTATGCTTTGAGGGTCGGAAGGGGCCTTGTCTGGGTGGTACGGTCTGGTCTCGCTGCCGCGGTGAATAAGATGAGACGATGAGGGTAACCATGGGTGCTTGCTTTTTGGTTGTGCAACCTCGTTGCAGGATGCGATTGGGGATGCGCGATGGCGGTCGTATGTCAAGAGCGATGCCTGATAGCGCGACACATCTCGATTAATACGTAATGAATCGAATCGTCATTGCTGGGGACTTGTGCCCAATGGGTGCTGTGGGGCAAGAACTGTCCAAGGGGAATGCAGCGGGAGTGTTTGGCGGTGTGCTGAGTGATCTTGAGTCGTGCGATGTTTGGTTGGCAAACCTGGAGTGCCCATTGATCGAAGAGGCAAGTCCGGCCGTGAAATGCGGACCGGTGCTGGGTGCGCCGCAAGGCGTCCTTCAAGGTTTGAAGAGCGCACGTGTTGGATTGCTCGGGCTGGCCAACAACCACATCATGGACCACGGCGCACGCGGCTTGAACACGACGCTGGCCGCATGTCGGCGCTTTGGTATCCCGACGGTTGGCGCTGGCGCTAACAGGGATGAGGCGGGGCGCCTGTGGGTGTCGGAGCTGAACGGGATGCGTCTAGGTGTAATGGCGCTGGCAGAGGCGGAGTTTTCTCTGGCTGGGCGCAACTCGCCGGGCGCCAACTCCATGGATTTCGTGCGCACGGCCGCAAGCCTTAAGCAGGCGCGCAGTGCTTGCGATTTTCTTGTTGTCCTGGTTCACGGCGGCAACGAGCATTTGCAGATCCCCCGTCCGGGTCTGAGGAGCTTCTGTCATTGGTTGGTGGATGAAGGCGCCCGAGTCGTCGTGTGTCAACATTCGCACTGTGTGGGAACGTACGAAAAGCATGGGGCGGGGCTAGTTGTTTATGGCCAGGGGAATTTCGTTTTTCCACACCGAACGCAGCGCCCTGGCTGGCGTGAGGGCATTCTCGTACGACTCAATGTCGAGTCGGCAAGAGATTGGACATACGAGTTTGTACCGTTCGCGATGCATGCGTCCGACACGGGCATCGATCATCTCGACACCCATGCGGCGCGTGGTTTTCTGGATGCCTTTACACGGCGCAGCAGAATCTTCGAAGACGAAGAGGCCTATGAGCGCGCATGGGCGGAGTTTTGCATGGAACGAAGGTGGTCATACATGACTCTGGTGAGTGGTTTCAGGCGTCCGTTGCCAAGATTGAATCGCAAAGGCGCTTTGACCAGGCTGCTCTGCAGTCGCACACAGCGTCGAGCCATGGGTGCAATGTTCCGGTGCGAGTCTCATCGCGAGGTTGTTATCACCCTAGCAGATTTGGACTTGGCGGCTGAGAGAGAGCCTGGATGCTGATCAAGGCGTCCCAGAAAGACCGAGAGCCATTCTCCAACCAGTTGGACCGGAGAGAGGGGTCTATCAGCGAGTGTGACCATACGTTCGCGCATTGGACCTGGGTTAAGCGGCTCGGTACGATGTGATGCTCATGGGTAAACCAATAGACGGTGAGCACTCGCGGCGCGGCGGGTGGTGGCAATGCAGACCATCGCCTGCGGTGTCGCCCAGAAGTGGGTTGCGCGCGAGTTGTCCATAGGGATCGCGTTTCCCCGAGGCGAGGCAAAATCGGAGATAGGCCGCATCTTCTATGACGAGCCGTGTGCGGCTGGCGCTCAGGCGGGCTCGAATAGACAACCAACAGATGGCCGTGGGGTCGCATCACGACGCCCATGCGATATGGGAGCCTTCTCAAAAGTCTGGCCTGATCGATTCTCTGGCAATTCTGCACTTTCTGACTTGGCGATTGGCTACTGGTAGCATATGCGACAAATACATGCAGTGCCAATGGGATCACAGCGACCGCACTCGCTTTGGTCATCTGAGCCCAAGACGGGCAACGGCGCGGTGCTATGGCTTGGTCTTGTGGTGCTGCTTTGGGTCTTTGACTTCTGGGCCATCGATAGGTACGAGAGCGAGGCTCGAGCTGTGCCTGCGCTGCTTCGAAGCGGGTTGTGTGGCGGAATGTGCCTCTTTCTGCTGACGAAGGCGAGCTTTTTAACCAGGGTCAGGTCCGCTTGTTTGATGAGTGCGCTCGCGCTGCTGATTCTCTGTGGATTTGCCCGCGTCTTGGGCGACTGGGGTGATGCGGTTTCGACGTATAGTAAACTGTTACGGTACTTGTATCCTCCGGTGGTCTTTTTGACCGCCTGTGCGATTGGTGGGCGCGGCCGCTTCAGCGAGAACTGGGCGGTTATGGCGGGCCTGGCCGTCCTGCTTGTGGTAGGTTCAAAGATGGGTGTGCTTCACCAGCGAGGCGAGCTGAAAACGAAGTTTGTTCAGGAAGCTGAAGATCCCACCCTCCAGAGCAGGGAGAACATGGGATATAGCATCGTCTGTTGTGCACCATTGTTGCTCTGGGGCGCTAGGAGACGCGTGCCGCCAACAGTCGCGGCTTCCCTGGTTGTGTGCGTCGCTCTAGCACTAATTGCCGGTAAGCGAGGGGCGATTGTGGCACTTGCGGGTGGCATTCTGACATTCCTGGCAATTCAAATGCGGGATAGGTGGCGGATGCGCATTCAGTTGGTGGCGGTGGTGATAGCCGTCGGGCTTGTCGGTGGTTTCTTTTTTGCTCAACACCGCTATGCTCTCGCGGATGACTGGCGGGACGTGGAGGATCCCGATAGGATCGGGTCTGGGCGTGGTGTAATCTACCGGGCGGTTTTGCAGGGGTGGTTTGATGCGTCTCCTGTGCAAATGGTCGTTGGTCGGGGACTACTGGGCGCAATGGAGGTTACCTATGAACGCTTAGGGGTGGAAATGGCTGCGCATTCTGACGTGCTCGAAGTGCTTAGCGAGCATGGGCTGGTAGGACTTGCTGTCTACCTGGCTTTCTTTTGGGAGTTGATCAAACTTTATATGTGGGCAGTACGAGGTCGTCATCCGGCTGCTGGGCCCTTTGGAGCTGCGCTAGCGATGATTCTGCTCCCTAGCTTGTACTCGATGGCTCTTGTCAGCCAGAACGCCGTACTGACCTGGCTCGCGCTGGGATTGGGAGCCGGCGCGATTGCATCGGCACGGTGGCAGATTCGAGGCGGCTGGATTAGGCACGGGAGGCCCGCTGGGCATAGGGGCGTCGAGAGTAAATGGCGCGAAGGTTACTTGGCGGCACCGGCAAGATGGACAAAACGTACGGCGGCACCTGAGGACGAGTTCGGGTGGCTCGATCAACCAAGGCGGGCGTTTGCTAGTCCAGGCGGTTCATGATCACCTACTTAGTGAAACGATGATTGCCATACACGACCGTCGGTTTTACGGGAGCTTCAATGCTGGGTGGATTGAATACTGCATTGAGAATAGTATTCCCTTCAAATCAGTCAATTGCTACGATAGCGATATTGTTGCTCAGGTGCGGGATTGCGATGCATTGCTGTGGCATCATTCGCACGTCTTTTATGAGGATGTTCTATTTGCTAAGCAGTTACTCTATTCTCTTGAGCAAGCGGGAAAGAGGGTGTACCCTGATTTTAATACAACGTGGCATTTTGATGATAAGGTGGGCCAGAAGTACCTGCTGGAGAGCATAGGCGCTCCCTTGGTGCCATCTTATGTGTTTTATTCAAAGAGTGCAGCCGTCGATTGGATACAGGGAACCTCATTTCCTAAGGTGTTTAAGCTAAGAATAGGAGCCGGAGGCATGCACGTTAAACTAGTTGCCTCAAGGGAGCAGGCATCTGCTTTGGTGAAGAGGGCCTTCACGAGTGGTTTCTCCCGATATGACGAATGGCATAATCTGAAGGAGCGACTTCGTCGCTACCGGTCAGGAAGTGACAGCGTATATGGAATATTCAAGGGCGTGGTCAGGCTGCTGCTTCGACCGGCGTTTGTCAGAATGCAAAGCAGTGAGAAGGGATATGCATATTTTCAGGACTTTATTGCGGACAACGAATCTGATACGCGTATTGTGGTGGTGGGTGATCGTGCTTTGGGAGAGAAACGGCTGGTAAGGGAAAATGACTTTCGAGCGTCGGGGAGCGGCAAATTTGTGTATAGCAATATCGACCTCGAGGCCGTAGGAATTGCATTTGATGTTTCTAGGCGCTTGAAGCTTCAATCTGCGGCGTTTGATTTTGTATTTGATTCTCATCGGAGGCCATTGATTGTGGAAATGAGTTATGGCTTCGGCACGACAGGCATTTGCAATGCTCCGGGCTATTGGACAAGTGATCTGAGGTGGCATGAAGGCAGGGTGAATCCGGAAGGCTGGATCCTCGAGGGAATCATGCGCGATTTTGGTGGTGTGAGAAGCTCGCTTTGAACTTTGTTCCAGGCGAAAGCTGTGCGCTTGGCGGCCGCGATGTGTAGCCCGGAAGTCTCACCAGTGGGGCGGTCGCGGCATTCCTGACGGTCGGTGGGTGAGATTTCCGGCTCTATGAAACCCGCGCCCAGCAAGGAGAATTGGCTCATCGGTTCAGCAACGCCGGGACGCGCCCCAGCCGCTTGGGTGACGCGGGCACGCGGACACAGTGTGGTCGAGATTCGGTCCATCGGTTTGGGGCGCGGGTTTCTGATTAGCCCGCATTTCAGGCGAAATGTGACGGTGACCGGTCAGATGACATCAAACGCTGGTGAGAAATGCGGGTCTAGGGGCTGTCTTGCGGATGAGTTGGACGCCTTTCATGAGGTTGCGGGTGGCATCGCGTGGGAGGAGGCAGTTGACTTGGGGAATGAACCTCTGGACGCGGTTTCTCGCAGTGTGTGGTATGACTGTCGTCACGATACTGACGCAGAGATTCAGATGTGACGTGTGGAAGGGCATTTGTGGCCTGTCATAATGAAGAAGATACTCTTTGTCATTCCGTCCTATGAAATGGGTGGCACCACAAGCAGCGTCATTAATCTTATAGACCTCTTGCAGGGAAAGTGCAGGTTTGACCTCCTCGTCATGGCGCACGAAGGCCCGAGGCGTGCATTCTTTGCGGAGCAGAAGGTTCTACCGGAAAAGCGCCTCTTGGCAGCCATGGTGGGCAATTTCGGTAACCACGAACATGCCACGCAGTTATTGATCAGCGCCCCGCTTAAGTTGCTTCGACGCGCATGCTTGGGCCTCGGCGTCGACATTGCTGGATACGTGTATGGAGCAGTGGCGGAGACAATCCGCAGGCAAGATTACTATGCGGTTGTGGCATGGCAGGAAGGAGAGGCAACGCGCTTTGTGGCACGAATTCGGAATTGTAAGAGGATGGCATGGGTCAGATGTGATTACCGCAGGGTCGTGAAGCGGAAGCGTGATGTTGGGGTTTACCAGAAAATGAGCCGGATTGTCTGCGTGTCTGAGTATACCCGGCAATCATTCTGTCAATGCCTGCCAGAGGTGGCGCATCGAGTTGAGACAATCTACAACCCAATCGATGTCCAGCGCATTGTAAATGCCGGTGCCGAGATCGATCTTGACGCTCGGTTCACAGATGGGCAGTTTAACATACTGAGTATCGGCCGGTACTCGGCGGTCAAGCGTTTTGACGTTATACCAGGTATCGTCAGTCGCTTGCGAAGCGCTGGATGCAGGTTTCGGTGGTATATACTGGGGGAGCCGGTCGGCGAGGTTTATCGTCGGCTACTGGACGATATTCGAAGGTTTGGAATAGAAGAGGATCTGATCCTCCTCGGGGAAAAGAAGAACCCGTATTCCTATTACGCGCGCTGCAATTTGGTTGTGGTGTGCTCGGAGTCGGAAGCGTGTCCGAATGCGATTATGGAAGCGAAGATATTGCACGTTCCAGTTGTCGCATCCCACTTTGGCTCGGTAGGGGAGTTTCTGCATGACGGAGTGAACGCGTTGGTGGCTCCTATAGATAGGATTGGCGAAAGTGTCAGGAGTTTAATCGAGGATAAGGCACTTTACAGGCGCCTGAAGAAGGGTTGTAGCGAGTATGTTCACGACAATCGCAGGGGCGTGGATAGAATTGTCGCGCTATTTGAGGAATGACTGTGGCGAGGAGCGTGGACTATGGTAGCCAGAAAGTATGGCCGATGTCACGAAACAGCCCGGTAAGAGAACTCGCATTCCAAGGAGCCAAGAATGCGTGCGTCTGAGTCAACGGATGATGGCCTAGCAGTTGGTCGCGAGTGGAGGTCACTATTCCGGGGGGCGCACAATAGCGTGTGGGATATACTTTACAGGTCATCACGGAAAGTCTGTGTTCATCTGGGCGCGCGCCGCAAGCCGCCTCGCGGGCTCGGCGTCTGCCCCACCGGCCCGCGCGGGTTGTGGCGCCCATCTCCTCGGCGCCATTGGGTGACGTTTTCTCTCGGGTTTCCCCATGGTGTGAAGAACCGCTTACACGCGCAACCTGCTCACATCGAGTTTTTTGGCTCGTCAGGCTGACCCTGGCGTCATGGGCACAGACCCGGGTGGCTTTGCCGGCGATCCCGGCACTAGCCAGGCGTCCGGCAGGATGCGATTCCCGATGCGTCCGCTCGCTTGAGGGTCAACCTTTTGCAGATGGGAGCAAATACTTCTCGGATGAGGCTGTTATTCATAGGCGGCCATTATGTGGAGCAGCTAAAGCCCTTCTTTCGCAAAAATGCGAGGGTAGGACTGGACCTTGCTGCCAATAACCTACAGGAAGCCATCTTCAAAGGTTTTGAGGAAAACCACTTTGATTGTGATGTGCTAAGCACACCTTATTTGGGGTCTTTTCCTCCGTACTTCAAGACCCCATTTGTCAAAGGACACAAGTCTGCCGATGGCAAGACGATTAGCATTCCTTACCTCAATGTTTCCTATGTAAAGCGTAGCGATATAAGACGGCGCTGCCTCTGCCATATCAGAGAATGGTGTAAAGACACGAGGGGTAAGAGAGTTGTGCTCTTCTACAATTTCAGTTGCATCGCTCTTGCTCCTAGAATTAAGGAGGAGTTTCCTGATACAAAGATCTGTCTGTTGGTCACGGATTTGAAGAAGTACATGGCGGCAGACAGTTTCTTTCTTACCAGAGTGAACGCCAGCATCTCTTCATATCTCATGAAGGACAATCCAAGCACTTACGGATTTGTCGATGGCTACATTCTTCTAGCATCAAAGATGACAGAATGTCTTCCCATAGCGAGCAGACCGTGGCTATTAATGGAGGGCATTTATAACCCGTCAGTGCAATTTGATGCTGTCCCCAAGGATGGGAATCGCGTCGTCCTATATACAGGCAATCTCGGTAAGCGTTACGGCATTTGTAGTCTTCTCCATGCTTTTTGTCTTATCAAGAATGAAAACTATAGGCTACAGTTTTGTGGAGATGGGGATGGATTGAGCGAT
The DNA here is from genome assembly GCA_022710935.1 of Verrucomicrobiota bacterium. Classification (GTDB taxonomy): domain Bacteria; phylum Verrucomicrobiota; class Verrucomicrobiia; order Limisphaerales; family J093; genus MWFF01. The sequence continues at coordinate 28,808 of JAKLFY010000046.1, forward strand.
ATATCGGAGCTTATCAAGCGAGACAACAGGGTCTCCTATTTTGGCATCTTGCCTCGTGCAGATGTTTTGACGCTGCAGAAGAGAGCTACCATATTGATTAATCCTCGGCCTTCTACGGAAGCGTACACGAAGTACTCATTTCCTTCGAAGACAATGGAATACATGGCATCAGGAACGCCGACACTGATGTGCCGGCTAGGATGCCTGCCGGAGGAATACAAGAACCTTCTGTATTTTATAGAGGACGAGAGTGCAGAGGGCATTAAGGCCGCCATCGTCAACGCGTGCGAAAAGAGGGACGAAGAGCTGCAGATGTTTGGGAAGGCAGCAGCGGATTTTATTATGCGGAAGAAGACGCCGAAGGTTCAAGCAAGTAGAATCATTGAGTTTATAGAGAGGCTATGAGGACGGGCGAGTTTTTCGTGTCGCGTTTAGCGTGACCGTCGGGGCAGAGAAGGATGGTCACAAGCATCCGGCCATTACCCCCACAGCATCAACTGGTTAGGAGGATATGACGATTCGTCTTGGGATTGCGTATTCGCAATCAATTCAGCCAGAGGCACTTGCTCAAACGCGTTGACGCTCAGAATCTGTAGGATTTGGGACACGCTCAAGTCGATGTGGAGTTCCTTGCGGATGGGCGGAGCGGCTGGACGCTGCCTACAAGGAGGTGTTGTCAGCATGATGGAACCGACTCGTGGGCAATGCGGGATGCGGGTCTTGATTGTGGGCTTTGCGGTGCCTGATGCCGAGATGGATGAATTGCGGCGGCGGCACGGTGAGGCTCCCGTCCAAACCCACAAGTTGTGCTGGAATGTCGTGAACGCTATGGAAGCAGCACCCGATGTTCGTGTGGACCTGATTTCCTCGTTGCCGCTGCCGACATACCCGCGGTGCCGGCAATTGTGGGTGGGTTATCGGAGGTGGGATCGAGGCCAAGGGAGTTGGAACGTCATGGTCCCTTTCATAAATGTGTTGCTCGTCAAACATCTGACCCGCTGGCTCGCATCTTGTCTTTTGGTCCTTCGCTGGCTCATCGCTCGCGACCGTTCGTGTCCGGGCATTGTATTGCTATATGGCATACACAGTGCCCACATGTATGCGGCAATGCCGTTGGCGCGGCTCTTCGGAGTCAAGTGTGTGACCCTGGTATCCGATCCGCCTGGGGTTGAGTATCGGTGGGAGGGGCGCGCGACGCGCTATGCGAAGCGCTTCGACAAGATCCTCTTGAGAACGGCAATGCGCGCCAGTGATGGACTGGTCGTGCTCGCTGAGCGTTTGGGCAAGGACTTTGCACCTAAGGTTCCCGCATTGCTTATGGAGGGGATCGTATCACCTCGGGATCAAGAGCAGTTCTTGAGGGCCAGTCGCGTTACGGATGACGGGTCTCCTGTGGCAAGCGCCGATTTCGTGATCATGTACGCAGGAGGACTTCTTCGATCCTACGGCGTCGGCCTGCTGCTTCGAGCTTTTGAGTCCTTGCCGGATCACTGTCGCCTCTGGATATTTGGCTCAGGAGAAATGCGTGAGGAGATTCAGGCTGCTGCGGCCGTGGATGCGCGAATCGTGTACTGGGGTTTTGTTTCCAATGCCGAAGTCGTGCGACGCTTTCAGGAGGCGAGTGTTCTGGTCAACCCACGTCCATCCACTAACGACTTCACGCTTTACAGCTTTCCTTCGAAAGTGCTTGAGTATATGGGATCTGCGCGGCCCGTGGTTTCCACGCGGTTGGCGGGTATCCCCGAGGAGTACTTTCAACACATAATACCCCTGGACGAGGAGACGCCCGAGGGTCTTGCGTCATTGCTCACGACGCTGTCCAAGATGCCGAAAGAGGAACTCGATTCTATTGGCCAGCGATCGCAAGAGTTTGTACTCCGCAGCAAGAGCATTGAGGTCCAGGGCTCGCGTCTTCGCGAGTTCCTCCAGCGTGTCATTGGAGGAGGCACGCCGGTCACTCGAGCTTGACTCGTTGGGCCATTTTCTGCCATTCCGGAATTCGTGGTGCGGCCATGCCGTCATGCCACTTGTGAAGTTTCGACAACCATGAAGACCCCTCGGGCACTGTTCTCCAAAAAGACCCTGCTCATCACCGGCGGCACCGGCAGTTTTGGAAACGCGGTGCTTCGCCGGTTTCTGAAAAGCGACATCGGCCAGATCCGCATCTTTTCGCGCGACGAAAAGAAGCAGGATGACATGCGCCACGAGTACCGGGATGCTCGCCTCAAGTTCTACATCGGCGACGTCAGGAACATCGACAGCCTCGAAGAGGCGCTGGTAGGGGTCGATTTCGTGTTTCACGCGGCCGCCTTGAAGCAGGTCCCGTCGTGCGAGTTTTACCCGGTCGAGGCGATCCGGACAAACTCGCTCGGAACCGACAATGTGTTGCAGGCGTCGGAGCGCAACGGCGTCAAGCGGGTCGTGGTGTTGAGCACGGACAAGGCGGCCTATCCCATCAATGCCATGGGTATGTCCAAGGCATTGAGCGAGAAAGTCATGGTCGCGCGTTCTCGGGTCGCGGGCGAGCGCGGCCTGGTCTTTTGCGGCACCCGGTACGGCAACGTGATGGCTTCGCGCGGGTCGGTGATCCCGTTGTTCCTTGACCAGATCGAGGCGGGCGAGCCGATCACCGTGACGGACCTCGACATGACGCGGTTCATGATGACCCTCGACGACGCCGTCGATCTGGTCCTGTTCGCCTTCGAGCATGGGCGTCCGGGCGATCTCTTTGTCCAGAAGGCCCCCGCCGCGACGATCGCGACCCTTGCCGAGGCGCTCAAGCGGTTGATGGGCGCGCCTGATCACCCGGTGAAGGTGATCGGGACACGGCATGGCGAGAAACTCTACGAAACGCTGCTGACACGCGAGGAACGGGCCCGAGCCGAGGACCTGGGCAACTACTTCCGGGTGCCAGCCGACGGCCGCGACCTGAACTACAATCTCTATTTCACCGAAGGCATGTCGGTCTCGGGCGGGCTCGAGGACTATCACTCGCACAACACAACCCGGCTCGATGTGGACGGCATGATCGAGCTGCTGCTCAAGCTTGATGAAGTGCGAGAAGCGATGGGGAGGCGGGGAGCAGGGAGCAGGGAGGGAAGGGGTAAGGGCACGGGGGCAAGGGCGAGGCGCGGAGGGGCAAGCGGCAAGGGCAGAAGGGCAAGCGGTAAGGGGTAAGGGGCGGAGATGGGAGATGGGAGATGGGAGATCGGGCACTGGAGCGCCGGCTTGCAGCCGGCTTAAGATCTCCGGAGATCGGAGATCGAAGATCAGTGCGTCGGTACGCCAGTACGTCGGTGGGCGGTGCCTCGGTAGGCGGTAGCCGGTGAGCGCGGACTCACAGCAGATCGCAAAGGAACGTAAAGTGCAGGCCAGCCTGGAATTTGGGACTTTGCGTTTCTTTGCGTCCTTCTGTGAATGAAGGTCTTCTCTGTGTGCTCTGCGCCTCTGTGGTAAATCCCATTCGATGACTGTCACCGCCCCGAATTGAACCACAGAGACACAGAGGACACAGAGGAAGGCATGTGCGGCGGAGGTTCAACAGAAGATCGCAAAGGAACGCAAAGAACTGAAGAGTCGAAGCCTGGCCCTTTGCGTTTCTTTGCGCCCTTCTGTGAGGATGGTCTTCCGGTCACCATTTGTATTGCACACCTGTTTCGATCCAATTAGCCGGGAGGAGTTAACCCCGAACCACCTGCCTGCGTCGACCTGTCCGCGTGTGCCCCGGAGAGTTGACCCTGCTCCCTGCTCCTATCTCCCAACGGGTACGGACAGTCCACGCATCGTGTGTCTGTAGAGTCAACTCATGAGCACCAAGACCATCCTTGTGACAGGCGCAAACGGCTTTGTCGGGCGCAATCTGTCCGCTCATCTTGCCCGCCGCGAGGATCTGACCCTGTTCCGCGTCGACGTCGATTCAGCGCCTGACGAGTTGGATCGGGCCATTTCCTCGGCTGAGATCATCTTTCACCTGGCCGGTGTCAACCGTCCCGAGGACCCCGGCGATTTCAAGTCGGGCAACACGGGCTTCACCGAGGACTTGTGCGGCAAGATTGTCAAAGCGGGCCGCAAACCGCTTCTCGTCCTGTCGTCTTCAATCCAGGCGGCATTGGACAATCCTTACGGCGTCAGCAAGCGCGGCGCCGAGGATGCGGTCAAGGACTGGGCACAGCGGGGAGGGGGAAGGGCAATCATCTTCCGACTGAAGAACGTGTTTGGGAAGTGGTGCAGGCCGAACTACAACTCGGTGACAGCCACGTTCTGCCACAACATCGCCCATGACCTGCCGATCACGATCAGCGATCCGGACAAGGAACTCGATCTGGTGTACATCGACGATGTTGTCGAGGCGTTTGGGAAGGTGATCGAGCAGGGAGCCGGAGCGGGAAGCGGGGAGCGGGGAGAAGACAGAGGACAGAGGACAGAGGGCAGAGGGCAGAGGACAGGGGATGCGGCAGGTGAACGGCTGGATTCCAGCCGCCCTTCCCCCTTGCCCCCTACCGCTTCCCCCTTACCGCCTGGCCCTTGCCCCTTACCGCTCGGCCCCTGGGAATACCGCGAGGTCGAGAGGTCTTACCGGATCACTCTGGGCGGGTTGGCGGCGCGGATCCGGTCGTTTCGCGAGATACGGCGCACCCTGGTGCTGCCTGATCTGGGCGATCCGCTGAATCGGTGTCTGTACGCCACCTATCTGAGCTACTTGGACGGACCGGACTTTGCATACCGGCTCGATCAGAAGACCGATCCGCGCGGCAGTCTGGCCGAGTTCGTGAAGTCGGCGGCGGCCGGTCAGATCTTCGTCTCGCGGACCAAGCCCGGCATCACCCGGGGCAACCACTATCATCATACGAAGACCGAGAAGTTCCTGGTGCTCGAAGGCGAGGCCATTATCCGGTTTCGCAGGGTGGACAGCAGGGAGCAGGGAGCAGGGAGCAGGGAGCAGGGAGCAGAGATTTGCGGGCGATATCGCACTGAGCACCCTGGATCATCGACCTCCCAAGCGGTCTCCACACTCCCGGAGCTCCCTGCTCCGGGCTCCGGGCTCCGGGCTCCCCGCTCCGAGCTCCCTGCTGCTGTGATTGAGCATCGGGTGAGTGGACGCGACTTTGTGGTTGTGGATATCCCGCCCGGTTACACGCACTCGATCGAGAACGTCGGTAGCGGCGAGTTGGTCACGCTGTTCTGGGCCAGCGAGCCGTTCAATCCCCAGCAGCCGGATACGTATGGGATGGAAGTGGGGCGGTGAGCAGAGAGCAGGGAGCAGAGAGCAGGGAGTTTCGGAATGAGTCACGACACAAAACAGTTTCGTTTTGAGGACCTTGAGATCTGGCAAAGGGGCGCAGCAATCAGCACCAGACTGTTCGAGCTGGCCGATGGTCTGGAGCAGGCCCACCGATTCCGGTTTGCCGAGCAGCTCCGAGCTGCAACCCTGAGCATCACGAACAACATCGCTGAGGGTTCCGGGAGCGATTCGAATGCCGAGTTTGCTAACTTCTTGAAGTTCTCGCGACGCTCGGTCTTCGAGGTAGCAAACATACTGATGATTCTGTCACAAGGACGGTATCTGGATCCGGCTCAAGTCTTGCCGTTTCTGCAAGAACTGGTCGAGCAGAGCCGAATGATCCTTGCCTTCATGCGAAGTCTGCGCTCATAAGAGCCGCGCTGCTGGCACTCCCTGCTCCCTGCTCCCTGCTCCCTGCTCTGACATGAAAGTACTAACCGTCGTCGGGACCAGGCCCGAGATCATCCGCCTCTCGCGCGTGATCGCAAAGCTGGACCAGTACACGGACCATGTCCTCGTCCATACAGGCCAGAACTACGACTACGAACTGAACCAGATCTTCTTCGAGGATCTCGAGATCCGGAAGCCGGATCACTTTCTCGATGCCGCCGGCAAGAACGCCGCCGAAACGGTCGGGGCGATCATCGCGCGTGCGGATGCCGTGCTCGAAAAGGAGAAGCCCGACGCCTTTCTCGTCCTGGGCGACACGAATAGCTGCCTCGCCGCATACCCGGCCAAACGACGTAAGATCCCCGTCTTTCACATGGAAGCCGGGAACCGCTGCTTCGACCAGCGGGTTCCGGAAGAGATCAACCGGAAGATCGTCGATCACCTCGCCGACATCAACCTGCCTTACTCGACCATCTCGCGCGAATACCTGCTGCGCGAGGGGTTCCCGCCCGACCGGGTCATCAAGACCGGAAGCCCGATGTTCGAGGTGCTACACCATTACCTGCCCAAGATCGAACGGTCGGATGTGATCGAGAGGCTGGGGCTGCGCTCAGGGAGCAAGGAGCAAGGAGCAAGGAGCAGGGAGCAAGGAGCAGGGAGCGAAGCGGCAAGCGGGAAGGGGGAAGCGGGAAAGGCAGAGGGCAGAGGACAGAGGACAGAGGACAGGGAGGGGTATTTTTTGGTGAGTTGTCATAGGGAGGAGAATGTCGATTCACCCAGGCAGTTGGCCAAGTTGGTCGAAGTTCTGAATGGACTGACGCGCGAGTTCGGGCTGCGCGTGATTATGTCGACACATCCGCGGACCCGGAAACGCCTGGACGAGTGCGGGCTGAAACTCGACAGCCGGGTCGAGTTGCTGAAACCGCTTTGCCTGACCGACTATGTGCGTCTCGAGCTTGGGGCCCGGGCGACTTTGTCGGATAGCGGCACGATCACGGAGGAATCGTCCATTCTCAACTTCCCCGCCCTCAACATTCGCGAGGCGCATGAGCGTCCGGAAGGGATGGAAGAGGGATCGGTGATGATGGTGGGGCTGGAATGGCAGGGGATACGACGAGCGCTCAGGGTGCTTGCAGGACAGTCGCGGCACCAAGAGCGGACATTGCGCGTGGTGGTCGATTACGATGTGCCCAACGTCTCGGAGAAGGTGGTGAGGATTGTCCAGAGTTACACAAGCTATGTTCAAAGGCGGGTCTGGAGTATCGAGGAATGAGACACCTGGGGTTCTGTGCGCACTGAATGTCAATCGCCCGCAGTGCACGTCGTGTTTGTGGCGGAGTACGGTGCGGCGGGGCGGGACGGCATGACCGAGTCCCTGATGGATGCCATCCAGGAACTGCGTCCTGAGTGGCGGATTACATCATTGCATGGCTTCCTCAGGACTTACCGACCGGGTGGTCTGCGGCCCGCGCGCCTTCTCAATCTAATCTACCTCTACCTCAGAGTTGTCGTGTTCCTGATCGTTCGCTGCCCCGACGTTATCGTCGCGGCAACCACGCCACCGTTTCTGCAGATTTGGGCGGCGCTGCTTGGTTCCATGTTCAAAACCAAGGTTGTCGTGTGGTTGCTCGACTATCATCCCGAAATGGAGGCTCGTTGGTTGGAGCGCCACCGTCTGGGCTGGATCGCAACTCTGTTGCGCCGGATCGATCGGATCGCTCTCAAGGGGACCTGCCTGGTCGTAGGACTTGACGACGCGATGGTCGATGCGGTGCGGGAACGATGTCCGGGGGTTGCCGCTGTAGCTCATCCCACGTGGAATCTGGCGGCAGAGGGTTTTGCCATGCAAGACTCAGACGATGTACCGGCCTCAGAACTGCGACTGGCCTATATCGGCAACCTTGGCATACCGCATGACCTGCATGCGCTCGAGCGTTTCTGTCGGACCGCGGCGAAGACACGGCGCGTGCGTCTGCTGGCGGTCGGCTGTTCGGTGGCAGGAACCAGTCGTCTGGGAAGGCTCTGCCAGGCGGCTGGTTGCGAGTTCTCGACGCTGCCTCGATGCACGCAGCAGGCAGTAGCCTCGCACGTCGAAAGTTTCAAACCGCACTTTGGCATTGTACTTTTGCGCGATGACTACGCTGGGCTGGCATCGCCAAGCAAGTTTATGGCCTATCTCCGGCTCGGACATCCGCTCCTCTATATAGGTCCACGAGGTACCAATGCGGACATCGTCTGCCGGCGATTCGGGGGTGGCCTTGCTGTCACGAACACGGTATCTTCCGAAGACGTGTCAACCGCATGCTTTGAATTGGCCGATCCGCGACGATTTGCGGAACTGCGGGCTGGAGTTCGAGATGCCTTGGCCTATTTTGCGGGCAAAGACCAACACACTCTGGCGCAACTCCTGGTCGAGCACCTTCTAGACCGTTGAGATTCTCGCGTTTCAGTTGCTCGCTCTGTCTCGGAAGCAATTGCTCCGCCTGTTACTGAGGAGTCCGCAACATATGCGACAAGAGCCCCTCACCCCGGCCCTCTCTTATCCGATGCATCCGATGGGAGGAGGGTTCCCGAAGGCCGGGTGAGGGTGAAGGTGTCTCACATCCCACGGATCTCTCTGTATGTGTGGGGGTTCTTGGCGACCCGTACCGGCCGGGGCCTGCTGGCTGACGCTGCGCCCAGTCGTCCTCGATGGCCGGATTGGTTTCCAGCTTGCTGTTCGTGTGCGGGGGCGATCGTGTGGAGGAGCGCGGCGCTCGCAGTGAATGAGATTGGTGAGGCTGTGACTCCAATTCAGGGTCGTTTCATTCGACTGTCAATGGGCTGGTGTGCGACTTTTGATGTCGCGGAGAGATCTTAAGCAGCTTGGAGGCTATGACATTGCTGAAGGTGCGGCGGTTGGAACTCTGCGATCTGGAATCGCGTGTGTGCTGGCTGAACTCCCCGGACGTATATCGGCGGATGACCGTGACGGTGCCTCTCTCCCTGGAGGAGACAAAGAGGTGGTACGTGGGAACACTGCTTAACACAAGCCGGCACGACCTTGCCTTCAGCCTCGAGGACTCTGGGAGTCTGCGGGTGGTCGCGATGGGAGGTGTGACGGACATTTCGTTGACGCATCGTCACGCGGAGATCTACATCCTCGTTGATCCGTGCTTGACTGGGAAGGGGATCGGCGGAAAGGCTGTGCAATGGTTATGCACTTGGGCCTTCGTGAGCCTTGGCTTGAAGCGTGTTTACCTTCATACGACCGGACAGAACGAGCCTGCTCGTCGGCTGTACGACCGCCTAGGCTTTGTACGAGAGGGCATTTTGCGATCACACCTCTGGCACCAGGGACGGCACGTCGACAGGCATGTGCAGGGGTTGCTGCGCGAGGAGTGGGCCAGGCAGACGTGGTATCAAGAAAGTCTGCAAATGGAGATCGAGTTGTGAGACATTTCCAGACAGAGGTGACGACTCTCCGGTGGCTGGGACCGGAGCTCGGCATTGATCTCAGGGTGAAGCGCGACGATCTTTTGCCCTTGAGCGGCGGTGGTAACAAGGTCCGAAAGATTGAGAGGATTGTCAGTTCGGCAGCACAGACTAGCATGGATGCCCTCGTCACCACAGGCGGAGTTCAGTCAAACCACGCTCGCGTGGTCGCGCTCACAGCAGCTTCTCGCGGATGGGCTTGCAGTCTGGTGCTTCACGGTGAGCCGAATAGTTGGCAACAGCCAGAAGGCAATCTGCTCCTGATGCGCTTAGCTGGTGCAGAGATCAAGATCGTCGAACCAGGGCGTATTGGCGAAGAGTTGCGCATGGCCGTCGAGACGTTGCGTGCAAGAGGGTGCAGACCTCTGTTGATAGACGGCGGTGGGCACTCTGTGGAGGGTGCACTGGCCTATCGTGATGCGGCATTGGAGCTTGAGGAGTATGCTCGCATTGAGAAATGGTTTCCCGATTGGGTGGTGCTTGCAAGCGGTACCGGGACAACGCAGGTTGGCTTGCTCGCTGGCTTTGCTACGCTCCAATGGAAAACGCGGGTCATGGGAATTTCGGTTGCACGACCTCGCCTCAGAGGTCTTCAGGTTATGGAAGCCGCGTGTCGACAATTGGAAGTGAAGACCGGACAAACCATCAGGAAGGTAGACATTGACTTCCGCGACGATTGGGTAGGTGAGGGCTATGAGAAGGCCAGTTCGGCCACGTGGGAGGTGATTCGAGGGGTGGCCCAGACCGAGGGGTTAGTGCTCGACCCCACGTATACAGGGAAAGCTTTTCAAGGTTTGCTTGCTCTGGTCGAGGTGGGAGAAATCAAACCGGGCTCACGCGTATTATTCTGGCACACTGGCGGGCTTCTGAACCTGATGGCTTTTCCCGATAAGACTCGCCCGTTCGAACCTCTTGGAAGTAAGCAGGATGCACTACATGGAGCCTTTTCCTCGATTTTCCGGACGAGTGGGAGAGGGGCTGCGTGAACAACTGTGCCGGTTGTGCCGGATGCCCCTAAACATCTCATATGAATGTACTACTCACGTGCAGTGGTCGTCGCAACTACCTGGTGGAGTATTTTCGCTCAGCCTTAGGAGGACGGGGGCTTGTGATGGTTGCGGATGCGGACGAGAACGCGCCTACAGTTCAGGAGGCAGACCGCGCGTTCTTGGTGCCCACTGTGGACCGCGATGATTACACCGATTTCTTGTTCGATGTGTGTCGACGCGAAGGAGTCGACTTGGTTGTTCCGCTGAACGACTTCGAATTGCCGGTATTGGCCGCGGCCAGGCACCGCTTCGAACAGGCTGGGATCACTGTGGTTGTATCCTCCAGCGAGGTGATCAGCACGTGCTTCGACAAGTGGAAGACGATCAGGTTTGCTGCCGCACAAGGCATCCGCACCCCTCGGACATTTCTTACCCTGGCAGAAGCGGTTGGCGCGATTCGGTCAGGTGAGTTGGCCTTTCCACTGGTGGTCAAGCCGCGCTGGGGAACGGCATCGCTAGGGATCGACTACGTTGAGGACGAAAGGGAGTTACATCTCGCCTATGAACTAGGAGCCAAGCGCTTGTGGCGGACAGTCTTGGCTCGCGCCAGCAGTGATGACATCGAGCATAGCCTGCTTATCCAGCAGCGGTTGGTTGGAGATGAATATGGATTGGATGTGGTGAACGACCTTAGGGGACGACACGTCTGTGCGTGGGTAAAGAGGAAACTGGGGATGCGGGCCGGGGAGACCGATCGCGCTGTCACCGCTGTGCACGAAGGAGTGGAGGCTTTGGGGACCGCGGTCGGCAGGGCTCTGGGACACATCGCGAATCTTGATTGCGACGTTTTTGTGATGGATGGACTGTGTTATCTGCTCGAAATGAACCCTCGCTTTGGCGGCGGTTACCCATTCTCTCATATGGCCGGCGCCAACCTTCCGGCTGCCCTGATCGCGTGGGCCACGAATGGAGAGGTTTCGGCGGACTGGCTGACGCTCACGCCTGGTGTGACTGGTGCCAAGTGCGACCGTGTCGTCGCGCGAAGATCGGCGTGCGGCGAGCGCAGAGTTGGTTGATCAGGATGCTCGTGGGCGTATCCCCTCAAAGCGTGGCACTCCGCTCGGGCCGAGATCGGCGCAGAGGCGGCGGGCGGGGGCGTGGTGACTGAGGATTTATGATTCGACTTTCCCGTCGCATTCACCTTTCCATCCCGCATATGGGAAAGCGGGAGCTTGGCTATGTTCAAGACGCATTTGCGAGCAATTGGCTCTCCACCGTGGGCCCGAACTTGGTAGCCCTCGAGAGCCAGTTCGCAGGCTTGTGCGGACTACCCTGCGTTGCGTTGGGAAGCGGCACGGCAGGGATTCATCTGGGATTGAAGCTCCTCCGGATCGGCTGCGGAGACGAAGTGGTCACACCGACTCTTAGCTTCGCGGCAAGCTGCAATCCTGTCCGCTATGAACAAGGCGTTCCCGTGTTCATCGATAGCGACCGCGCCACATGGAATCTGGATCCCAACTTGCTCGAGGATTTTCTCGCACGGCGGGCGCGGATTAATAGGCTGCCTAAGGCTGTGACTGTCGTTCACTTGTTCGGTCAGTCAGCCGATCTGGACCCTGTTTTGGAGATATGCGGTCGGTATGAGTTGCCTCTTCTCGAGGATGCGGCGGAAAGCCTTGGGGCACGGTACAAGGGCCGGCATCCGGGCACACTCGGAGCTGTGGGTGTGTTCTCGTTCAATGGCAACAAGATGATCACCGCGACGTCGGGTGGCATGTTAGTTTCAGGCCGCCCGAAGTGGGTGGAGAAGGCGCGGCATTGGAGCACCCAGGCGCGAGACACGGATCCGGAGGGCGTGAGTAACTACGTGCACTCGGAGGTAGGGTACAATTATCGGATGAGCAATGTGCTGGCAGGCATTGCTTTGGGGCAGCTCGAAGTTCTCGATCTGCGGGTCCAGCAGCGCCGCGCCGTGTTCGATCGATATTGCGAGGCCTTTGTTGACATCCCGGGGATCCAACCGCAGCCGGAGGCCGACTTCGGAGTTCGGAGATCGGAGATGGGAGATGGGGGGGGCGGTGCGTCGGTGGAGCAGGGAGCAGGGAGCGGGGAGCGGGGAGCGGAGGGGCAAGAGGGAAGCGGGGGTAACGTTCAACGCTCAACGAACAACGCTCAACGTTCAACTTCCAACCATCAACCATCAACCATCAACCATCAACCTACCACAGGCAGCCTGCACACCCGCTGGCTGAGTTGTTTCCTCATCGACGAGTCGAAGTTCGGGATGTCGTCTTCGGACCTGATCCGTTTTCTCGATGCGGCGAACATCGAGTCGCGTCCGGTCTGGAAACCGATGCACACCCAACCGCTGTATCGGGGGTACGAATGTGTCGGGGGAGAAGTGGCGGCGGATCTGAACCGGCGGGGGATTTGCCTGCCCAGTTCGAGTTCGTTGAGCGAAGAGGATCAACAGTTCGTCATCGAACGGATTCGAGAGGCGCATACGAGAAGACTTGATAAAGACCAAACCACTAACTGAGCGACATCTAAATCAGATGATAAAGCTAAGAAAACTTGAGAAAAAGGACTTGCCAACAAGAGTTACTTGGATGAATGATCCTAGAGTTTACAGGACCATGCATTTCAAACCACCAATATCCTTGGAAAGGACGCTTGAGTGGTTTCATAATAGAGGAACTAATAGGCTTGACTTCGTGACTGAAGAGGACGGTGAGTTATTGGCGATGGTGGGGGCTACCAATATTGACCCAATTATTAAAAAGGGGGAATCGTATACCATAGTAAATCCAGATCTTAAAGGTCGAGGAATTGGTACGAAAGCTTTATTCTTGAAGTCAGTGTATTGTTTTGAAATTGAAAGAGTCAATAAGATCTGGGCATATGTTGACGGCGACAATACTGCTTCCATTAGAATGGCTGAGAGAATTGGCTATAGAGTGGAAGGAATTCTCAGACAGGAAGTAGCCAGGGAAAACGGTCTGATTGATAGGTATTATCTGGGTTGCCTTGAGAACGATTTGAAGAAAGACTCGTTTAAGTATGGAATAGAAGGTCAAGCAATACTTCTCTATGATTGATATTGCTGAGAACAGCATTCGCTGTTGTCTGCGCTCTGAGGTGACGGCCCGAGGCGTTGGTCGGGCGTGCCGTGCTGGATTTCTCACATAGCACCGTGGGGCCGCTGTCATCTGCAAAAGCGACACCGTTTTCATCGGAAAGTCACAATGGCCTGGACACCTCTCAAACGCCCTTTCCAGTTGACGGTCAAACGCGCCATCGACTTGGTTGTGGCCGTTGCGGCGCTTCTCATTCTGTCTCCCTTGATGGTCTGCATTGCCGCCGCAATCAAGCTGACGAGCAAGGGCCCAGTGTTGTTTTCCCAGAGGCGGCTTGGAAAGCATGCCAAAGTCTTTCTCTTATACAAATTCAGGACCATGATTGACGGTGCCGTCAACGTGGGCCTTGGCCTTTCGACGGCAGAGTCCGATCCGCGCATTACTCCCATCGGGCGGCTATTGCGCAGAAGCAGTCTTGATGAGCTTCCACAGTTGGTGAACGTGCTGAAAGGAGATATGTCCTTGGTCGGTCCGCGGCCCACAATCCCCGAGCACCTCGAGTATTATACTCCGGAGCAGCGAAGGCGCCTGGATATGCGACCAGGCCTTACCGGCCTGTCCATGATCAGGGGAAGGGCGAACAATCCTTGGTCTGTTCGGATTCGTTACGATGTGGAGTATGTTGAGACGTTCAGTTTATTGCTTGACGTCAGAATAATGCTGAGTACAGTTCGTGTCGTTCTGTCCGGCGAGAACACGTACTACGATTACACACAACATCGCAAAATGCCTTTCGATCTGACAAAGCCATGATGCTCGAGCTGACCAGGAAGCAGAGTTGCCTGTCGACCCGGCTATACAAAGCGCCAGAAGTTTCGCCGCGTGCGGGCACGCGGCCTACAGGCTTGTAGGCCGGGTCCCCTGAGCCGGCGCTGCATCATTTATGTCGCTCTGTATAGCATGACCGAACAGCATTCTAGCATTTCCTTGGAAATGCCGATACTTGTCTCTTAGAGTGGAGGAAGCGGAATGAGTCTTTCAACAGATGCAAATGCCAGCAAGGCAGTGGTGCTGGGCACCGGCGGCACGATGGGCGCGCTCACGGGCGGCCTTCTTGCGCAAAGTGGAATGCAGGTGTGGTTTCTGAGCCGAACGCTGGCCGGTGCGCAGCGGGGTTTGCTGCGCGCCCAGAAACAGGCACGATCCGAGGTCATCGCTCGGCAGATCACCTGTGGAGATTATGATACGATGTTCGACGAGGCGTGCGCGCAAGCAGACTGGATCATCGAGTGCGTTGCCGAAGACTACGATATTAAGAAGTCGATCTTGGATCGGGTGGACAGGCATCGGAAGCCGGAGGCAATTGTCAGTTCCATGACATCGAGCCTGTTGCTCGAGAGACTGGCCGATAATCACTCGGAGGGGTTTCAGAGGCACTTCATATCGACCCATTTCTACAATCCGCCTGGGAAGATGGCGGCCTGTGAGATCTGCGGCACAGCCAGAAGCGACCCGGCGATTGTGGATTGTATCGAGGAGTTGTGCCGCGTTCGTCTGAGGCGAGCAGTAATCCGCGTCAGACCGACTGCAGGTTTCGCCGGCAACCGCATCGCATTCCTGCTCTTTTCGCGGATGACGGAATTGGCTGAGGAATACGGTGTGGAGATGATGGACTATCTGATCGGTCCTTACACGGGGCGTGCGATGCCGCCCTTGGCGACGTTGGACTTAATCGGCCTCGACATTCACCGTGCGATCATCGAGAGCCTGCGTGCCAACACGCACGATGCCTTCCATGACGCTCTCGTCCTGCCAAGATATGTTGAGGCGATGATTGCCAGCGGTCACCTGGGCAGCAAGAGCCGCGACAGGGGTGGTTTCTATCGCCGCCTCGAGAGCGGTGAGCACATGTACGTGAATCCCGGCAGTGGTCAGTATGTCAAGGCGTTCGGTCCGCATGTCCAGTTTGTCGAAGCCGCCAAAGATCACATCCACTCGGGGAGGTACCGCGAGGCGTTCCGCACGATTATGGCCGCCCAAGGCTCGGAGGCGGGCATAGTTCGGGAGATTCTGGCAGCCTACATTGCTTACGCATATTTGATGAGCGGTGAGGTGACGGACGCTAGCGATGGAATCGAAGGCATCGATCGGGTTATGAGTCGCGGTTTCAACTGGGCCAGTCCCAGTCTGGTCGTATACATGCTCGGGGGGCGGGACCGAGCGATTGAGCTTCTTGGATCGCAGAATTTGCCCGTGCCAGAACTGCTGCGAGTCGATCCGGCGTCCGATCGGCACGTCTTCAACGGCGGTCGCTATTTTGCCGCGAAATGAGCCGACTCGGCTACAGGGTTGTGGACCGCGTGCCCGCACGCGCCGGAACTTTTGACGCTGTGTATAGCAAGAGCAGCACCAACCTTTTCTGCACATGAGAAACCACGGAGTCTTTCTACTGGGCGGCTATCAGACGGACTTTGCGCGCAACTGGGCTCGTGAGAACAAGCATATCTCGGCCATGATGCTCGAGGCGTATGAAGGCTCACTGGCCACCACGCGGATTGAGCCTGGCGACATCAAGGCCGCCTTTGTCGGCAACTTCGCAGCGGAATTGTACTGCATGCAGGCGCATCTGGGGGCCTTCTTTGCGGACTTTGACCCGGCGTTTCGCGGATTGCCCACCAGCCGATTCGAGGGCGCCTGTGCGTCGAGCGCGCTCGCTGCAATGTCGGCTCTGGCGCACATCGAAGCGGGTCTGTACGACTGCATCGCCCTCATTGGCGTTGAGTTGATGAAGAGTGCCACTCCAGCCCGAGGTGGCGACTATCTGGGCACGGCCGCCTGGTATACTCGGGAATCGGCCGGCGTCGATTTCCCTTTTCCCAAGCTCTTCGGCAGACTGGGAGATGTGTACGATGAACGCTATGGCTTGGACGACGCGCACCTGGCGAGGATCTCGGCCATCAACTACGCCAACGCAAAACGCAATCCCAACGCGCAGACGCGCGATTGGTTCATGAGTCACGAGCACGCCCGCTCCGTGGGCCAGTACAACTCGACGATCGCCGGGCGCATCAAAATCACCGATTGCTCACAGGTTACGGACGGGGCTGTTTGCCTCTACCTGTCTTCTGAACGTTTTGCGAAGGAGTATGGCAGGCGCTGTGGGGTCAAACTCGAGTCGATTCCGCGCATTCTTGGTTGGGGGCACACGACTGCTCCGCTCGAGTTCTCCGTCAAAATTGCCGAGTCGGAAGGTCAGCCGTTTGTCTTGCCATGGACCCGCAAGGCCATTGTGGACGCCTACAGCCGTGCCGGCATGAGAGATTGTTGGGATCTGGATGCCATTGAGACGCATGACTGCTTTACAACGTCTGAATACATGGCCATCGACCACTTCGGGCTGACTCCCCCGGGAAAGAGTTGGCAGGCGATCGATGAGGGTGTGATCGAGTTGAACGGAAAATTGCCAATGAATCCGTCCGGCGGGCTGATCGGCTGTGGTCATCCGGTCGGAGCGACGGGTGCCCGGCAGTTGTTGGACGCCTACAAGCAGGTGACAGGCAGCGCCGGCGAGTACCAGGTCGAAAATGCGCGCCGTGTCGCCACGCTGAATCTCGGCGGCTCAGCGACGACCAATGTCTGTTTCATTGTCGGTGTTGAAACCTGATGAATGTCTTGCTGACATGCAGCGGCCGCCGGAATTACCTCGGTCAGTTCTTCAAAGAGGCGTTGCATGGACATAGACTGGTCATGGCCGTTCTCGCACCTTGCAGGGGCGAATCTTCCCGAGGCGATCGTCGCCTGGGCATCACACGGTCCGGTGTCAGCAGATTGGTTTTCCGTTGCGCCCAATGTGACAGGCGCCAAGTGTGATCGCTTGGTTCGTGTGAATGACTGTTAGGCCCGATTTCATCGTTTCTCGCGGTTCACCTCGTCCGTGACGATCATCTCTTTGGTTACTCGTAATCGTAATCGTAATCGCTTCCCCTAACCCGGAAATCTCACCAGTGGGGCGGTCGCGGCATTCCTGACGGTCGGTGGGTGAGATTTCCGGGTCCTGTCACTTTGAATGGCGACTGGGTCGAGATTACGATTACGAGTAGGATTACGATTACGACCGGAGGCAGCGGTTTGTTTGCCCACTGTCGTACCGCCCACCGACGCACCGACGCACCGCCCACTGTCGTACCGCCCACCGACGCACTGGCTACCGACGCACTGGCTACCGACGCCCCCCCAAACTCCGATCTCCCATCTCCGAACCCCGATCTCCCATGTCCCCTTCTGAATCTCCCGTGAACTCTCCTCTGCCGCCTTCGCCTCCACCGCCCGCCGCGGGTGGCAAACCCGGGTCGGCTGTCCCGAAGCAACGCAACGGGTTTTCGCTCGCCGAGAGGCGGATCATTCTCCTCATCCTCTACAGCGCCGGGCTGATGGCCTCTTACTGGCTTGCTTTCGAGTTCCGATTCGACTTCAAGGTGCCGGAGTCCTTCCAAGACGAATTGGGTCACGGCTGGTGGATGGCTCTTCCGCTCAAGCTGCTGGCGCTGGTGATCTTTGGCCAGTTCACGGGCTTGCTGAGCTTCTTCGGTCTGCCGGATCTGTGGCGGATCTTCTACGCGATGACCGCGGTGTCTCTGCTGCTCTTTCTAGCCAGCGTGACTGGGATTGTCGGATCGACACTTCCTCGTGGAGTCATTCTCATCGATTATGTCTTGTCGTTTGCGGCGATTGTTGGCATTCGCACCGGCTTTCGGGTGATCCGCGAGCGGTTGCGCGGACGCGGCGGGCCGCGCACATTGACCGCCAAGCGGGTTGGCATCATCGGGGCAGGGGATGTCGGCGCATCGCTGGCCAAGGACCTGCTCTCGAGACGCGGCCTCGGTCTGGTGCCGGTGGCCTTTTTCGACGACGACTCGCACAAGTGGAATTCGCAGGTCCATGGCATCCCGGTCCGGGGCCAGCCGGAGCGATTGCGGAGTCCGGATTTCCGAATGGATCTGGACGAGGTGATCATTGCGCTGCCCACGGCCAGCGCGGAGAGGATCCGCGAGATTGTCCGTCTCTTGCAGAGCCTGCACCTCAAGTTCGAGACGGTGCCGTCCTACGAACAACTCGCTACCGGCAAAGTGCGCGTCAGCCAGTTGCGTCCGGTCGAGATTCAAGACCTCTTGAATCGCGAGCCGGTCAAGCTCGACTCGGCCTCGATCCAGCAGCAGATCCAGGGGCGCACGGTGATGGTGACAGGCGCGGGCGGGAGCATCGGCAGCGAGCTCTGCCGCCAGATCGTCGAGCGGGATCCGCGCGCCCTGCTCATGCTCGATCAGTCTGAGGTCCAGTTGTTCCCGATCGAGCAGGAACTGCTCGGGCAGGGTTACGGCGGCCAGGTCGTGCCCGTTGTTGCCGATATTCTCGATGAAGCCCGGATGCGATTCATCTTCTCGAGGTTCAAGCCGGAACTGATCTTTCACGCCGCTGCCCACAAACACGTGCCGATGATGGAAAGCCAGCCGGGCGAGGCGCTCAAGAACAACTCGATCGGCACCGCCCGCCTCTCGAACCTGGCGCGCGAATACGGCGTGGATCGCTTTGTCCTGATCTCGACCGACAAGGCCATTAACCCGACGAGTGTCATGGGGGCGTCGAAACGCCTGGCCGAGATCTATCTCCAGGCCCTCTCAGCCAGCGCCTCGAATGGCACGAAGTTCATGGCCGTCCGGTTCGGCAACGTGCTCGGGTCCTCGGGCAGTGTCATCCCCGTGTTCACCAAACAGATCGCCGCGGGCGGTCCGGTAACGGTGACCCATCCCGAGGTGAAGCGCTATTTCATGACCATCCCCGAGGCTGTGGGCCTGGTGCTCCAGTCGGCGTTCATGGGCGAAGGCGGCGAGATCTTCGTGCTCGATATGGGGCAGCCGGTCAAGATCGTCGATCTGGCGCGTCAGTTGATCGAACTCAACGGGCTCGAACCGGACGAGGACATCGAGATCCGGTTCACGGGGCTGCGTCCGGGCGAGAAACTGTTCGAGGAACTGTCGCATCGCACCGAGAACCACCAAACGACGAGCCATCCGAAAGTGATGCGTTTTGTGAGCCAGCCGCGGACGCTCGACGAGGTCCAGGCCGAGTTCGCGGCGCTCGAACGGCAGCTCGACAACACCGAGCGCAACCAGCTCAAACAGCGCATCAAACAGCTCGTGCCCGAGTATCAGCCGTATCTGGTGTGAGATCGGAGATGGGAGATCGGAGATCGGAGATCGGAGATCGGTGCGTCGGTGCGTCGGTAGCCGGTGCGTCGGTGCGTCGGTGGCCGGTGGAACAGCGACAGGAGTCTGCGAATTCTTAATCGTAATCGTAATCGTAATCGCTACTCCTGACTTGCTGAAACTGCGGACCGGCCCGGGCTGGAATTAGGAGGAAAGCATAATCAGAGTCACAAAGCAGAATAGCCAGCTTGGCAAATGTAACAGGCTGCTCTACGGCGATTGTGAATAGACACTTTTATGGAAGCAGATCAACCTTCAACTGAGTGCAGCGCGCGATCCCGACTGGGTTGGATCTACGTGATAATCCTCTCGGCTGCCGTCGTGGGGTTGTGGAGTTTCCCTTACCTCTGGTACAGACCACATGCAAAGGGGCAGAGTCGTCTGTGGCTGCGCGAGCGAAGCCAGATTGAGGGCTGGATTTTCCATCGGATTCCCGTTACGGAGCGCGCCGAGAGGTTGCTTATAGCGGACAAGCATTTCAGCGGCGTTTTCACCAACCTGCAGACAGGGGTACCCGTCCAGGTCTTCTCGGCCAAACGCTATTCGCAAAGATCTGATGAAACGGGTCTGTTCATGCACACTCCGGACCGGTGTTGGAGTGACGTTGGCTGGGAGATCGACGTCATTTCGCCCGATTCTCTGGAGCTTGAGGTGCATGGAGTTCAGATGCAATTCGAACGGCGGCTCTTCGTGCACGACACACAGCGCGAACTGGTCTATTTTGGCGGCTTGGTGGGCGGGATGCCGGTGCCATATCGCCTGAACCATAATCTTTCAGTGGGGATGAGGCGCGCTCTGCGCGAAGCGGCCGGCAAGAAGGAGTCCATCGTGAGAGCCACGGACACCCGATTCTGGGCGCGTATTTGGAAGGGATTTGTTGACCGCGATCCGGTGATGGGCCCAAAGCAGTTCATTCGGTTATCCACGTCCTGTTCCGGGCAGGACTTGTCCGAGCAGGACCGACTTCTCCGAGATTTTTTGAGTCTCTGGTTGGAACCCTCTGATTACGAGGCCGAGATCGAGACTTGGCGGTCCGAATTGGGGCGCGAACGAGAACAATGGAGACCAAGTAGGGGGGCAGACTCGTCTCAAGGCTGACTGGGTCTGAGACCGTCATTCTGACTTCATCACCCGTTAACCGATGCGCACCTTATCGAACACACTGTTTCTTCTGACACCGTCCTTTCTGGCAATGGCGTGGCTGGTGTCACGAGCCAAGTGGTTTTGGAATAATCAACCCGATCTGCAGTTCGGATGGGTGGTGCTCGTGCTTTGCATCTACCTGTTCCATGAATCCTGGGCAGCGCGACCGCCGGTGCACGTAAGACTTCGCTGGTGGGTTGTGCTGACGATCTTATCGGGCTGCGCACTGTTGGTCTTCATCCAGGGATATTGGGCGATCTTCGGCATGCATCCGGCCATCATGCAGGGTTTTGCCGCAGGGCTCCTGTTATTGGCCTGTGCAAACCTTGGCTTGGTATTTGGATGGGCCGGAGTGCGGCAGCTCGGATTCGCCTACGCTTTCATCCTGATCGCACTCCCCTTGCCCACAATCATCTATGGTCCTTTGGTTGCAGGCCTGCAGTCCAAGGTCGCAACTGTGAACGTCGAGTTGCTCAATCTCATTGGCATTCCTGCTCAACAGGTGGGCAGTCTCATTCACCTGCCCAACGGCACGGTCGGAATCGACGAGGCATGCAGCGGAGTCCGGAGTCTGCAATCGACGATCATGGCGGCGATCTTCATCGGGTACGTCGCGCTCAAGCGGAATAGTCTGCGTCTGATCCTGTTCGGCGCCGGCGTCGTGCTTGCGATTGTCGGGAATATCGGGCGTTCGCTCTACCTGAGCCTGATGGCACATTGGCGTGGCATGGATGCGATCGAGAAGGTCCACGATGCGGCCGGCTGGTCTGTCCTGGCGTTCACGGCAGCCGGTGTGATTCTGTTGTCGTGGATGATCAGCAGGGCGGAGAAGGCGGTGCAGACCGCGGCAGCCGCCCGGGCGCGGGCGGATGACGATTGATCGAGGCACGGGCGGTGCGCCGGTAGCCGGTGCGTCGGTGCGTCGGTGGAGCAGGGGGCAGGGAGCAGGGAGGCAAGCGGCAAGCGGGGGCAACGCTCAACGCTCAACGTTCAACTTCCAACCATCAACTATCGACCATCAGCCAATTGATGACTGTCACCGTCCCGGATTGAACCACAGAGACAGAGCACGCGGAGAGCACCGCATCCAAAGAGCCGCGGATGAAACACGGATGGCACGGATAAGCCCCGGAAGTTACGGATTGTTCTTCGCGGAGCGGGTCAGCGCGGACTTACGTCCACGGCTGCACCCCGTCCGTAGCCGCCGTCGTGAGACGGCGCTGGTCATCATCCTCCGCGGAGCGGGTCAGCGCGGACTTATCCCGCGGCGGCGGGACGGCTACGCGGCTTCCG
>JAKLFY010000047.1 GCA_022710935.1 Verrucomicrobiota bacterium
GTTCCAGTGGGCGGGTCAGGTTTGCGTCCATGCCAATAATGTATCTATACAGATACAATATGGCAATCAAAAAAACACTGCAGAGACAGGCTTTCTCAAATTCGGTTACTCTTTCGTCCTACACCCTTACGGAATTGCTGACGCAACTTCGGATTGACCGTGAAGAGAAAAGCCCTAGGCTGCGTCCATAACGGCAACGTAAATCTTATTCCATTTGCCTATGCAACACGACTCGGTTCAGCAATCGGCCGGCGGGGAAAGCCGCCGGAGTTTCATTCGAAGGACCGCGACGGCCACGGCGGCGGTGGCGGCGGTGAACATGTTCAAGACCCCGGTTTACGGGCAAACCCAAGCCCCGTCCACCGGACGGGTCATCGGCGCCAACGACCGGATCGCGGTCGGTTTCGTCGGTGTCGGTCCTCAGGGCATGCTGCACGTCAACAAGATGAAGCAGAATGCCGACAAGAACAATGTGGCGCTGGCGGCAGTCTGCGATTTGTGGGAGAAGCGGCGCGAGGCGGCGAAGGCTGTGATGGGCGACTGCAAGACTTACGACGACTATCGTAAGATGCTTGAAGACAAAGACATCGATGCCGTGTTGTGCGCGACTGTCGACCACTGGCACGCACAGATCTCCATCGAATCGATGAAAGCCGGCAAACACATCTATGTCGAGAAGCCGATGAGCCGCTATCTCCCGGAGGCCTTCGAGGTCATGGATACGGTCAAGGCCACCGGCAAGGTCTTCCAGGTCGGGTCGCAAGGCTGTTCGGACGCCAAGTGGCACAAGTGCGCCGAGCTGATCAAAGCCGGATCTCTGGGGCCGCTGGTGCTTGGTCAGGGCTCGTACATGCGCAACAGCCCCGCCGGGGAGTGGAATTACACAATCGACCCCGACTTGAAGGCCGGCAGCGTCAAGTGGGACCAGTGGCTCGGCCCCAACATCAAGACACGCGCCGACTTCAGCGCCGATCATTTCTTCCGCTGGCGCAAGTACTATCCCTATTGCGCCGGTCTCCTGGGCGATCTCTTCCCCCACCGCCTCCACCCGCTTGTGCTCGCCACCGGCAATCCCGAGTTCCCCAACCGGGTGGTCGCCGTGGGCACCAAAGCGATTCACACGGACAAGAACACGCCCGGCACGCAGGAGCGCGATTGCCCCGAGTGTCTCACCCTGGTGGCCGAGTTCCCGAGCGGCTACAGCCTCATGGTCTGCAGCAGTTCGGTCAACGAATACGGGCTGCCCGACGTCATCCGCGGCCACTATGCCACGCTTCTCATCGGCGGGGCCAATGTGGACCTCAAGCCGGAAGCCAAGTTCAGCGAGGAGATCGATCCGGAAAGCTTCAAGAATCTCCTCCCCGTCGAGGACATCGGCGAGCACGAATCGAACTGGATCTCCTGCATTCGGTCGGGCAAACAGCCCAACGCGAACATCGACCTCGCCGTGCGCGTCCAGACCATCGTCTCGCTGGGCGAGATGTCGGACCGCCTGGGGATCGCCTGCCACTACGACGAGAAGACCCGCACCGTCATGGATGGCACCGGCAAAAAGGTTGATCCCGTCACGTACGGCACCCTGAAGCCCTCCTGACCCGGACTTCACGGATCGAATTCGACCGGCCCCGCGGCTGCCCGCCGCGGGGCCTTTTTCCTCAAATGAACGAGTGGCTTTTCCGGTGGGAAGTCGCTACCGTCCGCCCGTGCTCGATAAGCTGACTGCTCACGTGCGATCGGGGCTGGCCATGTCCGGCGATGAAGCCGCCGCCGCCGTCGCGTGCCTCCTCGACGAATCGTTGTCGGTCGAGACAAAGGCCGATTTCCTGAGCGCCCTGTCCCAGAAAGGGGAGACTGCCGACGAAATCGCCGCATTTGCGCGATTCCTCCGCGGCAAGGCGATCGCGCCTCCCCTGGACACCGCTTTGCGAAATGGCGGGATCCTGGACGTGGTTGGAACCGGAGGCGATCGGGCCGGCACGTTCAACATCTCGACCGCCGCCGCCCTCGTCGCGGCCTCGGCCGGTGTGAAGGTGGCCAAACACGGCAACCGTGCCGTCACCTGCCAGACCGGCAGTGCCGACGTCATCGAAGCGCTCGGCATTCCCATCGACCTGCCGCCCGAACGGGCCGTCTCGGCTCTGCGCGACCATGGTTTCGCCTTCTTCTTCGCGCCTTTGTATCACCCGGCCTTTAACCACATCGCCCCCGTTCGGCGGCTCTGTGCCGACCGCGGCCAGCGAACCTTGTTCAACTACCTGGGCCCGCTGCTCAACCCGGTTTGTCCGACGGCGCAGGTGATGGGCGTGCCGCGGCCCGATCTGTGCGCGCCCCTGGCCCGAGTCCTCCAGGCCCTGGGCGTCCGACGCGGCATCGTTGTCTGCGGCCGCACCGGCCTCGCGACTGGCGCCATGTACTTCGACGAGTTGTCCATCCTCGGCGACACCACAATTGCCGAGTTCTACCAGGAACGCGGCATGCATTGTAGCACGCTCAGACGGACGGATTTCCCGATCCAGCCCGCCGTGCTGCCGGACCTTCAGGGCGGTGACCGCGCCGCCAACGCCGAGACCTTGCGGCGCGTCCTGCGCGGAGACGAGCGCGGTCCCAAGCGCGACGCCGTGCTGCTCAACGCGGGCGCGGCGTTGTTCGTTGCGGATCGGGTCCGCACCGTCGCCGACGGCTGGGAGGCCGCCGCCGAGCTGATTGACAGCGGACGGGCTTGGACCAAACTGGAGGAGCTCCGAATATCGCGTTGACGCTGGGCGGGCGTCGTACCCACTATCCGCGCTCTGGTCGGGCGGGCCAGCAATCGGAGACGCCCCGGCCACCGGAGCAAACCTTGAACCTGAAAACTGAATACTGAAATACCTATGAACCTCGACTCTCTGTACTCGGAACTGACCCTCCCGACCAAGGCCAAGCTCGCCTTGATCGTTCTGGACGGCCTGGGCGACCTCGCGGTCGTTGGCCAGGGCGAAATCACGCCGCTCGAAGCCGCGCGCACGCCCAATCTCGACGCCTTTGTCGCCCAGGGCTGCGCCCAGGGCCGCATGATCCCCGTGGCGCAGGGCATCACCCCTGGCAGCGGCCCCGGCCATCTGGCCCTCTTCGGCTATGACCCGATCGAGTACCAGGTCGGACGCGGCGTCATCGAGGCCCTGGGCCTGGGCGTGCACCTGAAGGCCGGCGATGTCGCCGCCCGCGCCAATTTTTGTTCTCTCGATTCCAAGGGGATCATCACCGACCGCCGCGCGGGCCGGATCGCCACCGACGTGTGCGAGGAACTCTGCGCCATCCTCTCGCAGGGAATCAAGAAGGCCGGCCCGAAAGGCAGCGAGGTCGAGGTCATCATCCAGCCCGGCAAGGAACACCGGTTCGTCGTCGTCTTCCGCGGCGAAGGCCTGGCCGGCCCCCTGACATCAACCGATCCGAACCGGGAAGGCCTGCCGATCGCCATCGCCAAGCCCGAGAACGAGAAATCAGCGGCGCAGGTGAAGACGGCGAAGATCGTGGCGGACTTCTACAAGCGGGCGTTGCCGCTGATCGCCAAGCATCCGCGGGCGAACGGCTTCCTGATGCGCGGCATCGCCCATCAGCCGCGGATTCCGCTGTTCCAGGAGCGCTACCAACTCAAGGCGGCGTGCCTGGCGGTCTACCCGATGTACAAGGGACTCGCCCAGTTGGTCGGGATGACCAAGATCGAAGGACCCAAGACCATCGCCGAACAATTCGAGCGTTACCTGGCGGAGTACGACAACTACGACTTCTTCTTCATCCACTACAAGTACACCGACAAGGCCGGTGAAGACGGCAACTTCGAAGCCAAAAAGAAGGCCATCGAGGATTTCGACGCCGCCCTCCCAATCCTCCTACGCAAGAAGCCGGACGTCATCGCCATCACCGGCGATCACTCGACCCCGTGCGCGGTCAAGGGCCACTCGTGGCACCCCCAGCCGGTCCTCGTGCACTCCGCGTTAAGCGGATCGGACAAGCTCGAGCGCTTCACCGAGACGGGCTCGAACATGGGATCGCTCGGCGTCTTCAAAGCCAAGTACCTCATCCGCCTTATGCAGGCCAACGCGCGGATGTTCGACAAGTTCGGCGCCTGATCCCGACACCGAGGCGCGACCACACTCGGTCGCGCCTCATCGCGAAATCAGCGGCCTGCTTCGGTCCGCGCTCCGGAGACAAAGCCGCTCAGAGCGAAAGCACGTACTCGGCCAGATCGCTCAGCTCGATCGGCGTCAGGCCCGACGTGCGCCCGTGACGGTCGTCCGGATTCGCCTCGCCCAGCACGTCGCGCATGGTGGCGGCCCGCCCGTCATGCAGATACGGCGCGGTCCGCCAACACTCGATCAGCGTCGGCGTGTCCATCGACTTTCCCTGTTCACGCCCCGTCCCCATCCCGACATCGTGATGCCGCAAGTCGGTGTACAGGGGCGGCGGATGGCACTCGGCGCACCCGGCGCGCTGGAAGATCTGCTGGCCCCGCTGCGCTGCCCCGCTCAGATCCTTGCCTTGCCGATGGGGGCTGAGGCCGGGGCGAAGGTTCTTGAGGTAGACGTCGATGGCGACCGCCTCTTCCTCGGGCCGCACGAGAAACTGAATGTGGCGAATGCCGGCCCGCACCGCATCCTCGGCCGTCTCCCGCACGCCCATGATCATCGCCGGCGGCGTCTCGTGGCTGAGCAGCATGTTCTTGGTGTTTTTCGGATTCCCCAGCCCGTCGTTGAGAAGATCCCAGTTCAACCCGTCCACCCGGGCGTCCGGATGGCAACTGGCGCAGCTCTGCCAATGCTGAAAACAGAGCCGCGCATCGTTGAAGAGCATCTCGCCGCGCCGTGCCTGCGTCGGCGCAACAGCCGGACCGAGCGGAAATGACTTGGCCCGCGGCGGCCCGGCGGCCGCCAGATCCACCAGACCCAGGCTGTCCGAGTAGTACTCGGCAACGAACAGACGCTCGCCCACCAAAGCCACCCCCCGCGGCCCCTCCCCACTCAAATTCACCCGGCGCCGCAACCCGACCAGGAAACTCAGGTCGTTCGGCACGTCCTCGGACGAAAGGCTCGCGCCGCCAACCCGTTCGCCCGCCCCGATCCGACGCAGCTTCTCGATCAGACCGGGCTGGTCGATGACGCTCACCTCGTGCGTGCCGGCGTGGCTGACGACGATCCAGCGCCCGTCACTCGAACAGGCCACGCCCCACGGATTCGCCGCGCCCAGGTCCACGTCGTCCACCAGCACCGTGTTGATGCGTTCGGCCTTGGCCACATCGATCACACTCAACGCCGAGGTGTTCATCCAGCCGCGGTCCAATTGCGTCGTGGGCATCTGGTAGCGCCCAAGCCCGTGCGTCGCATACACGACCGCGCCGTCGCCCGACACCGCCAGACCGCGCACCGCCGTGCTGCCATTGGGAAGCTGAATCTGGGCCACAGGCTCGAGCCGTTCCGTGTCGATCGCGCTGATCGCCGCCGCAATCTCCGCGGCGTCCGCCCGGCCCGCGGGAAGGTGGTTGCCCACAAACAAACGCCGCCCATCCGGTGTCAGGGCCAGCGCAACCGGCTCCCGCACGACCGGGATCCGCCCAAGCTCCCGGCCGCCCTTCCAGTCGATCACACTGACGTCGTGGTTGAACCGGTTCGCGACGTAGAGCCGCGCGCCATCCGGTGACACCGCGAGCGCGGACGGCGTGTGGCCGGCGCGCACCAATCGCTCGACGCGCCCCGAACGCGCGTCGCAAACCTCGATCTGCCCGGACGCTTCACCGGTCGCCACGATCAACCGCGTCCCGTCCGGCGTGAGCGCCAGCGCGTTCGCATGGCCCTCGAGTGCGGTCGCGCTCCGGACCTCGCCGCTCCCGGCGTCGACGACCAGCACCCGCCCAGCCGTCCCGGCAGCCACAAAAAGCGTCGCGCCATCGGGAGAAGCGGCGATTGCCACCGGCGAAAGATACTGCTCCGCGTCAGCCGCTCGCGCCCACCCCCCAGCCCAAAGGCAAAGAGACAACCAGATCTCAACCCGACACCATCTGGGGCGACGGGCGGTGCGGACAACAGCCCCAACAACGCGCGGAGTGGTCAAGCGGACGTGCATGGGGAGGGACGGTAGTCGAAAGGCCGTCTCCTCCTCAAGCGAAACCCGACACGCGACAGACCCAGCGCCAATTCATGAAGACGAAAAGGCTGGAGGGGGGACGGCCCTCCCGTGCTCTGCTCGTGCACACGAAGGCGTAGGAGTGGGGACGTCCTCGTCCCCGGCCAATGGAGTCGCACAATGTGTTGGCGGGGCGACGAGGACGTCTCGTCCCCCGCCATTGCGAGTGAACACGGTGTTTCTCGGCGACGGGCCGTCGCCGCTCCACTTCCTGAATCGGCCCTGCGACAAACCCGACACCCAACCTTGCGCCTTCGCCTAAACCGGCTACAGTGCGCACGTCTCCGCCTGCCGCCGGCATGCCGCCGCCCGGTCCAGTGGCGGGACCCGGAAAACGCAACACTGAAAGGATAACTGCTGTGAGGACGACTGTTGTACTGGCTCGATCGATCGCCCTGGGACTCTTGGCGTGTGCCACCTGGACCGGCCTCCTGGCCCAAACCACCCTCGAAGACATGGTCGATCAGGGAAACGCCTCCTGGATGCTCGGCAAATGGCAGGGCTCGACCGATGACGCAACCACGGTGACCCTCGAGTTCTCGTGGGACCTGAACAAGCATGTCGTTGTGATGCACGGCAAAGTGGGTTACGACATGGAATTCAAGGGCTACAGCGCTCTCGAACCCGGCACATCCGAGGTCAAATACACCGGCTATGACAATCGCGGCGTTCTGAGCCGCGGCACGTGGGATCTCGAAGCCGGCGAATTGACCCTGCGCCTCGAAAGCAAGACCGCCGACAGAAACTCGAAGATGGCCGCCGTCTTCACCGGCAGCCCAACGCAGGGCCTCGAAGTCCGGTTGCACGGCGTCAGCGACTACGGCAGCATCTCGTATCCCGCCCGCACGACCCTCAAGCTCAAAAAGCAGTAGCAAAGCAATGGGGTCAGATCCGTAATGGGTGACTCCTCTACTTTATGAGTGAGTCCCCGGGCGCACGAGAAAACGCACGCTTCCAGCCGGCGATGAGTTCCTGAAACCGCTGGCGGATCGAACGTCCGGGTTCTTGGTTGAGACCTGTCCACGGCATCGCAGGACGCGCGTGCAAATCGCCGTAAGGGCCGGCTACCGGATGCGCGTGGCTGAGGCCGAGTTCGGTCCCGTAATAAATGACGGGAGGCTGCGGTTGCAGAAACTGCAGGGCGGCGGCTTCGAGCAGACGATCCACTCTGCCCTTCGCCTCGTGGAGGAATCGGTTAACGTCGTGGTTGTCGAGGAAACTGGGCAGGCAGGCGTCCCACTCGAAGCGGGCGTAATGCGCGTCCAGCGCGGCCTGCACCTCCCCAGGATTAACCGGCCCTGCCCGGCGGGCCACCCGTTGGCAGAGCAGGTTGCGGAAGCCGAAGTCGAGCACGCCATCGAACACCGTTGCGTACTCTGCCTGGACCGCATCCGTTATGTCATGGCCGAGTTGGGCCTCGAAGAAGTAGCGGCGTTTGTCAGGCAGTCTCAGCGTGACCAAGTGCTCCCGCCGCACACCCATCAGCGTGGCCTCGCCCATCAGAAACACGCCCGGGCGATGCGCTTTGAGGTCCGCCCGGAAGGTGCGCCAGAAGTCCATTGATGGGCCAACCACGTGATCCATCCGGAAACCGTCTACGCCCCGGTCGAGCCAACGCTTGCACTCTCCCAACAGGTAAGAGCGAACATCGGGATGGTCGAGATTGAGCTTCGGAAGTTCATCGAAGTGCAAGAAGCAAAGCGGCCGGCCATCGCGGCCGAAATGGAACCACTCGCGGTACGGGCTGTGCGGATCGGCAATCGCCTGCTGGAAGAAGGGGTGCTCGCGGTGGATGTGGTTGGGGACCCAGTCGAGGAGAATACGAAAGTCGGGGCGGGCGGCTCTCATCAGGGCGTCCCAAGCCCGTTCGCCGCCGAATCTCGGTTCGACCCGGTCGTATGCGAGGACATGGTAACCATGATAGGCCGCAGATGCTGTAACGGGCGACAGCCAAAGCGTGTTGACACCTAATCCGCGCAGGTAGTCCAAGCGGCGGGTAACGCCGTCAAGCGTTCCCCCGCAGAAGACCGGCAGTCGGGACCGAGAGGGATCGAGGGTGGTTGCTGCCGCAGCAAAACGGTCCACCAGAAGGTGATAGATGACAGCCTGCCGCCACCAAGAGGTAGGGGCAGGGGGCGTTGCTTGAGCGTCAGTGGCGAGAGCCTGCATCCTGGAAAAACGTAGAGGTCATGGCTTGGCAGTCGCTACCCCTTGGAAGAAGACAAAGAAGATGGCTCCGACCAAGTTGAACAACAGAAGCGCTCCCCAGAACCAGCGGTGCCAGCCCGGACCCGGCAGTGCCGTGGCTGCCGGCTGTTCCGTGCACTGCGCACACACGGAGGTTCCGCTGTCCTTCGACTTGTTCTCTCCGCGAGCCTTCGCCAGCGTCGTCTCCCAGCCTAGATCACCCAGATTCTGATCGGCCTCAGTCTTCGCCAAGTGCCGACCGATCGAGGTGATGCTTCTGCTCAACTCCAACGACCGGACGAAGAACAACACACCAATCACAAATGGCAGAAGGTAAGCGGCTGCGGGAAGCGCGCTCGACTGATGAGCGAGAAACCACGCCCAAGTTGCGGCAGTCGCTCCGATGCCGTAGATGACATTCTGCTCCCCGATTTGGATCTTGCCTTCGATCTCCTTTCGCAGGCACTCGTACTGCTTGAGCAGGAGTTGTTCTCGCGCATTCATGCGAGACCAGAAGATGGTGGGCGAGGCCTCGGACCGCAAGAGAAAAGCCGCGACAAAGATCGGACGTGGTGCTGCCGTGATCGTCACCAGAGCCCCATTTTCCCGGAAACTGGGCCGAAACCGACCGTTCTCACACTTGGACACCATCGCGCCTCCAGCGGTCGGCCTGACACCGTGCCGGGCATGGTCGGCGCCATCCAGACCTTCGGCCAACTCATCCATGCGCACCCGCACATCCAACCCAACGGACCATAATGCGGTGGGCCGATTCCCCGAACCGGGCGACGACGAACTCCTGGCCGGACCAGCCCGCAACTTCCAGGTGTTCGATCCGCTGGACTTCCTGGCGGAGGTGACCCAACACATCCCGGATCCGGGCAGCAAGTTGTTGCGCGACTACGGGTGGTATTCGCACAAGACTCGCGGCCAGCGGACCCAACGGGAAACGTCGGCGGGCGTCGGAACGGGGATTGCCGCCCGCTCACCCACGGCCCGGGAGGCCCGCAAAGGCTGGGCCACGCTGATCAAGCAGGTTTACGGGTTTGGCGCGGCTCAACCAGGATTGGCAGCCCCGGCACGCTCACGAGGTCTTGATCACCGAGAGCTTTGTCGATCACGCCGCGGGAATCGACGGAGAACGATGGAATACGAACAGCACGGAAACAACAACGAATCAAACCGTTTGCATTGCTGGTCCTGCTGGCGGCGGCGCATGCTATCGTCGCGGCTGCCGGTGACAAGTTGGAACAGAAACTCATCGAACCGCCGGTTCGAGGGTCCATTGTGCCGACTTTCACGTTTTCCTGTCAGAATTCGCCAAGACAGTTGGGGGGCTCACGATAATCTCGACCGAAATGTCACCGTGTCTGTCTTCCCGGGCCGGCAAGCGATCTGAACCGAGCCAGGCGAGGTTCGGATCATCGGCCTCTGGTGATGTCGCAGTCGGCAGAACCAGCCCAAGCACTCTGCTGTCCATGCACGATGTCACAAAACCACCAACCTAACCCGCATTTCAGGTGAAATGTCACGGTGACCAGTCAGATGACATCAAAAGCTGGTGAGAAATGCGCGCTAAACAGTGAGTTCTAAATGCGCATCATGAAAACGCAAGCACGCGAGTCCGGGCGCGCGGTGTCACTCAGGGCACTGCTGGCTGTGGCCACCATCCTTCTGCTGTATCCGGCTTGGGCCGCCGACCCAGTGAAGCCGCACAAGACCTTGCCTCTTCCGGGCGAAGTCTTTGACGTCGAGGGCCACACCGCATTCGTGATCCTGCCGGCAGCCGAGAACCGGCACCCTAACCGCCCCGTGCCGTGGGTGTGGTATGCGCCCACGCTGCCCCATCTCCCCGAGGCCCGCGAGAGCTGGATGTTCGAGCGTTTCCAGGCGGACGGCATTGCCATCGCCGGCGTGGATGTCGGCGAATCCTACGG
The DNA here is from genome assembly GCA_022710935.1 of Verrucomicrobiota bacterium. Classification (GTDB taxonomy): domain Bacteria; phylum Verrucomicrobiota; class Verrucomicrobiia; order Limisphaerales; family J093; genus MWFF01. The sequence continues at coordinate 10,281 of JAKLFY010000047.1, forward strand.
CAGCCCCGAGGGCCGCGGTTGCTATTCGGCCCTCTATCGCGAACTCGTCGAGCGGCGCGGTTTCAGCCGCAAGCCTTGCCTGCTCGCCCGCAGTCGTGGCGGGTTGATGCTGTACAACTGGGCTGCCGAGCATGCCGAGTCGGTGGGCGGGATTGCCGGCATTTACCCGGTCTGCAACCTCCGCAGTTGGCCCGGCGTCGAGAAGGCGTGCGCTGCTTACGGTCTGACGGCCGCGCAACTGGATGAACAACTCGTCCACCATAATCCGATCGATCGCCTCGCCCCGCTCGCCAAAGCCGGCGTGCCCATCTTTCACATCCATGGCGATGCGGACAGCCTGGTGCCGCTGGCAGACCACTCGGAAGCGCTGGCCCGGCGCTATCGCGAGCTCGGCGGCTCGATGCGACTGCGGATTCCGCCGGGCCAGGGCCACAATGTCTGGGATGGCTTCTTTGAATGCGAGGATCTCGTCGAGTTTGTCGTGGCCCAGGCCAGCCCAGCGGCATTGCGCGAACCGTCGCCAACTCGGTTCATGAACCCGCCGATGGACGCGCGCCCTGGTGCCTTTTGGGACTGGCTCAACGGCAACATCGATCTCGCTCAGATCACCCGCGAACTCGATGAGATGAAGGCCAAAGGAATGTCCGGAGCCGAGATCTGGGATATCGGAGTCATCAGCCCTGATCCAGACGAACCCCTCCCGGCGGGCCCGGCTTTCCTGGGACCGGAATCGCTCAAGGCCATCCATCATGCGATCGGCGAGGCGGACCGGTTGGGCTTGCGCCTCGGGCTGGTCGCTTCAAGCAGTTGGAACGCCGGTGGCAGTTGGATTCAGCCGCGCGACGCCATGAAAGGTCTTTACCACAGCGAAGTCACCGTCAACGGCCCGACCCGGCTTTCGCGCGTGTTGCCCTTCCCAACGAGCCGCGCGCCCAAGGGAACGAATGGCTTGCCGATCTACTACAAGGAAATCGCCGTGCTGGCTTTTCCGCAAACGACGAACAAGATCATTCGCGATGCCAACGCCGTCATCAACCTCAGCGCCAACACGGACGGCGACGGACGGCTCACCTGGGACGTCCCCGCTGGATCCTGGGTCATCGCGCGGTTCATCACCAGCAACACCGGACAGAAGCTCATGGTGCCCAGCCCCAACTCGAACGGCCTGCTCATCGATCACCTGGACGCCCACGCCGCCGAAACCCATTTCCGCCACATCATCGACCAACTCCTCAAGATGCGCCCGAGCCTTGACGCCCTGCGCTACATGGAAGTGGACAGTGTCGAGGTCAGCAACCAGACGGACTGGACCGATTTGTTCGTCGAGGAATTCCAGCGGCGCCGCGGTTATGATCCGATTCCCTATCTGCCCGTGCTCAAGGGTAGCAGTTTTGCCGACCCGCAAGTCACTTCCCGGTTCCAGCACGACTACCGCAAGACGGTGAGCGATCTGTGGATCGACGGGCATTACCGCGCATCCACCAGGTTCCTCAACACCTACGGAATGCAGCTCGTGGCGGAGGCCGGCCACGGCGGCTACCCGCGCGCCGAACCCCTGCGCGCCTGCGGCGCGGTGGATGTGCCGCGCGGCGAGTTCTGGAACGGCGCGCAGTTCTGGGTGGTGAAAGAAGCGGCGTCCGCGGCCCACATCTACGGCCGGCAGATCGTGGATGCGGAGTCTTTCACCGGCTGGAGGCATTGGCAGGACGGGCCGCTCGAATACAAGCGCCTGGCGGACACCGCGTTCTGTGACGGCCTCAACCGCATCACCTTTCACACCTTCGCCCATACCCCGCCGCGAGGCGGAGTGCCCGGGCACATGTATCACGCCGGCGAACACTTCAACCTCAACTCGACCTGGTGGCCGCAAGCCGGGCCGATGTTGTCCTATTTCTCACGTTGCTGTTATCTCTTGCAGCAGGGTCTTCCGGTAGCCGACGTCGGTTTCTATTACGGCGACGACGCGCCGAACCTGGTGGCTACCCGCCGCATCGGGCCTGATTCCAAACGACTCGATGGCGCGACCTGCGCCCACTGTGGCCGACCCAATCCAGCCCCCGCCGACGCGCTGGGAGCCGGCTACGACTATGACGTCCTTGACTCCGACGTGATCCAGAACCGCATGGAGCTTAAGGAGGGACGGCTCGTGCTCCCCCATGGCGTGAACTACGCCGTCATCGTCTTGCCGGATCGCCCTGACATCCCGCTGCCGGTGCTCGAGAAACTGGAAGTGCTCGTTCTCGATGGCGCAACCCTGCTCGGCCCCAAGCCTTCGCGCAACACGTCCCTGGCTGACTACCCACGCTGTGACGAACAGGTCCAGAAGATCGCAGGGCGGATGTGGGGGGCAGACGATGGCGAGGGAGAGCGCCACCACCGTTACGGAAAAGGCTGGGTCGTAGCAGACCGCAATCGCGTCCGCGAGACTCTGCAAGCACTGGGCATCGGCCCCGATTTCGCCTACACGAGCCCAGGAAAGCCGGTCGATCTGGACTACATCCACCGCCGCACTCTGGATGCCGACATCTACTTTGTCAGTAACACCCGAATGGAGGAGACCGAGGCCGACTGCGTGTTCCGCGTGCCCCGGCGGGGGGCGCAACTGTGGTTTCCCGACACGGGCGAGATTCAGTCGTGCCTGGATGCCGAGAGTGTGGCCGGCGGGGTGAAGCTGAGGCTGCGCCTGCCGCCGGCCGGGTCGGTCTTTGTTGTCTTTGGGGCAACAGCCGCGCCCACGCTGCCGACCACCCTTCCACGGGCGCGAACGGACGTGCGGGGGGTCTTCGAGATCCCTGGCCCCTGGGAAGTGAGATTCCCTCCGAACCTGGGCGCGCCTCCCTCCCGCGTTTTCGAGGAACTGGTTTCCTGGACCACCGTTCCGGACGATGGAATCAAGTACTTCTCCGGCACGGCCACCTACCTGAAGCAGTTCGACGTGGAGGCCTCGATGCTGGCCCACGGCGATCATCTCGAGTTGGACCTCGGGCAACTGCGGAACGTCGCCGAGGCAACCCTCAACGACCAACCACTGGGCATTCGCTGGAAGCCGCCCTTCAGCTACGACGTTACCGGCCTCGTCCGGCCCGGCAAGAACAGGCTGGCGGTCAAGATCACCAACCTCTGGGCGAACCGCCTGGCCGGCGATGCCCAGCTCCCGCGCGACAAACGCATCACCCGCATCACGCAAAAAGTGGGCCTCGGCGGCCCCTTGGAAGCCGGCTTGTTCGGGCCCGTCCGGTTGCGCGTCGTTTCCAATGACGGCTCGGCTTCCGCCCGTCCGGTCAACAGACCCAACGGGCTGGATGCCGGGAAATGAGTATCCTGACACGATGTCCTCGCTCGATTCACGACGTGGATGCGCTCGCAATGTGAACACTTGAAACCGTAAACGGGCATCCTCCGGCGAGGCTGCTGGGGGAATGCCAAGAGGAAAACAACGATGACACAAACCCCACGGATGATTCCACCCTCCACCGTTCTGTTCCTGTCGATAGGGCTCGTTGCAGCAACGGGCCTCTTTTCGGCGCATGCAGCCAGCCGGATTCACACAGGTGAGCTGGCCGGATACCTGATCGTTCCAAATGAGAAAGTACCACAGACCTACAACGCCGGCTTTTCTCAGTATGCCGCCGCCTGGCCGCTGCTACAGGACTATCCCGGCAGCGCGTTTCAAACGGGCCTGTTCGGCACGTGGATGTTTGCGCAACCTGATGGTGATGCGCCCGCCAAGAAGCTCTATTCGGATATCGAGGGCGGCTTGGGCTGGTGGCGTGACACGCGCTTCGCCACGGAAACGCCCAAGTTCATCATGGGTGGCGTGGCCCCTAACTTCATCGAGTGGGCCAACGGCCCTGGAGCCGGAAAAGGCAGAGACTGGGACAAGCCCAGCGGAAAATACGGCGTCGCTCAACTCAGTCCTTGGCTGCTGTGGCCGCCGGATGGCTTGAACCTGAAGCAGGGCACGTGCGGTGAACTGTTCGGCTACGGCTATCTGCCCCTGCCCCTGATCGACGCCAAGACAACCACGGCCGGTACGAACGTGCCGACGGGAGGCAACTGTTGGACGCTGTTCCTGAATACGGGCAACTTCAAGGGACCCGTGGCGTTCTTCACACCTTTCTTCTGGTCCGCTCACACCATCGAGGAGCCGCTCTTTCGCGGCAAGCTGTTGGACAGCCGCCCCAGCGAACCCAACCGGGCTTTGCAGATGGAAACGCAGCACATCCCCAGCGTTCAATCCGCCGATGCCCAGGGCGAGTCCTACGCCCGCATCGCCCCGACCTTCTTGCCCCGCGGACCGAACGGTGATTCGCTCGTCGTTCATCGCATTACGTCCTATAAGCGCGAGGCCCTCTGGAACGCGGTCAAGGCATGGTTCGATGGCGGGCCTCCAGCCAGCGGCGCAATCCGATCCCAGGAAGCCTATGTGCATGAGTTCGGCAGGGGCGGACGCGCCACGTGGCGAATGTACACCAATGGCGTTCCCAGTGATCAGCGGGTCAACCTTGCCTGGAGTTCGTTTGCCACGCCGATTGTGCCCGACGCCCACACTTACGGGTATCGCTGGGACTTTGCCTTCACCCGAAAGACCAACGCCATGAACAGCCCGGTGGTGGTCCTGCCGGAGTACTATCACCTCAGAACGGACGACAATCGAAAAGCGCAATGGGTCCCCGTGCAGGCTGAAGACGTCCCGCCGGAAACCGGGTTGGCCGCCGCGCAATTCCGCCGGGTTCGCAACCCGCATCCCGAACCCTACGTCACCCCCGACGATGCAAACAGTTGCTGGAGGAAGCCCGGCCCGAAAGCCGGCCCATTTCAAGCGAAGTTGGGCGATGGCAGCGTGCTCACCTACTCATGGTATCGCTTTGCCGACCAGCCCGCCATGCTGAACGCCGACCTGACCGACCAGGAGCGGGAAACCGTTCAGGCGCGCGTCGAAAAGATCCACCGAAACTGGAAGAAGGATCAGGAGTACTTGCCGGCGCCAACGATTGGCACGCTGGCGGACGTTGACCCGGCATTGATCGTCACGCCGCCGCCCGGATTGGAAGTGGGACACGTGCCGATCGTCACCCGGCAAGCCGCGCAGGAATAGCCAGCGAGGCGATCATGCGATCAGTGGCCACCGCCATGTCGACCGCGTGCGTGAGGTGGCGGATGCGAACCAACGTGAGACGGCTCGGATGGGCTTCACAAACGCGGATTGATTCAGATAGCCGGAACAAGCTGATTCGCGCCTCTTTAAGACGGAATGTCAACACCTCGTAGCCGCCCGACACACCTCGTAGCCGCCGCCGCCGTGCAGCCAATAGACCACGGGAAACCGGCGATCCGGCTCGACGTCGTAAGCCGGCGGCGTGTAGAGGTGATAGCTGCCATTCGTGCCCGCCGCCGCGATCTTCCCAAACCCCGCGCTTGTCGGCCCCGGCTCGCTTCGGCTATGCTGTCCGCGTTCGGAAAAACACTGCGACCAGAAAACCGATTTAACCAAAACACATTTCGCGTAGCTTCGGCTGCTGTCCAACTCGAAACTGGCAATTTCAATCACAGGACGGCTTTCGAGGCACGCCCCACGCGGGCGTGCCCGAAAGCGTTCCTGTGAGGGCATGCCAGTGCCTGAGTTGGGGCGTGAGTAGGTCACGCCCCTTCATTTTTCAGGCACTCGCACCCTCACGGAACGCAAGCCATCCCCAGACCCGCCTGCGTCAAGACTCCGGCGGGCAGGCAGGGCTGATTCGCACGCGAGCGTTTCAGCCCATGCCCAACCGCTCAAGAGGACGTGGAGCGTCCCGCCGGCGCCACACCGGCGCTGGCCAGCTCGACCTTGCCATCGCCGACGAGACAGGAGACAAACCGGTCACCTGTCGCGGGCTGTTTTCGGCCAACTACCTTCGCCGCCACTTTCCGAACCACGAATCCTTCTCCAAAACCGAGGAAATTGCGGAGCTATATCAGGCCGCCCGCCGCCGCTGGGAAGACAACGCCGATGGCTTGCGGAACCAGAACGAAGCTTACACCCGCACCCAGTTTCTCGATCCGCTGCTCGGCGGTCTTGGCTGGCAGTTTATTCCCGAAACCCAGCTCCCGCGCGGCACAAAGATCGAGAGACCCGACTACTGCCTCTTCCCGGACGCCGCCCGCCGCCAGCAGGCCGCCGCCCAGCCGACCAACGCCGCCACCTTCCCTTTCGCCGACTCCGTGCTCGAAGCCAAACGCTGGGGGCACTCGCTCGACAAGGTGTCCGAGCGCGAAACGCCTGGTCGCTTTCCCGCCGAGCAAATCGAGAGCTACCTCCGCGCCGCGAAGGACGCCACCGGCCGCCGCTTGTTCAACTGGGCCATCCTCAGCAATGGCGCGCGCTGGCGGCTTTACACCGAGCACGCAGGCAACGGCGCGACCTTCGAGTTCACGCTGGTGGACTCGCGCGGGCAGTTCTGCTCGATCGAGGATTTCCGCCTGTTCGCCGCGCTGTTTCGTCCGGCGGCCTTCGCGCGCGATGCCGACGGACGTTGCCTGCTGGACCGCGTCCGCGAGGAATCCCTCAATCGGCAGCTCGAACTCGAGGAGAACCTTCGCGAACGCATCTTCGATGTCCTCGAAGACCTCGCCAACGCCTTTCGCGAGCACGCGCCCAACCAAATCACCCCCATGGACTACCCGGCGCTCTATCAGACCTCGCTCATCTTCCTCTACCGGCTGTTGTTTGTGCTCTACGCCGAGAGCCGGGAGCTCCTGCCGGTGTTTCTGCCGCCGCGCGAGGGGGCGAGCCTCCTCTATCGCAACCGCTTCTCGCTCGCCGCGCTCGTGCCGCGCCTAAAGCAACCCGCCGCCGATTTCCAGTCCGGCACGCTCTGCGACCTTTACCAACGCCTGCTCGACCTCTTCCACCTGATTGACGGCGACAGCGAGGCCTTGAACCGCGAAGCCAAGGTCACCCGCTACAACGGCGGCCTGTTCGACGCCACCCAGAATCCGCACATCGAACGCTGGCGCGTGCCGGACCGCGCGCTCGCGCACGTCCTGCAACAGTTCATCTTCGCCCAGCCGCCCGCCAGCGGTCGCCGCCGCCAGCAGCAAATCGTCACCGACGAAACGGTGGACTACGCCTCGCTGGAAGTCCGCCAGCTTGGCGACATCTACGAGGGCCTGTTGGGCGCGCATCTGGAGGCAGACGCCACCGGCCGGCTCACGCTGCGCAACGAAAAGGGCGAGAACCACCGCGAAGGCATCTACTACACGCCGGACTGGGTTGTGACCTATCTTGTTCGCGAAACCCTCCAGCCTTTGCTCGATGAGATTGACCGGAGCGAGTCGGTTCAGAACGCCCTGCGCCAGCGCAGCGAGGAGCGCCGCCGCGACAACTCCTTCACCCACGCCGTCCTGCGCCTCAACGTCCTCGACCCCGCGATGGGCAGCGGCCACTTCCTCGTCCGGGCCACGGTATTCCTGGCCGACGCCATCCGCAAGCACCCGACCACCCGCGTCATGACCGCGCAGGTGGTCACGCACGGCCAGCAACGCCGCACCCGCCGCGACATCGAGCAGGCCGGCCTCGTGCCCGTGCCGCCCGGCGTTTCCCAGCAGCAGGCCGAGACCGCTTACTGGCGTCGCCGCGTCGTCGAGGCGTGCATCTACGGCGTGGACCTCAATCCGCTGGCCGTCGAACTCACCAAGCTCTCGCTCTGGCTCACCTGCATCGCCGTGGACGAGCCGTTGAACTTCCTGGACCACCACCTGTGCCAAGGTAATTCGCTGCTATCCGCCGCCACCGAGGAACTCGGCCACAGCCCGCACGCTACCTTCGACGAGCGCGACCGACAGGTCGTGCTGCCGCAAGATCAACTCGCCAGCGCCCTCCGTGCGGTCATCGCTGAGAATCACCGCATCGAGGGCACTTATGCCACACACATGGCCGAGGTGAAGGACAAGGAGCGCCGCTGGCGCGCCGTCCGTGCCCAGATGAAACCATTCATCGAGATCGCCGACCTCTGGCTCGCCGCCGCCGACGGGCTGGCCGTCAACGAGCTGGATTACCAAACCCTCGTCCGTCTTGCGCTGAACCAGCTTCCGCGCCCCGAGCGCGCCGCCGCCGAACGGTTGGCCGACTCTTTCGCCGACGCATTGAAGGTCAGGCGCGAAGCCCACCGCGCCTTTCACTGGCAGCTTGAACTGCCCGACGTGTTCTTCGCCGAGGACGGCTCACCGCGCCCGGTGGCGGGACGCGGTTTCGACGCCATGCTGGGCAACCCGCCTTACATCACACGCCAGACCATGTCGGGCCAGCCGTGGCTGGCGCTGGCCGACGCCCGCCTCGGCTACGCGCAGGACACCTACGAATGGTTCACCCGCCTGGGCTTCCGGCTGCTCCGGCCCGGCGGGCGCATCGGCTTCATCACCGCGGACACTTTCTTCACCCTCGAAAACTTCACCACGCTGCGCGAACTGCTGCAAAGCCAAGAACTCACGCACCTCGGCCAGTGCGATCCCTTCGACGCCACCGTGGACGCCGCCATCTTTGTGGCGCGGAAAAAGGGGAGCGCAGGCGTCGCGCCTGCCGATTCCGGCGTCCCGCCGGAATCATTGTCCACACAGACCGCGGCTCGCGAGGCGCGAGCGCTCCCCACCGAAACGCTCCTCTTCATCCAAGCCCGACCACGAACGGCTCGCGATGGCCGCAAGACACGACCGGACAAATGGCTCAACCAACTTCCCTACGCGCAGGACTTGCCCGCAATCGCCACCACGCCGCTGCCGGGCGAACTCGGCACGGCCACGCACATGCAGCTCGGTCCGCCCGACGCGCCGGACACGTTGCGCCTTCACCGCGTGCCCGTGGCGCTTTACCGGGCGGCGCACAAACGCGCCTTCTTCGAGCCGCGTCCCGGCACCCTCCGGCTGTTCGCGCGGTTCAACGAACCGGTGAAACGCCTCGTCGCCGAATGGTGGCCGCGCATCGAAACCTCGGAGAAGTTCACTGACAACGCCGCCCCCATCCAAGCATACCAGCGCACGTTGCGCCCGGGCGACGTGACGCTCGTCGGCCTCGTCGCCCAGGGCGGCCAGGGGATGCGAACGGCCAACAATGCCCGTTTCCTCGGCTACCTCGCTGGCACACCGCAGGCGAGGGACATCCTCGCCCGCCGTGAAGAATGGACGCAGCGCTGGCTCGCCAGTCCGAAAATCCGGCCCGTTTTCCTGGACCTGCTCGCCAAACACGGCGGAGACCCGGCGCATCCCACGCGCAACAGCGCCGCGTGGGAAGCCTGCGTCGAGCCGCTCCGCGAGGAGTTCGACGCGCGGGAACTCGGCTTTGGCAAGACCGACCTTTACCGCATCGTGCCTGCCGAATTGGCTGCGGTCGAGGACGACTTCCAGTTTGCCTGGCAGCAACGCAAAGCAGAACTGCTCGCCCGGTGGCGCAGTGAGGCAAGCCTTGCGGGCTTTTGGCGGACAGACGAGCTGGGCGCGAGCGAAGAACGGCAACGCGCCCGCAGGCTCAAGAAGGGGAAGACCGTTTCCGACGACGACTTCTGCCTGCTCTGCCAAGAGCTTCAACGCTGGGTGGCCGAGGAAAACGCCGTCCGCAAACGCCAGCGGCTACCGACCATCCCGCGCGACGCCCTTGGCATGCGATCCGCCGAGAATTACATCGACACCGCCGACGTGCCGCGCATCGCCACCATCTACAATGGCCTGAGCGCGCGCGGCCAGTTCGTGCCGTTTCGCAAAGGCGACCCCGAAGGCAACCGCTGGGTGGACAACGAGCCGCTGTTCGTCTGCTGGTCGAGGGAAAACGTGGATTGGCTTTCGACTGCGCCAGAAGCGCGATGGCAGGGACACAGGTTCTTTCTAACAGCGGGTATCACCTGGACCGCCGTCGCCAACCATGTCGCCATGAAGGCGCGTTACCAAGATCCGTGCGTTTTTGACGCCGACAGCATGCGGTTGACGCCGCGTGCGTCTGTCATCCATCCGCTGGCGTTCCTTGCTCTGCTGAACTCGAACGTCGTGAGCTTCCTGAAGCTGAAGTTCATGAAGCACACGCAGAAGTGGGAGATTGGGGATCTCCGGCAGTTGCCCTTGGTCACGCCCAGGGCAGCGGAAGCGCGGCGATTGCAGCAGTTGGCAGAGCGGGCGATGGAAGCCAAGCGCCTGACCTTCACCGGTGGCGACGCGCCCCACGCGCTGGTCGCCTTCGCCCGCAACCTGAGCGCCGACCTGCTCGCCCACGCACCCGCCTACCTGCATCCGCCCGCGCAACAGCGCCTGCTGGCCACCCCCGCCGACTGCCTCGAAGTCATCGAACTGGCCGTGAACTGGGAAGCCGAGAAACTCTACGGTGTGGAAGGCCGCGGCCCATTCGACGAGTTTTGATTCTGGGCACCCGCAGCCAAGAGTCTATCTCTGCCCTGTGCGGTCAGCACCTCACCCAAAGCACCCAATCGCCGCGACCAGCATCAGCCAGCACCACGGCGGGCCGCAGCTTGGCGGCGGAGAGGTCGGAGAAAGGGAGTTGGACGAGAACTACGGTTTGGGTTGCAGGTGTGACCACGCCGCGTCCTCCTCGGGGCGATTCCAGTCCTCAGCCAGGGCGCGCAACGCCGCAAAAAGCGTGAAACCACCGACCGCGAAGGGCGGATATGAGGCTGGAACACGCGCTCGTCTTGAATCGGTCACCTCACGCGGCGGGGACCGAGTCGCAGTGTTCGCTGATGTCCTGCTGGATCGCATTGGCGATGGTCTTGTCGGCGATGTCAGCGTACCGATCAAGCCCGGCAAGGCCAGCCCGCCCGCGACCCTGCCGCCGGTGACTTTTGGGAAAGCCCGCCGCCTCATTTGCGCGCAGGGGAATCCGCCTCGACTGCGCCTTGCGCTTTCTCGAGCGCGGGTTTCAATTCCGCGATAGCCGCTTCCGCTTCCTTGAGGCGGCGTTCGAGGTCGTCGCGTTCGAGGATTTTGCGGAGCTGATTGCCCACGTAGTTGCGGGCGGCTTCCGGCGTCATGTTCTCCTGGATGGCCACCTTGACGGGCGTTTCCTCGAGAAGCCAGTCGTCGCTGCGCTGCGCGGCAAGCGGCACGCCGTGGCCGTTGACGATGTTACCCATCGGGTTTCTCGCCCACGCATAGCGGAAGTGAATTGGCTCCGGCACGAAGCGGCTGCTCAACACCAGGATGTTGCGTTGATACTGGGGCTGATTGCGGTTGTTCTTGGCGCCGTCAGTGAACCAGTCCACCTCGGCCGGATGGAACCGGCGGTCCTTGCCGGCAATGGCGAAGCCGAGCATCCGCCCGTCGCTGTCATCGCGGGTCTTCACGTCCGTGCTCAGCGTCAGCTTCATCGTGCCGCCGCCGACTTCAACGTTCTCGATTGTGGGCGGGAGCCACCAGGCCTCGCCGTCGCGGCCCTTAAACAATCCGTAGCGCGTCGCCAGCGCCCACTTGGCGGCGCGTTCGCCGACGGGGATCTTCATCTGCGGATGATACCAGGCCTTGCGCAAGTCGAAGCTGCTCGCGAAGCCGATGTTCTGGTCCCCCGCGTTGCGCAGGTCGCCGAAGGTCTGGTAGTGCGCCTCGCGGATGTAAATGCCGGCGTCGTACATCGGCACGAGGAAGTTGTCGCGGGTCTGTGGCTGGCTGTCCGTGCAAAGCGAAATGATGCAGAACGGCAGCTTGGGATCGGCGAAGGTTTCGCGCCAGGACGCGATCATGGGGGCGAAGACCTGCTGGTACATCCGCGCGCCGGCGGAGCCGTTGAAGGCGTTGTTGTAGCCCTGGTGCCAAACGGTGCCCGCCACCGCCAGGTCGCGCAGCGGACGCATGACGCTGGCGTAGCAGTAGCCCGGACGGTTGCGGTCGGCGACCGGCCCTAGCCGCAAATCGCTGGGTGGTTTGCTGTCGGCGGGGATGGACTGGCCCCTGGCTTGCAAGTTCTTCAGCCGGTGTTCGTAGGCAGCCACGCGCGCCTTGAGATCGGCTTGAGGATCGAACGCGGCGATGCGGTCGGCCCAGTCTTTCAGCATCGCCTGCGTCTCGGCGCCCTCGATCTTTTGCAGCACATCCTCGGGCGTCCACGTTTCAAGGGTGGTCCCGCCGATGGAGCAATCAATCAGGCCGATCGGCACGCCGCTGGCCAGGTGGACGCGGCGCCCGAAGATGTAACCAATCGCGGAGAATGCCCGCACGGTCTGGGGCGAACAGGTATCCCAATCGCCTTTGCGAAAGTGCTGACTGAACCAATCGCTCCATTCGTGCAGACGCTCGAAACTGTGGACCGAGGCGAAGCCCTTGCCCTGCGGCACGGTCAGTAGCCGAATCTGGGGCAAGTTGGCCGAGACGATTTCCAATTCCCCATCGTCGGCGTTGCTGATGGGGAACTCCATGTTGCTCTGGCCGCCGAGAACCCAGACATCGCCGACCAGGATGTTGTCAAACGTCAGCGTTGCGCTCCGGCCTTTCACCGTCAGGGTCTGCGGGGTGTTGTTCACGGGCACGGGCTTGAGCGTGACCTGCCATGCGCGATCCGTCGCGGCTGTGGCGTGGGCCTCCTGTGCGGCGAAGAGGACCGCGACCTCCTCGCCGGGTTCGGCCCAGCCCCAGATGTTTAGCGGCTTGTCGCGCTGGAGGACCATGTTCGACTGAAATACGTTGGCGACGCAGAGCCCGGTGCCGATGGCGGGAACGTCCACCACGTCCTGCTTGGGCATCGCCCGTTCCTGCGCGGCGAAGGCCGCCGCGCCGGCCAGGCCGGTCGCCAGGATGACACCGTTCCACCACGATTTGAGCATTGGGTTCATGGGATTTTCACGAGGGTTTGGAGAATGCGCAGTGGGTTATTCATCGCGGCAGAGCCAATCGGTGCTCGGTGGGCCGCCTCGCGGTGTCACTCCGGTGTGACTGACGAGCCGGGGCCAGTGCGGCAGCGCGTCGGCTCGCGGGACCCGACGCGGTCTGCAGTGCGGACAGGAGCTCTTTGACTTTGTCCGGGTGCTGGGCGGCAAGGTTTGTCGTCTCCGCGGGGTCCGTGCGCAGGTTGTAAAGCTGCACCGCCGGCTCGCCGGGCTTGGGCTTGATCAAGCTTGGTTTGGTGAAGCCGCCGGAGCCGAGTCCGTTGATCAGTTTCCAATCGCCGGATCGAATCATCATCATGGACGGAGCACTGCCGGCGTGCATGACAATGGGCGGGCGAATGGGCCTGTCGGCAGGCCGCACACCGTCCAGCACCGGCACGAAGCTGAAGCTGTCCGGCCCCGCCTCGTCCGGCAGCGCGGCGCCGCAAATCTCCGCGAACGTCGCGAGCAGGTCCGTGAAGCAGATCGTCTGGTCGCTGACGGTCCCCGCCTTCACCCGCCCCGGCCAGCGCACGATAAACGGCATCCGGTGCCCCGCCTCCCAGGCGTCGCCCTTCATTCCGCGCAGGCCGCCGGCTGCGTCATGCCCAAGCCGCGCCACATCGGCCGGCAACCACATCGGGCCGTTGTCAGAGGTGAAAATCAGCAGCGTGTCCTGCATCAGGTTCGCGTTCTCCAGAGCGGCAAGCACGCGGCCGATTTGGGCATCCACCATCATGACGAAGTCGCCATACATTCCTGCGCCGCTCTTTCCGGAAAACTCCGCCGAAGGCAGCCACGGGGTGTGGGGCGCTGTGTAGGCGAGGTAGAGCATCAGTGGCTGGCGCGCGTCGCCCATCTTGCCGGCGTGCGCGTGGATGACCGCGCAGGCTTCGTCCGTGAGTCTCGGCAAGACCTCTTTCAAGTCCATGCCGGGCGCGATCCCGCCGCCTCGCCAAAACTCCCCCTGGGTCGAGGCCCATCCCGGCGAGTGGTGTTCCTCGATGTGCTCCGTCGGCGGGGTCACGGCCCGGTCGCCCCGGATGAAGAAATACGGCGGGATGTCCGTGGAGGCGCGAAAGCCGAAATATGTGTCAAATCCGCACGCCACCGGGCCGCCGGGCAGCGGCTTGTCGTAGCCGTCCTCCTGAAAGCCGAGATGCCACTTGCCCACCATCGCGGTGCGATACCCTTGCGCCTTGAGCAGCGACGCGATGGTCATTTGTCCTTTCTCGATCAACGGCTGCTTGGGCCACCGCGAGATGTCGGTGCGAAAAGGATACCTTCCCGTGAGCAGCCCGTAACGCGAGGGATGACACAGCGGGCCGGGCGCATGAGCGTCGGTGAACCGCATCCCTTCCCGAGCCAGTCGGTCAATATGGGGCGTGGCGATTCTCGAGTTTGGGTTGTAGCAACCGGGATCGCCATAGCCCAGGTCGTCCGCGAGCAGGATGAGGATGTTCGGCTTGCTGGCCGGCTTGGGCGCGTCGGCGGCGTGCAGCGCGGCCAGTGACGCGAGCAGGACGGCCGTGAGGAGGCCATTCAAGATTCCAGTCTCTGTGCGTGTCATGGGTGGCAAGAAAGGGATGAAAGCTGAGGACGAACAACGTGAAAAGGCATCGTGGGGGTTCTCTTTGCTACTTCAGCCGCTTCAAGTCGGGGCGCTCCTGCGCGACTCGCCACCGGCGAGCAGGCGAGGGCGTTGAGCGTGCGCGGGATGGCGTCATCCTCTTTCGCGTGGTCCGGCTGCGCCATGCGCGCCGCGAGCGCCTCGAGTCCCCGGTTGAGAATACGTTGTGACTTCGGGCAGTCATACGGCGCGGTGGCGCTGAACGTGCCCAGCACCGACAGCTTCAGCGTGACTTCCTCCGCTTTGCCCGCCCGCCAGCGCGTGAGCGTGAGCGGGCCGCCGCCGGCTTCCGTCTCCGCCGCGGTGATGGCGCGGCCCATTTCCGTACGCGGGTCGAAGGAAAAGGGCTTGCCGCCCGCGCCGAGGAGCACGTCGCCCACGGCGATGACGCCATCCGCCGGCGAGCCTTTGTCTACGGCGGTGATGGCAATCTGCCGGGCGTCGGTGGTCACCAACTGGTCGCAAAACATCCAGCCGCGCAGCCCCGTGGGGCCGAGATTCCAGTCATGCTTCGCTTTCGCTGGAATGGCGTCGCCCGGGGTGAAATCGGGAATCGCCACCGCCTTGCCGCCGAAAGCGGCGGGCGCGAACAGAGCGAAGCCGAACCACGCGGCGCCGAGGAGTGAGAGCAGTGCGGTCTTCATCATGGCCGTGGGTGGTCAGCGGCTTTTCGGTTGAGGCAGCATTTGGAGATTCGCCTCCGCGAGCGCCTTGCCCATCAGCGCGAAAGTCCTGGCGCAGCCGAGGTAGTGGTCGCCGGCGTTGGAGGCGCCGCGTTTCCAGAGCGCGGCCTCGGCGGGCGTGATGACATCGGATTCGCGTTGCACAAAACCTGGTGAGAAATGCGCGCTAGACAATCTCCTCGCGCGCCGCATCCCACCGAACGATGCGTTGTTCCTGCTGCGATTTCAGCGACATCAGGAAGGTGGCGGTTTCAATAAACGCCTCGTCGGTCGAGCATTTCGGGGCGCCACGGGACTGGATGCAGTTCACCCAATCCACCATGTGATTGGGTTGGGCGGGGGTTTTGCCCCGCGCGTATTCTTTGGGCAGGTCGGCGCGTCGGTTGTGGCCGGCGGGGATGATTTCAAAGGTGCTGACGTCGTGTGCAATGGCGTCAAAGCGCAAGGTGGCGTCGCGTCCGCACAAGGTCACGGGCTGACTGTCCGTGCAGTTCATGCTGCCCTCGAACGTGACCATGCGGCCGAGTTTCTCGAATTGGCAGGAGGTGATCCAGGTGTCAGGCACTTCACGGTCGTCGCGGAGCAGCGCGATCTGGCCCGAGCACGCGCAGGTGTCTGGAATGCCGTGGCCAAGGAGGTATTGCACGAAGTCCATCTCGTGCGAAAGCAGGTCGCCGGCGTAGCCCGTGCCGTAGGCATAGTAACAGCGCCAGTGCCAAAAGTGGCGTTCGTTCCAAGCAATCTTCGGCGCCGGTCCGAGCCAGAGATCCCAGTTCACCTCCTTGCGCACTGGATCCGGATCGGGCCGGTCCCACTGGTCGTAATAACCGTACCAGCGCCAGTTGGGACGGTTCGGGGGAGTGGATTTGAAGCGCCCTGTGCGCACCAGCGTGATTGGGCCGAGGATGCCCTGGGCAATCAGCTCCTTGGCCTGCAACGCGCAGGTGGCCTGTCGCGCTTGGTGGCCAAGCTGGAAAACCACCTTGCTCTTTTTCAATGCGTCGCGCATCTGTTTGGCCTCGGCCAAGGTCCGGGAAAATCCTTTCTCACAATAGATGTCTTTGCCAGCCTGCACAGCGTCCAGAACCATCTGGCAATGCCAATGATCCGGTGTGGCGATAATGACGGCGTCCACGTCCTTGTCGGCCAGCACCTCGCGGTAATCCACGTATGCTTTCGCCTGCGGATTGAGGCAGCGTTCCAGCCCTTTCTGCCGATGCGGGCCGTACACGTCGCAAATGGCGTTCACCCTGACGTTCGAAGCGTGGGCGACGGCCTGCAAAAGGTCACCCCCGCGGGTGCCCAGGCCGATGCAGCCCACGCCAATGGTCTTGCCGGGGGCTGGTGCCGATAGCAGGGCCGGGGCAATTGCCGATGCGGCGGTCAGGACCGTGGTGGTTTGCGCGGCCGTCCGCAGGAACTGCCGCCGGTTGAGGTTCGCCGGGTTATTCGGGTTGTCTTGCTTCATGGTTTTCACGTTCGCAGTTTGCATTGATGGTTACAGCTTCACAAACTCGGTCTGCATTTCGCCAGTCACCCGCGCCCCGCGTTCCTCGACGAAGAGATTGATCTCCGTGCGCACGCCGAAGTCGGGCAGGTAGAGCGCGGGTTCGATGGAAAAGCACGTCCCGGGAATGACGGGCCGCTCATCATGCGTCTCGAAATTGTCCATGTTCGCGCCGACGCCATGCACTTCGCGCCCAATCGAATGGGCGCGCTCCCGGTTTCGGGCGGCGGCATAGTCCTTCATCGGCGTGACCAACGCGACCAGGACGCCATGCGGTTTGGCTTTCGGTTTCGTTTGTATTCGAGTGGTCAGTGGGTGTCTCGGAGACAGGGCACCGTTGGATCAACTGGCACGCATCCTCAGTGGCAGGCGCACCCGCTGCCGCAAGAAGCCGCTTTCTTCGCCCCCAACCGCAGTTCGATCGCCCGTGAGGTCGGCGTGATGGAAAGCCCGCCCAGCGCCGTGCAGCGCAATTCGCGCGGCATTTGTTCGGCGACTCGTTGGGCCGTTTCGATCACTTCATCGAGCGGAATGACGGGATCGTAGTTTGCCAGCGCCATGTTCGCGCAGGCGAAGGCATTGCTGGCGGCCATCACGTTCTTGCCCAGGCACGGGGCCTCGACGCGATTGGCAATCGGATCGCAAATCAGTCCCAACATGCTTTGAAAGGCCATCGAAGCAGCCGCCACGGATTGCGCCAGCGCGCCTCCCGTCATGTCCACCAGCGCCGCCGCCGCCATGCAGGCCGCCGAGCCGCCCTCCGCCTGGCAGCCGCCCACTTCCGCCGCGAATGTCGAGCGCGTTGCGATGAATACCCCGATGATTCCGCTGGCGAGCATCGCTTTCGCCATCTCTTCCTCCTCCAGGCCCATTTCCTCAGCGAGTGCGATCACCGCGCCGGGCAGCGCTGCACAAGCTCCCGCGGTGGGAGCGGCGACAATCACCCCCATCGAGCTCTTCACTTCCATCAGAGCCGTGACGTAGAGGACGATGCGGTTGAGCACACCGCCATTGAGCAGCCGGCCCGCCTTCATCAAGTGGTTGAACTTGCCGCTCTGGTGACCCAACACGCGGTCGTCATGCTTCGTGCCCGCGATGCCCTGGGCGATGGACCGGCGCAGGATGCGGACGATGTCCACCATCTGGGCGAGCACCTCCGCTTCGGCCAGATTGCCGCGTGCCATTTCGTACTCGACGGCCAACTTCCACAACGGCATGTTGCGGCCGGCGTCCTGGCGGAGCATCTCCGCGCAGGTGCTGAACGGCACCTGGATGCCCCGGCGCGACAGCACGGGCAACACCGGCGACAGCCGTTTGACCGGACCGAGGTCGAAAGCCCGGCTCAGTCCGGCAATGGCCTGCTCGCTGACGAACTCGGGCGCCTTCACCTCCACCATGAATTCGCCTCCGGCTTCATGCGCCAGGATGGCATCGGCCGACACCCGCGCCGCCAGTTCTTGCGCCAGTTCCGGGCCACGGGAGCGCACCCAGAGCAGGGTTTCGAAGCAGTCGCCGGACATCGAAATGTCGAATGCATCGACGTTCAGCACCTCGATCATGCCGCCGCCGGTGGAGATGGCGCGCAGAAAGCGGCGTTCGCGTCCGCGACGCAACGTGAGGCGGTACGTGTTCGGATGCGGATCGCGCGCGTCCACCGTCTCAATGCGAATACGCACCCGTGTGTCCCGCAGCACCTGCATGGAAACCGGCAGTCGCTCGTCGTCGGCTTCCCAGCCCATCAGTCCGCCGGCCAATCCCATGTCCGAGCCTTGCGTGGCGTGCGTCGTGGGCAGCGAGCCGTTGCGGTCGAACTCGATCAGGACTTCGTCGAATGCGCCGTTCATCAACTCGCGCGCCAACCGCCCGATCCGCAGCGCGGCAGCGCAATGCGAGCTGGACGGCCCGCGCATCACCGGACCGATCACATCGTTGAATATGCTTGGGCGCATGTCGTGTGTCTTCCAACGGTCTCAAGCGGTCCACGGCAACCCCCGTGGCCCCAGCGCTCCGTGAATCCGATCCAGTCTACCTTTGCTTCCCGGCTCGTCTTGGCTCATCTTGACGCAATAATGTGAAAGTCGGCACAGCGAGAGCCGTGGAGGCCATGCTGCAGGTCAACGACCTGTCGGTGGCGGCCAGCGTGTTGGCGGAACTCTTCGACCACGCTCCCGATATGGCCTTCTTCGTGAAGGACAGCGCGGGACGGTATCTGGCGGTGAATGAATCGCTGATTAGGCGCCACGGTTACCGCCACAAGTCGCAGGTGCTGGGCCGGTGTCCCAGCGACATCTGCCCCGGCGATTTCGGCCGTCTGCCTGCCGAGCAAGACGATCGAGTATTGCGCACTGGAAATCCGCTCATCGATCATCTCGAACAGCAATGGTATCTGCCGCGAAAGCCCGTGTGGTGTCTGACCACCAAGCTGCCGCTCCGTGATGCGGACGGGGAGGTCATTGGGCTGGTCGGTATCTCGCGTGACGTGCGGGCGCCGGTGGATCCTCGCAACATCCCCATGGAATTGGCGGCTGCGCTGGAGCGTTTTGAAAACAACCTCGCGGAGTTCGTCACGCCCGCCAATCTGGCGCGGCAGGCCGGGCTTACCCCCGCCAAGTTTGCCCGGCTCATCCACCGTTTCTTCGATCTCACCCCCAGCCAGTTCCTCACCCAGACCCGCCTGGCCGCTGCCGCGCGGTTGCTGCGCGAGACCGACCTCGGTGTCTCCGCGATTGCCCATGAATCCGGATTCTACGATCATAGCGCCTTCAGCCGGGCGTTTCACTCGGCCATGGGAGTAACCCCCAGCGCCTACCGAGAGGCCACCCGGAAGGCTCTCCCCTCGCCATGATGGCAAACCAAGCCTCGCCTTCGCTGGTCCAGAGTCTCGGGCAACACCGGCTCGGACTGGCGGACGTGGACCGCGACCTGTTCGGCGATGCCTGCGAGTGCCTCCTCCGCAAGTTCGCCGAAGGGCAGGGAAGCAGCGCACGCGAGTTTCTATCCCCGCCCGCTTTTCCGGCGCGCAACTCCTCCTCTTTGCCCAGTCGCCGCACGTCGTCTGCGGCGCCATTGTTGCTGATCGCACCCAATCCTCGATGCAGCCTGGCCTCGATGATGCAATCGTCGATTCACGGCGTGATCCGGTGGGCGACGAACGTGCCGTTGGTGCGCTCACCGCCGAACGTGCTCCAGCCCCAACGTCCCTGGAAGATGGTGCCGTCGTAGACGCCGTCGAGAAACACGTTGTTGTCCGCCCAGCCCTTATTCAGGTTGATCAACAATCGGCGACCGTCCCAGGAGCCCTCCAACTCACCTTGCCCGATTTGCGGGCCGATCTCGCGACCGGCCGTCTCCGGGCTGCCCGGGCCCACATAGTCAAACGCCCAGGTGCCTATGACCAGGTTGGTTACCCACTCAAGGTGAAGCTGCCCTGTCACCAGCAGGATTCCCTCCGGGTTGAAGCCCTGATAAACGAATCGCCCAGGCTGCGGTGGTGCATCCGTCCAAACCACCCGGTAGAACATGGGCACGGTCACGGTCACGGTCGTGTTGCTGGCCTGGACCCGGGACAGGTTAGTCAGCGCTTCGAACTGCTGCCAGGGGCCAGTGGCCGAACTGGCCCATTCGACCCGATAGGTCGCGCTACTGACGGTGTTGGTCCACGTCAATTGGCCGTGGCAGTCCAACGAACTGATGGTCACGTCGGCGGCGCTGACCGCGACAGCCAGCAACTCACAGAGACCCACGGCAATTGGAATCTTCATAAGACATGCGGTGATATTCCAACTTCAAGATGGCCGCGTTTCTCTGAGAGTCAATGGGAGACATCGCCGACCGTCGGTTCTGCCGCCAGCCTGTTTGCTCTTGGGACGGCCCGCCAGGGGCCTGTGTCCGACAAGGCGCGCTATCCTGGTAGGATACCGGGTTCACCAGTCCGCTCCCGCCTGGCGTTTCACCGCGCCGTCGGTGACGTTTCAGAACAAGTACCCGGTCGGCATCGTGCCACTCGACGGGTCCTCGGTTGCGGACACCGGCCTGACCTGCTTCCAGACGCCTGGCGTGCCAGCTACGGTGCAGAGCGATTGGCCATTAACCACTTGCGCGGCCCACGTCTGGGCCACCGAAGCCACCAGAGGGCGCCCACCGTGGTGGCCCTTCGGCCAGCCCAATACCGCGGGCGGTCGAGCGACCCGAGCACGGCAAAGTGATGCATTTGCCGTTGGTTGACGGCTGGCATCATCGCTATGCGAGCCGAGCGGCGTGAGTGGAGCGCAGATTGCGGCGGTGAGCGCAGGTGATCTCATATTCAGGTTCGCCCTGTTGCGGCGTTCGCCTCCTCATCGGGACTGACGGGGACACACGGCCTGTCAGCACTCGCGCGGCGGAAGTCCGATCCTCATTGGAGTGGACCGGAATGGCCCCAACTGCCGGCCGCATGTATCCAATACCGGTATTACGTCATGCGTGGGCGGTCGTTACCGCAAGCAGATTCGTGGCGCAACACGACCGAAGTCTCGACTTGTCGTTCGGGGATGGACCAGTAAGTCCGCAGCAAACGGTCTTTCTCAGCCGGGCCGACTCGGCGGAAGCCGTGTTTCTCGTAGAATCGGATGGCCCATCCCGCCGCGGCCCAGGTGCCCACGAGGATCGGTCTCGCTCTCTTTGCCAGCAGGTGCTCAAGAAGTTGACTCCCAATACCCTCCCCGCGGCGGGCGCTGGTCACGTAGGCGTGCCGGATCAAAGTCACGTCCTTGACCGGTTGCAGCCCCATGACGCCCAACAACTGGCCCTCCTCCTCGAACCCCGAGAACACGACGCCCTGGTCAATCTCGTGCGCCAACGCCTCCCGTGACATATAGGGATCGTGCCAGCAGTCGGCGGGGATGACTCCACGGTAGGCCTGGGCGGCGTCGTTGATGATCACGTGCATCGCCTCGAAGTCCAGAGGCTGGCAGGGTCGGACGACCGACGGGACTTGAGCCTTCATGGCTTGCGGAGGTCCAGGCACACCACCTGGCCGGCGGCATTGCGGACAAACAGCAGACCGTGGGACAAGACGGGGGTCGTCCAGCAGCGCCCCTCCAGTACCTGTGCCTGAGCCAGCGGCTGATAGCCCTGCGGACTCGCCTCGGCCACCACCAGCTTGCCCGTCTCGCTGAGCAGGATCAGTCGGTTCGAGGCGACGATCAGCGAGCCATTGCGAACATCTCGCGTGGTCCACTGCTCCTCACCTGTTTCCCAGGAGAGGCACGACAGATGCGTGTCGTTGAAACCGTACAAATGACCCCGCCAAAGGACGGCCGTATTGATCGTGCTCTTGAGGTTTTTGTTGCGCCAACACTCCCGCGGCGGCGTCACCGAAATGTCGAACAGCGCACAGCCCACGCCGTTGCCCGACGACACGAACACTTTCCCGTCATGAACGATGGGGTCGGCGGCGTTCAGGTCCCACAGCGTCTTCCAGGGGATACTCCAAAGCTGTCGCCCGGAGCTTCGGTCCACACCGTAGACTGCCTGCCCTGAGAAGAATGCGAGCGCTTGGCCTGCGGGGGTCTCGAAGGGGACGGGGGACGAATAGCCAGGATGACCGGCAGCGCTCTCCCAAACCATGGCCCCGTCCTCCTTGTTGAACGCCATGCCCGACTCTCCCAAGTTCAGGAACAAGCGATCCCCCAACACCAAAGGCGAACTGGCGTAGCGCCACGTGTTTCTCCAGTCTCCCTCCCGGTAGGGCCAGGGGCTGAACTTCTTCGACCAAACCACGGTGCCATCGTGGGCGTTCAGGCAGAAGAGATCACCGCCTTTGCTGAAGGTGTACACACGCTGGCCATCCACCGCGGGCGTGGCACTGGGCCCCCCTTCATAGGAAAGCGGCTGCAACTCGCACGGATACGTGTGCCGCCACCGAACAGTCCCCGTGTCCGCTGCCAGACAAGAGACGGTGTCCTGGTCCTCCGTGTTGCCCAGGGTGTAGACCCGCCCGTCGGCAACCGCGAAAGACGAAAAGCCTTTGCCAACCGACGCCCGCCACAGGACCGCCGGATCGCCAAGACCCCGCGGCCATCCCCACGCTTCCTCGCGCGAGACACCGTTGCGCTCCGGGCCTCGCCAGCAAGGCCAGTCGTGTCGTTCCTCTGACCAAGCGGGCTTCCGATTCTGCGCGAACCAGTGCCGCAACAAACGCTGGCGGTTCGTCGGCTCAGCGCTCGGCTTGGTGTTGCTGCGATCCGAACCGTGCTCGACGCTCCAGCCGCTCCATTCCCGAAAGGCGTGGTAGCTCCAGTCCCAACCGTGCGCCTCGAATATCTCGATCAGGTCCTTGAGGTAGCGATAGGCGCTCTCGTCGGGGGCCCAACGAATGGCGCTGAACTCCCCAATGTAGATATGCACGCCGTAAGCCCGCTGGAAGTCAATGACTGGCTGCATCGCCGCTTCCAGTTGCGCCTTGTCCCACTGTTTCCCTTCGATCACCCCGGGGTAGCGATAGGCGGGACCTGAGCCATACACCCCCTGGTGGGTGAAGGCGTGCGGCAGGTACATGTGAACGCTGTAGACCACATTCGAGATCGGCAAGGGCACCAGATCATTGAGCCCGCTGGGGCCTCCCCACGAAGCCGGCTCAACAAGGATCGTCCGCGCCGGGTCGATCGCCCGGACTGCCCGAGCCGCCCGCTCGGCCAAACCCTGCCAGTCGTCACACTCGTCCGCGACGGAGTCTTCAACCGGCTCGTTGACGAGGTCGTAGCCCCAAATGGGCTGTGCGCCCTTGTAGCGCGCCGCAATGCGCTGCCAGACCTGGACAAACTTCGCCTGACAGGCCGGATCGGTGAAGAGCCGATCGTCCGAGCCCACATAGCCCCCTGAGGTCCCCTTGCCCCCGGGAGGCGAATGGAGGTCGACCACCACGTAAAGGCCGATCTCCCGACAAAGCGGCAACGCCGCATCGAGCTTCTTCAATTCACCCTCGAGCCAAGCGTCGTAATCCTCGAGGCTCGACGGTTGGCCGGCGCGACCGCGCCGGATGAGTTGCCAGCGAATGAGGTTCGCATTCCACTCCCGACCGAGGACCCGCAGCCCGGCGGCGTCGATGTCCGGACTGATCATTGCACCGCGCAATCGGGGCAGGTCGTGACCGGTGAATGGTGGACCGGCCTGAAAGAAGACATGACCGCGTGGCCTCAACGTAGGCGCCTCGGCGGCCAGTGGGATCGGCGACTTGCCCGGATCGGCCTCGATACCGTGTTCGTTGAACCACGGGAAGAGGTCCCGGCCCAGGGCGACGCTGAGCACGGCCACCGTGGCATGGACATCGTACTTCTGAATCTTGTCCGGCGTTGCCAGCCGGCGTTTGGCCTGGAAGTAGCGGGCGACGACGTCCGGGTGCTCCTGGCGCAACTGCTCGAAGATCCAGAAGGTCTTGCCCCAGTGGATGCCGTTGGCCTCGCCCGCGCGCAACTCCCGGGCGCCGGCGCGGCCTTTGCCCTCGAGATCGTAGAGCGTCATGGTGGAATCGAGCCGGGTCGCGCGCGCGATCGTGTCCCGGATGCGCCGCTGGGCTTCGGCCTCGTGCCCCATGTCGATCATGACCAGATTGCCGATGTAGGTGGCGATCGGTTCGTTCCAGATCTCCGCAAACGGCAGGACCCACGAGTGAACCGACTCGTGCGTGATGAATTCGATCATGCTGTCCTCGCGGTCCGGAAAGCCTCCCCAGAACGCCGCCAGCCCCAGGGTCCGACCAGAGGAGAAGCCGCCGCCGCCCGTCGCCAGCAACACAATCTCGGAGGCCATACCCTCGGAAAGCGGGACGCCCATGCGTTGCTCGATCACGGGCCGGCAACGCGCGTAGATGTCCGCCATAGACTTGGCATAGGGCTTGAGGTAACTGCTGTAGCGCAAGGTAATTGAGCCCAGGCTCTCGCTGAGCTCCAGCTCGCCCCAACCCCGGCCCCGAAACGGTTTGGCCGGATCAACCCGCTTGCCCGAAGCCACGTCGGCCAGGAGCGGTCGCCACCAGGCGGCATTGATGTTGTCGCTCGCATCCGGGTTGTGGCCGGCCAGCCCCCGCGCGCCCACCAGCAGCGTTCCTTTGCCCACGGTTCGGCGGGCGAGCATCGGGTTGCCCTGGGCATCCACTACCAGCACGCGCCAGAGGTTTGTTTCCTGCAGGTTCAAGGTGTCCCCGCCGCCGGCAATCTCTCCCGCGATCGGAGCGGAGGCAGACTGCAGTGGCTTGTGGGCGGGCGGCCCGAAGGTACAGCCGAATTCGCGCGCCAAGTCGTTCTGCGGTTCGTCCGCAGTCGAACCCAGCAAGACGACACCCCCTCCTTCTTCGAGGAATGCCGTGATCGTGCGGATGTCCTCCGGCACGTAACGCAAGTGAGGATCACAGCCCAGCAGGATGAGCAGATTGGCGTTCGCGAAATCATAGTGGAAGAGCGCCCCCCAACTCATCGCCACCGGCTGATCGGGCAGGTATTGCCGGTGAAACCGCCCATCGGCGTAGAACGTAAATTCATGCCCCAAGTCCACGACGGCATGGATCGGTGCTCGCTCCTGCGCCAGACCCGCCTGGCTCTGAGCTTTCAGATGGAGGACGGCGCCTCCTTCAAAGGGGGCTTGGAACTGGCGGGTGCCATCCCCGGCGTTCAGGCGTTCGCGCCCCGCTGGTTCGGACTGGGAGGGATTGATCCACTCGACGAGGTTGTTCCAGGTGTGAGACCCGGTGAGATAGACCGCTCGCAAGGAGCCATCCGGCATTCGAGCGCCATCGGTGACGACACGCGGGTTTTCCGGATGGATGCGCAGTGGTCCCGCAGGTGGTGCAGCCGCCGACAGAAAGGCGGGAAAACACAGTGCAAGACCCAGGACCCAGTGACTTCGCAGCTTCAGCACAGACATGGCCCGATGGTGAGGCCATTTGGCGGTAGATGCACAGGAGGAAATCGCGGACACAGCCCGCCGCCGGCCCGCGCCGTGCTCCTCAGCGCCTGCTTGGCCCAAACCACAGCCGCCGCCAGTTCGCCGGCCGCCGCCGATCTGTGGAGCCTCGCCCGTCAACAATCCGGCGTTCACCGCTTCTCGACGCTGTTTACGGCGCAGGACGTACGGGGCCGGTTGGCGAACGAGAACTTCAACGACCAACCGGCGGAGGTGGAGCTGAAGGGGCGGAAACTGGAGGTGGAAGCGCGCGGATGGCAGAAGATGTGGGCCGGTCCGTAGTCTGGGGCAATCTCCGCTGCGCCTTGTGCGGCGGGCGATGTTCCACCATGCTCGCTCGCCATGAAACAACACGCGAACGATTCGCTCTTATCCGCGCCGCGTCCTGACCGCACCTCTCTTCCGGCGATGGAATGGGCCGACGGGCCGACCAAGAGCTTCGATGCTGGCTCCGGCCCGGGAATCGGCAGAGGCGCCTCGCGATCGAAGCGTTATGGGCTGAGGCGGGAGCTTCCGCGTTTATTTCATGGTTGTCTGATTTGGATCGCATTGGCCTGCCATTCATTGGGCGGGCAGCCACCTCTGCCCGAGCCCAGAATGACGTTCCTCGACAACGGCGAGGTGCGCATCGGCATGGACCTGGCCTTGGGCGGAGCCGTCACGCACATCTCCTCGAAGGATCACCCGGGCAATCTCATCAACAGCGCGGACCTGGGGCGGCAAATCCAGATGTCCCACTACTCCGGGCCGTGGCCGTTTGTCGTTGGCGACTCGAAGCCCAATCCGGCATGGGCCGGGCTGGGCTGGAACCCGATCCAAACGGGCGACTGCTACATGAACCCCTCGAAGGTCGTCGAGCACCGCAACACCGGCCTGGAACTCTACGTCAAGTGCATCCCCATGCAGTGGCCGCTCGACAACGTGCCGGGCGACTGCACGTTCGAAACCTGGACCTCGCTGGACGGCCCGGTCATTCACATGCGCTATCGCTGCACCAACCAGCGCGCCGACCAGACGCGGTACCGTCCTTGCCCGCAGGAACTGCCGGCCGTGTACACCATCTCCAGGCTCTGGCGCCTGATGTCCTATACCGGCAACAAGCCCTTCACCGGCGACGCGCTCACGCACGTCACCAACGACTGGCGGAAGCCCTGGCCCTGGACGCGATTCGTGGCCACCGAACGCTGGGCCGCGCTGGTGGACGACACGGGATGGGGGCTGGGCGTCTTCAAAGACGACGGTGGCGAGTTCCACGGGGGTATTCATGGCGACGCGCGTTCGGACGACCCGAAGCATGGCTCGACCGCCTATGTGGCCCCGATCCACGTGGAGAACTTCGATCACAACATTGTCTACGAACACCGGACCGACTTCATGATCGGCCAACTCGCGGACATCCGCCGACACTTCAATGGAGCCGCCACCAAGACGGCCCCGGCCTGGCATTTCGTGAGTGACCGGCAACACTGGGTTGTGCGCGACGCCACGGATCAGGGCTTCCCGCTGAAAGGCGAGTGGCGAATCAAGTTCGGTGCTCGTCCACCGCGCCTGGAGAGCCCGACCCAGTCCTGGCGGGCCGAGAGCGCGCCGGCGGTGGATTTGGAGATCGCTTCCACGGGCCAGGCGACAGCGGCGCGGATTCTCTGGAGACGTCTTGATGATCCCCAGTTCGACGTGCGCAAGAGTCTTCCGTTTGAGCTGAAACCGGACGGCAGGTTCCACACGTACCACCTCGACCTCGCCTCCTCGCCCGAGTACCGCGGTCTGATGATCGGTCTGGCGATTGAACCCGTGAGCGTTCCCCGCCCCGACGAAGAGATCGCCATCAAGTCGATCGTGATGTCGGCGGTTCAGGGCCGGTAACTCGGTGAGCCCAGGCTCGACCCGTCCCGCCGAAGATGTCGAAATGCGAGGAGCGCAACACTCATTGGGACCAACCGCTGGCACTCTGCTTCGATAGCGAGACGTTCGCCGGTTGGTTTGGCCTGCCCAAGGACGACGCGCTCCCGGCCACGTTCAGCATCGACTACATCCGCACCTGGAAACGCGAGGTGCGGCAGACCGAATCCGGCCCCAAGACATCGCCGGCGTCAGCGTGTGCTTTGGCGCGTGGCTCTACCCGGCTCATGCGGCCGAACCGCACACCGTTGAAATCGAGGCGATCGAAGTCGAATAGACCTGGAAAGGCACTCTTCCTGAGCGTACCGGTTGAGCGGTGCCTGCAAAGCAGCGATCACCGCTGGGAAGCCTTGCGTGATCAGGGAGCCGCTTGGGCCCGTTCGGACGCGAGCGCCCAATAGATGGCGGCTTGCAGCACGCCGCTGGCGGGCAGAATGAGAACATCGTACCCCGGCACGCGGACGCAAGCGTCTGTCAACGGCCAACCAAGGTCCAGGTACACGATGTTGCTGGCGGGCTGCGGCGGTTGAACCGGCTGCACGGTCGTGTAGACCAGCTTCGCTCCCGATGCGCTGGCCCAGTCCACGAGTTTGCGCGGGGCGTATTGATAGCCGAGGTACAGAACAAACTCCGGAGGCCGAGCCGCATCGACCAGGACCTTGTCTTCCCAGACCGGGGCTGGCTCGAACCTGCCGCAAGGGATCGTGCGCGGGTCCTCTGCATGCCGCGGGAACATGTGGCCGGTGACCAGGATGGTGGTCGAGTTCGAGGAAGCCCGCTGCCACCACTGAGCGGCCTGGGCGATCTGGGGCATTTGGCTTTGCTGAATGTCATCGAGCATCCGTTTGATCTGGGCCAGGTACTCTCGCCCGAGGACGCCGGGGCCGACGGGCTGAATGGTCAAATCGTCATGAAATCGCTTCCCCTGGTATTTCTTTCCGCGTTCGGGGCCGCCCGGCAGGCCGTAGCTCTGATAGAGCACAGGCATCTTGCCTCGCCGCGTGCAGGCGGCGACGAACTCCCCGGTCCAGATCCACAGGTCACTGACGTTGGCGACGGTATCGAGAGGGAAACGATCCGCAAAGACGCCCGCGGGCGAATGGAATGCCACCACTCTTGGACCCTTCTCTTCCCATTGAGTGATCTTGTCGGAATCACTCTCAACCAGTCGACCCGGCACGGCGAACAGGATGACATCGCGGTTGGTCGCCGACCGCTCGCCCAACGGGGCGATGGACAGCAAGCCCCCGGCGCGCCCGCAAGCCTCGGCAATGAAGTCCCCCTGCCGGCCCGCCGCCCAGAGGTTGCCTCCAGCCAGGAAATCCCCAGCCGCTCGCTCCGCGGACTGAGTGATCGCGGGCATATCTGTGCCCGCACGGCGGAGGGCTTCTTGCAGGCGGGACAAATAGGATCCCCCCCCGGCGTCGGCGGCCAGGATCCAGCGTAAACTGCAGATTGTGCAGATGATGAGTGCAGGGATTCTGCTCATTTTCTTCTGTGTCGGTACAGGGTCTGTCAACCGGTGCTTGCGATTATCGACGAAACGTGGGCTCGAGTCCAATCCAGGATGCGCGCTGCGGTAGAATCCTTGAAACCCCAAACGTGGTGCAGTCAAGTCAAGTTCTGGCCCCTCTCCCTCACTGGCTGATGAGCCGGCGCGCAAGGGTTGTGTTGCGAAGTCGAGGAGTAAATTGTCAACTATTCAGATGCGACCCCATGGCTTTCTCGATGGCGCAACCAACCGAACCTACGAGTTCATTTCGGCGACAGCGAGCGATGACGGCTACTACGATGTGATCGTCGAGGATGCCCTGGGCGGGCGTCAACTCAGCCATCTGGCGCACGTGCGGGTCGAATCCATCGCCAATCCGTTGGCGATCGAAGGCTGGGAAGCCACCGCCTGCGCTGCCAACCTCGGGGGCTTGCACCTGGCCTCGCGCCTCGCGCAATCCAGTCGCCCCGCGGAACCGGACGATATCCTCGTCCCAGCATGACATCTGCGCTCTGGGAGGGAGAGGTCAGGGCAAGAGCAGGATATCAGGGCGCAGCCGCCCGATGACTTGCGCTGGCAACCGCGCGTCGATCGAGCCGGCGAGTGGCGGCTCGGATGCCACATGGCCGTCGCAGAACACGACGTTTGCGCGACGGGCATGGCGGAAGTGAACCGTGGGTTCGCTGGCGTTGATGTAATAGAACTCTTCGAGCATCGGATTCTCCGGCGAGGCCGGTGGTTGAAACGTGTTCACTTGAGCGGCGTCCGCCAGCAGCGCGATCTCGGAGGGACGCGCCAGGTGCGGGATCCGGACCGGGGGCTGCGAGGCCGGGGCGGACAGGTGGAAGTTGTACCCGTATCCGTAGGCCGCTCCGGACGCCTTGAGCTTGAAGGCGCCCAGCGCGTAGTTCAGGCTCGGACACGTTTCCACGCCCCGTCCGCCCAGGTATGGGAAGAGCGCGCCTGTCGCCGGATCGAAGTCGCGCTCCCCCTCAGCGCCCCGCCCCAGCCAGCCGAACCAGTACAGATCGCCGCCGTTGGTTGCGACACCGCGGTAGCGGAATGTGCTTCCGTCGTGGTCGTCCCAGTACATCTGAGCCGCCAGGCTGAGTTGGTGGAGGTTGTTGACGCAGGCCAGGCGCTGGGCCGCCGCGCGACTGCGGGAGATGGCCGGCAACAACAGCGCCGCCAGAATGCCAACGACGCCCAGCACCACAAGCAACTCGATGAGAGTGAATCCGGATGCCGGGTCCCGCGAAGCCTTGTGAAACGCCCGGCTAACCCGCATGTTTCTCACCCCTTCTGTTCGCGCGGATCCGGTAGAAGGAGCGATCGGAGGCCGGGTGCGGATCCGTCAGGGCCTGGCGTCGGCCGGTTCCATCACTGGGCCCGTCTATGGCGGCCCAGGTGCGCAGATCGGATGAAGCCTCGAGGGTGTACTCCCATCCCAACCACCCGGTGAATTCAGCGCGCCACGCGCCCTCGACCCAACCGCCGCGGAAGCGGCGGACTGGCGGCGGCGGCAGTTCGAGCACAATCCGGTCGATGCGGCCATGTGCCAGAACGGAGCCTGACCAGCCCGGGTCCTGGCCGGCATCGCTGTAACTGCTGATGGCAAGGGCATCGACGGCGAAATCCCCAAACGTTTCCGGGATGGTGACCGGATTCAAGGAGAACCTCTGGTCGCCCAACACCATCTCGAATTCCATCCTCCGCGCCGATGCGCGGTAATCCAGCACGAAGCGGTAGGGGGTGCCGATCTGCAATTCGCAGGCGGGATTGTCCCAAGAGGAGTTGTGACTCGGGTTTGCCCAGGCATTGCTTTCCGATACGATGGCTGCCGCCACGGTCGTGCCGTAGCCTGACTCGGGGAAGTAATTCCATTCCACCAGATTGGGCGAATCCATCCCGGTGCCGCGCCGGAAACTCGGGTCTGTGGCCTGAGCCAGGTTCACGAGGCCCAGCGCAAGCTGGAAAGCATACGGTTTGCCCGGCGTCGTCCCAACCGCAATGTCATCGAGTGTGAAGGTGAACTCGATCCGGAAATCGTCCTCCCGCGTGAGCCATGTGCCGAGGTGGAGGTAGTAATAGCTGTTCGACCGGGCCGAATCCCACGTGACAGCCAGGCATCCGGCGTCGGCGTCCCAGTGAAATAACGAGCCATCCCCGAAAACCCGCCAGCCGACACCGAACGGGTCGGCTTCGAAGTCCGCCTCGATGCGCAGCGGCGACGGTCCGGCCTGCGGAACCGGGAGGGCGAACAGCAAACTGGCGGCCAGAAGCAACCCCTGCAAGGGCGCTCGAGCCATGCGCAACCGCAATTGTTTTAACCACGGAGGAGGGCATATTGCCGCTCCCCGAAGGTGACGTCCAACCTTGTCCACGCGCTCATTTATGCCACACATAGCAGTCCCTTTCTCCTGGCCGCCCGACGCCGGGGCCTGGAACCGCGGCGCCGGTGGGCGATAACCCACCGAGACCAGCGCGGAAGGTGGCAAAGCAAAAGCCTTCACCCTCCGCCCAACGGAGAATGAAGGCATTCACGCGTCCGCTCGAAAAACCGTTCGAGCCACTGGCCTCATCCTTCTTTTGGTCGAAGAAGTTGATCCCGCACGGCGGGATCCGACGAGCACAACCCAAGCGATATCCTGACTGAGGGCTTCCGGCCTTGCTCCCGCCTTCCCGAACGCGCCGAGGCGCATCCAGTGGCCTCTGGGAGCTCGTAGCCCGACACAGTGGCGCAACCGTCCCCGATTCTCACGGGGTTCCCTGACTTTGGGTCGTTGCAGGATGACCTCGACGATCATCCCCATTCAAAGAACAACGACGTTGTTATGGTCAGCTCCCTTATCTGGCAAGAAGAATCAAAGGAAGAATCCACTGAAGAATCGCGGCGGACAGCGCCAATCTATGAGGACGACAAGGCCCGAGGGGGGTACTGTTCGTCCCCGATCAATGGAAGCGCGGCATCTGCTCGCGGGCGACGAGGACGTCGCCCCTCCACTGCTCTGCTCGCACACACGAAGGTGCAGGAGCGATTCGTCCCCCGCCATCGCGAGTGAAGGCGGTGTTTGTCGGCGGCGGGCCTTGCCGCCCGGCAGGCAGGCGTCCCCGCTCGACTTCATGAATTGGTCCTGCGCCCCGGGCGATCCACCAGCTCGCGCTCGATTTGTTCGAGCGATTTTCCCTTGGTCTCCGGCAGTCGGAACCAAAGCACCACGAACCCCGTGGCGCAGATCGCCGCGTAGATCCAGAACGTGTAGGACACGCCCAGCAGGGTCTTGAAGATCGGGAACGTGTAGGTGAGCAGGAAACAGGCGATCCAGAGGGCGCCGACGGCGATCGACATCGCGGTGCCGCGGATGCGGTTGGGGAAGATCTCGGAGATGAGCACCCAGACCACGGGCGCCAGCGACATCGAGTACGTGCCGATGGCCGCCAGAACCAAGGCGAGGAACAGGATCGGGGGCACGGGCGTGCCCGTTGCCTTGAGGTGATAACAGGCCCCGATCGCCAGGTAGATCACCGTCAAGCCGGCCGCTCCGAAGAGCATCAGCGGCCTGCGCCCCAATCGGTCGACGGTGAACAGCGCCACAAAGACGAAGACCAGGTTCACCACGCCTGTGGCGACGATGTTGGTGAGGGCGTCGTTCAGGTTGAACCCGGCCTGGGCGAAGATCTCGCTGGCGTAATTGAAGATGACATTGATGCCGCACCATTGCTGGAACACCGCCAGGAAGATCCCCAGGCCCAGCACGACCAGCACCCGCCGGTCGAGCAGGTCGCCCAAACGAACACGCCTGTCTTCACCGGTCAAAGTCGCTTGGATTTCGGCCATCGCCGCCGACGCATAGGACGCGCCGCCAATGCGCGACAGGATTCCCTCCGCCCGACTGCCTGATCCCGCCTTGCAGAGCCAGCGCGGGCTTTCCGGCACGAACAGAGCGCTGACAAAGAACAGCAGCGACGGCACCGCACAGGCACCAAACATCCAGCGCCAGCCGTGCGTCACGTTCCACGACGCCGCGAATGCGTCCGCGGACATCCCATCCGGGATTGGGCGGGCGATGCACCAGTTCACGAATTGCGCGGCCAGGATGCCGATGACGATGGTGAGTTGGTTGATGGCGACGAGCAGCCCGCGCTGTCTGGCGGGGGCGATCTCGGAGATGTACAGAGGTGAGATGTTCGACGCCAGCCCGATGCTGACGCCACCCATGATCCGCCACGTGACGAACACCGGGAAGCTCTGGGCAAAGGCGATGCCGAGCGACGACGCCACAAAGTTGAACGCCGCCACGATGAGGATCGGTTTGCGTCCGAATCGGTCGCTCAGAGGTCCGGAGACGATCGCGCCGACCAGGCACCCCAGGAGCGCGCAGCTCTGCGCCCAGCCCACCGGCGAGATCGCGTTGGCCCTGACCTTGGCCCAGAAACCGGGCTCGGCGGCGAGGGCTTGGGCGGTGTCCTTGAGTTGGAAGAAGGCCTCGTAGAACTTCGCTGCCCCGCCGATCACCACCCAATCGTAACCGAACAGCAGCCCGCCCAGCGCGGCGACGAGGCAGATGGTCCAGATGTAACGTGTGTTGAGACGCGCTTCGAGATTCGAACCGGAGGCGGTCGTGGCGGTGATCATCGGCCCCGCAGTGTGCCGGGGACGCCGTGGAAATCAAGGCGCCAGCGAGGCGCGCCTGACGCAATCCCAATCCTCCGCCTCATGGGCCACCCAACGCCTTGCCGGCTCTCTCCTCCCGCACCTCGCTCCACAGAATCCTTGCCTCTACGGCCGGTGAAGCCGGTGTTTGTCGGCGACGGGCCCTGCCTGCGCCGCGTGGGGGCACGCGGCCTACAATCGGTGTCATCAACTTGTAGGCCGGGTCCCCTGACCCGGCGATGGAGTTTGGACATTCTCGATGCTTGTCGATGTGGTTGCACGATGAAGTGTGCGATGAAGTCCAATGCCAAGAATGTCCAAACTCCAGGCCCGGTGCCCGCACCGGGCGACAGAACACCGACAACAACCAGGTGCACCGTCGCCTGCCCCCGCCTGCTTGACGGGCGCAGGAAGCTTGGTAGCGTCTGAGGCACGCTATGCTCAAACACACCCCTCTCCACGATTTGCACCGCCAACTCGAAGCCCGCATGGTCGATTTTGGCGGGTGGGAGATGCCCGTCCAGTACACCGGCATCGTCCAGGAACACCTTGCGGTGCGTCAGAGCGCCGGGTTGTTCGATATCTCCCACATGGGCGAAGTGCTGGTGAGCGGTCCTGGGGCCGCCGAGTTTCTGAACCACACATTGACCAACGACATCCGGAAGCTGGCGATCGGGCAGGGGCAGTACACGCTGCTCTGCCAGGAGCACGGCGGCGTCGTGGATGACCTGTACGCGTATCGGATCGACACCGACGAGTTCCTGATGATCGTCAACGCCTCGCGCATCGAGGCGGATTGGGACTGGCTCCAGATCCGGATCGACCATGCCCCCACACGCGACGGGTTTCGTCTTCGCAACGCCTCGTCCGAGTATGGCGCCGTCGCTGTCCAGGGGCCGGCTGCGGCGCAGTTCATCGACACCGCGATCGAGGGCGGATCGATGGGCTGCACCCTGGTGCCGCACGCGTCCGCTCTCAAGAAGAACCAGATTGGGGCCTTTGTGTTTCAGGGTGCCTCCGTGTATGTGGCGCGGACCGGTTACACCGGTGAAGACGGCTTCGAGGTTGTGGCGCCGGCCGAGGTGATCGCACCGATCTGGCGGGCGCTGACCGAGGCGGGCGCGCCGTTCGGACTGAAGCCGGCGGGTCTGGGCGCGCGCGACACTCTGCGCACCGAGATGGGCTATCCGCTCTATGGTCATGAACTGACCGAGGCGACGACCCCCATCGAAGCCGGCCTCGCTTTCTTTGTGGTGCTCGACAAGGGCGACTTTGTCGGACGGGATGTGCTGCTGAGGCAAAAGGCTGAGGGAGTATCCAAGCGATGCGCGGCGTTTCGAATGGCGGACAAGTCGCCGCCACCCCGCCCCGATTACGTCGTTTGGAGCGCCGATCCGGCCGCGGCGCCGATTGGCAAGGTGGTCAGCGGCACGCAAAGCCCGTCCTTGGGGGTGGGGATCGGGATGGCTTACGTGCAGCCTGCGATGGCGCAACCGGGCACGTCCGTGGCGATCGAGATTCGCGGACGCCGTTTCCCGGCGGGGATCGAGAAGAAGCCGCTCTACCGGAGGCCCGCGGCCCGCC
The DNA here is from genome assembly GCA_022710935.1 of Verrucomicrobiota bacterium. GTDB lineage: Bacteria > Verrucomicrobiota > Verrucomicrobiia > Limisphaerales > J093 > MWFF01. Next base: position 45,497 of record JAKLFY010000047.1, read on the forward strand.
CATAGCCCGGTCAGGCGGGCTCTTTGCCCATAACCGCCGCTTTCTCGAGGATCATCGGACGCGCCTCCTCCATCATCTCTCTCAGATCGGCGTAGCGGAGCGTCCGCTGCTCGAAGGAGCGTTTGCGGAGCGCGCCGAGGAATCGGCCTTCGAACTCGCGGAAATAGGAGCCGTAGATGTGGTAACTGTCCGCGACGTGGACATAACGCCCGAGTTCGACGGGTCGCCCGGTCAGGCTGCCGATGCGGTCGGCGATGCGCCTCTGCAGTTGAACCAGGGCAAAGATATTCATGAATGCGGCCTTGTAGGCGTCGTTGGACCGGAACCGGACGTTCATGCTCAGGACCGGGCGCCCCTGCTCCTCGGTCAGTCGGCACCAGAGGCTTTGAAGGCAGGCCGGGTCGTAGCAATCGTTGTCCTCCCAGACCTTCCATGTGATTGCCTGGGCGCGCCTCGAGTGGGGTGTTCGCGCCAGTTTCTGGCAGAGGGTCTCGATCTGATCGGCGGGCTCGAGGGTGGGCACGGTGTAGGCAAACAAGCGCTGATGATAGGTGTATTCCCAGCGTGTGTCGTGCGGGTCGTCCGGATCGCGCACCAGGTGGTCTTTGATGCCCTCGCACACTTCCATCACGTACTCCTGCAGCTCGACGGGGCCCCCGGGGAAATCCCTGTGGATCATCGGCTCGCTCAGCGGGTCGGCGATCGTGATGATCATCGTCGCGTCCTTGCTCGGCGGATCGTCGGGCTTGTCATACTCGGTCCGGACGTTGCATCCGCGCTCATGCAGGGCGACGAGCGATTCTTCCCAGGCGCGGGCGATCCCATCGGCTTCGACGTGGAGGACAGGGATGCCTTTCATAAGCGGGGAGGGGGCCGGCGACAGGATCGGATGGGCTGCGCGTTCATGACAGGGAAAGATCTGTACAGTGTTCTTCCGCCGGCGCAAACAGGAATCGTCGAGGAATCGTCAAGGTTGCGCGGACCCATGCGGGCGTTTCGCCCGCCTGCCTGCCTGAGACGGCGTTCGCTGTCGATCGGTGCGTTCATCAGGCCAGGTAAAGTGCACCGTCGTGCCGCGCCCCTCCTCGGACCGGATCCAGGCGGCTCCGCCCCGGTCCTCGACGATCCGTTTGACCAGAGTCAGGCCCAGTCCCACGCCGGGCTTGTCGCCGCTGCGACGCAGCCGCCAGTATGGCTCGAAGACCCGATCCAGAAAGCGCACCGGGATCCCGCGTCCGTTGTCAGTCACCAGAAACTCCCAGGCGGCGACTCGTCGCGCGGCGCTGACCTGGAGCCGCCCCTGCGGTTGGTCCAAGGAAGCCAGGGCATTGTCGAGCAGGTTCTGGAACACCTGCTGCAACCGCTCGCGGATCGCGTTCACGGTCGGCAGGTTGGGATCGACCACCACCTTGACCCGCGGCGGGAGTGCGAGTTGCCCGGCGATCTCGCGCACCAGTTCACCCGTGGCGACCTGCCGCTCAACCTGGTGCGACTTCCCCACCCGGGCGCATTCCAGGAGCCCGTCGATCATCCGATCCAACTCGCGCACTCGCTCCTGCAGGAGCGTGAACAGTTGCTGCCCCTCCGAATCGAGCCGCGCGGCGTGGTCCCGTGCGATCCAGTCGGCAAGCTGGCGCACGCCGCGCAGCGGGGCCTTGAGATCATGGCTGACGACCAGGGCGTACTCGGTGAGTTGATCCACCTTGGTGCGTTCCTCGAGCAGCCGGCGATAGCGGTTCAACCGCAGAATGCTCTGGACACGCATGGTCAGCTCGGCGCGGTCAAACGGCTTTGAGACAAAATCGTCGGCCCCGGCCGAGATGCCCGCAAGACGGGAATCCCGGTCGTCCAGAACCGTGAGAAGCAGGATCGGAACCTCGGCGAGAGCGGGTTTGGCCCGTATCTGCCGACAGATCTCGAATCCGTCCAGTCCCGGCATGAGGACGTCCAGGAGGATCAGGTCGGGCTGCAGCTCGGTCGCGATGGCCAGGGCCTTGGTGGGGTTGGACACGAATTCGAGCCGCCGCTCTTCGGACGCCAGCAGCGCCCGGAGCGTTTCCTGCGTTCCGACGTCGTCATCGATGATCAGCAATGTGTTCATGCGTGGACGGCGGTCCCGAGGGCGGCCCCTCCTTATCGAGGCCGTCTCGGAGCCCGCATTCGGTTTCGAGTCCGGTTCGCCAAGGCAGCACCACGCTGAAGCGGCTTCCGGTCCCCGGCGTGCTTTCGGCGTGCACGCGGCCGCCATGCAGTTCCGCCATGCGGCGCACAAGCACCAGGCCAAGACCGGTGCCGGCCGGGGTATGGGAGAGCCTCTCGCCCACCTGGACGAAGGGCTGAAACAAGCGCGGCAAGTCCTCGGCGGCAATGCCCACCCCGGTGTCCCACACCGTCATGCGCAGGGTCCGCTTGGCTTCGTCCCCTTCCACAGCCAGGCCGAGGCGCCCGCCTCGAGGGGTGAACTTAACCGCGTTCGAGAGGAGATTCACGAGAATCTGTTTCAATCGCCGCGCGTCCGCCACGCAACTGACGCCGGGCGGCCTGATGGTGACGCTGAGAGTCTGCCCCTTGGCGAGTGCGGACTCCTTGACAAGGCGCAGGGCCGACTCGCACACCCCGCCCACATCGCACAGGTCGAGTTGAAGTCGAATCCGCCCCGCCTGGCTCTTGGCGACATCGAGCACGTCATTGATCAAGTGCAGCAGATGCCGGCCGCTTTCTTCGATTGTGCGCACGTAATGGCGCTGGCGCCCGTTGAGCGCCCCAGGCGAATCGGTCTGCAAGGCCTCGGCCAGGCCGAGGATGCTGACCAGCGGCGTGCGCAGTTCGTGGCTCATGCCGGTCAGAAACTCGTCCTTGAGCTTCGCCGCCCGCGCGAGTTCGGCGTTGGCTTCGCTCAATTGCCGGGTGCGCTCGTCCACCCGCCGCTCGAGGTCGACATTCAACTGGCGCACCAGCGCTTCCGCCCGGCACCGCTCGCGGGCCTCGATGGCCAGCACCACAAAATCGGCGCACGACGCCGCAAACACCTCTTCCTCGGGCGTCCATTCCCGCGCCAGGCCCGTGTGCTCGAAACTGAACACGCCCAGCACGCGCCCCGCCTGCCGAATCGGCGCATCGAGCAGCGAGGCGATCCCATGCCATGCCAGATAGTCCTTCCGCAACTCTTCGGTGCGCGGATCGGTGGCGGTTTGCCGCACTGCGATGATGCGCGACAAACTGCACGCGTTGAAGTAGGCCGGATAGCGCGCCACCGACAGCCGCTCCCCGCACTCGTGCCGCCCCGAGTCAAGGTCGAACCTGTCCTCGCAACGCAGGTCTTCGCCGTCGGGCGTCAGCAGCCAGATCCCGACGCGGGCGACCTGGATCGCCCGGGCCCCGGCTTCCGTGATCTCGCGCGCGGCTTCCTCCCACGCCCCGCCGCCGATCTGCGGGCTGCGCGCGAGTTCAACGAGCCGCTTGTTCACCTCGGCCAGCCGTTCCGCCCTCCCCCGAAGCACCTCGTTGTTCCGATGTCGTTCGATCGCCAAACGAGCCAGAGAGACCACCAGACGCGCCGTGTCCGACTGCTTGGAATCCAGCGGCGTGGCCCGGTCGGCACAGCAACAGACCACGCCCAAAAGGTGCTTTTCGACTCCATCGATCGGCATGGACCAGGACCGGGCGCCGGCTCCATCTCCCCCCGTTGGATCCAGCCCGCCCCGCCACGACTCCGACGCCGTGAACACCTCTGGAACCCGTTCGACAGCCCGGTTTTTCTGTGCGCTCCACCGGTCCAGAACCGCAGGTCCAAAACAAGCCGCGCATGCCCGGCGCTCCGCGGCGGCCCGGCCCGCATTCAGGAACTCGAGGCGCCCTGCCGCGTTCACGACCGCGATGCAACACGTCGAGCCTGCGATGTGGTTCTGCCACAGCGCGCATGCCGCATCAAGCGCCACCGCAAGCGGGGCGTCGGTCGCTATCAGTTCGAGCACCCGCTGGCGATGCGCCGAGCGCTGCTCCATCCTCTTGGTCTCCGTGATGTCCTGGAGCATGCCGACCCACGCCGTCGGTCTCCCATCGCGGGACAGCACCTGAGTCGAACTGTCGGCCACCCAGCGCTCTTCGCCCGAGCGGGTCCGAATGCGCAAGTCACATCGCCACAGGAGCGGTCCTCCAACACCCCCCTGGCGCGCAACTGAGGGCGCGTGTTCAGGACCGCCCCCGCCCCGCTCCGTCTCCTCGATGATCAGGCTGCGCCAAAGCGTCGGCGTCATCCCGGAGGCTGGATGGCCTGTGATGCCCTCGATCCCAGCGCCCATGAAGGCATAGAGATTGGTCGCAATGTCCTTCCGGTATGGGACGGCTCCCGCCGCGCCGATGGCCTCGCGGTAGACAGTCTCGAGCACCCGATACTCGGCCTTGAGTTTGGATTGCCGCCACAGCACAAAACCAAGGATAGCCAACGAAACGACCGAGATGACCCCCAATTCTTCGACAAACCGTTGCACTGCAAATACGCGCATACCGACCAGCCCCGCGCACCCCACACGCACCCCGAGCCTCGCCTCCAGTGGTCGCCACGCCCGCGGTCGTTCCGGAGTTGCTGCCTTCGCACCCAACAAAGATCCCGCATCGAGGGCCTGCCGCGCCCATACGGCCTCTGGCCGAAATACTTCACATGGCTTTGCCGAGTTCAGCATCCGGGCTCGTGCGCCAGGAGCGCCGTGTGCCGAGCAGCCGAGAAACAAGATCAGGGAAAGGACTCCAAGCCCGGCACCCATCAAGGATCGCAAGGATCGAGCCGTCAGGCGAGCGCGTCGCCGACCCCGTGCGGGAAGGCACAGGGCGGTTCTGAGCTGGGAGGGGGTGATTGGAGAATAGGGACTTAACGAATTTGCGGGACATTCCTCGGCCCATCTGTTTTGCTGGGCCGGATGACAAAGAAGAGCTTGGTACTAACGGACCCCG
>JAKLFY010000048.1 GCA_022710935.1 Verrucomicrobiota bacterium
AGACGCTCGCTGAATAGGGACCGGTGCTGCGGCTTGGTTTCCTTTCACTCCGCGCCTCTGCGCCTTGGCGTCTTTGCGTTTTGTCCCTATTGAATCACTACGGCTTAGCTTGACACCTATTGACGGCTCGTCCCCCCCGAAGAGTGTTTTTCAAGGAGTTTGGGGCGACGAGGCCGTCGCCGCTCCGCACCGGTTCATGGTCCCCGTGGGCATTCAACCGTTGAATGACAACGCTCTGCATGAACTCTGGAAGTGGTCCTGATCGTCATCCGAATCGGCGAGAGAGGATTACGATTGCGATTGCGATTACGATCGGGTCGTGTGTCGAGTCAGGGGCCGGCGGTTTGCCTCCGGTTTGTGTCGATGACTCGTCGCTTTTGCCTTTCGCGTGAGCGCCCTGGCTGCTAGGGTCCGCCGTGATGTCAGCAACCGCTTCGATTGGGTTCATTGGCGCCGGGAAGATGGCGCTGGCTTTGGCGCAAGGCTGGGCGCGCGCCGGCCTGGTGGCAGCGAAGGACCTCGTCGCGAGCGACGTGCGGGAGGAGGGGCGCCGGGATTTTGTCCGTGACACGGGGGGGCGCGCGGTGGCGGACAATCGGGAGGTGTTCGGAGCGGTCGAGGTTGTTGTGTTGGCGGTGAAGCCCGACCAGGCCGTTGCGGTGCTCGAAGCGGTTCGGACCGCGGTGACCGAGCGGCACTTGATCGTGTCGATTGCCGCCGGCGTGGTTCTCGCGCGGTTGGAGGCGGCTCTTTTCGACGGGGCGCGTGTAATGCGCGTGATGCCCAACACGCCCGCGATGGTCGGCGCCTCGGCGTCGGGGTTCGCTCGAGGGCGCTGGGCGACGTCCGAGGACTCGAGTCTGACGCAGCGGTTGTTTGCGGCGGTGGGCGTTGCGGTCGAGGTGCCGGAGAAGCTGCTCGATGCTGTCACGGGCCTGAGCGGGAGTGGGCCGGCCTATGTGTACCAGGTGATCGAGGCGCTGAGCGATGGCGGCGTGGCGGCCGGTTTGCCGCGCGCGATTGCCATGCAGTTGGCTGCGCAGACCGTGTTCGGCGCAGCCAAGATGGCCATCGAGACCGGGCTGCATCCCGGGGTGTTGAAGGACATGGTCACCAGTCCGGGGGGCACGACGATCGAAGGGTTGCACGAGCTCGAGAAGGCGGCGGTGCGGGGGGCCTTCATGAATGCGGTGCGCGCGTCTGCGGACAAGGCAAACCGGCTGGGGCAGGGCTAAGGGAGCGAAGAAGCGCGTCGCGCGATGGCCTTTCCACCTCCCACCCCGAAGCAGGCGCACATCATCTGGATGGCGGTCACGGGGGCTGCCGTCGCCCTGATCCTCGCGCTGCTGGTCGGTCTGGTGTGGGGGTTGGGGCGGATGCTGTCGGTCCTTTCCCCTGTTCTCTGGCCGCTGGCTGTTGCGGGCGTGATTGCGTATCTGCTCGATCCTTTGGTGGATCGAATCGAAAGCCGAGGCGCGCCGCGGGCGCGGGCCATCTTGTGCGTCTTCGCCCTGGCTCTGGTGATTCTGACTGCATTGGTGGGCAGCGTCGTGCCGCAGTTGGTGGTTGAGACGCGGGAGTTGGTCCTTCGGATTCCGGCTTACACGACGCGTGTTCAGCACACGCTCGAGCAGTTCATCAACCACCCGCCCGAGCTGGTGCGCAAGTATCTGCGGGGGGCGTCCGACACCCTGACCCTTACAAATCTCCCGACATCGGGGATTGGCACCGAGGCAGTGACCAACCCCCTGCCGGCGGAGCTCGCGTATGATGCCCTTGCCAACCATGCGGTCGCATGGCCTGGTCCGGGCGCGATGGCGTCGACAAATGCGGCTTCCGGGGCGGCGCCTGCCGAGGATGCGGCGGCGTTCTGGAGCCAGTTACTCGATCCGACCCTGGTGCAATCGGCGACCGGTTGGCTGGCCAAAGTGGTGCCGAAAGTGGGGTCCTGGCTGTTCGGGCAGGTGGGGAAGGTTGCGTCCTGGTTCGGGGTGCTGGCCGGTCTGGCACTGATCCCCGTCTACGCCTTTTATTTCCTGCTCGAGAAGCGGGGCATCGAGTCGAAGTGGACCGAGTATCTGCCGGTCGTCCGGTCCGAGTTCAGGGACGAGCTTGTCTTTGTGATCCGCTCGATCAACGGCTATCTGATCGCGTTTTTCCGGGGGCAGGTGCTGGTGGCGATTTGCGACGGGATCATGTACACGGTGGGGTTCATTGCGATTGGACTGCCCTACGCGGTTTTGTTGGGCGTGATGGCGAGCGTCTTGACGCTGATTCCGTACCTGGGCGCCATTGTCACGTGCGTCGCCGCCCTGGTGGTCGCTTTCGTCCAGTTCGGCGATTGGCTCCATCCGATCCTGGTCTTGGGCGTGTTCGCGATCGTTCAGACAATCGAGGGCCTGGTCATCTCGCCTCAAATCATGGGCGACCGCGTTGGCCTGCATCCCCTGACGATCATCATCGCGGTGATTGCCGGGACCACGCTGCTGGGCGGGCTCTTGGGAGGCATTCTGGCGATTCCTCTGACCGCCGCGTTGCGTGTGCTGATGTTCCGCTATGTCTGGAAGGCGCCGGGAAACTAAGACGCGCTGCCCCTCAGCTCCCGGACATCGACGGCCAGCATTCCGGCGGCCTTGATCGCCTCGAGGCCCAGGTCGGTGTCTTCGTAGGCCAGACACGCCGCGGGGGGAACATCGAGACGCCGGGCCGCTTCGAGAAAGACGTCCGGGGCCGGTTTGTGGCGGGTGACGTCGTCCATGGTGACGACGGCTCGGAAAAAGCGGCGCAGGTCGAGGTGTTCGAGGACGCGCTCGATCACCCGGCGCGATCCGGCGGAGGCGACGGCCATGACTCGCCGACCGGCCTGGTCGCGGACAATGCCGAGGACTTCCGGGACCGGTTTGACCTCATCGAGCAGGCGCAAGTAGCTCTCTTCCTTGTCATGCGCGACGGCGCGGAGATCCAGGGCGAGGTTCTGCTCGCGAGTGAGCATCCGGATGATTTCGATCGAGGGGACGCCTCCCAGGGCATAGAAGCGTTGTTCAGTGATTGCGAAGCCGAATTGGGCGGCTACGGCCTGCCAGGCCCGCCAGTGCAGGGGCATGGTGTCGGCCAGTGTCCCGTCGAAGTCGAAGATCAGCGCTCGGATGTGCGTTGGGATGGAATTCATGCGAGTCAGGAGTCTTCCTCTTGGAACATGCCGCGCAGGGTCTCGAGGTAGTTTCGCGATCCCGGGCCGATCGAGAACGTGCGGCAGGAGCGCTCGAGGCGCCCCAGGATGGCCTCGAACTCCGCCTGGCTCAGGGGGCGGGTGCCGAGCAGGATCGCCGCGGCTTGCCACATGTAATCGTGGACGAATCCGATGCTCTTGCCGTCGGGGCGGCGTCGCAGGATCGAGTAGATCTCGCGCATTTCGTCGTCGCGCCGGTCGCCGAACAGATCGCTGATCTGGAGGACGTGCATTTCGAGGATGAAAAACTCGTCATTATAGGCTTCGGGGTAGTCGCCGAGTGTTGGGGGTTTTCGATCCCCGCGGAACAGCGACCGCAGCGAATCGACCTTCCACTCGCAGACGTTGTCGCCTACCACCAAGGGGATCAGTCGGCGATCCAGCTCGACAGGAACGGGCGGTTCGTTGGGGTCGCCATCCCTGACGGGCACGGCGGCCATGAGCGTCGAGTCGCTCAGGTCGAGCGATTGGTCCGCGAGCGCCTCGCGCAGGCTCGGGACGAAGTCGTCGAGGTTATAAATGCTGTCACTGGAGTCTTGCATGGGAATCGACTTGGTCTACTTGGGTTTGGCGGATCGCAAAGTCCGTTTGACGGTCCGGCGTTTCGGTTTGGCTGGCCTCCTGGCCTTGGCCGAGGCCGCCTTGCGGCTTCCGCGCCGTGCTTTCGCGGGCGGGGCGGCCTGGGTGGGTGCCGAAGGAGCCGGTGCGGCTTGTGTGTCGAGCTCGATCCCGAATACAGCGCCGAGGTCGCTCTCGGCCAGTTCGGGGCCGGCGGACTGGGTCTTGCCGGTGAGGTCGGCGGCCGTTGCGGCCTGGGTCACGAGTTCCTCCTGGTTGACGGAGCGCAGGGTGAACAGCAGATCGGGCTGCTGGTCGAGCCGGGCGCCCACGCCGTAGAGCACGGCTGCGACGTGTTTGCACATGGTCGCCCAGTCCGGACAGGAGCAGTTGAGCTTGATTTCCGCCGGGGCCGGAAACAGGCCGGTTTCTCTGCGGGTGAAGATGCCCATGACATGGTCGGAGAAGCGCCCCTGGAGGAGTTCGACCAGGGATCCGATGCTGCCTGCGCATTCCTGGCAGAGCGTCTTCCACTTGGGCCTGGCGACGGGTGCAATGGCGATGCGGACCGTGTAAAGCGAGGATCCGCTGACCATGGCTTGGATCTCGCCCGGGCGGATCTCGAGGTGGACGACGGAACCGTTGCGGACATAGGCGCGGCCCCGGGGCAGGCGGTTTGCGTAGTCCATGTAGGATTCGAGATTGTCGCACCAGGCCTTGCCCCAGAAGGTGCGCGCGATGGTGCGGCCTTCGAGTCGGATGGGTTGGATGACCTTGCCCTGCTTGGCGAGCCTGTCCATTTCCCGTTGCGCCTTGCGTTGCCGCTCGGCGACCGAGACGTAGGGACGGAATCCGTAGTTATACCAGCTCATAATGCGCGCGTGGTTTATGCCCCAGTGGCGCGGTTCAGATCAAGCGCCACGAAGCGGAGCAGTTCCTCGTTGCTCATTTCGGTCAACAGCGTTTCGCCTCCGCCTTCGAGGAGTTCTCTCGACAGGGATTGTTTCGACTCGATCAACTGGTCGATGCGTTCCTCGATTGTGCCGCGGCAGACGAACTTGTGCACCAGCACGTTCCGCTTCTGGCCGATCCGGAAGGCGCGATCGGTGGCCTGGTTCTCGACGGCGGGGTTCCACCAGCGATCGAAGTGGATGACGTGGGCCGCCTGCGTCAGGTTCAGGCCGGCCCCGCCCGCCTTCACAGTCAGGAGAAAGAACGGCGGCCCATCATCCCGCTGGAACGACTCCACCAGCTTGCGGCGCTGGGCGACGGGCGTGCCGCCGTGGAGCACCAGGCCCGACCGCCCGAAGAGTTCGGCCAGGAAGGCGGCCAGCGGATCGGTGATCTCGCGGAATTGAGTGAATACCAGCGCCTTCTCCTGCCGCTCGGCAATCTCCTCGACCAGCTCGCGCAGGCGTTCGAACTTGCCGCTTGCCGCCGGAGCGTAGCTGCCGTCGCCCGACCACTGGGACGGGTGATTGCAGATCTGTTTGAAGCGCATGATGAACGCCAGCACCAGGCCGCGGCGCTGGATGCCGTCCGTCCCCTGCAGGCCCTCGGCCAGCTCGGTCACGGCCTTCTGATAAAGCGCAGCCTGGGCCGGAGTCAACGCGCACCAGGCGCGAACCTCCGTCTTGTCCGGTAGGTCCGCGATGACGCGCTTGTCGGTCTTGAGCCGCCGTAGAATGTACGGCCGCGTCAGGGCCCGCAGCGGCCCGTAATCGGGCTGGGGCGAATCGCCCCGGGCGCGGATGAACCGGGAGAAGGCCTGGGCCGAGCCGAGAAGTCCCGGATTGAGGAAATCGAAGATCGACCACAAATCGCCCGCGCGGTTTTCGACCGGCGTGCCGGTAAGTGCGAAGCGGGCGGCGGCCTCAAGTTCCTTGACCGCGCGGGCCTGGCGTGTGCCGGCGTTCTTGATCGCCTGGGCCTCGTCGAGAATCGCCAGGTTCCATGCGCGCCGGCGCAGCGACTCGAGCCGCGTCAGCATCCCGTAAGTCGTGATGACCAGGTCGGTGCCGCCGTCGGAGGCGGATTCGAGGCAGGCCGCGGGGTCGAGTGCCTCGGAAGGGTGGATGATGGCGAACGAGAGCGTGGGTGTGAACCGCTCGATTTCCGCGCGCCAGTTGGCCAGGAGCGAGGCGGGGACGACCAGGAGGTTGGGGCGGTGCGGCGGTCCGGCTTGAGTCTTGCGCTTGAGCACCAGCGCCAGCACCTGGATGGTCTTGCCCAAGCCCATGTCGTCCGCCAGACAGCCGCCCAACCCGAGCTGGGCAAGGAACTCGAGCCAGTGCACGCCCAGGGCCTGGTAGGGACGGAGCTGCGCGCGCAAGCCGGGAATGTCGGACGCGGCCCCCAGGCGCGAGGGATCGCGCAACTCGGCCAGCACCGTGTCGAGCCACTGGCCGGGTTGGATCCCGGACCACTCCCGCTCCCCCTCGAAGGCCGGCGTCTGGGCGGCATCATCCGCACCCGGTCGGAACCCGGCGATCATGCGCATGCCCTCGAAGAAGCTCAGGCCATCGCGCCGGGCGAGGGCCTCGACCTTTTTCCAATGGTCGAGGGCCGCGCGCAGTTTTGCGGGATCGACCTCGACCCATTTGCCGCGGACCAGCGCGAGCCCCTCGGCTGCCTCGAGCAGCGAGCGCCACTCCGCATCGGTCAGCGGCTCGCCATCGAGGGTGGACTCGACCGAGAAATCCAGCAGCGTGTCGACCCCCAGCCCGGCGCCGCGGTTCTGCCCCACGCGCACGCTCACGCGCGGACGCGGCGGGCGGCCGCCTTTCCACCAATCGGGCAACCGGACCAGGACGCCGGCCTGCTCGCACACGGGCGTATCTTGAAGGAACCGGTAAGCCTCAGCGGGGGTCCAGGGGAGCGCCTTGAAGATCCGGCCGGTCTCGACCAGTTCGCGGACGAAGCCGCTTTTTTCCGCGGCTCTCTGGACGGGCGAGAGCAGGTTGACCAGCGCGGGCTTGTTGCCGGCACCGGCGTATTCGTGCAGCGCGCGCCCCAAAGGGAGATGCTGCACGCGCGATTGCGCGGAGATGCGCGAGGCATAGCTGGCCATGAAGGCGAACGGATGCGTCGGGTGCCGCTTGTTCTCGGCCAGGTGAAAGGTGACCCGCCCGACCATGCGCCAGAGGGGGTGACTCTCCTTGAGCCATGCGCCCGCCCCGCGCGGATGCCGCGCCGCTTCGGTCCGCACCAGGGCGTCCAACCCGTCCCAGAGACGGGCCAGCATCTCCGCGCCCAGGTACTCGCCGCCGCGCATCGGCGGGGCGGTGTCGGCCAACGCGTCGAGTTCGGCCGGGTCGGGCGGCGGGATCGGGGCGAACTCCTGCATTCGATCGAGGTCGGGGATGTGGCAGACCCGGGTGAGATGGCGTCGGGCCAGTTCGCGCCACCAGGCGGCGGACGGGGGCAGGGCGGCGTTGAGTTCGCGCGTGGCGAGATGCAGGAGGCCGCGCGCCGGGGATTCGGCGAATGCCTGAGCCACGCGGCAGCCAGTCTCGGCGTCCGCCCAGGGTGAAGGCGTCGGCCCGTTGGTGACGAGCAGGAGTCCGTGCGGCGTCAGGCAGAGGTCCGATGGCGTCTGGATCGCATCCGGCATTGGGAGGGGAGTGTGCCGGGCAAGGGCGGCGCGCGGCAAGCCTGTGCTGCGAGTCTGCGCTGTGAGCAGAATTGGTTGCCGCTGGGCCCGCGGCTCACTATGGTGGGTCCAACGATAGCACATCATGAAGACAACTTTATTGGCTCTCGGTTTCGCACTCGCCCTCGATGCCCTGGCGGCTGCCGACCTCGAATTGGCGCGCGATGGCAAGGCGGCGTGTGTGATTGTGCGCCAGGCCGGCGCGACCGATCCCGAGCAAAACGCAATCCAGGAATTGAGCGAGACGCTCCAGGCCGTGACGGGCGCGGAGTTCAGCGTCCAGGAGACGGGGGATCAGGCGCCGGAACGGGCCATCGTCGTCGGGCCCGGGAGTCTGGCCGCGAAGCTCTTTCCGGAGGTACCTTTGGATCAGTTGGGTGAAGAGGAGATTGTGATTAAGAGGAAGGGCAACCATCTGTTGCTCGCGGGGGGCCGCCCTCGAGGGACGCTTTACGCCGTGTCGCAGTTCCTCCAGGACCAGTGCGGGGTGCGCTGGTGGACGCCCTGGGCCACTCACATCCCGAAGCACGCCGTCCTGGCGGTCAGCGCACTCGATGTCCGGTATCGCCCGACGTTCGAGTCGCGGGATCCGTTCTGGTATCCGGCGTTCAACGCGCGCTGGGCGGTGCGCAATTTCTCGAACAGCCAATCGGCGAACATCGGCGCGGAGTGGGGCGGGTGCATCCGGTACAAGGGCTTCGTGCACACGTTCTATCCGCTGGTGCCTCCCGAGACGCATTTCGCGGCCCATCCCGAGTGGTACAGCTTTCGCGATGGGAAACGGACCGTCGATCACGGCCAGCTTTGCCTGACCAACCCGGATCTGCGGGATCACGTCGTCGCGCGGGTCAAGGAGTGGCTGCGCGAGTCGCCCGACGCGCGGATTGTGTCGGTGTCTCAGAACGACTGGCACGGTGCCTGCCAGTGCGAGGCGTGCAAGGCCCTGGACGAGGCGGAGGGGAGCCATGCCGGGACGCTGCTGGACTTTGTGAACCATGTGGCGGCCAGGATCGAGGCCGAGTTTCCGCAGGTCGCGGTGGACACGCTGGCCTACCAGTACACGCGCAAACCGCCCAAGACGATCAAGCCGCGCGCGAATGTGATCGTGCGGCTCTGCTCGATCGAGTGCAATTTCCGCGAGCCGCTCGATGCGCCGGCCAACGCCAAGTTCGCCGACGACATTCGCGGCTGGGAGAAGATCTGCGACCGGCTTTACATCTGGGATTACACCACGGACTTCGCCCACTACCTGCAGCCGCATCCGAACTGGTTTGTGCTCGGACCGAACGTGCGCTTTTTCGCGGCGCACAACGTGCGCGGCCTCTTCGAGCAGGGGGCCTACCAGAGTCACGGATCCGAGTTCAGCGAGCTGCGAAGCTGGGTGCTGGCCCAGTTGCTGTGGGATCCACGAAAGGACGATCGCAGTCTGATCGACGCCTTTCTCGACGGGTACTACGGGAAGGACGCCGCGCCGTTCATCCGCACCTACATCGATCTGATGCATGGGGCGTCGGCGGGCTGGAATCTCACCTGTTTTTCGAGAACGGACACGCCGTTCCACAACTTCAAAACCCTGAGCGAGGCCGACCGTCTCTGGCGCCAGGCCGAGACCGCCTCGGCCGGGGCGCCCGACCGGCTCCGACGCGTGCAGCGCGGCCGGATGTGGCTGGGCTATGTCTGGCTGAACCTCTGGGACAAGCTGCGCAAGGAATGCGCGGACGCCGGGGCGGACTGGCCCATGCCAGCGTCGCGCAAGGCCTATGCCGCGGAGTGGCTCAAGCTGGCCCAGGGCGATCCCGACCATCCCTGGACCAAAGTGACCCTCATCAATGAGTCCGGCGTGACACCAGGGAAGTTCGTCGAACGCTTCGCGAACGATTGAGCGGCGCTCCCCCGCCCGTTTCACACCCCCAGCCTGCAATCGGTGAATGCTCCGATGCTGGCCGGGTGCCCTCACCCGGCGGCAAGGTCACACACCCAGAATGAGAACTGCCCGGGCCAGCACCGCGCTTGCGGCGGCGGCCCCGGGTCCGATATGATGTCTGATTCATGCTTTCGCTCAGCGAAGTCAGCAAAGCCTACGCCGGCCGCACTCTGTTTGCGGACGTCTCGCTGCAGGTCAACCGCGAAGACCGCCTCGGCCTGGTCGGCCCCAACGGCGCCGGCAAATCGACCCTTCTGGGGCTGATTCTCGGCACGACGGCGCCCGACACCGGCACGATCGCGCTCCAGCGTGGGATCACCGTCGGGTATCTGCCGCAGGAAAACGCCCCCATTGGCGACGAGACAGTCCTCGAACTGGCCTCGGCCATCACCCCGGAAATCGGGCAGTTGCGGCGCCAACTGCGCGCCTTCGCGGAGCACGCGGCGGACACGGCCGAGTATCACGACGCGCAGGCGCGCTTCGATCAGTTGGGCGGTTCCACGCTCGAAGCAAAGGCCAAGAAAGTCCTGGCCGGCCTGAGCTTTCGTCCCGCCGATTTCGAGCGTCCTGCCAGCGCCCTGAGCGGGGGGTGGGTGATGCGGGCTTACCTGGCGCGTCTGCTCACGCTCGGCCCCGATCTGCTCCTGCTTGATGAGCCGACCAATCATCTCGATCTCGAGGCACTGCTCTGGTTCCAGGAGTATTTGCGCGGTTACCCGGGCGCCATGGTCCTGATTTCGCATGACCGGGAGTTTCTCAACCAGCTCACGACCTCGATTCTCGAAATTCGCCAGGGACGCCTCTTCCGGTATCGGGGCAATTACGATACCTACCTCGATCAGCGCGCGGCCAACGAGGCCCAACTGCTTGCCGCCTGGAAACACCAGCAGCGCGAGATCGCCCGCTTGCAGGCGTTTGTCGATCGTTTCCGCGCCAAGAACACCAAGGCCGCCCAGGCCCAGAGCAAGCTCAAGCAGATCGAGCGCATGGTGAAGCTCGAAGCCCCGTCCGGCGCGGAGGCGACGGTCGATTTCGCCTTTCCCCAGCCGCGGCGCAGCGGCCAGCGCGTGGTGGCGCTCGAAGGGGTGCGGTTCGCTTACGGGGAGCAGCTCATCTACGACAACCTCGACTTCGAGGCCGAACGCGGACGGCGCATCGTGCTGGTCGGACCCAACGGCGCGGGGAAGTCGACCCTGCTCAAGCTGCTGGCCGGCGTGCTCGCCCCCCAGGCGGGCGAGCGCCGCCTCGGACACAACGTCAGCGCCGGTTATTACTCGCAGTACCGCGTCGATACATTGCATCTGGACCGCACCGTGCTCGACGAAGCGTTTGACACGCCCCAGGCGCTGACCGAGACGTTCGTGCGGACGGTGCTGGGGAGCTTCCTGTTCCGTGGCGACGACGTGTTCAAGCGGGTGGGCGTGCTCAGCGGGGGGGAGAAGAGCCGGCTGGCGCTGGTCAAGCTCCTGCTCGATCCGCCCAATTTGCTCCTCATGGACGAGCCGACAACTCACCTGGATCTGGCCAGCGTCGAAGCCCTGTTGTCCGCACTCCAGCAGTTCGACGGCACGATTGTCTTCATCAGCCACGACGTCTACTTCATCCACCAACTCGCCAACCACGTCGTCCACGTCCACAACGGACGCCTGACCGCCTACCCCGGCGACTACCGGTATTACGTCGATAAGACCGCCGCGTTGCGCGCGCCTGAATCGGGCGACGCCGATTCGGGAGAGGGTCGGGCCCCGTCAACCCAAGAGGCGGGAACGAGCGTGGCCGGCCAGCGGCGCGAGCAGAAGCGATTGGCGGCCCAGGAGCGCCAGGCCCGCTACCGTGAGCTGCAATCCGTGCGCCAGCGCGTCCGCCAACTCGAACAGGACATCGCCGCCGGCGAAGCCCGGCAGGCCGAACTGACTGCCGCCCTCGAAGATCCCGATACCTACGCCGATTCGAGTCGCGCCGTGGCCTTGAACCGCGAAATCACCGGGGTCATCAGCGATCTCGAGCGTCTGACCGCCGACTGGGAAACCGCGGCGACCCGACTCCACGAGTTCGAGGGGGAGTGACCGGAGATGGGAGATCGGTGCAGATGACGAAGGCGAGGACAGATGCCCACACAGCCAGCCTCGCGATCGGCGGTGTTGAGGCTGGTGTAGCGGTGGGTCACTTCAGCGGCAGGTAGCGCACTTGACCTTCCAACTCGCCGGGCAAACTGCATTCGGCAATCAGCAGCAGGTCGTCAATCGCGGTGGCGATGGGGACCGAAGGCCCCGCCTCAAACAAGCCCGGCATGGGCAGACCGGCCTCCGCCCGCGCATAAGCATAGGCGGTCAGCGTGGCGACATCGTGACTGACAAGCACCCGGTCTTCTGCTGCGGCCCAAGCCAGAACAGCAGGATCATCCAGGCTGGTGAGACCGGCGTGCTGCACCCGAACCACATCCAGCGCAGGCTTGCGCCGGAGGAGTCCCCTCACGACGCCGTTGTTGAAACTCTCGTCGAACGCGAGGGCGGTCATTCATCGAGATGTTGCCCCAGGACCACGCCGCGCCAGCAATCGGGTGCGAACGCCTTGAGGATCAAACCGCCGCTCGGCTTCTTCGCGCACGGCAGCAGAATGCGCCGCGCGCTGTTCGAGGTACACGGCCACCTTGGCCTGATGTCGCAATAGATAGCCGAAGACCGCGTACACATCCGCCAGCGCCAGAGTGGGGTACTGTTGGGCGATCTCCTCCGCGGTGGCGCCGCGGTCAAAGGCCTGAGCAACCGTGTCCAGCGTGACACGGGTTCCTCGCACTCGAATGACACCGTCCGCATGAGCGACCAATGGGATGGGCTCAGCTTGTTCAACCACCAAACTCATGGTCCGAAGGCTATACCTCGGACGCGAAAACAGCAAGCGAGCAGAATCCTCAAGCCTCGATTCAACTGCCGGGTGGAGCCCCTCCTTGCGGCGACAGGTTCGCTTCGGGCACCGTTGGCGTGTCGTGCTCAGCGCGAGGGAATGACGCACTCGCTCGATGCGCGAGGACTCGCAGGATGGCATCCAGGACCGCGTCCAACTGCTTGGCCAGATCCTCAGCCAGGAAGCGAAGAACGAAAAACCCGTGCTCTTGCAGGAACGCATCCTTCTGTCGATCCCGACGGTAGGCCTCGACATCCGACAAGTGCTGCCCTCCATCCAATTCGATCACCATCCCTGCGTTGGCACACAGGAAGTCCACCTCCATACTGCCCATGCTGTCGAATGGAATGGGGAGCTTCACGTTCAGTCGGAACCGCCCTGCCGTTTCCGAGAGGGTTTCAAGCCGGCGAAAGAGAAACGCTTCCGAAGCGCTCCGCGCCCGATCGGCACCCACGGCCTCCGGCGAGGGCGCGCGCGCCGCGTGCACGAAGAGGTGAGCCAGTGGTGTGTCCACGCCGTCCCGAATCAACCGGCGCACGCTGGCGGCGTAGTCGCGTTTCCATTCCGGATCCACGGGCAGCGGCACATCCGCCGGCCAGCCGGGCAGGGCGCTGGCAGGCAAGAGGATCGCGTAACCGACCGCTTCGTAACCCTGACATCGGCGGTCGAACATCCGCGAGAGCATCGGCACGTCAAGGTCAGCATAATCATACACCCTGACTTCGCGTTTGCCTTCGTGCAGCCGGTGTAGACGGCCGACGTACTGAGCGATGGTGCCGCGCCACGAAACGGGCAAAGCCAGAAACAGCGTGTCCAGTCGCGGGTCGTCAAAACCTTCACCGATGTACTTCCCGGTCGCGACAAGGACCCGACCGCCCGGGGCCGCGGGTTCCGCCAGGTGGCTCAGTGCCTCACGCAAAGCCTTCCTCCCCATGCCGCCTTGGAGCGTGATGACTTGCGGGACATGCTGCCGGAGTTGGTCAGCCAGCGCCTTCAAATGCTCCGTTCGTTCCGTCAGCACCAGCGGCGATCGGCCACTGTCCAGGGCTTCGAGGACATCCGCGCAGATCATCCGATTGCGGCTGTCGCAGTGGGCGAGTGCCTCCTGCAACTTCTGAAACTCGATCCTGAGATCCTCATCGGGAGGGAAGGGTGATCGAAATCCCGTGGGGCGGACGATGACCTGGTGGGTGAAGGGTCGGGCCGCAGCCTGCTGTCGGGCGTCCACGCGGTATCTGACCGGCCCACATTGCATAAAGATGATCGGATGATGTCCGTCCTTCCGCACGACGGTGGCCGAGAGCCCGGTGACAAACCGGGCCTTGGTCCGACGCGCGACCTCTTCGAAGCTGTGGGCGGAAAGGTGGTGGCATTCGTCCACGATCAGATGGCCATAGTCCGCCACCCGATCGTCCACAACGCCCTTCCGCACCAGGCTTTGCATCAGGGCCACGTCCAGGGTGCCGTTCAACTTCTTGCGACCGCCGCCCAGACGCCCGATCTCCTTGGGCGATAGGCCGAGGAAAGTCGCCAGCCGATCCACCCACTGCTCGAGCAATTGTTGGCGATGGACCAGCACCAGCGTGTTCACGCCGCGCTGGGCAATCAGCCAGGCGGCAATCACCGTTTTTCCGAACGCGGTGGTGGCTGACAACACGCCGGTATCATGCGCCAGCAGAGCCTGCGCGGCCGCCTGCTGTTCGGCACGCAGCTCGCCTCGAAAACCAACCGCCAGCGGATGGCCGGAGAATCGCTCGTCGCGCACGACTGATCGGATCCTCAGCTCCTTGAGCACCGCACTGACCTCTTCGAGGCAACCCCGAGGAAGACCGATATGTTGGGCGCAATCCTCCGCACAGGCGATCACCCGCGGCTTGTCGTAGGTCGGCAGGCGCATCGCCTGGGCCCGGTAGAACTCGGGGTTCTGGAACGCGGCCAGACGAATCAGGCGATTCCTCAGTGCCGGTGGCAGGTCCTGCTTGGCGAGGTATATCTGGTCGGCCAACACCATCTCCAGTTCCACGGGCAACGGACCCTCGATCGGGGCTTCTTTCCTTCGTCGCGAAGGCGGAGCGGTCCAGGGGGCATCATCCTCGCCATCCGTCGCGGCCATCCTGACGCCCACGATGCGTCCCCGGCCCTCGGCGGCCTGCACCATGCCATCGAGTTGTGGTCTCGAGACGCGCCGGACCGACGCCAGGAACGCCCATTGATCGGGATGCGGCTCGAGGGCCTCGTCAAGGAACACGCTGTTGCCCTGATCCCGGGCCCGCCGCTGCAGGGGCAGGGCAATGAGGTTGCCGAATCCTCCTTTCGGCAACGTATCCTGATTTGGGAAGAGCCGATCATACGACCGCAATCCCAGCTCGGGCCGCCGCTCCATCGTCTCCGTCAGGACCAGCGATCCCAATTTGCGCGCCATGTTCGCCGGCACCACTCCTCGGAAGAAGAACCAGACATGCCCCCCGTTGCCGGATCGGGAACGTTCCAGAGACGCGGGAACGTCGAGCTTGCGGCAGGTTTCCAGGAATGCGGACGCGTCTTCACGCCAGTGATCGCCGTCGAAGTCCACCGCCAGGAAGTGGCATGTCTCGTCCCGGAGCATCGGGTAGACACCCATCACAAAGTCGCGTCCGGCGCCGTCGCGACCCGAAAGATGCCAGCGAACGACTTCGTCGGTCACCGTGAGGAAGCACTGGTGCGGACATTCGGAACACTTGACGCGCGGTTTCTCGCAGACGCCGCGTATCCACTCGTTGCCGCAGGCAGGCTGGTAGCCTGACCGCCCCGTCTTGCGGCTTTCGAATCGTCGCGGATACACATCGTCACGTCCGCGAAACAGCGAACGGAACAGCGCGATCTTCTCGGCGGCTGACGAATGTTGCGTCAACGTACCGCCGGTCACCATCGGGGTGTCTGCCGACGCTGTCGGAGTCGGGGCTCCCGCCTCACCGGTCGAGGTCATGCGCCGACGCTACCGCAGCCCCACCGGCGAGTCGATCCGATCTCTTTGGCTGAACCGAGGATTCGTGCAGGGGGGACCGAGGCCCGCTCAGTCCTCCATTCTGTCACTTTCACGTATTCACTCATGGTTTCCTCCTCCTTTGCAGGGAATCCCTCCTTGGATTCCCGTCTTCTTGGATCAGTGCTCAGCTCGGAGGAATGGGTAACCACAGGGTTTAGATCAACATCTCGCCCCTCTCCTTGCCAAGACAGCGAAACAGTAACCGCACGAAGCGCTCGGGTCAAACGCGCCTCATGGACGGCGTCCCACTTCGGCGCGGGGCGCGACACCCGGACGCGCGGGGTCGAGGGTGCAACTGGGTTTGATAAGCCCTCGGCAGCGCAAGAATCCGCTCAAGCGAGGGTCGGTTGCCAACCATCGCCAGAACGCTGCCGCCGAGTCCTGGCTGAGCCCGCAGTTGGCAGCCATCTCCGCGAACGGTCCGGCCCAAACCTGTGGCGGGGCTCCGAGCGGCGACGGAACCGGGTGAGTGTCGCGACGGCGGAATGTCGCCTCGATGCACTGCCTCACGCGGTCGCCATCAAGCATGCCCGATTCGATCAACAGTAGCAGGTCCACCAAATCCTTCACCCGCGAGTTCGGCCTGCCCTCACGTGGCAGCGAGTAGGCGTGCAACTTCTCAGCGAACTGCTCCTCCCGCGAAATTGCCGGCACTCTTGAGGGAGCGATTCCGGCGAAGCCGAGCCAGTCACGTCCTTCCAGGGGCTCGAAGGGCTCTCGGAGCACGTCGCCCGCACTCACATCCAAATGGAAACTGATGAATCGTCGACCGGCCATGCGGGCGTCGACTGGGAAGCGGGAGCCACCATACGGCGCGGCGTCCAGGTCGAGTCCTGGCTCACCGATCACGAAGGCGAAACCGTCTTCGAGATCCAGACTCGCCGCGTCGGCCAGGAGGTTGCGGACGGCGAGCGCGTCCCACTCCTTGGCGCCACCCGGCATTTTGAGGAGCCCAAGGTCGATGTCTCGCGTCGTGCGGGCTGACCGAATACGGAGTTCCATGGCGCAGCCCCCCTTCAACAGCCACGGTGAATCGGCGTGACGAAAGAGCCGGCACAAGAAACGGTCGAACGCGACCTGCCGACGTAGTCTCTGGAGGTCGAGCCCTTGCTCGGCTGCCGTGGTGTTCAGCCGGATTTCCAGAGCCGCTCGAAGCGCCGCAGCGGTTGCGTATCGTGGCTTCATGCGCTGTATCGCTCCAGCATCCGATCGAACCACTCAGGATGACCGCCTCGTTTTCTCAGATCGAGAATCTGCCGGTGGGTGATCACGCCGCGCCGCGCCCCATCGCGAAGCGCTTGTTCGGCGAACTCTTGGTGGCCCAGCGCGGCGACGTCGGCCACCGTTCGTATCGGCCGAGTTACGGCGAATCCCTGGCGCCGTTCAACGTCGTCCTCTGCGAGCCGAGCGCGGTGCAGCACCAGCACCTCAGGGGTGGGTGCGGTGCGGCGGAAATTGGGCGGCACAGTCATGTGGAGTTTCGAAGGATTGGCATCCGAAAGATCGTGAATGCTCAGAGCGGTCTCATGGGAATAGACCCCGACCGGCTCGGCGGCTCGATTCCGTGACCACAGGGAGTAGATCACGTATTGCTCCTCCATCGAGCGAGGAAAACGCGCCAGTCGGTAAATGCCTCGTTCGACTCGAACCCAGTTGCCCGCCTTGACATGGTGCGCCTGGCTGCCGAGCAGGAAGCCGACCTCGGCAGCCTGTTTGGCCGTGAAATAGCCCTGCTGCCCTTCAACGATCTCGAAAAGGGCCTTAACAGCGGAATGCCTCTGGGTCAGCCAGAAGTACACGTTTGTGCCGACCTCAGAGATCCTCACGGGTCTGCGTGACCTGAACTGGGTCCCGGTCGAGGTCGAGGAACAACGCATCCGGCAGGAGGCGCGTCGCGGGTTCCAGAAACACCTCATCCGGCTGCGGCTGGAATCCCAGATGGCGACGCTGGACGAGTGGAACGTGGAATTGGTCGTGGTGAACTCGCATGACGCAGCCACCAGCAAGTCGGAAGCGGAAGCCGCGGCCCAGCGCCAAGGCCTCCGCGAGTGCTTTGCTGGTGGTCATCTGCGGGGACACCGGCGCCCCATTGCGATGCGAGCCGAGGGGATCGAATCGTCTCGTTGAAAGCGTTGGATGTTGGACCGGTTTCGCCGTGCTCGTGTAAATCGATACGTGAACGGAGTCTCAGTTGGGCACGGATCGAGGCCATTGCGGGTTGTGCCGCGCAGACAACCCTCACACATTCCGGGGAGCGGCCAAAACGCCAGAGGAACCAATTTTTACAGGGCTAAAACGCGTTTTCACCCTTTTCGACTTTTGGCACGTCACGGCAGCATTTCGGCATGCGTTGTGTCGGCAAACGTCGGCAATGGTCTCCGAGAGAGCCCATTCACGGGATTGCCTCGGTGGTCCTCCGCGCTCCGTGGTCCCGGTGAGCATAAGCGCTGACCTTCAGCTCGCGCTTGACATTATTCGCTATATGGCGAACAGTGCCAGAAATGCGTGAGTTCATGAATGTGACCAAGGCGCTGGCGGACGCCAACCGTGTCCGCATGGTGCTGGCGTTGCGCGGGCGGGAGTTGTGCGCCTGCCAGATCACGGAGCTGTTCGAGTTGGCCCCTTCCACCATGTCCAAGCACTTGTCGATCCTCTACCAGGCGGGGCTGGTGGATTCGCGCAAGAATGGCCGCTGGGTTTACTACTCGCTGCCGGGCAGGAAGGCGGCGGTGCCCGTTCGTCATGCCCTCGAATGGGTCTGCGACTCCCTGGCCGAGAATGAAAGAATCGCCGACGACGCCAAACGGCTGAAACAGCTCCTGAAATTGGATCCCAGCGAGATCTGCCGACGCCAATGCCAAAGATGATTGTTCTCTTTCTCTGCACCGGAAACTCGTGTCGCAGCCAGATGGCGGAAGGCTGGGCGCGCCATCTGAAGGGCGGCGTCATCGAGCCGTATTCGGCGGGTATCGAGAAGCACGGGATGAATCCGCACGCGGTCAAGGTGATGGGCGAAGCGGGGGTGGACATCTCGAAGCACTACTCCAAGACGGTCGAAGAGATCGGCCCCGTCCACTTTGACTACGTCGTGACCGTGTGCGGCCACGCGCATGAGCATTGTCCCCTCTTCCCCGGCAAAGCCAAAGTGGTACACGTGGGGTTCGAGGATCCGCCCAGGCTCACGCAGCACGTGCCGGACGGGGAGGAGAAACTGGCGGTGTATCGGCGAGTGCGGGATGAGATCCGCGCCTTTGTCGAGACGCTGCCGGAGGGATTGAGGCGTCTGGAGTGAGGGGGAGGCGATGAACGCGACTGTCGAGCACCGTCTCGCGTGCTACGGCGCCATGTTTCCCGACTTCAGCCGACTGAAGCTGAAGGAGAAACTGGAAGGGCAAGCGTTTACCGCACAGGTCATGAATTCGGGCACCGGTGCGCAGGGACGGAAGCTGGAGGTCAGACAGGACGCGTGGGAGAAATGCGTGGGGTGCCCGGACTATCGCACCTGCTACGACCTCAGTCTGGCGAAGCTCCTGATGAACGACATCCTCATGAACACGATGGTGGCCAACCCGTGGGTCGGCGTTGGCGATTGAATGAACGGAACCGCGATTGTTATGAACTTGAGCAAGAGACTCAAAGATCTCCTGACCGCTAAAGAGACGCTGGTCATGCCTGATGCCTACGATGCGATGAGCGCCCGAATCATCGAGCAGGCCGGGTTCAAGGCGGTCCAGTGCTCCGGCTACAGTTTCTCGGTCGCCGCCTGCAAGAGGCACGAGATTGATATCGGTTTGGAGGAGAACGTGGCGATCACCGCGAAGATCGTTGAGGCTGTGTCCGTTCCAGTGATGGCCGATGGCGAGGACGGCTTCGGGGATGTCGCACAGATCCCGAACACGATCGAACGCTACGTGAGGGTGGGGGCAGCGGGCATCAATCTCGAAGACCAGGTCCTGGATCGGGCGCCAGGTACCCGAATCATTGATTCGGGTCTGATGCAGGAGAAGATCAGGGCGGCAAGAAGCGCGGCCAAAGCGGCTGGGAACCCTGATCTCGTGATCAACGGCAGAACCGACGCGCTGAAGGCGCTTCACACAAAGGAGGAGGGGCTGCAGGAGGCGATCCGGCGGGGCAATCTGTATCTGGAGGCGGGCGCGGACCTGGTGTTTGTGACGGCGGTGAGCACGCTGGAGGAAGTGCGCGAATTGGTGAAAGCAATCCACGGTCCACTGAGCGTTGCCGCTGGACTGGCGTACAATCTCAACGCCTTTTCGATCAATGACTTAACAGAGTTGGGTGTTGCGCGGGTGAGCCTGCCCTCGATTGCGATCAGTGCGACCATCAAAGCGCTGTTGGAGTCGACGGGCGCGCTCAAATCAGGCGTCTTCACCAGTCTTATCGCGAAGAAGTGTTTGTGCAGCCCCCAGGATATTGGACGCTTGATTGGAGCCTGACGAGGGAGCGTCGCTTGGACTTCAGATGCCAGGAACGAACCGTGAGATAACGAAACAGAGAATGCTATGAGTGATTCGAGGTCCCCTATCGACTCGGAAGCGGTGCGGCAGAAGGTCCGTGAGGGCTACGGCAAGATTGCCGGGAGCGGCGGCTCGTGCTGCGGAGCGGCGCCGACCTGCTGCGAGGCGGCGCCGACCTGCTGCGGTTCAACGCCGGTGGCTTCCGAGGACCTGGCCAAGCATATCGGGTACAGCGCTGAAGAACTGGCTGCGTTGCCCGAGGGCGCGAACATGGGCCTTTCGTGCGGGAATCCCAACGCCCTGGCGGCACTGCAAGCCGGGGAAGTGGTGCTGGACCTGGGAGCCGGGGGCGGGTTCGACGTGTTCATTGCCGGCCGGAAGGTGGGACTGACCGGCCGAGCCATCGGCGTGGACATGACGCCGGAGATGCTCGGCAAAGCCCGGAAGAACCTCAGCACGTATCGTGAGCGGACGGGGTTGGACAACGTCGAGTTTCGGCTGGGCGAAATCGAGCATCTGCCGGTGGCGGACGCCAGCGTGGACGTCGTCATCTCCAATTGCGTCATCAACCTCTCGCCGGACAAGCCGCAAGTGTGGCGGGAAATTGCGCGGGTTCTGAAACCGGGCGGGCGGGTGGCGGTGTCGGACCTGGCGCTGCTCAAGCCGCTGCCAGCGGCCATCGTCGAGAGCGTCGAAGCGCTGGTGGGCTGCTTGGCGGGGGCAGTGCTGGTTTCGGAAACGGAACGTATGGCCAAGGAGGCCGGCCTCGTGGACATCGTGACCACGGCGAAGTCGGCCTACATCGACGGGATGGTGGACTGGCAGGACCCGCTGTATCAGAAGATCGTAGCCCATTTGCCGGCAGGGACCAAACCGAGCGATTACGTTACCAGCTTGGAAATCACGGGGCGGAAAGACCGTGGGGACTTACCTGGGAGCAATCCGTCGCGAAGCTGCTGCGGCTAGACGCGAACGCAACACAACTCAAAGACCACCTGCATGAGCAATCACGCTACTGCCACGAGTGCGGCCGCCGGGGCGGCGCCGCCCAAACGCCTGGCCTTCTTCGAGCGGTACCTGACCGTGTGGGTGTTGGCGTGCATGGTCGTGGGCGTGGGCTTCGGCAAACTGCTGCCCGACGTCACGACAGCATTGAGCAAGCTGGAGTTCGGTCAAGGGTCGCAAGTGAACGTGCCGATTGGCGTGCTGCTCTGGCTCATGATCTACCCGATGATGCTCAAGGTGGATTTCAGCGCCATCGGCGGCATCGCGAAACGACCCAAGGGCCTGCTGGTGACGCTGTTCGTGAACTGGCTGGTGAAGCCGTTCAGCATGGCGTTGCTGGCCTGGGTATTCATGCAGCATCTGTTCGCGGCGTGGATCAGCCCGGGGATGGCGAAGGAATACACGGCGGGACTGATCATCCTGGCGGCGGCGCCCTGCACGGCGATGGTCTTCGTCTGGAGCTACCTCACCGATGGGGATCCGGCGTACACACTGGTTCAGGTGGCGGTCAACGACCTGATCATGCTGGTGGCCTTCGCGCCCATCGTCATGTTCCTCTGCGGTGTGGCGGACGTCATCGTGCCGGCCAAGGTGCTGATCACCTCGGTGGTCGTTTTCATCGTCATCCCGCTGACGGCGGGGTGGCTCACCCGCACAAGCCTCCTCAAGTCGCATGGCAAGGAATGGTTCGAGCAGAGGTTCCTGCCGAAGTTCCATCCAGTGATGATCGGGGCGCTGCTCCTGACGTTGGTGCTGATCTTTGCGTTCCAGGCCGAGAACCTGACCACGCGTTGGTTCGCGGTGCTGCTCATCGCCGTACCTATCATCATCCAGGTCTATTTCAACTCTTCGCTGGCGTATCTGCTGATGCGCTGGTTCAAGGTGCCGCACGATGTGGCGTCGCCGGGGGCGCTGATCGGTGCGAGCAACTTCTTCGAGTTGGCGGTGGCAGTGGCCATCACCCTGTTTGGCGCGGGTTCGGGCGCAGCGCTGGCAACGGTGGTGGGCGTGCTGGTCGAGGTGCCGGTGATGCTGTCCGTGTGCCGGATCTGCAATCAATCTCGTGCGTGGTATCAAAAGACGGCAGGCGCCGGAGAATGACGGGAGAAACCCACGATGAAGTCGCGTCCGTCTGGGGGTTTTACGGCCGGCGTCGCGAAACGCGATCGAGGTGAAGATGTTCCGAGCTTGACACTGTTCGCCAATTCGCTAAGTTGCGCCTCGTCATGGCAAGCAAACGGTCGGTCACGCAATTCAAAGCCCAGGCCCAGGTGTTCAAGGCGCTGGCGCATCCGGGGCGTCTGCTCATGCTGGACGAATTGTCGCGAGGCGAGCGCTGCGTTTGCGAACTCGCCGCGTTGGTCGGGTCGGAGATGCCGACGGTGTCGCGGCACCTGTCCGTGCTCCGGAATGCCGGGATCGTGGACGACGAGAAGCGGGGCGCCCAGGTATTCTATCGGCTGGTCACGCCGTGCGTGATGAACCTCTTCCAGTGCGTGGCGTCGGTCCGGGAGCAGGAGGCAAAATCCTCCGCGCGGCAGGGCTGATTTTTCTTGCGTTGTTATTTGCCACTTCGCTAAATGTCTTAACCGCAGAATGAAGACGGTCTTGGTGCCATGAGTGCGTTCGCTGCCACAACCTCAAACGACGGTCTCAGCCGCGAACTCAAACTCTTTTCCTGGATGGCCGGCGTGTTCCTCCTCGCCTACTTCCTGCCCCTCTCCAATCCGAAGGTCACGGCGGCGATCCAGGAGGCGTTCAAGCTGCTGCAATGGTATGCGCGCAACCATACGCTGGCCTGCGTGGTGCCCGCGCTGTTCATCGCCGGGGCGGTCATCACGTTCCTCTCCCAGGCCTCGGTCATGCGCTACCTGGGACCGAACGCGAACAAGCCTCTGGCCTACAGTGTCGCGTCCGTGTCGGGCGGCATCCTGGCGGTCTGTTCGTGCAGTGTGCTGCCGGTGTTTGCGGGCATCTACCGGCTGGGCGCGGGGCTGGGTCCGGCCAGCGCGTTCCTGTACTCGGGTCCGGCGATCAATATCCTCGCCATCTTCCTCACGGCGCGGGTGCTGGGCTTTTCCATCGGTCTTTGGCGGGCAATTGGAGCGATCGCGTTCGCCTTCATCATCGGTCTGTTGATGGCCGTGATCTTCCGGCGTGAGGAACGCGAGCGCATCGAGGCGCAGGCGGTGCTGCCAGAGCCGGAGGCGCCGAAACGCCCGCTGTGGAAAACCTCGATCTTCTTCGCCTGTCTCGTGGCATTCCTGGTCTTCAGCGACTGGTACAACCCGGGGGATGTGATCGTGCGCCCCGTCGCTGGCGGTTCGTTCGGGGCGGTGTCGCTTCAGGAGACCCACGATGAAGTGATGTTTCAACTCAAAGAGGACTGGGCCGGGCATCGGAGTGGGGACAAGATCACGTTGGCCAAACGCGACCTCGCGAGGGTGGAGGAGGCCAAGACGTGGGTGATTGCCGTCCATCACGCTCGCTGGTATCTGGCTGGCGTGATGGGCCTGGCGGTGTTGCTGACGACCTGGCGTTGGATGGACCGCGAGGAAGTGGGCCAATGGATGCACAACACCTGGGACTTCGCCAAGCTGCTGGTGCCGCTGCTGTTTGGTGGCGTGTTTGTGGTTGGCTTCATTGGCGCGCTGATCCCGGACGCTTACGTCGCCTCGCTCGTGGGCGACAATTCGGTCAAGTCCAACCTCGTTGCCAGTGTGATCGGTGCGTTCTGGTATTTCGCCACGTTGACGGAAATCCCGATCTGCGAAGCGCTGGGGAAGCTGGGCATGGCACCCGGGCCGATGCTGGCGCTGTTGCTGGCTGGACCGGCGGTTTCGCTGCCGAACATGCTCGTTCTCCGGAGCGTGATGGGCACCAAGAAGATGCTCGTGTTCACCGGGTTGGTCATCGTGATGGCCGCGATCACGGGCATGGTTTACGGAGTGTGGAGGACGTGAAACGAGAAACGTGCGGCGTGGAGCGTGAGATTTGAGTAGTCAAACTCAGGCAAGCGAAAGAACAAACTATGAACATTCTGGTTATTGGCCCCGGCTGCACCAGGTGTAAGACACTGGCGCAACTCACGGAACAGGCCGTCAAAGAACTGGGCGTCACCGCCGAAATCAACAAGGTCACTGACCTCAAGCAGATCATGGCGCTGGGGGTGATGATGACGCCGGCGCTGGCGATCAACGGCACGGTCAAGCTGGCCGGCCGCGTGCCCTCGCTCGAGGAGATCAAGAAGCTGCTCGTCTAAGCCTCCCGACGCTCACGCCGTTCAAAGAGCGCTCATGAGTGCGCTGCACGATAACGCCGATCTTGCCGTCCTGGGCGGGGGGCCGGGAGGCTACGTCGCAGCTTTGCGCGCGGCCCAGCGCGGCGCGCGGGTCGTCCTGATCGAGAAGGAACGGGTTGGCGGGACGTGCCTCAATGTGGGCTGCATCCCGACCAAGGTGCTCACGACAGTCACTGAACTCCTGCTTCGCGCGAAGCAGTCAGCGCGATTCGGGCTATCGATCCCACAGGCCACGGTAGACTTGCCCACCCTCATGGCCTACAAGCGGAGCACCGTGGAGCAGCTTGTTGGTGGCGTGGAACAACTGCTGAAGGCACGTCGCGTCACGCTCATTCGCGGCGAGGCACAGCTCATAAAGCCAGACACACTTTCGATTGCTGATGGGTCAGGGGGCCGTCGGGAGGTTTCGGCCCAGCGGGTGATCCTTGCGCCGGGGTCCGTCTCCGCGACGCCGCCGGTTGCGGGATGCAACCTGCCGGGCGTGATGACGAGCACGGGGGCACTAGACATCCAGACGGTACCGTCCCGGTTGGTCGTGGTGGGCGGAGGCGTGATCGGGCTGGAATTCGCCTGCATTTACGAAGCGCTGGGCAGCCAGGTGAGCGTCCTGGAGATGACCCCGACGATTCTACCGGCTGCAACCGATGAGGCCATCGCGAAACGGCTACACATGTTGCTTCGGCGGCGGGGGATGGAGATCCAGACCAGCACGGTCGTCCAAAGGATTGAGCGAATCGGCGAGACCTTGCGCGTGTTCGCGGAAACGGCCGGTGCTGAGACGACGGCCGACTGCGAGCGGGTCTTGATTGCGACTGGTCGTTGGCCGAACACGCAGGGGATGGGCTTCGCTGAACTGGGCTTGCGTATGAACGGACGGGCCATTGCCGTAGACGAGCGATTGGCGACGAACCTGCCCAACGTGTGGGCCGTTGGCGACGCAATCGGAGGGTGGATGCTGGCGCACAAGGCGATGGTGGATGGCCGCGTCGCGGCCGAGAATGCAGCCGGCGGTCAGCGGCAAGTCGATTATCGTTCCGTGCCAAACGTGATCTTCACGCGGCCAGAGGTCGCGAGCGTGGGCTTGACCGAAGCCCAGGCGCGCACTCAGGGCGCGGAGGTCAAGGTCACGCAGTTTCCGTTCTCGGCCAACCCTCGTGCGCGTATCCTCGATGAATCTGAGGGCGTGGTCCGGCTGATCTGCGAGGCTGGGAGTGGCCGCATCCTCGGAGTCCACATGCTGGGGCCGCACGTCACCGGCCTGATCGCGGAGGGGGCACTGGCGGTGCAAACGGGCGCGACCGCGGACGACCTGGCGTGGACCACGCACGCGCACCCGACGCTGCCCGAAGCGATGTTGGAGGCCGCGCTTGGCTTCCGCGATGCCGCCATCCACATTCACACCCGGTGAGGAAAGGAGACACGATGCCAGATTATCTCGAAACGACGCTGGACAAATTCACCTTTCGGGTGGCCAAGGATCGGCTTTACACAGGACGAGGCGCTTGGGTCTTCTGGATGCGGCCCGAAGCGCCCACCCGCGTCCGCATCGGCCTGGCTGACTATCTCCAGCAGCGCAGCGGCGACGTCGCCTTCGCCACAGTTCAGCCGGTGGGGACCAAGTTGGTCGCGGGCGACAGGCTGGCTGAAATTGAGACCATCAAGGCGATGGTGGAGCTGCCGTCGCCGGTGAGCGGGACGGTGGCGGAGGTGAACTCAGCCCTGGATACGACGCCGGAAGTCATCAACCAGGACCCCTATGGCAACGGTTGGCTGGCGGTGGTCGAAACGACGGCTTGGGAAATTGAGCGGGCGAAGCTGGTCGAACCGGAGGCGTACTTCTCGGCCATGCGGGTCGAGGCGCTTGAGGAGTTGAAGAGGCTGTGAACACCGACGAGACGAAGGTGGTCGTGGTGCCGTGCAGCGGCATCGGGAAACCGTTCGGCAGCGTGAGCCGCGAGGCGGCCTACGACCTGTGCGATGAACTACGGCCGGGGAAGACGCGGCTGGTGGCGCTGGCCAAATTGGTGACGGGTGAAGCTACGGCCCAAGAACTCATTCGCCGACATCCGGCGGTGACCATTGATGGCTGCAAACAAATGTGCGCCGCCAAGATGGTCAGGCAGAGCGGCGGCACGGTGGCCCACGAGGTGGCCGTGCTGGACGTGTTCCGGCGTCACAAGGATCTCAAGCCTGAAGGCATTGCCGAGTTGAATGAGGCTGGGCAGAAGCTGGCCCGCGTCCTGGCCGAGGAGGTTGCTGAGCGCCTCGACGGTTTAGAGCAAGCCGCGAAAGGAGTAAGTCATGTCTGAGGTGCTTGAACGGAAAGTGGGCATCGTCGCGTGCAGCGGGGAGGAGTTGGCCGAGGGCGCTGTCGCGCGGTTAGCCGCCCTGAAGGTGCTCAATGAACTGCGCCCCCGGGACACGGTGACCATCTGTCTGCCCCTCTTCCTGGCGGGTGGCGCCGGGGACCGCGCCTTCGCCAAACTGCACCCCACGATTACCGTGGACGGCTGCGACCTGCGCTGCGCCGCGCGTGGCACGGAGAAGTATTCGAGCAAGCCGGCCGCCAGCCTGGTGGTGAACGAGCTTGTGGCTGAATGTGGCCTGGAGAAGCCCGAAGGACGGCGGCGATTGAATGCCGCAGGACAGAAGGCGGTGGAGCTCACGGCCGAACGCCTGGCAGCTCTGGTGGACCAAGCGCTAGGCAAGGAAGCTGGGACCTCGGCAGAGGCCGAGGCGTCGGCAAGCAGGCCCAACGGGGAGGAACGTGAGGTCGCCTGCTCTTGCGGATCAGGGGTCGCGGTGACGAAGCTCACCATCAATGGCCAGACGGTCGAGTTGGTGGCGCTGCCGCTCATCTTCCGGCACTTCCGGGAAAAGGGGCGGGGTCAGGACGAGGAAGCCGCGCGCGACCTGTTCGAGACCGTGAAAGTCTACAATGCCGTCCCGGAGGAAGCCGAGGCAAGTTACCGCGAGGTGGTGCTGCGAGAGTACGCCGCCTACTGCCAAAAGGAGATGAAGCCATGAGCCGCACGGCGACCTACCACACGACGGTCCGCTGGACCGGAGAACACTGGGGCCATCTGATCATGGGCAACGGTCCGGAGATGAAGTTCTCGGCTCCGCCGGACGCGCACGGACACGCCGGAGTGGTGACGCCGGAGGACGCCTTTGTGGCGGCGGCGAACACCTGCGTGATGATGATGTTCATTTGGGCGACCGAGCGCTTCAAACTGAAGCTGGTGTCTTTTGAGTGCCGCACGGAGGGCACCAAACTCATCGAACTTGACCGCACAGAGATTTTTACCCGACTGCATTTCCGCCCGGTGATCCGCATCGCGGCGGCGGGCGAGCCACGGGCGGCCGTCGA
This sequence comes from Verrucomicrobiota bacterium, assembly GCA_022710935.1. GTDB lineage: Bacteria > Verrucomicrobiota > Verrucomicrobiia > Limisphaerales > J093 > MWFF01. The sequence goes on from JAKLFY010000048.1 coordinate 27,444, forward strand.
GGCCCGTACCCGGCGAGCGCTCCAGGCGGCGCGGAAGTACAGCCTGGTGGCGAATTCGGTGAAGTCGGAAATCGTCATCGAGCCGGAGATCACTATTGACGAATGAAGGGTACAACGACCGTCGCACCCCAGGTCCGACATCTGCGGACCAAGCGGACTGACAATGAACCTGCGAAACGAACCATGAGCACAAAACAGATCGGCTTCGTCGGCGGCGGGCGCATCACGCGCATCTTCCTGGACGGCTGGAAGAGAGCGAACGCCCTGCCCGCCAACATCGTGGTTAGCGATTGCAGCGCGGAACCGCTCGCGAGGCTCAAAGCGCGGTTTCCTGCCATCAACACGGTCCAAGGCAGCGGCGCGGCCGCTTCGCAGGACCTCGTGTTCCTGGCCGTCCATCCGCCGGTGATGGCTGAGGTGGCATCGGCGATCAAGGGCAGCCTGAAGCCTGGGACCCTGGCCGTGTCGCTGGCCCCCAAGTTCACGATCTCCAAGCTCACCGAGCTGCTCGGCGGTTTCGCCCGTCTGGCGCGTGTCATTCCGAACGCGCCGTCGGTGGTGAACGTCGGCTTCAACCCGGTGGCCTTCGGCCCGGCCCTGACCGTCGCGGACAAGGCGGAACTCACCGGCTTGCTGACGCCACTGGGCGAGTGCCCGGAGGTCGCCGAGGAGAAGTTGGAGGCCTACGCTCTGTTGACCGGCATGGGGCCGACCTATTTGTGGTTCCAACTGCAAGCCCTGCGCGAAGTCGCGGCTGGGTTCGGGTTAAGCGAGGTCGAGATCACGCCGGCCCTGAAACGCATGGTCTGCGGCTCTGCGCGCACGTTGCTGGAATCCGGCCTGACACCGACCGAGGTCATGGATCTCATTCCCGTGAAGCCGCTCGCTGAAATGGAGCCGCAAGTTGCCGAGATGTACCGGACGCGGCTGCCCGGCCTCTACCAGAAGATCAAGCCGTAATCACACATCACGAATCACGTATTACGCATTACACGCTCAACGAATCTATGAAAACGCCCATCAAAATCCTCATCGTCGCCGCGCTCGCCGTGGTCGTTGTCGGCGCCGTGGCCCTTAAGAAGAGCAACACTCCAACCGAATCTCAGGCCCTAACCCCTGCGGTCGTTGCCAGTGGACCGGCTGATGATGTGGTGGCCCAAACGGCCCCGGTTGCTGAAACCAGCAAGGCCAGTCCAGCCACCGCCGTGAAGTTGCCCCGGCTGGTGGACCTGGGGGCGGGCAAGTGCATTCCCTGCAAGATGATGAAACCGATTCTGGATGAGTTGAAGCGCGACTATGCCGATCGTTTCATCACCGAGTTCATCGACGTCTGGGAGAATCCCGCCGTCGGAAAACAATACGGCATCGAGATGATTCCGACGCAGATCTTCTATGACGCCGACGGCAAGGAACGTTTCCGCCACGTCGGTTTCTATGGCAAAGAGGACATCCTGGGTAAGTGGAAAGAACTGGGCGTGGACCTCAGTGCCAAGTCACCCGCCCCGGCGCAGTGATCCTCGCGTGGCACCAAGACTCCGGTCCGAAACCCAATCCAGGCCAACTGAAGCAACCCACATCATGAAAACGCAAAGAGACTCCCACCCGCGTCTCCACCTCAGCGGCGGATTACTTTTCATGCTGATCGGCGCGGCTGTTGTGTCCGACAGAGGGCCGGCCCGTGCTGCCACCACGACTCCGGAGCCCAAGCGTGTGCAAGGCGTCTGCCCGCCTTTCATGCTGAGGGATGAGCAGGGCAACGTGATCGACCCGGTCAAGGGCCTCAACGCCAACGCGCCGTATTCGCCCAAGCAGACCTGTGGCGCTGCAGGTTGTCACGACTACGACAAGATTACCCAGGGTTATCACTTTACACAGGGCAAGGGCGAAGCGGTTCCGCCGGACATGGCGGCGCGGTATCAGTGGGTCTCCTCGCCCGGCAACTACGGCGGCACCTGGTGTTCGCCCGCACCTCTCTACCGCTACCTGGCGCCCAAGACGAACGCGTCGGCGACAACCATCGACATGACCTCGGCGACGTTCATCACGGCGGGGTGCGGCAGTTGCCATCCGGGCGGCGGACCGCTCGAGTTGGATCGCGAGGGCAAACGCTACGACACCTGGATGCGGGATCCGGCCAGCGGCTTGACCCCCGGCGGCGACAACCGATTCGACGGCGACTATTTCAAGACGCGCTGGTCGGATTCCGGGGTGATTGAAGCGGACTGTCTCCTCTGCCACCTGCCCGAATACAACATCAAGAAGCGCAACGACCAACTCACCAAACTGAACTTTCGTTGGGCAGCCACCGAAGGCGCAGGTTTTGGTCTGGTTTCCGGGATTGTCGCGAGCAATCAACCGCCGCAAGTCGCCTACGATCTGAAGAACTTCGATGCGGGCGGCAAACTCAAGGTCCGGGTCGTCACCCAACCGAGGAACGAGACCTGTCTCAATTGCCATGCCCAGCCCGGGTGGAAGAAGCGCGGCGCGGACTATCGTGGCCGCACCGACGTCCATTTTCGCGCCGGTCTCCGTTGTGTGGATTGTCACCCCGCCGGCAGCAATGCGGACGATCCGAGCATCCAGGGACGCGAGGTGCATCAATTCGCCAAGGGTGACGACCCCGGCGGCCGAGTGCGGGACGATCTGGACAACAGCGTGCGCGATTGTACGACCTGCCACACGACCGGCCAGTTCGGGGCGCCGGTGGCCACCCACCCGTGGCTGCCCCCGTTGCACCTCGATCGGATCGCCTGTCAGACCTGCCACACGCCGGAAAAGAAGGTCATGCCGATCCAGGTGCAGGCCAGCGACGTCTTCAACCGCGACGCCTGGATTGACCCGGGCGGCAAGCAACTCTGGACCTTTTACGGCGTGGACGGCGTTTACCGCAACCATTACGGCATCCTTAAGGTGATGGGCTACGATGATAAACCGACCGAGGTGTTCCAGCCCGTCCTGGCGGACTACAAAGGCAAGATCTACCCGGTGAACCGCATCCACTCGACCTGGCCGGGCATCGAAACGCCGGGGCAACCGGGCCTGATGCAGCCGCGTCCGCCGGACATCCACAAGATGTGGAAGGCCCACTTCGACGATGCGAAGCAGTATCCGGAGTTGGCAAGGATCAAGGATGACGATGGGGATGGCGCGCTGGAGATCAATCGCCCGGAGGAGGTGGACACACTGATCGCCGCGGTGACGCAACACCTGTCGTCGCTGAACTACGACCTGAAAGGCAAGCGGGTGGTGTGGGTCTCGAGCGACCGGGTGTATCACTCGGGAACGGAGTATCGCACGCTCGAGAAGGCCGAATGGGAAGCGACGCCCTACGCCAACGTGCACAAATACAATCACGACATCTCGCCCGCCCGCGCCGCGCTCGGATCGGGTGGCTGCACCGATTGCCACGCGACGAAGTCGGAGTTCTTCCACCGCGCCGTACTGCTGACGGCATTCTCACCCGAGGATGGGGGTCCACGCTGGACACCCAATTTCGCCGTGCTCGGCTACTCGCCCTTGTCGGTCCGCCTGGGCGCATTTCGCGAGGCCACCCTCAAGCCATGGACTTACACTCTCGTGGCTTTGGTCGTGGGTTTGGTCGTGTTGCTGGCGTTGCGCGGGGTGGCCCTGCGCCACAGCGTCGTCACCCCGGGTACGCTGGCGAAGCTCTCGTGGCTGGCTCTTGCGGGCTTGGTGTTGGGCGGGATTGTGGTGGCACGGTCAACCGAGTTGGCTGAGTACATGACCGTGCGCCGGTTCACCCTTGACGCGGCCCATTTCTGGATCGGCGTGGGCATTCTGCTGCTCGCGGTTGTCCTGGCCCTTCAGCATCCCACGAAAACGGCGACGCAATGCACACCACCGGGCTTGGCACGCATCCTGTGGGGACTCATCGTGTTCACCGGACTCTGTGGCGGGCTGATGCTGGTGAAGCTCAGTTGGTTCGAGACGCTTGTTCGCTTCGCCTACACCGGGTTCGACGTTGGCTTGTTCTTGTTGATCCTTGTTGCGGCTGTGGACCTGATCCGCCGGTTGGCCGGCATGCCGTGTCCTCGAGCAATCGAAGCCACTAGGACGAAACCGGCGAGCACGTGATGGCGCAATGGGCCAAACCAACGCTCATTCGCGGCAAGCATGCGGATTCCCGAATCGGCAGGCCCCCCGGAGGTTGCGTCGGATCGCTGGCGTGGCTGACGCTGGCGGCCCTGGCGTCGATGGCAGCGGACTCCGCGGTCCCAACAGCCAAGCCTTGGTATTCGCCCCTGAAGGACATCGAGGTCGGGCCAGGGAAACTGGACTTTGGCCTGAACGTCCGCACGCGTTACGAATACCTCGACAACTTCAGCATCCTGCATTACGGCACGGGCGCCGAGGACGATGTGCTCCTCCTCCGAACGCGTCTCAACGCAGACTACCGTTTCACCGAACAGGCGCACACCTTCGTCGAGTTTCAAGACGCGCGCTATTGGTTGAGCGACCTTGCTCTCTCCGACTTCGGTGAGTCGTGTTCCTACTACGATGAGTTCGATTTGCGGCAGGCGTATCTCGAATGGAAGCACATGGGCAAATCGGCTTTCGGCGTGAAGCTCGGTCGCCAGATTCTGCTCTATGGCGATCGCCGTCTGTTCGCCCCCGCCGAGTGGGGCAACGTGGGCAACTACTGGTGGGACAGCGCCAAGCTCTATTACGACACGGATACGTTCCAGGTAGACGCCTTCTACGCCCAGCGGGTGTTGAGCGAACCGAAAGACTGGAACTTCGATCACTGGCCGTATCACGTCGGCGGAGTGTATGCCCACGTGAAGCAACTCCCGGTCACGTTGGATGCCTTCTACGTGGTGAAACACGACTGGTCCGGGAGCACACGTGGGGAGAGTGGCACGGGAGACGAGACCCGCCATACTTTCGGCCTATTCTCCGAGCAGCCCGCTGGCAAGGGCTGGGACTACGGCCTCTTCGCGGCCGGGCAGGTAGGGCAGTATGGGCGTGACGACATCGAGGCGTTCGGCGTGATCGCGCGTGGCGGCCACACGTTCAAGACCGACTGGAAGCCGCGCGTCGGCTTTGAGTTTAACTATGCCAGCGGGGACCGTGATCCAAACGACGGCGTGGCCGGCACGTTCGACGGTGTCTTTGGCGCGATGGACACTCCCTACGGCTGGATGAACGTAGTGAGCTGGAAGAACCTGGAGGACTACGCGCTCAACTTCAGTGTGCAACCGGCGAAGACCGTGAAACTGGGCGTGGATTACCATTACTTCCGGCTCTCGCAATCACGCGACGCCTGGTACTGGGTCAATGGCAAGCCGGAACGCCGTGACCCTGCCGGCCAAGCCGGACAAGACCTCGGTCACGAGTTGGATGTGATCCTGCGCTGGCAGATCAACAATGAATTGGAGCTCCTCTTCGGTTACGCCCGGTTCTTGGCCGGCGATTTCGTGCGGAACACCCCCGGCAACGGCCAGGATGCCAACTGGGCCTTCGCGCAACTGACATACAACTTCTGACAGCATGAAATCACACACCCCGATCATCTTGCTGCTGGCCTTGGTGGCCGGCTTCGCGGCATTCTCCTCGTTCAGGCGCGGGGCAGATTCAGGCGGGTCGGGTCGGACAGTAGGGGTGTGCTGTCCGTTGGCAACCGCGCTTGAGATGAAACCAATGCTTCCGCCCACGGACTCCGCGACGAGCGAGTCGAGCGTCGAGACCACCCGCTTACACGTTATCGCGTACTATTTTCACGGGACGGTCCGTTGCGACACCTGTCTGCTGATCGAGAATTTGGCCAAAGCGGTGATCGAGGAGCAGTTCAAGGCGGACATGGACGCCAGACGACTCACCTTCCTGCCGGTCAACTACGACCTGCCGGAAAACGCGCACTTCCTGAAGACCTACAGCTTACCTTGCCCATCCCTGGTGCTGGTCCGACAGACGGACGGGCAGGATGCAGGCTGGAAGCTGCTTGGCGACGTCTGGCAGTTAGTGCACGAACCTCCCGAGCTCAACCGTTACGTCGCAGCCGAGGTGCAGGCATTCCTGAGCGGCGAGGAGCAGCAGACCGGCAGTGCCCCCCCGCAACCGCCATCTGCCGCGGAGCAGCGTTGATTTATGGAACAACTATTCACCAGCCTCAGCCGCGCCGTTGAAGGGTCACCGGCCATCGCGCTGGGCGCGTCGGTGGTGTGGGGCATCCTGAGCATCATCCTCAGCCCGTGTCACTTGGCGAGCATTCCGCTCATCGTCGGATTCATCAGCGGACAAGGGCGGGTATCTACCGCGCGAGCGTCGGGCATCGCCACGCTCTTCGCAGTGGGCATCCTGGTCACCATCGCGGCCATCGGCGCGATCACCGCGGCGGCGGGGCGGATGATGGGGGACGTGGGACGGTGGGGGAACTACTTCGTGGCGCTCATCTTCTTTGTGGTGGGGTTGCACCTACTCGGGGTGATTCCGATGCCGTGGTCGGGGCCGGGTCAGGTGAACATGAAACGAAAGGGCCTGTTTGCGGCGTTCATACTTGGGCTGGTCTTTGGCATCGCGCTTGGCCCCTGCACGTTTGCCTACATGGCGCCGATGCTGGCGGTGACTTTCAAGCTGGCCGAGACCGCGCCCATTTACGGGGCGTCGCTGCTACTGGCTTACGGTGTTGGGCACTGCTCGGTGATCGTGTTAGCCGGGACGTTCACCGAAGTCGTTCAGCGGTTCCTCAATTGGAACGAGCAATCCAAAGGCGTTACGGTCGTGAAGTACGTCTGTGGCGTGCTGGTGATTCTTGGTGGTGTCTGGCTGATTTACTCTGCGCCGTGAACACCCCCGACAACACCTGGGGCCTCCCGCGGGAAGTCATCCCGTGGGGACCGACGATTGATGGTGGCCGTTGCCGCGGCAGCGGCGATTGCGTGAAGTTCTGCCCGAACAGTGTGTACGAGTTTGATGCCGCCGAGGGCCGCGCCCGCGTGGCGCACTTTCACCACTGCATGGTCCTGTGCAGCAACTGTGTCGACGTCTGCCCGAACGGGGCCATTTCGTTTCCAAGTCAGGACGAGTTCCTCGACCGTGTTCAAGAGTTGCGCCGTCAACTAGGGAATCCACCCCTCCAGCATCCTAGCATGCCGAGCTGGATGGTGACCCATGACCACCGGTCCCTGGATGTCTTCGATACGACTTACGAAATGGAAGATGGCCGCTTGAAAACGCAACAGAACCCAAACGAAAGGACCCCAGATGAAACAAACCGTTAGTCGCCGCAACTTCTTGGCCGCTGCCGGGACAGCCACGATGGCCGTCACCGCTGGCGCCAGTCTGGCGGCGGAATCCACCGGCACCGCCAAGAACGTGAAAATCCTCGGCATTGCCTGCAGCCCGCGCAAAGGCATGACGACCGCCAAAGCGGTGCAGTTAGCACTGGACGCGGCCAAGGGGGTGGACGCGCGCATTGAGGTGGAACTGATCGACTTGGGCGAACTGAGCATCGCCGGGTACTCACCCAAGCCTCCGCAAGATGACTTCACGGCCATCCTGCCGAAGCTCAAGGACCCGGCGCTCGGCGGCCTCATCATCGGATCACCCTCCTATTACCGGGGGATGAGCTCGCTGTGCAAAGCCTTCATCGAACGATGCGCACCCCTGCGGGAGCCGACGATGGTGCTGGCAGACAAGCCCTTGGGCGTGGTGGCCGTGGGTGCGTTCCGAAACGGTGGGCAGGAGTTGACGATCGAGCAAATCCAGGCGGCCATGCTGTGCTTCGGGATGGTTGTCGTGGGGGGGAATGCGCCGGCTTTCCAGGGGGCGACGGTGCTCTCGACGAAGGACGACATCAGCGCGGACACCCTTGGGCTGGACACGGCCAAGAAGTTGGGCGCGCACGTGGCGGAGATGGCGTTGCGACTGGCTGCCAAGGAAGCGTAAGCGGGCGGCAAAGGGGAGATCCGAACGTGATGCGAAGACGTTATTGTGCGGCACTCCTCGTCGCAGCAGCGGTGGGCACCGCGACCAGCGCCGAGAAGCCCGCTGCCCCCGTGCCGGCGGCGAAGGCAACGAAGACGCAGGTCATCGCCTAAATGAAACCAGGTAACGCCATGGATTGGATCGTGCTTGTCATTATCCTGCTCGTTCTCGGCGGTTTCCTGTTCCTGCGCCTGGGAGGGACCGTGTCCGCAGATGAGGCGCGCCGCTATCTGCGTGAAGGCGCGCTGCTGGTGGACGTGCGGACTCCGGAGGAGTTCGCTGGAGGCCGCGTGCCTGGAGCGATAAACATCCCGCTCTCTGCCCTTCCTGATGCAATGGCGATCCACGCCCCCGACAAAAGCCATGTCCTGCTGCTTCATTGCCGAAGCGGCGGCCGCAGCGCGATCGCGGCGAGGAAACTGCGGTCAGCCGGCTACACGCGTGTATTCAACGTCGGTTCCTTTGGCCGGGCGCAGAGACTTGGCACGGAGGGGCAACCCTGACGTTGCTGCTCAATGTTGCCCCGCCTCCAGTGCGGTCTGTGGGACGTGCCTGGTGGCAGCGCTACAACCGGGGGTGGTCGGAGTGGCTCAACACCATTTTCGGGAGGTGTGCCGCACAAACAACCGTCACCTAAAACGCACCGATGAGCGTGCTCCGCGACGAGGGGTAGCGCCGCGGAGGGCCGAAGCGAAGCGCACCCCGGTCGCGCCCCGGAGCGTGCGCCTGGGACCCCGTCGCGGGGCACGCTGACGCACCGCCTCGCCTTCTGACGCCGACCGTATTCCCTGAATCACGCCGCCAGCCGGTGCGGGTATTCCCTGTGGGAGACAATGCGGTAGGGCACCAGCGCATCCTGCAACACGAGTGGTGCATTGGCCGGCATCGCTTCGGCGGTTGGTTCTTCTGCAGGCGGCGGCTGCGCAGGGGCCGAGCAATCGAAGTAGCTTCGGTCCTCCAAGCGCAGACCACTTTCGACGGAAAGAACAGGATCGAGCCAATGCTCAACGGGATGTCGTTTGCGGGCGGAGTTTCGCGGCTCCCAGATCGGATGCATCGAGGCTCCTTGGACACGATATTCTACCCCCTTCATAACACGGTTTTGATGGGTTTGGCAAATCTGCGTCAGATGGGCAAAGTGCGCAGGCCTGACAAGCGAGGGAGGACTGGAAAACGTCAGCGTCAAGGAGCCCTCGGCGATGCGAACGAGCGGATGTACGCTGCTCAGGCACCCGAGGGGATGGCGATCGGGCGATCCCATCCTGGGGAAACCCGATGAGAAACGCTACCCAACGGCGCCAAGGAGGTGGCCCAAACCTGCGCGGGCCGGTGGGGCAGCCGCGTGGTGATCGAGTCTGAAGGGGAGGCGCGGCTGCGGCCCGCGCCTGATCTCACGGCCCCAAAGTCGGCAGGCGAGAGTGGTCGCGAGGGAGTCTGCCCAGGAGACAGTCGCGGTCTGATCACGGCGATTGGCCCGAAGCAGTGCCAGAACGAATGTGGGGAGCAGGCACGCATCGCGCTTGGTCAAGTCGGTTCTCGCCAGAGGTTCTGGCGGTCCGCAAGGACCGGCGGGATCAGTGAACGGCGGACAGGAGTGGCGGGCCGTCCGCCGGACGGAAGGTCCGGTGGCTAACGGAATGGCTAACGGCTAATCGTGAGGAAATCCGTGGAAAGCGGAGGAGGCAAGGCCAGACCAGAATGGCGCCTTGCTCCGTCTCTTCTCGCGCAAGCCTCACGCCGAAAGCTGCTTACCTGCGGATCGCTGTGGCTGCGTCAACTCCAGTCGCGTCGGTTGAGAGCCGACCGTCGCTGGCGCCGCCGATCGCCACCGGGTGAGTGCAGAAGTTGGAGAAGGCTCGGTCTGAGCTCGTGGAGCCGATGGATACGTTATGTTGGCAACGAAAAAGATCACCGACCGCCGCGAGAAAGGGACTCCAAGTGCGAATCCAGTGTTCAAACTAGCCGGCGTAACCCAAGCCGTAGCGCAGAGCAGCGGCTGGGTGCATCTGAGTCGGTCATTTACGTTGTGGCCAAAACGTTCTCATCGAGCATCCTCCGAAGGTAAGAGCACAACTGTGCAAAGCGCCTGTCCCCGATTCTGAAGCCCACATCAATCTCCAAATCTCGATCTAGCCTTATCCTAGCCCGGTCTCGCGCCAGCTTGAAGGACACAATCTCCGCACCCCCATCGTAATCGCTGCCGTCGTGCCATTCTATCGTGGCTGGACTTGCGAACTCGAAGTTCTGGCTGATTAGAACGTAAGGTGTATGTCGCTCGTCCTCATTGCCGCTCTCCGGCTTGGAATCAAAACACACCTGCAAGATCTCCCCGCCAATCGCATCAGCGCACCTCACTGATTTGGCTACGAAGGCGAGAGTCATATCTTCCCCGAGCGCTCAGCTCACCGATGGCGGCCCGCCGCCGGCGTCCGAGTTGCCCGACAGCCCCGCCGGGCCGCCATTGGGTGGAGCGCCAGGTTCCCTGTTGCCGGTCTGGCGGTTCTGCCGCCAGAACCAAGCCGCAAGCGCGGGATAAAGAACCAAGACCCAGGCGTAGCTCCGTGGGGAACGCCTGTTCCCCCCAGGCCACCCGCTGAGGAATGAAAGGTGCAGCACCTGCGCCGCCGCGAAGAACAGCAGTGTCGCTACAAAGCCCACTGCAAGGAGCACCATCAATCCTCCAAATGCCGAGGCCCTCCGTCGAGACCGCCAAAGGACATAAGCTGAGACGAGGATGAGGGAGGCGGCGGCGAAGGCTATCGCCATTCCGATTGCGGGCCAGCCGGACGCAAGAGCCGTGGCCGGCATCCAGAGACTCGCACCCACAGCGGCACCAGCCAAGCCAGCGGCATTCCAAGAGAACCGATTCGATGTGGCCGAGTTCATACTGCTTTCAGCGAGCGACGGAACTGAGCGACGCGGGCGGCCGAGCGTGTCCGCGTTAGTAACTGACGCGGCCCGCCAGCGTTCGCTGCAGCGCATGGTTGAACGAAGCCGCTCCGCGGCGGCGACCGACGCCGCCCCGGAGCGACGTCGCGAAGCGACCTCTGAGATTTGGACCGCTTTTTGTCATTGTCGCCTGTGATCGGCGTGGCGCATGGTCGGGCGCCCGGCCGCCACCTGACGAACCGGGCGCCAAACCAAAAACTCAACTCACGTTCGTATGCATAAAAAGGCTCGACCGTTCACGCCAGCCTAATCCGCTTCGCCGACGACCTGCGCCTGCTGCCCCTGCAGATTCGCACCCAGGTCAGCTACCTGGCCTGTGTTCGCCACCTGGCCGAGCACTTCCACAAGGCCCCCGAAGAGGCCACCCCAGAGGAACTGCGGCAGTACTTCCTCTACCTCAAAACCGAGCGTCGCTACACCCGTTCCACTTCCACCCAGGCCATCTGCGCCATCAAGATGTTCTGGGAGAAATCCCTCCGCCGAGCCTGGCCGGCCGAGGTCCAACTGGTTCGTGCCACCCCTCAGTTCAAGCTCCCCGTCATCCTCTCCACCACCGAGGTGCGCCAGATCCTCGCCGCCGTCCCCGCACTCGATCATCGCGTCGCCCTGGCCACCATCTACTCCTGCGGCCTGCGCCTGGGCGAAGCCCTTAACCTCGAAGTCGGCGACATCGACGCCCAACGCATGTTCCTCCACATCCGTGCCGGCAAGGGCAATCGCGACCGCTACGTCCCCTTGCCCCAGCGCACCCTGCTCCTGCTGCGCGAGGGCTGGAAAGCCCATCGCCATTCTCACTTGCTCTTCCCCGCCAAAGGCCACAACGGCCAGGGTGCCTCCACCGCCACCCGCCCCATGTGCCGCACCACCCTCCAACGCGCCTTCCGCCTCGTCCTCGAGGCCAGCGGCGTCAAGAAGGCCGCCCACATCCATTCGTTGCGTCACAGCTACGCAACTCACTTGCTCGAACAAGGCGAGAACCTCCGTCAACTCCAGGTCAATCTGGGTCACAAGAGTCCCACCGCCACCGTCATCTACCCTTGTTCGCCAAGCCCTCCAACGCGACGCGCCCGACCTGCTCAAGACCCTGCCGGCTCGCGTCTGGAAGCAACGCTGGGTCGTGCATTGCCAGCCGGCCGGTTCGGGGGAGGCTGCCTTGCGCTATCTGAGCCGCTACGTCTTCAAGACCGCCACCGGCGACCGCGACTTGACCCTGCTCCCGGATGGCCGGGTGCGCTGGCCGTATCGAGACAGCTCCACACGCCGCCCACAACACGTCAATCTCGAACCCTTCGAGCTGATCCGCCGTGTCCTCCAACATGTCCTGCCCACCGGCTTTCATCGCGTCCGGCGCTTCGGCTGGCTCCACCCCTCCGCCCGCGTCAAACTCAACCGCGTCCGCGCCCTGCTCGCCGAACGCGGCTATCACGTTTGCGAGTACTGCCTTGTCCGTGAAGACGATACCTTCCGGGGCTGTCAGGTGGACCATATCTTCAGCCGCAAACACGGTGCAGCGACGGAACCGGACCTCTGGCTTGGGCCTGCGCTTGCTGCAACAACGCCAAGGGCAGCGACGTGGTCGCCCTCGCACAGGGCAGCCACCGCGGCTTCTTCGGTTGTTTCACCGGCGCACGGACCGATGGAACGGCTGCTTTCTGCTCCATGGCGTTCGCATTGACCCGGCGGACCTGATCGGGTATGGCACCGTCAAGCTCCTCCAACTCAACCACCACGATCGCCTTCGCGAACGCGAAACAGTCGCGGGCGTTACCCCACCATCGAGGCCCTCGCGCGGATAAAGGATGGCAGATCCTCGACGCGAATCGCGATAGCGGTCGACGCCCACACCAATTAGCCCATCTCCCCCAAACGCTTGCGAAGTGGAGATTCACCCGCCTGAGTCCGCGGTCGTTCCACCTCCCGCACGCCGCACTGACTCTCCGCGTCCATTTCGGCCTTGTGATCACAGCAATAGGCCAGGGGCGGCATGAATCCGCCCCAACATTTGGGCGAGGACATTCTTGACGACGCTCAGGGGACTCCTACCTTGTCACGATGAACGCAGTGCTGACCGAAGACGGCAAGATTGCGCTCCCACCGGAGTTGCGCGCGAGCGCCCATCTCTCTGCCGGCGACTCGCTGGACGTGCAGCTCTACAAAGACACCATCGTCCTGCGCAAGCATCGGCCGCTCACGCAGGAGCAATGCGCCGCGTTGCTGGAACGGAGCCGCTCTCAGCCCCCACCCACGCCGGAAGACGATGCGGCGGTCGAGCACCTTGTTCGGGAAGTCCGCGCCCGGCGGCGATGATCGTCGTTCTGGATACCAACATCGTCGCCAGCGCGAGCTACTGGCGCGGCAAACCCGCCCATTGCCTCGAAGCGTGGACGCTCGGCAAATACGACCTCGCCGTCAGCCACCCGATTCTTACGGAATACGAAGAGGTCATCGCTCGCCTCGCCGCTCGCTACCCCACCAAGCAGCCCACGGACTGGCTGAGCGCCATCAAGCAGGCCGCTCATCTGTATCTTCCCGCTGCCCGGCCCGTCGACCGCTGATCCCGACGATGAGATGTTCATCGAGTGCGCCGTGCAGGCACGGGCCAACTACCTGGTGACCGGCGACAAAGGGCATTTGCTGTCGCTCGAACAAGCCGCCGGGATTCCCATCGTCGCAGCCTCCGACTTCCTCCGCCTGATCGGTGTGCCAGAGAATCCGACTTGACCGCCACGGGCGGCGTTCCCCGGGTGGAGAGCGCGGGATGCAGCCCCTCCGCAGCGGGAAGGTTGCCGCGGAAACGCGGATGCTGGGGCGCTCTCACAAGCGTCGGAGGAAGATGTCCCTGAACTCGACGCGCATGGGCGGCCCGGTGTGCACCTGCAACGCCAGCCATCCGCGCGGCAACCGTTTGGGATCGCGGTCGTCGAGTTCACACATGGGCACGCCGTTGAGGGTGAGCTTCACCTGACTGCCCTTGGCGACCACGATGTAGTCATTCCACTCGCCGGGCTTGGCGGCTTCAAGCAGGCGGGCGGCATCCCCAACACTGCCAATAACCTGGCGAACTCCGTTGGTGTCGATGAGCACCTGCTGCCCGCGCTCAGCCAGCACCTCGCGCAGAGTGTATTCCATGATGACGCCGGTCCAGCGCCCGTCGGCCGAGAAGTCGGCCTGCATGCCCACCAAAGGCTCGGCTTCTTTCTGGCCGGGCACGCGCCTGCGCGCGCGATAGTAGATGCCCGAGTTGCCTCCGGTGAGCCGGAATTTGAGCCGCAACTCGAAGTCCTCGACCTCATCCTTCCAGACCAGGAAGCTGTTCTCGGTCGCCCGCTGGGAGTCGGTGGTCTGGCCCGTGATGACGCCGTCCTCTACGCGCCAGAAGCGCGGATCGCCCTCCCAGCCCGATAGATCGTGTCCATTGAAGAGGCTCACAAAGCCCGGCAGTCGGGGAGCCGGTTCCGAACCGGGCACCGACCGCACCGGCCGGTCGGTCCGCGGCGTCGTGGGCGCATCGAGGTCGCCGGTCGCGAACTGAACGGCGTCCAGGTAGAATGCCAGGACCCGCGGATCCCAGAACAACTCAGTGCGGTGGCCGAACGAAGTGTTGAAGATGCGCCCGCTGCCGTGCGACTTCACCCAGGCGAGGGCGAAGTCGTTGTCCGTCCGGTTGATCCACTTCACCCCCATGTTCGAACGGGCCGGATCGAGCGAGAGCAGAACACGCAGGTCCGCGCGGTCGTACGGCGGACCGTACTCGTAGATCTCATCGGCGATCCGGAAGTCTTTTCCGCCAAAGGCGGCGACCTGGGGATGTGATGGTTCCTCGACGGTCACACCGATCTCTTCGTTCCATGGGTGGCCGGTGAACCGGGCACCGATCAACTGCTGGAACTCCGGCCAGTGCGCGTTCGCCGCGATGGCAAAATGAAGCGCCACCACCCCACCGCCGTTCGCTACGTAGTCCAGGAAGCTGCGGCGGAGCGCCAGCTCGACGGCTTCCGAATCGGCGCCCAGGGCGCGGAAGGAATCCGCGGCAAGCTGGGCGGGAGTCGGCGTGATCCAAGCCCCGGAGGCGTTGTTCAGGACCACGGCATCGAACCGCTGGAGATTCACTGGCAAGAAGACGCTCAAGTCGTCGCTGATCAGCGAATCGAAGGCGCCGGTCTTGCGCCCGATTGCCTCCAACGCAACCGCTCCGTACGGGATGCAGTAACCCTTGTGCGGATCCTTCTCCATCAAGTGCGCGGGCGTGTTCCAGATCAGGACGCGACGGGGCTGCTTCGGCGCTACCTGGGGTCTAGCAGGCGCCGCATCCCAGATCTGTTTGCGCTGGTGCTCCGGGATGGCCTCGCCCGCCGCGACGAAACGGCAGGTCAACCCCACGATGAGAGATAAAGCCCAGGGGAGTTGAGGGCGCATGATGGGCCTCCTTCAGAGTGTCCAGCCTTCGCGATAGATGGCTTTGCAGAGCCGGTTGGCGGACTCGTTGTTGACGACGCGGCCGGTGTGCGGATCGTACTCGATCGCACCCTCGGTCTGTGTGGCCACGTTCCCGAGGAGCAGCCACTCGGTCAGCAGCGAACCGTAGTCCGCGAAATTCGAGCAGGCCGCCGCCCCACCGCGAATGGCGTCGAGCCATTCCCGTTCGTGCCCGGGCGACCGCGGTAGGCTGCGCGGCGGTCCGAGCAGATCCTTGAAGTCGGCTTCCGGCAACAGCGAGAACGTCATGTTGTGCCCGGTGGAATGGAGCATCCCGCGCGCCCCCACGATCAGCAAACCCGCGTAATCGTTCCACTTTCTGTCGCCGGCGTCCCCCCAGTCCAGCTTCCGCCCGAGGCTTTCCTCGATGCGCTCGCGTCCGCCCGGCGCGCGGCCGTTGCACCAGACCATGGTGAAGGCCGGCTGGTTTCCGCGCCGGGGCGCCGTGAACTCGATCAGTTCCCACTTCGGCAACGTGTCGGTCAAGACCTCGGACATCTTCGCCGAAACGCGGAAGTGGCCCCCCTCGGGCAGGTCCGCCGGGGTGCTCTTCCAGAATTCGTCGAGACGGAACGCCTTGAACGCCAGGTTGGTCGAGTGCACCGCCCAGTTGCCGAGCTGGCCGGTGGCGAAGTCGCGCCACCGATGCCAGGTCGCCCATTCGCGGTGGTACGGGCGCGCCGCGGCCGGACCCAGCCACACGTCCCAGTCGAGCTCCTCCGGGACGGCTTCGCTGGTCGTCGGGCGCGGATGCGGCCCGCCGCCGCCGGACTCGTTCCAGGCCAGCACTTCACGAATCTCTCCCAGCGCGCCCGACTGGATGACTTCGACCGACCGGCGAAACGCGTCGCTGGACGTACCCTGATTCCCCATCTGAGTGGCCAGTTTGGTGGACGCCGCCAACTCACGGAGCGCGCGGGCTTCGCTGATCGTGCGGGTCAGCGGTTTCTCGCAGAAGACCGGTTTGCCGGCGCGCAAAGCCCGGGCGCTGATCACCGCGTGATTGTGATCGGGCGTCGCGACCACCACGCCGTCGAGGCGATCAGCCGATTCGTCAAGCATCCGCCGGAAGTCCCGGTAACGTTTCGCCTCGGGGAATTTCTCGCCCGCGCGGTTCAGCCGATATGCGTGCGTGTCGCACAAGGCGACAAAGCGCGTCCGCATGGCTGGCAGGGCGCCGACAAACCATTCGCCACGCCCACCCACACCGACCAGCGCCAGGTTAAGTTCCTCGTTGGCGGCCGCGGCCGTCACGAAGCCGCGGCGGGTGCTGAGAAAGAACGGCAATGCGCTCGTGGTGGCGCCGACCAGAAACTGGCGGCGGGTGCAGTGAGCCTTCATAGTTTCTGACCGGCACTGTGGGTCTCAACCGGGCGGTGGGCAACTCCATTATGCGGGCTCGCCGCTGGGCGCCCGAGCGGGGGCCTGGATACAACAGGCACAGTCATCCACACCGGGTTTGGGAGGGCAAACCTCGCCAGCACCGATCCCAGGATCAACGATGCATCCGAGGGCGCCGTTCAAAGCCGAGGAAGGTTGTCGGACGGCAACGCGGCGAGAACGTTTGCGCTCAGAGCAGACTGTGGGCGGCAGGTTGGCGTGTGCGCCCGTCATCTGGAACTGACGGGCGTCCTCGCGGCAGAGTAGGCGCCCTCACCCGGTGGATTCGCGCCCGAAGCGAAGTAGCCGCATAAGCGCGGGTCGGGCCACCCCGAAACGTCTCTCGGCAGTGGCATTCTGCGCGGCGGCAATACTTCGCTCGCTCGCGCCATGTCCGACTGGTTGTCCAGACCAAGTCACCTCTCTTGCCAGCGACGACGGCCACTTGGACTTTTGGATTGTGCCGAACAGACAATCCTCATATCATCGCGCAGGGAGGCCAAAACTCAACAAGAGCTAATGTTTACAAGGGTGAAGCGGATGTTGGCCGTTCTCGGCCTCTGGTACAGCCGGAGGGCACTTCGCGGCGTCAAATGTCGGCAAGTGTCGGCAGGATTGGCAGCTCTCCGCCTCAGCGTGCCGCCTTGCCGGCAAAGGCGGCCGCCCCCATAGCGTGGCTGCCGGCACCTGACGTTGAGTAACGCACTTGACGGCGGGCGAAGCCAAGCGTCCTTCAGGCAAGTGCGAGCGCAAACCACCACCGCTTCACGGCACCTTCACCCGGAAGAACTGCGCCGGTTGGTCGCTGGACAAGTGCGGATTGGCTGCGCCAGGGATGGGATACCAGGGGCCTTTAACGGCGGGGGACTTCGGGTTGTTCAGCGCCAACATATAGCGGAACGCCGCCTCCAGCGTGGGATCCTCAGGTTTCCGACCGGGCATGGTGGCTGGTTGCTAATTGGAGGCGGCAGGCTGGAGTGCGACCGGCGGGATGGCGGGGATGAAACGCGCGTCACCACCCGCTTCGTTCACCGTTCTCGGCGGAGACGTCCGCGGGCCGTCACAGGCGAGAGCCGTCAGTTTCTTTGTGCTGGCCCCGAGCGCTTCAAGCTTCGCCCGCGACAACGGCGCCGGGTGCGTGGTGCCCCGGACCCAGAGGTCCACCTGGTTGGCGCGAAACGCGCCGTGTTCGGCGTTGCCAGGCGCGCACATGGAACGGGAGTTGTCCACGTCCGCCAGGTCCACGATCTGTGAATAGACGTTGCCCGGTTGCGACCAGATCGTGCCGGTGTCGATTCTGCCTCGTTTCGCCTTGAATGGCTACACCTGGTCAGGCACGTCGAAACAGCAAATGCCTGTCAGTTCAGTCGAAGTCTCTCTCCGCGGGCTTGCTGCGACCTTTCGTTTCCTCTCCCTCTGCCCTCATTCCACCATGAAAGAGCAACAGTTCACTTCCAGTTGGTTGGCTGCCACGTTGATCTGCAGCATGGTCTCTTCGGCAGGGCTTGTCCGAGGAGCCACGTTGCCGGAGGCGCTCGACGCCCCGCAACTCCTCTGGACCACGGGCGGTGCGGCGAATTGGTTCGGCCAGACCGTTGTCACCCACGATGGCGTGGACGCCGCCGAGTGCGGCGGGTTGACCAATGCGTATTCGGAGAGCTGGCTGCAAACCACCGTCACCGGCCGGCTCGCGGTGGTGTTCTGGTGGGAATCGGTTGCCCCCGGCGGGCAGTACTTCGGGTCCTGGTTTCAGACCAACAACGCCTACCTCGATGGGCTCCATTCGCTGGTGGCGGCCAATGCTTACGGCGCGGCGACCCGTCGTGTGGCGCAGGTGATCGTCAGCACGGCCCTGCCCGAGATCGTCAGCGGCCCGGATCCGGTGTTTATCGAAACGACAGCCGGCGCCTCGGGCGACGCATTTTATGTGGATCCGCACATGGCGTGCGTGTCCCTGTCCCAGATCGACGTATCCCTCACCGGGCTTCTCGGACCTGTTCGCTGTGCGATCGGTGAAGGTCGTCCAGGCTTGACCGTCCTCGGAAAGCTCGATCTTGTAGCCGTAAGCGACATGCCGGAATTCCGGGCAGGTGACGATGCGGGTAATGGGCATGGATTCGCCCAAATCAACTGCCAGCCATTGGGGAAGCTCTCCGCCCTTGGGCAGCCACTTGGTGCCCTTGAGGAAATGCACCTCACCTTCGATGTTCTTGAGGTCAGGTGTGAGCCGCGCGGCCATCGCCTCTGACCAGCCCCAATACATATGGGCCTGCCCGTCATCGTCGATGAACGGTTGGGAATCCATGTTGTAGGCGGCGACAATGCGCCCGGCCTTGCCTCCGCCCCCCACGATCGGAGTGTTGTCTTCGCGAAGGTTCTTCCATGGCCCCAGTGGATGGCCTCTTTCTTGTAGGAAGCTCATTGGTCCTTCATCCACACAACGGACCGCCCACCGCGATTGAGCCGGGCGTAGTTGGGAATGGCCAGCAGCGGTTTGCCGTCGGCGAACTGGCCTTTGATGACGAGCACGCCACCGAGCAGGTCGGGCTTCCACTCGGTGGTGAGCGGCGCGGAAGACGGCAGCACCGCGTTCACATCCTGGTCCACGCTTTCGAAGTTGTAGATGAGCGGACCGTAGCGGAGCGCGACGCGGCCATGGTCGGCCACGATGCGGTGGTCGGCCACCAGGCGCTGGACCCCTAGCGGCACTTCCCACTCGACCTTGTCGCCGGCCTTCCAGGTGCGGTCGAGGACGGCATAGCCGCGCTCGATCTTCGGCTTCACGGACTTTCCGTTGACCGCGAGCGAGAGCAGACCCTCGACCCTGGGGGTGTTGGTGTAGAGCAGGCTGGTCTGGCGGTTCGGCACGCGGATGTTGAGGGTGAATTTCTTCGAAGCGGACGGATTCACCGTCAGCGCGACCTTGCCGTTCCACGGGTAATCGGTGGTCTGCGTGAGCCGCACCGACGTGCCGGTGACGTTGTCCACGGTCACGGCGCTGCCGGCAAATTGGTTCACGTAGATCGCGTCCTTGCCCTTGGTGTAAGCCCATGTCGGCAGGCTCAGCAGCGTGCGCGGGATGATGCCGACGCAACACGGGCAGACGTGCCATTTGTAACGCTGGGCGTTCGAGTCCAGCGGGTTGGTGTACGTGTAGTTCTGCGCCTCCAGGTCCACGCCGCCGAGGACGGCGTTGAAGAGCGTCTCCTCCGCCAGATCCATGTGCCGGCCGTCGCGCCAGGTCATCTGGAGTCTGTTCTGGAATTGCAACTGGCCGCAGTTCGCGCACGACTCGCAATAGGAGTTGTTCGGCAACGAGAACTCCTTGCCGAAGCCCTCGGACGTTTCGCCGCTGCCGATGCCGCCCGTGACATAGTACTTCCTATTCACGACGCTGTTCCACAGCGACTGCACGGCGCTTTGGTAATCGGTGTCGCCGGTTTCCATCGCGACATCCGCCATGCCGGCGTAGGAGTAAAGCGCGCGCACGGCATGCCCGACGGCTTCGTATTGGCGGGTGACGGGCGCGTGGCTTTGGTCGTATTCGTCGCCATCTTTGCGCGAATCGAGGAGGAACTCCGCCAGGTCGATGTAAGCCGCGCCGGCGCCGGGGCCGTCGGTCTGCTCGACATAACGGGCCAGCTTCACGAGCGCCATTTCCATTTCCTGGTGGCCGGGATACCAGGCGCGCTTGGGCGCTGGACCGATGTTGCGCACCCAGCAATCGGCGAGGCGCTTCGCGGCGTCGAGCATCCGCGGGTCCTTGCCGCCGGACATCACGTGGTGGGCGATGGCGGCCTCGATGAAATGCCCGGCCTGGAAGTCCTCGTGGTCGTGTTTGTTCGACCAGCGGCGCTGGCCCTGGATCGTGTATTGCGTGAGGATATAGCCGTCCGGTTCCTGGGCGGAGAGCATCTTGGTCACCCAATCCTCGATGGTCCGACGCTGGCTGGCCTGGGCGGCGGCAATCTCGGCATCGCCCCGCGGATCGAGCATCTGCGCGATGCACATGCTTTCGAGCGTGTTGTAAACCCAGGTGTTGGCGAACACAGCGCCGGTGTGCTTCGCGCCCGGCTGACCGGCGAGCTTCCTGGCGGCCTGGACGAAATTCTCGATGCCGCCTTCCTTCACCTCGGGGTCCTCGCACTGTTGCACGCAATGCGGAATCCAGTTCACGATCAGGTTCTTCAGGCGCGGACGCCAGAACGGGCTGCTGACCTGGTATAGCGTCGTCCAGACCGGGCTTAGCGGCGGCATCGGCGGCTTGGCCACGACGCTGACATGCACTTCGCTGGACGCACCTGACTGGCCGTCGTCCGCGGTGAACTTCAAGACGTAATTGCCCGCCGCCGAGAAGCGCGCCGTGGTCTCAGGCACGCTGGCATTGGCGAAAGAGACCTTGCCCGGCCCGGAGGCCTTGCTCCATTTCACCGCCGGCGCGGGCCTGGGCTTGCCGTCGTCCTTCACGCTGCCGTTCAACCAGGTTGCCCCAGGTTGAACCAGCGCGCGGTCCACGCCGGTGCTGACGGTGGGCGGGAAGTTCGGCGACTTGCCGGAGTCATAGACGCGCCATTCGAGGATGCCGGTCGAGCTGTCGCCGTTCCCGTCGAACTCGAACCGCAGCCTGGTGGTGGTGATTTCCGGGAAGGTCGTGGTGTTGAAACGACTCTCCGCGAGTCCGAGGCCGCTGGCGCCCGGCAGATCCACCAACGCGCTGCCGTCCCAGTACTTGAACCGGCAGGCCTTGGGAAGGCGCACGCCACTGTGGTCATCGAACCAATAGACGTCCATTCGAGCAGTCGAGACGGGCAGCGCCCAGTCGTATTGCACCCACTGTGTGCCGCGTCGGGGCCAGTTGCCGTAAGCGCCTTTGTGAGGTGGACCCCAAGTGTTGGACCACGGAA
Organism: Verrucomicrobiota bacterium; assembly: GCA_022710935.1. Classification (GTDB taxonomy): domain Bacteria; phylum Verrucomicrobiota; class Verrucomicrobiia; order Limisphaerales; family J093; genus MWFF01. Next base: position 49,100 of record JAKLFY010000048.1, read on the forward strand.
CCGCGAAATTAAGTTAGGCTTTCCGGGGTCGCCGAGATGACTGTTGTTGTCGTCTGCTCCATCGCTGCTGATCCAATTGGAGAAGAGAAAGTGA